>NZ_JBFAHN010000036.1:0-1057 GCF_040654175.1 Streptomyces sp. NPDC050738 | reverse complement strand
GGTCGACCATCTCTTTTCTCGGGACACGGAAATCTGTGTCGGCCGGAGTAGACATTGGGTGGTGGTGTGGTTATGGTTTCTCTCGTAGCCGAGATCAGGCGAGGCCCGGCAGAGATGAACTGCCGGGCAGCAGTACAGGAAGTTCGTATGGCGGTGCGGTGGTGGAGTTTCGAAGCCAGAGCAGGTGCGGGACGGCGACGGGACTGACGGCCGGACCGGGTGGCCCGCGGTGATCAGGGGCCGCCACCGCAGTACAGAAAAAGTGCAGTACGCAGTATCAGCAGTGTGTTTGTTCAGAAGCACCTCGGTGAAGGCGTCGGCTGCGGGCGCGCGCATCGGGAAGTTCGGCAGTGGGGTTCTAAGCCAGAGCAGATGCAGGAGAGGCGACGGGGCTGGCTGCCGGAGGTGGTGCTCTTCGAGGCCACCAGCACTACGCAGTTCCCGCGTCGCAAGATCAGAGGGAAGAACGGAGGAGCCAGGCGCCATCAGGATCGCCCGGACCGAAGCATGTGAATCCGGGTACCGCAGGACATCGATAGTGAGGTGGTCTCCGGTCAAGCAACCGCGATCCCCGCAATCCCGACGCCGTTCAGGTCGGGTCTGCGGAAACAGAGGGCCGACGCAGTACGAGAGTCGGCAGATGGTGTAGCAGTTCCTTCGGGGCCCGGGTGCCACATGGCACCCGGGCCCCTCCACGCGTTCCACAGAGAGGTGCAATGACAGCAGACGACTCGTTCGGACGTCTCGACGACGACGACTACCCCGCGTACACCATGGGCCGGGCCGCCGAGATGATCGGCGCCACCCAGGGCTTCCTCCGCGCTATCGGCGAAGCCCGCCTGATCACCCCGCTGCGCTCCGAGGGCGGCCACCGCCGCTACTCCCGCTACCAGCTGCGCATCGCAGCCCGCGCCCGCGAACTCGTCGACCAGGGCACTCCTATCGAGGCCGCCTGCCGCATCGTCATCCTCGAAGACCAACTCGAAGAAGCCCAGCTCCTCAACGCCACATACCAGCGCGCCGCCGAAGCATCAGAAGCGTCTGGCCCGCCCGTGAC
>NZ_JBFAHN010000035.1:0-1154 GCF_040654175.1 Streptomyces sp. NPDC050738 | reverse complement strand
TACTGGGCTTGAACTCGTGGAGTCGTTGGAGTGAGGGATAGGCCGGTGCCGGCGAGGCATCCGTCGATGAGGTTGCTGCGGTACTGGATCGTGCGCAGACCACGCCGGACTGTCTGGACCAAGTGCTCGGGGCTGGTGAAGGCGACGTTGCTGAGCCAGCCGCGCCGCAGCAGCGACCAGATGCCCTCGACCGGATTGAGATCTGGTGCGTAGGAGGGCAGTTGCTGCACGGTCAGCCAGTCCTGGTCGGCGGCCCATCTGCGGAGCCGGGCGTCCAGGTGCACGTTCAGATTGTCCCAGACGAGCACGATCGGGCCGCCGAGTTGGCGGTGGGCGACCTGCAGCAGATCGCGGTAGTCGCTCCAGGCGAAACTCTTGCGCCCATCACGCCGGCCGTCATCCCGGCGGGGCCGGTAGATCAAGCGGGAACGTTCACCGGGTTTGTAGCAGGTCAGGGCGGCAATGGAGACGCGACGACGGGATCGGCCACGGACTCTGATGATGGGGGTGTGGCCGCGTTTGGCCCAGGTGCGGGCGATGGGCGGCGTCATCGAGAACCCGGACTCGTCTTCAAAGACGATCCAGGCGTCGAGCGCCGCCGCGGTGCTTCCACCTGTGGCCAGGTCTCCTTCACCCAGCCGGTGATGGCCTCATCGTCACGCTCCAGGGCACGTCGGGCCGGGACCTGGCAGGAGAAGCCGTGCCGGATCAGCAACTTGCGGACACCCTGGAGGGTGTAGCTCTTGTGGAAGCGTCGGCCGATCACGGTCTTGACCCTGGTCAGGGTCCACCGCTGATCCGGCCATCCGTGCGCCGTCGGCCCCTTGATCAACTCGGCCTCCAACTGCAGGAACTGGGCCTCGCTCAGCCGCGGCGGCGACGCCGATCCAGCCGAGCGCAAAGCTCGCGGACCGCCCTTGGTCCACGCGCGACGCCATCGCTGGACCGAGCGGATACTGACCCGCAGTTCCTTCGCGATCGCCGAACTCGCCTCCCCGTCGGCGAACCGCAGAGCCGCTTCCAGGCGAACTCCCGCCCTGAACTCCCGCCGCTCATCCGTCAGACCACCACCCTGCGCGTACCTCATAACTACGGCGTACCGCGAGGATCAAGGCTTGTCAGCAGCTACGACTTCACGAGTTCAAGCTCAGTAA
>NZ_JBFAHN010000033.1:0-13429 GCF_040654175.1 Streptomyces sp. NPDC050738 | reverse complement strand
ATCTCGGCTACGAGAGAAACCATAACCACACCACCACCCAATGTCTACTCCGGCCGACACAGATTTCCGTGTCCCGAGAAAAGAGATGGTCGACCCCGGCCGCAGCAAGGGACGGAAGGCACCCCCACCCCAGCCGAGGCACCCACTCCGAGCAGCACCGATACCCAGAACCAGATGCCGCGAACGCGGCTGTTTCCGCGACACTGGGGGAACACAACTCCAGACGATTTTCCACCGCCGATCACAGCAGGCGGCGTCCACCTGGACGCCCCGTTGCACCACCGCACCGAAGCCCACTTGTCCGTCCGGACGCTGCTGGACCTGCCACTGCACGGGTGCCCCGGCGGCAAAGACGCCCGTCGGCGTTGATGAGGCACCAGGCGGGACTGGGCAGCCGGCGCACGGTTGGAGAGCGTGGCGGATCACAGAACTCGCTATGCCGAGGGGCGGGGTGGCCGTCGACGCGGCCAGAGCGATCTGCATGTCTGCTGCAGCCGTGACAGATTTCCGGGCCACCTGAAAATACGTCTTTTGTCGTGTTGTGGAGAAAATGCCGCACCCGTGGCGTACGCGCTTCTCCCGGGGGCAAGCGCAGGGCACCGCAAAGCATCACAACCGACCACAGGTGGGGTGCAAACACATGAACAGCGCAATGATCATCAGCAGCACGAATCCTGTATCGGCCGTGGCGCGGGGCGCCGGCCCGCACAGCGTTTGCCGGGCCCGCGCGGCCACCCGCGCGTTCACCGAAAACCTCAACCCGGCCCCGGACCGCGATCTGGCGGACACCCTGGTGATGGTGGTTTCCGAACTCGTCACCAACGCCGTGCGCCATGGCGGTGGCCGATACACCCTGCAACTGTCCGCCCACCCGGGCGCGCTGAGCGTCGCGGTCACCGATCCGAGCCCGGTGCCCCCTCGCGAGCGCACCCCCGACCGTGTCGACGGCGGTGGCGGCTTCGGCTGGCACATGATCCGTGCGAGCACCAGCGGCCTGTCCGTCACGCCTGGCCCCGGGCCCGGCAAGACCGTTCGCGCTCAGCTTCCGCGATGACTGCGTCTGTCGTACACCCAAGGCCAGGGAGTCGATCCGGGCGATGCGCCGCTTCCTGGTCTGCGCGGACGGGAAGCTGCCGGACAACCGTGTGGCGCCCGTGCTGGAAGCGTTCAGCGCATGGTGGGCGTGTTGTGGCCGAACCAGCCCAGGCAGACGACCAGTTCGTCGTCTGTGGTGCTGCCGCCCCTGTGTGCGACGAGGTCGCAACGGACGGCGCGGGGCACCGCAGCGGCTGGCAGGAGACTGGCCGCCTGGATGGCGCGAGCCAGTGCGCGTGCACCGTACGTTTCCTCGCCCCGTCCGGCAGCGGCACTCGGCCGGGGGCGCACCATTGGGTGCATCCGCCCCGCACGTGCCTCCTGTGGCGGCGTTAGACCCGTGCCGATGCGGGCAGGAGCACGGTTCACCGGACCACGGCTTCTCCTCGACGGGGGTTTCGCACATGAGTCAGTCACACGTCATGACGGACCGGCATTCCGAGCGCGCTCAGCGAACCACCTGTCCGGCCACGGCCGCCCAGGCACGCGACGACATGCGCGAGTTCTTCTCCGAGCTGTCGCCCGCCCCGACCCCGGAGTCCGTGGACAACGCCGTGCTGGTGGTCTCCGAGCTGGTCACGAACGCGCTGCGGCACGCGGGTGGTCTCACCGCGCTGCGACTGGCCGCGGACCGGTCCACGCTGGAGATCACCGTACGAGATCCGAGCCATATGCCACCGCGCGAGCGCTCTCCGGACCTCAACGGGTGCGGGGGCGGATTCGGTTGGCCCCTGGTTCGCTTCCTCTCCCGGAAAGTCGCCGTCATCCCCTCCCCCCAGGGCGGCAAGAACGTGCGCGCCGTCCTCGCCCGGTAGCCCGGTCCCTTCAATCCGCCGTGGCGGGCCGGGGCGGCCATGCAGGGCGGTACGAATTGGGCACGGCAGCCAGAGCCTTGCTGACGGAGGGGTACCCGGCAAGGACGGTGCCGCTGCCCGTCTGGTGGAGGAGTTCTCCGAGCCGCTGGCCCACTCCTGCCAGCAGCAGTGCGCCGTCGCGCCGGCGCAGGAGCCAGTGGAGGGTGAGCAGGCTGTAGAGCCCCCGGGAGTCGCAGAACGTCAGCGCGGTGACGTCGAGGACCAGATAGGGGTGGCCCGTGGCAGCGATGGACCCCGTGGAGGCGAGGAACAACTGCTCGCTGTTGTGGTCGAGTTCACCGGCAACCCGTATCACGGTGCAGTTGTCTCCCGTAGCGAGCGCGGTAACGGCCAGGGTGTCCGTGTGCGCCATCGCGCCTCCGTGGGGTCCGCCGATCGAAGGGGCTCCGGTGACGCCGTGGCATCGACGGGAGCGGGCGCGGGTGGCCGAGTTCCCCCTCAGGACCGACCCATGCCCCCCGACCGTCTAGTTTTTTCGCTGCGCGATGAATGGATTCACCGTCCAGGGGCAGAAGGGGTCCCTGTGTACGGAACGGTGCGATCAGGAAGGGCGGCCATGGAGACGGCGACGCAGACGAAGAGGGCGGACCGGACAGGGACAACGACGCGCTCTCCCCTGGCGACCCCTGCCACTTCGGAAGTCCTGCCCTGGATCGAAGACGCGGCACAGGTCGCACCGAAAGACGCACGAGACTTGTCGAAGGTGTTCCTCGACCAACTCCAGATCCTCGAAGAGGGCACCCAGGACTACCAGTACGCCCGCAACACCCTCATCGAGATGAACCTCTCGCTCGTCCGGTTCGCCGCGGGCAGGTTCCGCAACCGCAGCGGCAGCGACCTGGAGGACATCGTTCAGGTGGGCACGATCGGCCTCATCAAGGCGATCGACCGCTTCGACCTGTCACGTGAAGTCGAGTTCTCCACCTTCGCGGTCCCCTACATCGTGGGCGAGATCAAGCGGTTCTTCCGCGACACGACCTGGGCCGTCCACGTGCCCCGGCGCCTACAGGAACTGCGCGTGGACATGGCCAAAGCCAGGGAGCAGCTCGCCACGGAGCTGGACCGCGACCCGACGGTCAAGGAGCTCGCCCAGCACCTCGGCATCAGCGAGGAGGAGGCCACCGAGGGCGTCGTCGCGGCGAACGGATACACGGCCGGCTCGCTGGACGTGCCGGTCGACGCCTCCGCCGGCGGCCAGGGCAGCACTTCGGAACGTACGGTCGCCGATCTCATGGGCGAGTCCGACTCAGACATGGAGATGGTCGAGGACCTGCACACACTGGCCCCGCTCCTGAACGAACTCGACGGGCGGGAGCGCCGCGTCCTCGAAATGCGCTTCGGCCGGGAAATGACTCAGAGTCAGATCGGTGAGGAACTCGGCGTCTCCCAGATGCAGACCTCCCGGCTCCTCTCTCGCACCCTGCGAAAGCTCCGTACCGGAATGTCGCCTGAGGACGGCGGCCCCGCCCTGTGCTGACGCATCAGCTCGCGGCACGCAGAACAAGCCCTGCCCCGGGTGCTGGGGCAGGGCAACGGTAAGGGCAACCAATGACGCCACGGCCCGGGGCTTGCGCAAGAACGTCATGTGAAGGACCTCGGCGTCAGCACTCTGCCCGACGGCCCTCAGTAGGAAGAGGGCCATGCCGCACGCACCTCCTCAGCGTCGCCCGTGCGGAGGCCAGGGGGGAGACCTGCTGTTCCTTGGCCGCTCCCTCACCCTCCGTCCGGCCCACGCGAGACGGCCTTCACTCCGAGCTTGCGCACCATGTCAGGTCATAGGACGGAGCGGTTCCGCAGAAGGGGCCCGCTCAGGCCCCTTAGGTCCTGTCTGACAATGTCCTGCGCCGTACCGACGCCTGTCACGGATACGCCTAGGTTGCCTCGCCGCCGCGCGGCTCGATGCGGTCGGCCACCCGCTCACTCCATGCGCGGATGACCGCCGCTTGCTCGGCGGTGAGTGAATCCAGGGCGTGACGGCGAACGTTGGCGCCATGCACGCGGATGGCGCTCTGTACGGCGCGACGGCCCTCGGTGGTGAGCCCGATGCCCGCGCGGCGGCCGTCAGCCCCGTACTGGGTGCGTTCGAGCAAGCCGCGCTTCTCCATGCGGGTCAGCTGATGCGAGACGCGGCTCTTGTCCCAGTCGAGCGACTCGGAGAGTTCACCGACCCGCATCTCGCGGCCGTCCGCCTGCCACAGCGTCACGAGCACGCTGAACTCGGGCTTCGAAATGCCGCAGTCCCGCTGCAGGCCACGCTCCAGCTCCCTGGCCAGCAGGCGCTGCGCACGCATCCAGGTGTCCCAGAAATCCCACTCCTCGGGTTCCAGGGATCGCGTCTCCGTCATGCCCCTGAGGATACCGCGACCTGCGGAGTTGTCACCTCAACTCTCCTCCGCCTAGAGTTGACGTGACAACTCTTCCCGAAGGGAAACTCATGACACTCCGCATCGCGCTCATCCTCGGAAGCACTCGCCCCGGACGCCGCGGCGACCAGATCGCCACCTGGGCACTGGAGGCCGCCCGTGCCCATGGCGGCGCCGACTACGAACTCATCGACCTCGCCGACCACAGCCTTGGCAACCTCGACGAGCCGGGCAACCCGGTCTTCCAGCAGTACCAGCACGACCACACCCGCGCCTGGGGCGCACTCATCGACGGCTTCGACGGCTACGTATTCCTCGTCCCGGAGTACAACCACTCCTACCCCGGCGCCCTGAAGAACGCCCTGGACTACGTCTACCGGGAGTGGAACGACAAGGCCGCCGGGATCATCAGTTACGGGGGCTGGGCCGCCGGGGCCCGGGCCGCAGAGGCGCTGCGGCTCGTCCTCGCCGAGCTTCAGGTGGCCACCGTCCGGGCCCAGCCCACCATCTCCACTCACCCCTCGTTCGCCAGCGGCGCCTTCGTCGCCCAAGAAGGCCTCGACGCATCGGTCCTCGGCATGCTCGACCAGGTGATCGCCTGGTCCGGCGCGTTGCGCGCAGTCCGCGAGGCCAGGGTGCAGACCGTCACGGCAGCCTGAGTCCCTGAATGTGGCCGCATCGGTGAGGGAACGTAGCGAGTTGACGGACACCGCATGGCAGGCGATGGAGCCCCTGCTGCCGACCGCTGTCGCACCAGGTCGTCCCAGGCGTGACCACCGGCAGGTGATCAACGGCGTGCTCTGGCGGTTACGAACGGGCGCCCTTGGCGTGACCTGCCGGAACGCCATGGGTTGTGGCAGACGATCTACGACCGGTTTGCCCGTTGGGAGCGGGCCGGGACCTGGAACCGTTACGGATCCGGGCTGGGAACGCGTGGATGCAACGGCTTCGGCAGGCGAAGGGGCCAGGCCGTGTGGAACCGCAGCCCTAGCCACGAGCCAGGGCTCAGACCAACGGGAGGATACGGCTCCTGATGACGAACCGGTCGCGGGGAGAACAGTCGACGGGCTGGAGCCGGACCTGGACCGGCCCTGCGAATGTGTAGCCTCGCTCAGCGGCATGGCGATGCACCTGATGGACGAGATGGCTCCCCAATTGGGTCTCTGCGTACGCCAGTTGACAGTGGGCGTCAGGTGGGAGTTCAACGACGAATACGTTTGGCACCAGGACGCGTCTCCGGTCCAGGATCAGCGCACGGTCGTTGCAGTGCCGGCGAAGAGCCAGCACGAGGTCCATCTGGTGGTGTTGCTGCGGGAGCACCAGCCCCCACAGGGCGGCCGCCCATCTCTCCATCGCGCACTCCAGGGTGCGAAGTCGTTCCATCGGGTTCGGCTGCCCTCCGAGCACGGGAGCACGCTGAGCCACCAGAGTGATCCCATGGACCGCTTCCCGCCTCGCACCCGGATCCGCCGAGATGACAGCACACTGGAGCGGAGATATCTATTACGGCGGTGGGAGAAATCGGCGCGACGCGCAGTAAGGATTTCTTACGCGGAAGACAGTTCGAGTGGCCAGCCGATCTCAGCGTGCTAGTGTTCCCGTCAGTTGCAGTTGTGGTTCCCAAAAACTTACAAGTGCCCTCATCGTACTTTCGTGCCGGTGGGAGCACTTTTGTATTTCCGGTTGCATTCCGGCGGGGCAATCATCGCGGCGACGCGGAGCCCGCACGGTGCGGACTCCGGGCACTGCCCCGAAGGAGAATTAGACATGGCTACTGGCGTAGTGAAGTGGTTCAACGCAGAAAAGGGCTTCGGCTTCATCGAGCAGGAGGGTGGCGGCCCGGACGTCTTCGCCCACTACTCGAACATCGCCGCCCAGGGCTTCCGTGAGCTCCAGGAAGGCCAGAAGGTGAACTTCGACGTCACCCAGGGCCAGAAGGGCCCGCAGGCGGAGAACATCACTCCCGCCTGACGCTGACGCGTACTACGCAGCTGGGTCCCGCACCTCTCACGGTGCGGGACCCAGCTCGTTGCATTTTCGGGCTCCTCGAATGGTTCACCACGGGGTGAATACCGAGGCGCCGACCCTGGAATTGAGGGTTCCCCGGTTTTACTACCCGATCTGGACAGACCTATCGGAAATCCGTCCGCCGATAAGTCGCTTCCGATCGATCTCCAGAACGAATTCATCTCGGCCCGTTCTCAAAATGTGGCGTGACACATGCCTGCTCCGGGGATTTTCTTCATATGCGCCCCGCCAAGGGACGTTCCGCACACGAACCGTGAAATAGGTCTGGGATCCGCTTCGCTGCGCACACGCGGCCCCGGCCCCTGGTCCCCGCCCGCGGCCACCACTGACCGCGGATTCCCGGACCGCGCGACGTGGGACGAGGACGTCGAGGTGGCGAGGGCAGACATGGTGGCTTGGGACCCCGCCGCTGACCAGGTGTCACGCCGTAATCCCCCATCACGCGGTGAGGGTCCGACCTGCGTTCGCGGATCGGCCCCTCACGCTTGGCGGCGGCTCGCCCCTGTCCGTCGCTCAGGCTGCCGCAGGGGCGCCGAGCATGGCGGAAGCCGCTTGCAACGCGTTGAGCGCGCGCACGGGCGCAACGGTCAGGGGAAGAGTGCGGCAGGTGAAGCCGAGTGCGGTCATGGCCCGCAGGACTTCACCGGCGCTGAAGTCGCGGCGGTCCTGGCGTGTGATGACCTGGCCGACCTGCTTGACGGGGTAGGTGCGTCGGCCGATGATCACGGACTCGCCGGAAGCCTGCTCGGGCTTCACACCCTTCATCGACTCCAGGACGCCGCTTTTGGTGAGGTCGAACGGGAAGCGGGCGATGACACAGCGCATGATGCCTCACAGGGAGAAGGCCGAAGGGGGATTGGTTCTACCGCGGTTGAGCAGGTTCAGCCGGCAAGCGCGAGAGCGCCCGGAGCATCGCCGTGTCCGTCGGCCGCAGACGGCGCATCGGGCCTGCGGTAGCGCATCGCGTGCCGGGCTCCGGCCGTGGTGGCCACAGCAGAAGCCGACGGCGCCCGGTCTCCGAGGATGTCGCGCAGCTGGAGCCGGTCGGTGTACGCGGAGCTGTCACGGGCCGCGGTGAGCTGGGCCTGGGTGAGGAGTCCGGTGCACAGGCCGTCGTTGTCGCAGACGAGCAGGTGTCCGGTGCGAGCTCCGGCCATGACGGACAGGGCGACCTCGACGGTCATGTCGTCGCAGACCTGTGGTCCGGTGTCCTTGGCTTCCTCCGCCGTCCTGTGGACGGGGGTGGCGGGCGCCGGGCGGGGGTGCATCTGAATCAGTGTCAAAAGGTGTCTCCTGCAGTGGTGGGCCAGTGTCCCAATCACGAGGTTTCTAGGCTGCCGCGTCGAAAGACTGTCGTGCGGGCACGTGCCGGGTCGCCGAGGCGGGGCTGCGCCGGCCGCGCGAGGAAGCGCCTCGCTTGCGCCGCTCGGCCACCGGAGCGGTGATCGTGACGGGGATGCCGGAGGGGGTCTGTGCGCCGGTGATCCGGTTGAGTGCTTCGTCGCCGGAGCGGACCTGGGTGGTCTGGGGCACGATGCCGGCGGCGGTCATGAGGCGGGTCATGTCGCGGCGTTGGTTGGGGGTGACCAGGGTGACGACGCTGCCGGACTCTCCGGCCCGTGCGGTACGTCCGCCGCGGTGCAGGTAGTCCTTGTGGTCGGTCGGCGGGTCGACGTTGACGACAAGGTCGAGGTCGTCGACGTGGATGCCGCGCGCCGCCACGTTCGTCGCCACGAGCACGGTGACGTGCCCGGTCTTGAACTGGGCCAGGGTCCTGGTGCGCTGCGGCTGTGACTTGCCGCCGTGCAGGGCGGCGGCCCGCACACCGCTGTTCAGCAGGTCCTGTGTCAGGCGGTCGACGGCGTGTTTGGTGTCCAGGAACATGATCACCCGGCCTTCACGCGCCGCGATCTCGGTGGTGATGCGGTACTTGTCCGCGCCGTGGACGTGCAGGACGTGGTGCTCCATCGTGGTGACGGCACCTGCGGACGGGTCGACGGAGTGGACGACGGGGTCGGTGAGGTAGCGGCGGACCAGAAGGTCGACGTTGCGGTCGAGGGTGGCGGAGAACAACATCCGCTGGCCGTCGGGGCGGACCTGATCCAGGAGCGCGGTGACCTGCGGCATGAAACCCATGTCGGCCATCTGATCGGCCTCGTCCAGGACGGTGATCGCGACCTGGTTCAGCCGGCAGTCACCGCGGTCGATGAGGTCCTTGAGCCGGCCTGGTGTCGCGACGACGACCTCCGCTCCGGCCCGCAGTGCGCCTGCCTGCCTGCCGATCGGCATTCCGCCGACCACCGTGGCCAGGCGCAACTTCACCGAACGGGCGTAGGGGGCGAGCGCCTCGGTCACCTGCTGGGCCAGCTCCCGCGTCGGTACCAGGACCAGGGCCAGCGGCTGGCGGGGTTCAGCGCGTTGACCAGCGGTGCGGGCCAGCAGCGCCAGGCCGAAGGCGAGCGTTTTGCCGGAGCCGGTGCGTCCGCGCCCCAGGGCGTCGCGGCCCGCGAGGGTGTTGGGCAGGGTCGCGCCCTGGATCGGGAACGGGACGCTCACGCCTTGCGCGGTCAGCGCGGCCAACAGTGGGGCAGGCATGTCGAGGTCGGCGAACGCCTCGACCGCGGGCAGCGCGGGAGTGATCGTCTTCGGCAGTGCGAACTCGCCCTGCACCATTGCGGGCCGCCGGCCGTAGCCGCCCGAACGGCTCGGACCGCCGGAACGAGTCGGGGCAGGCGAGCCGAAGCGGTTACCTCGCCTGGAGCCGGCGCCGGTCCCGAAGGCGGGGTCCTCGGTCCGGCGGGGGCGTGAGGAGCGGCCGTTCGTACGTGTGGGGTTCATCGAGAACCTTCCTTGATACGGCACGCATCAAGGAATTCCCGCAGCGAAAAAGCGGCGCAGAGAATCACAAGAACGGACCGAATGAAATGCGAAAAAAGAATGCGGAATGCAGCGGATCTAATGCGAGACACAAGTTGCAAAAAATGGGCGATGCCACAGGGACGTAAAATTCCGGACGTCGACCTATATGCTCACGAAAAGGTGCACATCCCTAAGCATGGGCTGCGGATCGTGTTACCCCACAGGTGACACCACTATGGGAAATATCCGTAGCTGGGGCCCGCACCCCGAAGGATGCGGGCCCCAGCTACGAAGTGCGTGTCAACGTCAGGCGAGAACGATGTTCTCGGCCGTCGGGCCCTTCTGGCTCGGCGCGATGTCGAAGGTGACCTTCTGACCTTCGAGCAGCTCGCGGAAGCCCGCGGCGGCGATGTTGGAGAAGTGGGCGAACACGTCAGCGCCACCGCCGTCTTGCTCGATGAAGCCGAAACCCTTGGCCGCGTTGAACCACTTCACGGTACCTGACGCCATGCCATATCTCCTTTGGGGCAGTGCACCGGGACCCGCGATGCGCGGATACCAGGTCGCCGCAATGATGCCCCGTCCGGAAATAAACCGGCAATACAGAAAAGCTTCCAGCGGTCGGAAAATACCGGCGAAGGAGCTTGAAATTTTGGGAACCACAACAACTGAGATTGACAGTAGCACGCGCCAGCAGCCCCTGTGCGGAAAATAACTCGACTCCGTTGGTCCCCATACAAACACTCGCCGCGCTGCGCGTTAAACCCTCCTCTCACGGTCACAGATATTCCCCCACGGGAAGCGGAGCGTTTCAGGAAAAGCGGGCGCTGTTCACTGCTCGGACCCTCGAACCGCGCAGAGGCAGGCCAACGCGCCTCAGGGTGCCGCTCACGCGAACATTGCCGGCAGGCCACCTCGACCGGGGGTGACCAGGCGACGCTCGCCGAGGCTCGGACGGTGCCTCGGCCGTCGGCTTCTACAGCCGCGAAGGAACCGGCCGCTCAGGTGGGCACGGAGCAGGAAGGCAGCGGCTTCAGCGGACTGGTTCTGGCCTACAAGTCCAGGTGTCCGGCGGCCTTGCCGGTGGCGTCGCGTCGCATGGCGGTCATGGTCAGGTCGGCCATGCGAGGCGCGCAGGCGACGTCGAGTTCGTCGACTGGAACGAATTGCGCCCCTCCGACGGCTTTATGCCGTTGGAGGGGCGCGATTCGTCGTCCTCGTCGTCGAAGGCTCAGCCCAGTCGCTCGATGGCTCGGGCAATCAGTGCGCGGGCTCCGCTTCCGTAGACCGCCATGCCGCGGAGCTGCTCGAATGCCTTGAAATAGAGGGTGATCTCGGTCGGTTCGGTGACTCGGATCCGCGCGGCCAGGGTCTCCACCGAGACGAGTGTCTCGTCGTACATGTGGAAGACCTCTGTCGGCCAGAGTGCGCGTTCGCCGGATGCCGCCGGGATGATGCCGAGGGAGATGGCGGGGTGCGCGCCGGCGGTGAGGAGGTGGCCGAGTTGGGCGCCCATGGCCTCCTGGTCGCCGAGTTGGTGGTTGAGGACGGCTTCCTCGATGACGCAGACGGCGCGACGGCCGCCTTCTTGGAGGATGCGGGAGCGTTCGACGCGGGCGGTCCCCACCACGTAGGTCAGATGCTCGGCGCAGCAAGGACTGCCAGCGGGAGCAGTCCGGCCTCGACCGTTGTACGGTCGATCGCGAGGTCGCAGTAGTTGCCGACGCCGGCGAATACACGTGCCGGGATCTCGTGCGCATGCGCCTCGTAGTACAGCTCCACCTCTTCTTCGGTAGACACACCGTCATAGAGGGACGGGAACACCGCTCCCACCGCCCGCAGCGCAGCGTCCAATTCCGAGGACCAATCCGTGCTGCCACGGAACTCGGTCTCCCGCGTCCGACCGTCGGCTCCAGGTGCATGGAGAAGGAGCGAGGGAGCGTCGTGGTGGTTGAGCGTGAGGCAGATGATCTCCTCGCCAACTTGGGGTTCCATTTCGGGCGCCTTCCGGTAGCCAAGGAACCAGGTGGCAGCGAAGCCGTCCTCTAGGACGTATACCCAGTCCCCGCAAGTGCCGTACATAGCGAGGCTGAACTGCGTCAGGTCGACACCAGCGGGAATGGCCAACTCATGGCGGTCCTTGTACAGATCCCGGCACCGAAGCTGCTCATCATCCGCTCCGAGACGGACCAGGAACTCCTCCGCCTCCACACCCCGGGCTGCTGTGAGCGAGATGCTGCCGCGCATTCCGGGCACGCCACCCTTCGCGTCCTCGTTGCTGTACTCACCGATCCATCTCAGTCCGTCAGCCATCCCGCCAACCTACCGGCCTCAGAAATGGGACTTCGCTGAATCGAGTTGGAAGCCGACGTCGCGAGTGGGGGGTGCAACTCGCGTCCCGCCTGGCTGCCATGCGACTCCTGCATGGAGGGCCGCGGTTCAGAAGTCAGTGGCACGGCACCGATCTCGGTGTCAGCCGCTGGCAGCCCCAGGAACTCCCGCACCACCCCGTTGTCCCCGGTCGCATCCGCCAGGCGGGCCGCCGCGTCGAAGGCGCGCTCTTGGATGCGCTCGATCTCTGCGTACGGAGATCCGTCGTTGTCCGCCTAGGCTGGCGCGGTGACTGATGATCAGGAGCGGGTGCAGCCGTCGGGAGTGTGGGCCACGGCGGTGGGGGTGGCCCGGGTGCGGGCGCTGGAGACCGAGCGGGAGGACGCGCTGTTCCGCGACCCGCTGGCTCAGGCCTTCGCCACCGCCGGCGGCCTGTGGCCCTCCTCGCCGCCGCTGCCCGATGACGAGGCCGCGCGCCGCCGCCGGCTGGCCGTGTCGTTCTCCATCGTCATCAGGACGAAGTTCCTCGACGACCTGCTGCAGCAGGCCTCCGCTTCCGGGGTCCGGCAGGTCGTGCTGCTCGGCGCCGGCATGGACAGCCGGGCCTTCCGGATGGACTGGCCTGAGGGCACCCGGCTGTTCGAGGTCGACACCGCAGCGCCACTGGACTTCAAGGCTTCGGTGCTGGCCCAGGAGCGGGCCGTCGCGCGCTGCGAGCGGATTACCGTCGCGGTGGATCTGCGTGAGGACTGGCCAGGCGCGCTGGCCGCCGCAGGGCACGACCCGGCGGTGCCGACCGTGTGGATCGCCGAAGGGCTGCTTGTCTACCTGCCCGAGGACGCGGTGGAGTTGCTGCTGGCCCGGATCAGCGCGCGGTCGGCGGCAGGCAGCCGGATGGGGCTGACGTTGGGCTCGCGCGGCGTAATCGAGCGGTTCGGCGCGGACGCCGTGCCGGGATCGGCGGCGTCCATGTGGGTCTCGGAGACGCCTGACGACCCGGTGGGCTGGCTGGCCGGGCACGGCTGGGAGGCCGACAGTCACACCCTGCGCGAGCGCGCTGCCGCCTACGGCCGCCCGATCAGCACCCCGCCGCAGCGCGAGGAGCGGCCCGGCGGACTGATCTCGGCGATCCGCCGGTAGAGCACCTCCAGGCGGCCACACTTCACCGGCAATCGGTCAAGGCTCACTGTCACAGGAGTGCGCCACGAGACGCTATGCAGTCGAGTGGAGGTGAAATACCACCACCTCCGGGCCGTCGCAGCGGTCTGGTGAAGCCTGGGGGCAGCCCGATCCGGGGAACGCCGGGGACGGCAGCAAGCAGCCCTGACAACGGCGGGACGTGCCGGGACTTCCGTCTAGCGAGGTCAGAAGGTGCAGCGAAAGCGAACCAGTGGTTGAAGCTCCGTAAGCATGGACCTGGCTCAAACCTGGTGGATACGGGCCGGTATGCAGCGCGTGACCTGCTTGTCCTCGGACGGGTGGGGCAACTCCGAAGCCGGATTTCCCGTTCCGGTGGAAAGGCCACGTTGAAAGCCTGCGGCGTAGGCGTGGCGATGCTGCCGGAGTAGAGCTGGGCGTCTCCCTGACCGATCGATTGTGTGGTGAACGTGGGACCCATCCGCGGTCGCCCGAGCCGCCCCGCCGGACAGCCAGTTCGGCCGTGGGCAGGTCCGTTGCCGACTGATGGCTGTGGGTGGGGCGGGGGCCCCGTAGTAGTCGCGGGAGTAACGACCCGTCATGGAGACCGGGAAAGCCGGTCGCAGGGCAAAGGGGGCCAGCAAGTTACTGGGCTTGAACTCGTGGAGTCGTTGGAGTGAGGGATAGGCCGGTGCCGGCGAGGCATCCGTCGATGAGGTTGCTGCGGTACTGGATCGTGCG
>NZ_JBFAHN010000032.1:0-13916 GCF_040654175.1 Streptomyces sp. NPDC050738 | reverse complement strand
CGCTGGGTGAGGCGGTCCAGGTCCTCGTCGACCGGCGGTGCGTCGCTTGATTTTGCTGCTGTGGGCGCCGACGTGCGGGTGTGCAAACGGGCCGTTGAATACTGGGGCTCGGCTGTGGCCGATGGGTGACCTGGTCAGCGGGGCTTCCGGCCTAGCGTGAGTCCGTCGGCTTGTCTGGGGCGGTGATCAAGAACATCGCACCTCGTCGCGGCGCGGGCATCCTTCTCGCCCTCGCTGCCGTGCTGCCTCTCGGCACCTCGGCTCACGCCGATCCGGTTCCGCCGCCCGCTCCCGCCCCTATGCGCCTCTTCGCCCTGCCCAGACTGCTCGACACCCCCGACGAGGCCCTGCCGCCCCGCGTCTACACGCCCAGCGCCGCCGAGGACGCGATCGTCCCCGCCGCGCCGCCCGCGGGGGCCGACGCGCTGGTGGAAGCGGTGCCGAAGGCGGTGGCGGAAGCCGTGCCCGGGCTGCCCGCCGCGTCCGCTGTGCCCACCGCCCCCGACGAGGCCCCGGCCGGCAGTGCCGCGCGTGCCTGCACCCGTAGCACCGGGCCCTACCAGCGCCAGGTCGAGAAGTGGCTGAAGCTGCGCGTCGACGGGCGGCAGTCCGCCGCCGACTGCGCGGCCATCCGGCGGTTCCAGAGGCAGCAGCACATCCGGCCCGACATCGGGTACGCCGGACCCGTCACCTGGGGTCGCATGCAGGCCATCTCGGCCCGGCTGCATCCCAATGCCGCCGGGAAGTGTCCCGTACGGAAGTACAAGGTCGCCTGCGTCGACCTGTCGCGGCAGCTGATGTGGGTCCAGAAGGGGAAGAAGGTCGTCTTCGGGCCCGCTCCCGTACGGACAGGACGCGCCGTCCACCCCACCCGCACCGGCTGGTTCAAGGTCTACTGGAAGCACAAGAACCACTGGTCCTCGCTCTACAACAGCCCCATGCCGTACAGCCAGTTCTTCAGCGGCGGGCAGGCCTTTCACGGGATCTACGCGAGCGTCTACAACAACCCGCCCGGCAGCCACGGCTGCGTCAACATGCGCTACCGCGACGCCCAGCGCCTGTGGAGCGTCCTCGGCAGGGGTGACGCGGTCTACATCTGGGGTCGCAAGCCCGCCGTCTGAGCTCTGAGACACTGGGCGCGATGACTGAGACACCGCCTCCGCTTCGCGTGCGCGCCGAGATCGACCTCGGCGCGCTGCGCGCCAACGTCCGTGCCCTGCGCGCCCGTGCGCCCCGCGCCCAGCTCATGGCCGTGGTGAAGGCGGACGCGTACGGGCACGGCATGGTGCCCTGTGCCGTGGCCGCCCGCGAGGCCGGAGCGCAGTGGCTGGGGACCGCCACCCCCGAGGAGGCGCTCGCGCTGCGCGCCGCCGGGATCGACGGCCGGATCCTGTGCTGGCTCTGGACGCCCGGCGGTCCGTGGCGGCAGGCCGTCGAGGCCGATGTGGACGTGTCCGTGAGCGGCATGTGGGCGCTGGACGAGGTACGGGAGGCGGCCGCGGCCGCCGGGCAGCCGGCCCGCATCCAGCTCAAGGCCGACACCGGCCTCGGCCGTAACGGCTGCCAGCCCACCGACTGGCCCGAGCTCGTCGCAGCGGCCCTGGAAGCCGAGCGGGACGGGCTGGTCAGGGTGACCGGTCTCTGGTCGCACTACGCGTGCGCCGACGAGCCCGGTCATCCGTCGATCGCCGAGCAGACCCAGCGGTTCGAGGAAGCGCTGGAGTACGCGGAGAAGGCCGGCCTGCGCCCCGAAGTGCGGCACATCGCCAACTCGCCCGCGGTGCTGACCCTTCCCGAGTCGCAGTACGACCTCGTGCGCACGGGCGTCGCCGTGTACGGCATCTCGCCCGTCCCCGAGGTCGGGAGCGCCGCCGAGTTCGGGCTGCGCCCCGTGATGACGCTGAGCGCACGGCTCGCGCTGGTGAAGCACGTTCCGAAGGGTCACGGCGTCAGTTACGGGCATCACTACACCACCCCCGCCGACACCACCCTCGGGCTGGTGCCCGCGGGGTACGCGGACGGGATCCCGCGCCAGGCATCGGGCAAGGGTCCTGTGCTGGTCGCGGGGAAGTGGCGGCGCGTTGCGGGACGCGTCGCCATGGACCAGTTCGTCGTCGATCTGGACGGTGACGAGCCGGTGGCGGGCGCGGAAGCGGTGCTGTTCGGGCCCGGCGACCGCGGTGAGCCGACCGCCGAGGACTGGGCGGTGGCGGCCGACACGATTGCGTACGAGATTGTCACCCGCATCGGTGCGCGGGTTCCGCGTGTCTATGTGAATGTGAACGCCGAGGGCGCGGACGACTGTTAGGAGCGCGGCACGGTGAGCGAGACCAGCGGGGATGTGAGTGCCACCTGGCGTCGGGCCGGTGGCATCGCCGGTGCGGCCGTGGGCGTGCTGGCTGCCGGAGCGGCCGCGGGCGTCGCCGTGGAGCGGCTGACCGTCGGGCGCGGGATGCGCAAGAAGGCGCGGCTCGCGCTGGATGCGTCGGGGCCGTACGGATCGCTGCGCGGGATGCCGGGCCGGGCCGTCGCCGACGACGGCACCGAGATCTACTACGAGGTCGACGAGGTCGAGGCGGACGGTGGCGGGGGCCGCAACGGAGCCCGTAAACGGCGCCTCTTCGGGCGTCGGCCGCCGGCTCCCGTGACGGTCGTCTTCAGCCACGGGTACTGCCTCAACCAGGACTCCTGGCACTTCCAGCGGGCCGCGCTGCGTGGTGTCGTACGCACGGTGCACTGGGATCAGCGCAGCCACGGGCGCTCCGAGCGGGGGCGGGCGCAGGTGGCCGGGGAGCCGGTGTCGATCGATCAGCTGGGGCGGGATCTGAAGGCCGTCGTGGACGCGGCCGCGCCCGAAGGTCCGCTGGTGCTGGTCGGGCACTCGATGGGCGGCATGACGGTGATGGCGCTGGGTGAGCAGTTTCCCGAGGTCGTACGGGAACGGGTGGTGGGCGTCGCCTTTGTGGGGACGTCCTGCGGGAAGCTCGGGGAAGTGAACTTCGGGCTGCCGGTGGCGGGCGTGAACGCGGTGCGGCGGGTGCTGCCCGGTGTGCTGAAAGCGCTGGGGTCGCAGGCCGAACTGGTGGAGAAGGGGCGGCGGGCGACCGCGGACCTCTTCGCGGGGCTGATCAAGCGGTACTCCTTCGGGTCGCGGGATGTGGATCCGGCGGTGGCGCGGTTCGCGGAGCGGCTGATCGAGGGGACTCCGATCGATGTCGTCGCGGAGTTCTATCCGGCGTTCACCGAGCACGACAAGGCGGACGCGCTCGGGGTTTTCGCCGAGGTGCCTGTGCTGGTGCTGGCCGGGGACCGGGATCTGGTGACGCCCAGCACGCACAGCGAGGAGATCGCGGGGCTGCTGCCGGAGGCGGAGCTGGTGATCGTGCCGGATGGCGGGCATCTGGTGATGCTCGAGCATCCCGAGGCGGTGATGGACCGGCTCGCGGATCTGCTGGCCCGGGTGGGGGCCGTGCCGGTTCCGGTGGGTCCGGTGGCGGAGGGGTAGGCCTGGGGTTTTCCGGGGGCTCTGCCCCCGGGCCCCTGCTCCTCAATCGCCGGAGGGGCTTGATTTCGGCTGGCGTGGGTGTGGGGTGTGCGGGTGCGTCGGGGGTTCGGGGGCTCTGCCCCGGGCCCCCGCTGCTCAATCGCCGCAGGGGCTTGATTTTGCTGCTGTGGGCGCCGACGTGCGGGTGAGTTGGTTCGGGGCGTGCGGGTGATTTGGGGCGGTGGTCGAGTCGGTAACGTGTGGTGCATGGAAGCAGCTCACCCCCCGGCGGCCGAGGTCGTCACTCGTCTTGATGTCAACTCGCCTGAAGAGATGCGGGAGTTGGGGCTTCGGCTCGCTGCCGTCGTCCGGCCCGGGGATCTTGTCATGCTCAGCGGCGAGCTCGGGGCGGGGAAGACCACGCTCACCCGGGGGTTCGGGGAAGGGCTCGGGGTGCGGGGGGCCGTGACCTCGCCGACCTTTGTCATCGCCCGCGTGCATCCGTCGCTCGGGGACGGGCCCGCGCTCGTCCATGTGGATGCCTACCGGCTCGGCGGCGGGCTCGACGAGATGGAGGACCTGGATCTCGATGTCTCGCTGTCCGACTCCGTGGTCGTCGTCGAATGGGGCGACGGCAAGGTCGAGGAGCTCTCCGACGACCGGCTGCGCGTCGTCATCGACCGGGCTGTGGGCGACACCGACGACGAGCGGCGCGTCGTAACGGTGACCGGGGTCGGGGAGCGGTGGGCCCGGGTCCCGCTTCCGGGCGTGCCGGTCGAAACCGGCTCGTAGATTCCGACAGAGCGTCGGCAAGGTGTTGCACAGGCCTGGGCGGGCGTGGTCCCATGGGAGCACAGGCCTGGTTAGGTCTGCCTTACTACGCCCGGGCCGGGAGGCAGTCATGGAGATGTCGGAAGCCGTACCGCAGCCGCCGCCCGGTCTGTCGATGCGTGAGCTGCTGGCCTCGTGTGCCGCCGCCGCGGCGGTGTCCACACCGCCGCAGGAGGAGTCCGAGGACGCAGAGCGCACCACCGGGGACGCAGAGCAGCGCGACGCCGCTTAATCCGTACGGGGTAACAAGTGGTGAGCGGCAGGCGCTACGGGACCACTACGACCTTCGTGCCGATCGTCGCGAACGGCCACATCGCGTCCCCGTCCGCCGGTGCCATCCGGATCCCGCCCGTCTTGCGGTTCGGGTCCGGGCTCGACATCGCGCCGTTCACCGCCGCGCTGAAGCCGACCGTCACGCCGTCGATGGTGGCGAAGCGGACCACGTGCTCGATCGCGACCCCGTCGGAGCCGGTGATGGACCCCGAGCGGGAGCCGACCCTGTACGTGCCGGCGGGCGGGTTCACCGTGCTCGGCATGACCGCGAAGCCGCGCGTCGCCTTGCCCGAGCTGTTCGTCAGCCATACGTGCTTGGAGCCCACGGAGTAGACGACGCGCATCCCTCCGCCCGAACCGAGCGGGAGCGGGAGCGCCGTCGGAGTGCCCGGCTTCTTCGAGGCGCCCGGCGGGGTCTTCGTCGTGGAGACGGTCCCGGTGGGGGCCGCCAGGTCGTCGGGGGCGTTTGCCGAGGCCTGGTAGGCGAGGAAGGCGACCACGGCGACGGCCGCTGCGGTGAGCCCGGCCACCATTCCCGAGCTGCTCCTGGACACCTGTGGTGCTCCTCTGCCGTACGTACGATTTTTGGCCGGTCGTCGCCGACGGTAGCAGCCGGGGGAGGGCCGGGCTCGGAGCCGTGCCCCCGCCGCCGGAGCCGTAGGCTGTTCGTGTGCTTCTGCTCGCCGTTGATACCGCCACCCCCGCCGTGACCGCCGCTCTCCACGACGGCACGTCCGTCGTCGCCGAGTCCTCGCAGGTCGACGCGCGCCGCCACGGGGAGCTGCTGCTGCCCGCCGTCGACCGAGTGCTGGACGAGGCGGGGGTGAAACTGGACGCCGTGACCGGGATCGTCGTGGGCGTAGGGCCCGGGCCCTACACCGGGCTGCGCGTCGGCCTCGTGACCGCCGCGACCTTCGGGTCGGTGCTCGGGGTGCCGGTGCACGGACTGTGCACGCTGGACGCTCTCGCGTACGCGTCCGGGATCGAGGGCCCCTTCTTCGTGGCCACCGACGCCCGGCGCAAAGAGGTCTACTGGGCGCGGTACGAGGACTCGCGGACGCGGGTGGGCGAGGCTGCCGTCGACCGGCCCGCCGATGTCGAGACCGGTGGGCTGCCCGTCGTGGGCGCGGGGGGTGTCCTCTACCCGGAGGCCTTCCCCGACGCGCGCGGTCCCGAGCATGTGTCGGCCGGCGCGCTGGCCGCGCTGGCCGCCGAGCGGCTGGCGGCCGGGGCGGACTTCCTTCCCGTGACGCCGCTCTATCTGCGTCGGCCCGATGCGCAGGTCCCCAAGAACTACAAGGTGGTCACCCCCAAGTGACGGCCGTGCTGCGCGAGATGCGCTGGTGGGACATAGAGGGCGTCTTCGAGCTGGAGAGGGATCTCTTCCCCGACGACGCCTGGTCGACGGGGATGTTCTGGTCCGAACTCGCCCATGCGCGGGGGCCGGGCGCGACCCGGCGGTACGTGGTCGCCGAGGACGGGCAGAAGGTCGTCGGATATGCGGGGCTCGCCGCCGCCGGCGGGCTCGGTGACGTACAGACGATCGCCGTCAGCAGGGATGCGTGGGGCAGCGGGCTCGGGTCCGAGCTGCTGAGCGATCTCATCAGGCACGCCACCGCCTTCGAGTGCGAAGAGATTCTGCTGGAGGTGCGGGTGGACAACACCCGGGCGCAGAAGCTCTACCAGCGCTTCGGGTTCGAGCCGATCGGCATGCGGCGCGGCTACTACCAGCCGGGAAATGTGGACGCGCTCGTGATGCGTCTCGTGGTCCACGGAACAGAGAACAGAGAACTGAACTGATGGCTGACGAACCCCTGGTACTCGGTATCGAGACCTCCTGCGACGAGACGGGTGTCGGCATCGTCCGCGGCACCACGCTGCTCGCGGACGCTGTGGCGTCGAGCGTGGACACCCATGCGCGCTTCGGGGGCGTCGTCCCCGAGATCGCGTCGCGTGCGCACCTGGAGGCGATGGTTCCGACCATCGAGCGCGCGCTGAAGGAGGCGGGCGTCAAGGGCAGCGACCTGGACGGGATCGCCGTGACGGCGGGACCCGGTCTCGCGGGGGCGCTGCTGGTGGGCGTCTCGGCGGCCAAGGCGTACGCGTACGCGCTGAACAAGCCCTTGTACGGGGTCAATCACCTGGCCTCGCACATCTGCGTGGACCAGCTGGAGCACGGGCCGCTGCCCGAGCCGACCATGGCGCTCCTGGTGAGCGGCGGGCACTCCTCGCTGCTGCTCGCACCCGACATCACGAGCGACGTACGGCCGCTGGGCGCGACCATCGACGATGCCGCGGGCGAGGCCTTCGACAAGATCGCGCGCGTGCTGCATCTGGGCTTCCCCGGTGGGCCGGTCATCGACCGGCTCGCGCGGGAGGGGGATCCGAAGGCGATCGCGTTCCCGCGTGGGCTCACGGGGTCGAAGGATCCCGCGTACGACTTCTCCTTCTCCGGGCTCAAGACATCCGTGGCCCGCTGGATCGAGGCCAAGCGGGCGGCCGGCGAGGACGTGCCGGTGCGCGATGTGGCGGCTTCCTTCCAGGAGGCGGTGGTCGATGTGCTGACCCGCAAGGCCGTACGGGCCTGCCGTGACGAGGGCGTCGACCACCTGATGATCGGTGGCGGTGTCGCCGCCAACTCCCGGCTGCGGGCGCTCGCGGCCGAGCGGTGCGAGAAGGCGGGCATCCGGCTGCGGGTGCCGCGGCCGGGGCTGTGCACCGACAACGGAGCGATGGTGGCCGCGCTCGGCACGGAGATGGTGGCACGCAACCGGCCGGCCTCCGACTGGGAGCTGTCGGCGGACTCCTCGCTTCCGGTGACGGAGCCGCATGTGCCGGGGCATACGCACGGGCACACGCACGACCACGACCATGTGCACGAGGTCAGCAAGGACAATCTGTACTCATGAGCGTCGCGCTGATGTGGGAGGCGCGGGCGGCCGAGGGGCGGGGCGCGGAGCTGCTCGCCTGGGCGCGCGCGCAGGTGCTCGCGGCCGAGCCCGTGCGGCGGGAGTTCTTCCGGGCGCCGCAGGACCGGGTGCTCGTGATCACCTGGTGGGACGCCGGGTACGACGCGGACCTCCCCGAACTCCCCGAGCCCGCGGCCGAGTTGATCATGCGCGCCGTGCACAGGTGGCGCTTCGAGGCGGTGTGACGGGTGCGGGAATATGAGTTTTTCCCTGGAATTGACGCCTCCCCGTAGGACGTAAGCCGATTCGGACGTATGTTCCTCCGCATGACGGACGAACAGCCAGGTCAGCCCCCACGCCGAAGACGCGCGCTCAGAGTCGTGGGCATCGTCCTCGGCTGCACACTCGTGGTGGGCGCGGCCGGGGCGGGGTGGGCGTACTGGCACTTCGACCGGAACATCAAAAGCGTCGACATCAACAGCGCGCTGGGCACCGACCGCCCCGAGCGTCCCTCGGTGACCCCGTCCGCCTCCGCGACCGCGACCCTGCCGGCCGTGCCGAGCGGCACGCTGAACATCCTCGTGCTGGGCTCCGACTCGCGGACCGGCAAGGAGAACCAGGCACTCGGCGGCGGGGAGAGCGGCGGCGCCCGCTCCGACACGGCGATGGTCGTCCACATCAACACCGACCACACCGAGGCGACCGTCGTCTCCATACCGCGCGACACCCTGGTCACCCGGCCGTCCTGCCCGACCTCCTCGGGGGGCAGCACCTCGGTGGCGTACCACGCGATGTTCAACAGCGCCTACGCGGTCGGCGGACCGGCCTGCGCCGTCAAGACGGTCGAGAAGATGACCGGCGTACGGATGGACCACTACATGGAGATCGACTTCGCCGGGTTCGCGGATCTCATCGACGCCCTCGGCGGGGTCACCGTCACCACCACGCAGGACATCGACGACACGCGCAGCCATCTGCATCTGGAGGCCGGCACCCACCGGCTCGACGGGAAGCAGGCGCTCGCCTTCGCCCGTACCCGCCACGGCATAGGCAACGGCAGCGACCTGGGGCGCATAGCGCTCCAGCAGCAGCTGGTGAAGGCGATGCTCCAGGAGATGTCGGCGGGTAACCTGCTCACCGATCCGCTGAAGCTCTACAAGGTCGCCGACGCGGTCACCGGCAGCCTGACCACCGACACGGGACTCGACTCGCTCGGCGAGCTGACCGATCTGGCCCAGGGGCTGCGGCAGGTCGAGCCGGGCGCGCTGAAGACCGTGATGATGCCCGTCTTGCTCGCCCCCTGGGACCGCAACCGGGTGGTCGCCGACGAACCCGAGGCGAGCGAACTCTGGGCTTCGTTGCGCTGAACGAATTCTTTTTGCGGTGGGTGTCGATTGCGGTCGGCACCGTTCGACGTATGAGTGAGAGGACGGGGAAGAGCCCCGGTCCCACACCTCAACAGGAGGCAGTCATGCCGCGCTTTCTCTCCATCATCCGTGTCGACGAGTCCAACTCGCCCGCCGAGCCCAGCGCCGAACTGATGGAGCGCATGGGCGTCCTCATGGAGGAGATGACCAAGGCGGGCGTCATGCTCGACACCGGCGGTCTCGGGCCCGTCGACACCGGCCGCCGGGTGCGCTGGACCGGCGGGCAGGCGACGGTCCTCGACGGTCCCTTCACCGAGGCCAAGGAGGTCGTCGGCGGGTACGCGATGCTGCAGACCAAGGACATCGACGAGGCCGTCGAGTGGACCAAGCGCTTCGCCCAGGTGCACGAGCCCGAGTGGGACCTCACCCTGGAGGTGCGCCAGGTCTTCGGCCCCGGCGACGAGTAGGGGCGCGCGCGGTAGTTGCCCGGCCGTCGTGCGGCTGCTCTGATGGGTGGCCGTGACGGCAGGCAACGCGGTCGAGACCGTATTCAGGATCGAGTCGGCGCGGATCATCGCCGGTGTCACCCGGATCGTTCGGGACGTGGGCATCGCCGAGGAGATCGCACAGGACGCGCTGGTCGCCGCGCTCGAGCAGTGGCCGGAGGCGGGCGTACCGGACAATCCGGGCGCCTGGCTCATGGTCACGGCCAAGCGCCGGGCGATCGATCTCGTACGACGGCGGGAGACGTACGCCCGCAAGCTCGCGGAGGTCGGGCGGACGCTGGAGGAGACCTCCCCGCCACCGCCAGAACCCGCGGGCCCCGGGGACATCGACGACGATCTGCTGCGGCTGATCTTCACCGCCTGCCACCCCGTCCTGTCCGCCGAGGCGCGCATCGCACTCACCCTGCGGCTGCTCGGCGGGCTGACCACGGACGAGATCGCCCGCGCGTATCTGGTCCCCGAGGCGACCGTCGCGCAGCGGATCGTGCGGGCGAAGCGGAAGCTGGCGGCCGCGGGGGTCCCCTTCGAGGTGCCGTACGGGGAGGAGCGCGGGCAGCGCCTCGCGTCGGTGCTCGAGGTCATCTATCTGGTCTTCAACGAGGGGTACTCGGCGACGGCCGGCGGCGACTGGATACGGCCCGCGCTCTGCGAGGACGCGGTGCGCCTCGCGCGGGTGCTGGCGGGGCTGATGCCCAAGGAAGGGGAAGTCCTGGGCCTGGTCGCCCTGTTGGAGCTCCAGGCCTCGCGGATGGGCGCACGGACGAAGGCGGACGGGACTCCGGTGCTGCTCGCCGACCAGAACCGGGGGCGGTGGGACCGGCTCCTGATGCGGCGCGGGTTCGCCGCGCTGCTCGGGGCGGGGGAACTGGGCGGGGCTCCGGGGCCCTACGCCATTCAGGCCGCCATCGCCGCCTGCCATGCGCGGGCGGCGAGCTGGGAGGAGACGGACTGGGTACGGATCGCCGCCCTGTACGCGATGCTGCCGCCGTCGCCGGTGGTGGAGCTCAACCGGGCCGTCGCCGTGGCCATGGCGCACGGGCCCGAGGCGGGGCTCCGCATCGTGGACGCCCTGGTCGATGAGCCCGCGCTGGCCGGGTATCACCTGCTGCCGAGTGTGCGCGGCGATCTGCTGGAGAAGCTGGGGCGGACGGCGGAGGCGCGGGCGGAGTTCGAGCGGGCGGCGGCGCTGACGCGGAACGAGGCGGAACGGGCGCTGCTCATGAGGAGGGTCACCGGTGGAGCGTGAGGTGCTCGCCGCCGCTGTGCTGCGGGCTCTGGAGCAGGGGTGCCCGGGATCGCGGGCCGAGCTGCGCGGCTCGCTCGCGGCGGGGACTGGCGGGGCCATGTGGGGCGCCTGGTGGACGCGGCCGTACGGCTGGAGCCGGGGCAATGCGCCCTGGGCGCCCGCGTGAGGCGGCTGGCGGCGGAGCCGCTGCCCGGCTGACCAGGCACGGGGAGTGAACCCGGTGGTCGTTTTCTGCATCTTGTACGGCGCAAGTCGCAGATGATGGCGAGACCGGACAAGAGGTTCGAGCGTGCGCAAGAAGGTCGTGGGGCTGGTCCTCGGCGGTGTGCTGGGCGGCGCGCTGATGGCGGGGTGTACGTCGTCGGGCTCGGACACCGGGACCGGGAGTACGCACACGCCGGCCGCCTCCGCCCCGGGGAAGAAGCCCTCCGGCGCGCAGCCGGACACGCGCGCCGCGGCCTACCGCAAATGGGGGCTCAAGCCCTTCGCCGACGTCCCCGCGCCGCCCGCGGTCAAGCCCGTGAAGACCGTGCCGGGCGGCCCGGTGCCGGTGATCAGCGAGATACCCACCCAGAAGAAGATCGTCTTCGTCACCTTCGACGACGGGGCCGAGAAGGACCCGAAGTTCGTCGCGATGATGAAGGATCTGAAGATCCCCTTCACCATGTTCCTGATGAACGACGCGATCCGCAGCGACTACGGCTACTTCAAGCCCCTGCAGGCGCTGGGCAACCGAGTGGAGAACCACACCCTCCACCACCCCAACATGCGCACCCTGGGCGCCGCCGCGCAGAAGAACGAGGTGTGCGGCCAGCAGACGAAGCTCGGAGCGGAGTACGGGAGCGCCCCTCGGCTCTTCCGGCCGCCGTACGGCAACTGGAACGCCAACACCCGTGCAGCGGTGCAGAGTTGCGGCCTCAAGGCGATCGTCCTGTGGCGCGAGTCGATGCAGATAAAGAACATGCAGTACCAGCGCCCCGACAAGAAGCTGCACCCCGGCGACATCATCCTCGCCCACTTCCGGGGGCCCTCGGAACTCAAGGGGCACTCGATGACCGAGATGATGGCGAACATGCTCCGGCACATCCAGGAGCAGGGGTTCACCGTCGCCCGGCTTGAGGACTACGTCTAGAAGGGCCCGAGGGTTACGGGCAGTTGGTGCCGTACGCCGGGACCTTGCCGTTCAGCAGGTAGTCGTCGGCCTTGCCGTCGATGCAGGCGCTGCCCTTGCCGTAGCTGCAGTGCCCCTGCCCGCCCTTCCAGCTGACGAGCACGCCCACGCCCTTCCCGAGCCGCCGCGCCATCACCTCGGCGCCGCCGTACGGGGTCGCCGGGTCGCCCGCGTTGCCGATGACCAGGATCGGCGGGGCGCCCTTCGCGCTCACCTCCATGTGGTCCGTGGCGCCCTTGACCGGCCAGTACGTGCACTGGTTGAGCGCCCAGGCGAACTGCTCGCCGAAGAGCGGGGACGCCTTGCGGTAGGCGGGCAGTTGCTGCCGGATGTCGTCCGTGGTCTGCGGGACGCCGTAGTCGGCACAACTCGTCGCGGAGAAGATGTTGTTGCCGTTGTCGTAGTGGCCCTTGTCGTCGCGGCCCGTGGCGGAGTCGGCGAGCGCCATCAGCGCCGTCGGGTCCTCCCAGTTGGCGTACGAGGAGACCGCGCGCGCCAGCGCCGGCCAGCCCGAGCTCGCGCTGTAGAGGGTGTGCGCCATGGCGGAGAGGGCGAGCGAGTCGTTCAGCATCCGGCCGTCGGCGGTGCGGGCCGGGTGCTGGTCGAGGTGGGCCACCACGTCGGTGAGGAGTTGCTCCACCTGGGCGGGGGTGGAGCGGTGGATCGGGCAGACGTAGCTGCCGGCGACGCAGGCCTTCGCGAAGTTGTCGAGGGCGAGCTGGAAGCCCTTGAGCTGGTAGAGGGCGCCGTCGGTGTAGTTCTCGTCGGGGTTCATGACGCCGTCGAGCACGGCGCGGCCGACCTTCTGGGGGAAGAGGTGGGCGTAGGTGCCGCCGAGCTCGGTGCCGTAGGAGAAGCCGTAGTAGTTCAGCTTCGCGTCGCCGACCGCCGCGCGGATACGGTCCAGGTCGCGGGCGACGTTGGTGGTGGTGAGGTGGGGGAGGAGCGCGCCCGACTTCTTCTCGCAGGCCGCCGCGAAGGCCTGCGTGACGTCCATGAACTGCTCGGCCTCCGCCGGGGTGTCGGGCGTCGAGTCGACCTGGTTGTACGCGTCGGTCTGCGGGCCCGTGAAGCACGAGACGGGGGCCGAGCCGCCGACCCCGCGCGGGTCGAAACTCACCAGGTCGTAGCGGGTGTTGAGGGTGGAGAAGGTGGAACCGAAGCCAGGCAGCGTCGCGACGCCCGAGCCGCCAGGGCCGCCGAAGTTGTAGATCAGCGAACCGATGCGCTTGCCGGGTCCTGTGGCGGCGTGCCGGATCAGCGCGAGGCCGATCCGCCTGCCCTGCGGGTGCGCGTAGTCGAGGGGTACGGCGAGGGTCGCGCACTCCCAGCCGACACCGGGGGCGTCGCCGCCGCCCTGGGCCGCGGTCGGCGGCGGGCAGGGGGACCAGACGGGCCGGTCCGTGGCGGCGGGGGCCGTGGCGCCGGCCGTGCCCGCTCCGGCCAGCAGCAGGGAGGTGGCGGCGGCTACGGCGGCCCCGCGTACGACTGTCTTACGGTGTGTCATGTCGATCATGCTGCGGCGGTGTACGGCGTCGCGCCCGGCGCGAGAGCCGTCCGGGTGGCGGCGGGGCGTAATCTGGGGGAGGAACGCTTGCGCCGGGCAGGGGGAAGGGGCGGTCAAGTGGAGTGGTTCTGGTGGGTATTCATCTTCTTCATGGTGGGCGGATTCGGCTGGATGGCCGACACCGGACGCACCGCGCTGCGCACGCGCCACGAGCGCCGGATGGAGCGCGTGGAGGCGGCCGAGCGCGAGCGCAGGGAGATCGAGGCGGCGCACAAGCCGCCGGAGCCGATCTGCGGGTGCACGCACCATCTCGCCAAGCATGACAAGCGGGGCAAGTGCCATGAGTCGGTGGAGGTTCCGACGGCCTGGGACGCGGACAAGAAGCCGGTGAGCTATGAGCCGGGGACGTGCAACTGCCAGCAGTACGTGGGTCCGCAGCCGCTCTCGCAGGTGTACGCGGAGGAGCTCACGGACCTGGGGTAGGGCTGGGGCGGGCCTCCTACCCGGTGCTTCTTGTCGGGGTCGGGTGGGTGGGCCCCCCTGCCGACCGATACCTGGAGTGTGGCGTTTCCGGGGCGGAGTAAAGGGCGCGACTGCGTCGCGTCGGCTACGCCGATTCCGC
>NZ_JBFAHN010000031.1:0-23737 GCF_040654175.1 Streptomyces sp. NPDC050738 | reverse complement strand
GTACTGCAGGGGGGACCCTGTGGGAGAGTAGGACGCCGCCGAACTTATTTTATGGGGAACCCCCGCACCTTTGGTGCGGGGGTTTTCTGCGTTCCGGGGGTATTCGTCAGGTGAGCAATTCTTCTACCAGGCTTCTTACTTCGTCCAGGGATTCCTTGGTCTGGTGCAGGCGGCCGCCGCTTGCGTGGAGGGCCTGGTGCCAGGCCTCCAGTTCCGCTTCCGGGGTCTCGCGTACGAAGCTGCGGATCTCGGCCAGGTCGAAGCGGCGGTTCATCTCGCCGGCCGAAGCCCGCCAGTGCAGGAGAGCCGGGTGCAGGGCGCTGTACCGCGCTCCGGAGAGCAGGCCGGAGGCGAGGGCGGCGTCCGTGGCGGTGTGGTTCAGGCGCGGGTAGACGCGGTGGCGCATCTCCTGCTGGGGGAGGAAGTCGCTTTCCCAGTACGTCTGGTTGACGAGGTTCTCGTCCCGCAGGGCGGTGAGGAGCTGGTGTTCGCGTTCGCGGGCGGCTGCCCGGCGTTCCGCGAAGACTCCGGATATCGCTGCTACCAGGGCCAGGCTCTGGATGACCGGTTCCCAGGGCATCTTCGGGGAGGTGGAGACCGCCCAGAGAACGCTCACCGTCAGGGCGGCGCTGAGCGAGGCGAAGGTGGCGAAGGCGTACAGGGAGCGGGTCGTCCGGGCGCGGCGGCTGAGGAGGGGCACGGGGGTCCTGTCTCAGGCGAAGGGGTTGGGGACGGTGCCAGGGCCCGTGGCCGTGTGGTGCGGGTCCGTTGCCTTGAGGAGCGCCAGGCGCAGGCCGAAGTGGGCGCGGTCGGCGGAGGTGTCGCCGTCGTCGTCCGGCTCGTACGCGCAGTGGGCGATTTCGGTGAGGCCGGCCTGGGTGATGAGGTCGGCGAGGGGCTGCGGTGCGTACTTCCGCGTGGTGAGCAGGCGGATCGTGTCACCGTCGGGGAAGTCGAACGTGGTGCGGTTGGGGAGCATGGGGCGCAGGACCTGGCCCGTGTTGTTGCGGTAGAGGATTTTGATCTTGAGGGCGCGTTCGTCGTCGACCTCGCCCTGGTACTCCACCGAGCGGTTGTGTATCTGGAGGTCGGTGTAGTGCATGATCGCGCTCGTCACGAACTCGTGGAAGCGTGGGCTGTTCTGGTACTCGAAGGCCGCGCGCAGTGCGGTGCGCTGGTCGATGCGGTCCGTCGTGGCGACTTCGAGGAGGAACCGGTCCTGGGGGCGCAGGAGTTCGGTGGCCATGGCGGTGAGGCGGCTGAGGTCGTCATCGAAGTTGGCGAGGGTATTGCCCAGGAGCGAGTAGACGACCGGGGTGTCGCCGGTGATGCGGTCGGCTATGTGGCGCAGGGCCTTGAGGGCGCGCGGGGTGGAGAAGTCCATCTGGACGGGGATCGTGTCCCGTCTGCGTACCTTCGTCTCGCGCAGGGCGGTCCGGGCGCCGTGGCGGAGCATCTCCGCGCTGATGTCGACCGGTATGAAGCGCACCGGGTGCGGGGGGCGGCCGCGGCTGAGGCGGCGTAAGACGGCGTTGTCCTTCTCGCCCGTGCCGGTGCCCAGGCTGACGTAGTGGTACGGCTGGGTGCCCAGGGCGTCCGAGACCTCCGCCAGGCGCTGCTGGAAGGAGGAGATGGACTGGCGCATCACCGGGTAATAGAGGTCGGTGCATGCCTGGATCCAGGCCATCGTCGATTCGACGCCCCAGTAGGAGGAGCCGGAGGCGAAGCGTTTGCCGTCGCCGGTGGGGGAGGGCTCGTGGTTGAGGTCGTGTGTGATCTGCGTGAACTTGTCGGACTGGTCCTCGCCGACGATCAGCGTCGACCAGCGGCCTTCGTCCGTGTCGTCGAGGAAGCCGATGAGGTCGGCCATCGCCGATGGCTCGGGCTGGGGCGGCTGGTGCGGTTGAGGTTGCGCGTGTGCTCTCTGGCCCAGCGGCATGGTGGTCTCCCCCGGCTTCGTGGCTTCCTGTGGGGTTCCCTCCCCTGGGCCGATAAGGCTGAACCCTGGGGGCGCGGGGGCTTTAGGATCCGGACATGGAACACGTCATACGCGCGATACGCGCCGATGAATGGCGCAAGGTCAAGGAGCTGCGGCTGGCTGCCGTGAGCGACCCTGCGGCGCCCATCGCCTTTCTGGAGACCCTTGAGCAGGCCTCCGCTCAGCCTGACTCCTTCTGGCAGGCGCGGGCCCAGGGGTCGCACCGGCTGGGGGGCGACGCTCTGCAGTTCGTTGCCGAGGCGCCGGACGGGGAGTGGGCCGGGTCCGTCACCGTGCTCGTGGAGCCGGCCGGTGGGACGGGGATCTTCGGGGAGCCGATTCCTGTGGCTCAGGGGCATCTCGTCGGAGTTTTCGTACGGGCCGAGCACCGGGGGAACGGGCTGATCCAGGCGCTCATCGAGGCTGCCGTGGAGTGGGCCTGGGAGCATGAGGAGCCGCGGCTCGAGCGGATGCGGCTGTTTGTGCACGAGCGCAATGCGCGGGCCGCCGGGGCGTACGGGCGGTACGGGTTCGTCGCTTCGGGACTGACCGTGCCCACCGACGTCGAGGGTGACCTCGAGGTCGAGATGGTGCTTACGCGGTAGGGGTGTTGAGCTCCGGCCAGCGGGAGCGCTGCTGTTCCCGGGAACGCAACAGGACCAGGGGGTTGAGGCCCTGGTCCTGGCCGTTCGACAGCAGCTCCGGAAGCCGGGGAAGGGGAGCCACGGCCGCGACGTCGTCGAGGACGAGCGACATTGGTGGGTCGAGCCGACCGTCTGCTGACCGTGCGGCCAGGCGGCGGCCGTGCTCGACCACGCTTGCGGTGAGAGCGGTGAGCAAGGGCATCGCACCGGGGTGCGATCTGGGGTCTTCGATTGCTTCACCCACCACGTAGAGGGTGCCCCCCTCGTCGATAAATGATTCCAGTACGAGGGAATCTGCTCGATTTGGAGTGCAGGTTTCTCTGATGTGGATCGAGGAGAGGGCGGAAAGAGCCCGGATTGTGAGCTGTTGGGCGATTTCCCGGCGCTCGGGGTGGGCGGTGAGCGCGGATTCGAGGAGGCCGGCTGCGCCGCTGCTCGCCTTGGGGTGCGTACGGAGGATGCGGACCGGTTCGTGGGTGCTGTTGTTCTTCGTGGCGTGCGCCCAGCGGTGGACCTGCTTGAAGGGGCTGTTGGCCACGGCTGCTGCGTGCAGCCAGCTGCGGAGGAGCGTTTCGGCTGTCTCGGCCATCGTGGCGTCGATGCGGGCCTGGGGGCGTACGGGGGCGAGGAGGGCGATGGCCCGGGCCGCGGCGATGTCGGGGTCCTCGCAGCCGGTGGTCGGGGACCAGTGGAGGCGGGCCGGGGTGTCGCAGAGGTGGCCGGGGTCGTAGACGAGCACGGGGCCGAGTTTGGCTCGGGCGTCCTTGGTCTCCGACCAGAGGGTGGGGTCCGAGGTGACCACCAGGGCTGGGCCTTCTGCGTCCTGGATCGCCTGGAGGCTGAGGTTTTTGCGTGTTGCGGCGGGGGCGAAGATGGGGGTTCCGGGGGTGAGGGCGGGGCTCTGTGTGGGGGCGAGTGCCGGTGCGGGTGTGTGGGGGGTGGGCCCGGCCTGGCGGCCGGGCTGGTTACCCACCCGCTCCACCCGTGCGGGTGGGTGAGGAAGGTGCGGGTCTCCCGGTGGGGGGCCGGGCGCCATCGGCGGCTGCGGGCTCGCGGCCGGTGCCGGGATCGGCCTCGCGGCTTCGCCGCTGGCCGACTGGGGGTTCCAGGGGCCCGTCGCCGTCTCGCCTTCCGGCGACTGGAGTTCCCAACGGTCCGTTGCATCCTCGCCGTTCTGTGACTGGGATCCCCAACGGCCCGGTGCATCCTCGCCGTTCTTTGGCTGGGGTGCCCAACGGGTAGTCACATCCTCGCCGTTCGGCGACTGGCGTGCCCAATTGTCCGTGGCGTCCGCGCCGTCCGGTGGCTGATGATTCCAGCGGCCCGTGGATGGCTCGCCGTTCGGCTGCTGGCGTGCCCAGCGGTCCGTGGTTTCCGCGCTCTCCGGGTGTTGGGGTGTCCGACGGCCGGTGGATGGCTCGCCGTTCGGGTGCTGGTGTGTCCAGCGGTCCGTGGTGTCCGCGCCCTCCGGGTGTTGGGGTGTCCGACGGGCCGTGGCCTGCTCGGCCTCCGGGCGCTGGGGTGTCCCGTGGGGCGTGGGGTCTTGGGCTGTTGGTGGTGGGGGGGTCCGGAGGCCTTTTGTCTCTTTGCCGCTTGGGGGTCGCGAGGCGTGCTGGGTGGGGATCCGGGGGTCCGCTGCGGCCTCTTGCTTGCGCGTTCTGCGGAGCGCTCGCCATCGGGTGACCGTGCCCAGGATGAAGATCGTCAGGACCGTCAGGACCATGAACTCGCCGATCAGCAGGCCCCAGAAGAGGCCGTAGCCGGAGAGCTGGGAGGGTTGCGTCTCGGGCCAGGCCGCCGGCAGGTCGTGGGGGGACTGGACCAGTTCGCGCAGGGCCAGGGGCGTGCGGGTGAACGTTACGCCTGTGGGCCACGCGCCGTGGGCGAAGAAGCCTGCCAGGCCCGTTGCCAGCCAGGTGAGGATGGTCAGGCCCAGGAGGAATGCCAGTACGCCCACCAACAGGGCGTCGGGGACGCCCCGTTGGGGTGTGTCGGGGGTGCGGGGCGCCACGTCAGGCCACCGTGGATTCTGGGGAGTCGTTCAGTTTCAGTTGTTGCTCCATGCGCGCCGCCCGCTCCTCCGCCTCCCACTCCAGCTGGGCTGCGAGTGCGTCGTCCGCCTCGGGAGTGGAGGACTCGGTCATCGCGCGGTCCGTGAAGCACAGGGGGCGTTCGGCTTCGGTGATGAGGTGTTTGACCACCTGGACGTTGCCGTTCACATCCCAGACCGCGATGCCCGGGGTGAGGGTGGGGATGATCTCCACCGCCCAGCGGGGCAGGCCAAGGACGCGGCCCGTGGCTCTCGCCTCGTCCGCCTTCTGTGCGTAGATCGTGCGCGTGGACGCCATCTTGAGGATCGCCGCCGCCTCGCGGGCCGCCGCGCCGTCCACCACGTCGGAGAGGTGGTGGACCACCGCCACGAAGGACAGGCCCAGGCGCCGGCCGAACTTCAGCAGGCGCTGGAAGAGCTGGGCCACGAAGGGGCTGTTGATGATGTGCCAGGCTTCCTCGACCAGGAAGATGCGCTTTCTCCGGTCCGGGCGGATCCAGGTGTGTTCCAGCCATACGCCGACGATCGCCATCAGGATCGGCATCGCGATGGAGTTGCGGTCGATGTGGGACAGGTCGAAGACGATCAGGGGGGCATCGAGGTCGATGCCGACCGTCGTCGGGCCGTCGAACATGCCGCGCAGGTCGCCGTCGACCAGGCGGTCCAGGACCAGGGCGACGTCCAGGCCCCACTCCCGTACGTCCTCTATGTCGACGTTCATCGCTTCCGCCGACTCCGGTTCGGGGTGGCGGAGTTGCTCGACGATGTCGGTGAGGATCGGCTGGCGTTCGACGATCGTCTCGTTGACGTACGCGTGGGCGACCTTGAGGGCGAAGCCGGAGCGTTCGTCCAGGCCGTGGCCCATCGCCACCTCGATGATCGTACGGAGGAGGGCGAGCTGGCCTGTGGTCGTGATCGCGGGGTCGAGGGGGTTGAGGCGGATGCCGCCGTCCATGGCGGTCATCGGGTCCAGGCGGATGGGAGTTATTCCCAGCTCCTGCGCGATGAGGTTCCACTCGCCGACGCCGTCCTCGCCCTGTGCGTCCAGGACTACTACTTGGCGGTCCTTGAAGCGGAGTTGGCGCAGGACGTAGGTCTTCTCCAGGGCCGACTTGCCGTTGCCCGACTCGCCCAGGACCAGCCAGTGGGGGGCGGGCAGCTGCTGGCCGTACAGCTGGAAGGGGTCGTAGATGTAGCCCTTGCCGGAGTAGACCTCGCGGCCGATGATCACGCCGGAGTCGCCCAGGCCCGGTGCGGCGGTGGGCAGGTAGACCGCCTGGGCCTGGCCGGTCGAGGTGCGTACGGGCAGGCGGGTCGTCTCCACCTTGCCGAAGAGGAAGCCGGTGAAGGCGTCTGTGGCGGCGGACAGTGGGTCTCGCATGGCGGCACTGCCCCTATCGTCGGATGCCGGTCGCGAACGGCAAGGTGTTGACGAACGCCCGGTGGTGCTCGCGGTCGCACCACTCCAGCTTGAGGTACGACTTGCCCGCCGAGGCGCGGATGGTGCGCTTGTCGCGGGCGAGCGCTTCGGGGGAGCGGGAGGAGACCGTGATGTAGCCGACCAGGTTCACTCCCGCTGCTCCGCTGGCCAGGTCCTCGCCCCGTTGGTCGAGGCGGCCGTGGGCCGCGATGTCGCGGGGGTCCACCGTGCGGTTCATCTTGGCGGCGCGGGACGCCTCCGCCTCGTCGTTCGTCTTCTCCGTGAGCATGCGCTCGATGGCGATCTCGGTGGGCTCCAGGTCCATGCAGACCGCGACCGTACGGATCACGTCCGGGGTGTGGACCAGCAGCGGGGCAAGGAAGTTGACGCCCACCGGGGTCATCGGCCACTCCTTGACCCAGGCCGTGGAGTGGCACCAGGGCGCGCGGGTGGAGGACTCGCGGGTCTTCGCCTGGAGGTAGGTGGGCTCCATCGCGTCCAGCTCGGCCGGCCAGGCGTTGCGCTTGGTCATCGCCTGGATGTGGTCGATGGGGTGGTCCGGGTCGTACATCGAGTGGACGAGCGAGGCGAGACGGCCCTGGCCGAGCGGCTGTCGTACGCGGATGTCGGCTTCCGCGAGGCGCGCGCAGATGTCGGTGAGCTCGCGCGCCATGACGACCGCCAGACCCGCGTCCTTGTCCAGCTTGCGGCCTGCGGCGGGGCGGGCCGCGCGGGCCATCGCGGCCGCCTCGCCCGCGAGTTCACGGGTGTAGTGCATGCACGCGACGAGGTACGCGCGGTGCTGCTCGCTGGAGGTCGAGACCATCGACTGGAGTTGGTCGTACGAGTCCTGGAGCCAGCCGGGGGAGCGGGTGTCGCCGCGCTGGGCGACGTCCTTGGCGTGCGCGTCCGGGTCGGCCGGCAGCGTACGGGCGAGCATCTGGAGGCGGGTGACGAAGCCGTCGCCGTTCGCGACGTGCTTGAGGAGCGTGCCGAAGCGGTCGACCAGGGCTTCCTGGTCCTCGGAGTCGCGGAGGCCGACTCCCGGGCCTTCGATCTCGATCGCCGCGGTGACCGTGCGGCGGTCGGCGTGGAGCAGGACCGCGATCTCGTCGGGGCCGAAGGGCGCGGCCAGCCAGTGGATGCGGCCGATGCCGGGGGGCGGGCCGATCTCGACCTCGCGGCCGTCGGCGCGTACGCCTGCCTCCATGGTGGGCGCGCGGTAGGCGGTGCCGCGGCGGAGGCTGCGGCGGTAACTGCGGTTGATTTCAAACCATTTGTAGAAGGTGCGGTGCTTGAACGGGACGTAGACGGCTGCCAGGGCCAGGAGCGGGAAGCCCATCAGAAGGAGGATGCGGAGAAGCAGGACCTGGACGATCAGGCCGCACATCATGCCGACGAACGCGCCCGCGATGATCAGTGCGATCTCGCCGGTCTCGCGGTTCTTGCCGACGATCGCCGACGGGCGTGCCCGGCCGATCAGATACGTGCGGCGGGGCGCGATCTGCTGGGACTGGGAAGTCAACGCCCTCCACCTCCTGTGCTCTTGCGGTTGCCGTGCGGGGTGCCGCTGGTCGGGTTGTTGCTACGGGGCGGGGGTGCGGCGGAGGGGACAGATCCGCCGCCTCCCCCGCCACCGGAGTTGTTGGGGCCTCCGCCGCCTCGGCTGCTGTGCGCCGAGATGCCGCCGGAGACGGGGTTGGCGGGGCGTGCTCCGCTGCCGCTGTCGGGCTTGTTGTTGCCGCCGCCACCGTTGCCGCGCGAGGAGTGCGTCTTGATGCCCTGGGAGACGAGGGCGGCGGGGGAGGAGATGACCGCGGCCGCCTGGGCGCCGTCGGTGGCCTTGGAACGGGTCGTACGGGCCGAGGCGATCTCGTCGCCGAAGCCGGGGACGAAGCGGTAGATCATGGCGCTGGCGAAGATGGCCAGGAGGATGATCGCGAGGCCGGAGACGACGGCCGAGAAGGAGTCCGGGCCCTTGTCGCCGGAGAGTGCGCCGGCGAGGCCGAGCACGACGACGATCACCGGTTTGACCATGATGACGGCGATCATGATGCCCGCCCAGCGGCGGACGTGGCCCCACATGTTCTTGTCGACGAGGCCTGCGTAGACGGCCGTGCCGAGGAGGGCACCCACGTAGAGGAGGGCTGCTCTGATGACCAGTTCGAGCCAGAGGATGCCGGCCGCGAGGATCGACACCAGGGAGACCACGATCAGCATGATCGGGCCGCCGCCGATGTCCGTGCCCTTCTTGAGCGCCTCGGAGAACGAGCCGAAGAAGACGTCGGTCTGGCCGCCGGTGGCGGTGGAGATGACCTCGGTGACGCTGTCGGTGGCGGAGACGATCGTGTAGAGGATGAGCGGCGTGAAGGCCGAGGCGATCACGGTCAGCCAGAGGAAGCCGATCGCCTCGGAGAGGGCGGTGGCGAGGGGGACGCCGCGGATGGCGCGCTTGGCCACGGCGAGGAGCCAGAGGACCAGGGTCAGCACGGTGGAGGCCGCGAAGACGACGGCGTACTGGCGGAGGAAGGCGGCGTTGGTGAAGTCCACGTTGGCGGTGTTCTTCACGGCGTCGGAGAGCTTGGTGACGATCCAGGCGGCGGCGTCGGCGCAGCCCCTTGCCAGGGAGGAGAGGGGGTCGGTGTTGTCGGCCACGGAGCCGCCGGAGCCGGGGGTGGCCTTGGCGCCGCCGTCGCCCTGGCAGTAGGACTTGGCCTCGCCGCGGATCAGGTCGCACGCGTTGTTGCTCGCGCCGGGGGTGGGCGTCGGTGTGGGCGCGGCGGAGGCGCGGCTCGCAAGGAGGACGGCAGCCGTCTGTACGGAGGTCACCGCGGCGGCCAGCGAGAGGCCACGGCGTGTGCTCTTACCGGGCATAGGTGAACCCTCCGAACTGGTGGACTGCGTCGGACATGTCCTTGGCGCTGGACGCGGCCTGGTCGCGCCCGACCGGCGTGGGTCCGTCCTTCTGCGTGACGCCCGTGACCTTCCAGTCGTCGTCGACCCACTTCAGGGCGAAGGTGTTCGTGTACCAGCTCTCGGCGACCGGATTGGTGGAGCCTTCGCCGGCCAGCCCGAACAGCGTGGAGTACCAGACCGAGACGCTGGCGGTGTCGCCGTCGAACTTCTCCGTCTTGGATCCCACCGGGTTGGTGCGGGAGATGAAGGTCATGCCGCTGGGTGCGCTGCCATCGGCCTTCAGGCCGATGCTGGTGAGGAACTTCTCGCCGGAATACACCTTGTCGAGCGCGCCCTGGTTGGTGGCGGCCACGTCCGGTGCGTACACGGTGTCCACGATCTGGTGGCGCGAGTCGGTGCGGAACATGCCGTCGGAGCCCAGGGCCACGGCGTAGTTGGTCGCCGCGGACTGTGCGCCCTGGTCGCTCTTCGCGTACCCGGAAGGGATCGGTCCGTTCTTGCCGGTCACCGGCTTGGAGCCGGTCGCCGCCGTCGGGTTCGCGCCCGCCTTCTTGTCCGTACCGGAAGGGGAGTCGTCCTCGCCGCCGCCCCGGTTCGCGAAAGCGATAGCCGCGATGAGCAGCACCACCACGCCCACGACCGTGACGACCGAGCGCGACATCCGGGCAGCAGGGGGCCTGGAGCCCTCGCCTTCCGGCAGGCGGGTGCGGGTCTGGCCCGCGCCGCCGACGCTGTCGTAGCCGTGCTCGCGCTCGTCGCCGAGACTCATGACGCGTACGCCCCCTCAACCCTTCGCTGTGTTGCTGCGTTACGACGGTAGGTCGTGCACTGACGGGGGGTTAGACGGCCATCCCGTAGACGATGGTGAAGAGGGTGCCGAGTGATCCGATGATGAAGACTCCGGTGAGACCGGCGACGATCAGGCCTTTGCCCTGCTCGGCGCTGAAGGTGTCGCGGAGTGCTGTCGCTCCGATGCGTTGCTTTGCCGCGCCCCAGATCGCGATACCGAGGCAGAGCAGGATGGCGACGGCCATCACCACCTCCACCATGATCCGCGCCTCGTTGCCCAGGCTCCCGAACGGCCCCCAGTTGGGGGCGATTCCGCCGATGATGGTAGTGATGTCGCCTTTATCGGCTGCCAGGTACATGTTCAAGTCACCGCCCCTGTCGGGTAGTTCGCCGCCCATGCTCCACGGCATGGGCACGCCCTATCTTCGCTGATGAAACCGCCCCCGTGTGTCGCCCGGCGGCTCTCTTTACCCGCATCCCCGCACGTATGTCCGGGAAGACGGCTCTGACCTGCGACGCCGACCGGATGTATGCGGGAACACGTATGGTCACTCTGTGTATCACGGGGGGTGACGCCGGGCAATGATTGGCGTTATTCACCTTGGCGCTGTCGCAGGAAGAGGCGGTGGACGTGCCGTTTTCCGGCGAGAGCCCGCGGTCACCGACGGTGGTCGATTACCGGCCGGGGTGGCTGGATAGGTGCGCGGTGATGGCCCGGCGGGTGCGGGAGACGCGAGGGGCTGATGGGACTCAGGGGGCGGAAAGTGTCTGAAGGGTCTGGTGGTATTCGCTTTCAACTCCCTTGATCCGTCGGTAGGTTCGGGTCGACAGGTTGTTCGAGGAGAGGGAATCTCACTGTGCGCAAGTCAAGCCGTCGGCTCATGTCCGTACTCGCCACCGTCGCCGCCGGGGTCTCCGTCGCCGCCATCAGTGCCGCCCCTGCCCAGGCAGCCGACGACAGCGTCTACTACGCCTCCACCGATCCGTTCGGCGTCGGGGACGCGCAGACCGAGTTCCACGCGTACGGCGAGGTTCTCTACGCGGTGGACTACGCCAAGGACGGGCACGGTGTCGCCGCCCAGTGGCGCTACTCCTCCTCCAGCTCCACGCACTCCTACTACTGGGGCGGCGGCTACGCCTCCTCCGGCAAGTGGAATCTCTCGATGGCCGAGGGGCAGACGCTGCAGATCCGGGCCTGCCTGCAGGACGGCACGGACGGCTCGCCCTGGGGCTGCGGTGGCTGGGAGTACGCGAAGGCCTGATCGGGGCGTCCTCGGAACAACGAAATCCGCTCTCCACGCGGTGCCCTTTGGGCATTGCGTGGAGAGCGGAATGGTTTCAGCGCGTCAGCAGGGCTTGGTGGCCCCGTTGTCGTTGAGGTTGCCGTCGTATATCCAGCCGTTGATCTGGGTCCCGTCGATACGGGCGTGGGTCCAGGTGTTTCCGGCGGAGTTCACCACGTAGCAGTGGTAGTAGAGCTTTGCGCCGTAGATCGTCGCCGTGGTGGGGCAGCCCTCGTTCGGGCCGGTGCGGAGCGGGGCGGAGCTCCCGGAGATGTAGCCCGATCCCGCGTCCTTGTTCGACCAGGCGGGGTGTGTACACGCCGCGGCATCGGTGGCTGATGCGCTGGCAGACGGGGCCATCGTCAGCGTGGCGCCGGCGGCGAGGAGGGGGAGGGCGGCCAGTGTCCAGAACTTCTGTCTCTTCACAGCATTCCCAACGTCGGCGGACGGCCGCTGATCGGCTGTCCGTGATCGCTTCCGCCGAAGAGATTAGGGAGATCGCCGGAGGTCTCGACAGATCCAGTTGAGACAACAGGCCTGGACCAGAGCGCGGCGAGGTGTAGTCACTGATCAAGCGCGCAAAGATGTCGCACAAGCGTCCGGAATGATTCACTGGAATATTCGGTTCTGTTACCTTTTCGTGGTGGCTCAATGGGGCGCTCTTGACTCTTCTGACCCATGAGCTACAGGAATTGACGGTATTTCCGATTCCGATTGTGACCGTCGGGCCGCCGCGGTCGACCCGCTGAAGCTTCCGGGTGAAGTGGCCGGTGAACCCGGCGCTCATGGGGGAGGGTTGAGGGATGCGCAAAGTCTGGGTGGTCGGCGGGGCCGGGATCGGGCTGTTCCTTGCCTTCGTCGCGCTGCTCGTCGTCGGTACGTACTCCGCGGCGGCGGGGATGGCCGGCGGCGGGGCGAAGGGCTCGGTCGGGCTGGCCAAGGGGGCAGTGCCCACGCTGTACCAGCCGCTGGTGCAGAAGTGGGGCAATCTCTGCCCGGCGATCAACCCGGCTCTGCTGGCCGCGCAGTTGTACCAGGAGAGCGGCTGGCGGTCCGATGCGAAGTCGCCCGCCGATGCGCGGGGCATAGCGCAATTCATCCCCGGGACCTGGGCCACGCACGGGATCGACGGGAACGGGGACGGGAAGAAGGACATCTGGGATCCGGCGGACGCCATTCCGTCGGCGGCCTCGTACGACTGCGAGCTGGCGAGCTACGTGAAGAAGGTGCCGGGCGACCAGAGCGACAACATGCTGGCGTCCTACAACGCGGGGGCGTACGCCGTCATCAAGTACGGGGGCGTGCCGCCGTACAAGGAGACGCAGAACTACGTCAAGATCATCCGGAGTCTGGAGAAGAGCTTCGCCAGGCCGGTGGGGCGCGTCGATCCGTCGCGGCAGGCCGCCGCGGCCATCTACTACGCGCAGCAGAAGCTCGGGACGCCCTATCTGTGGGGCGGGAACGGGACCGCGGACCAGGGCGGGCGCTTCGACTGCTCCGGGCTGACGAAGGCCGCGTACCAGAGCGTGGGGATCGAGCTGCCGCGCGTCGCCAACGACCAGTACAACGCGGGGCAGCACCCGTCCAGGGACCAACTGCTCCCCGGCGACCTGGTGTTCTTCTCGGACGATCTCGGGGACTCGCGCGCCATTCACCACGTGGGGCTCTATGTGGGGGGCGGGTACATGATCGACGCTCCGTACACGGGCGCCGTGATCCGCTTCGACAAGATCGACTCTCCGGACTACTTCGGCGCGACGCGCGTGACGAAGGACGGGGCGCAGGCCGTCGGGTAGGAGGCGGAAGCGTGGACGGGGCTGTGACGTGGCTTGAACTCTCCGTTACGGTCTGGCCCTGAGCTGCGACGATGAGTCACTCTTCGGTAACGTCATCGTGATCGTTCGGTGGAGAGTGGAACGGCGTGGCTGTTCGGGGCGTTCCCTGGACACGGAGCGTTGGAGACTGACCAACGGGGGTTGGTGAGGAAGCCGCGGTACAGCGCAGTACGGCGTAGAGACAAGGCAAGGGGCCGCAGCACATGGCTGGACTCGCGATGGATGGGTCGAACCCCGATGTCAGCCTGCTCTACGACATCAACGGGCTGGCCAAGGACGCCCCCGGGTGGGTCGACCGTGCGATGGAGTTCGTCGGCGAGTACGGGATCCTGCTCGCGCTGGTCCTGGTCGCGCTGTGGTGCTGGTGGTCCGTCAGGCGCCAGGCGGACAGGGAAGGTGCGGTGTCCGCGGTCGCCGCGCTCGTGTGGGCGCCGCTGGCGGCCGGCATCGCCGTACTGGTGAACATTCCGATCCGCGGGTTCGTGGAGCGGCCGCGTCCGTTCGTCGAGCACACGGGGCTCGACGTCCTGGTGAGCGGCAAGACCGACTTCTCGTTCGTGAGCGACCACGCCACGCTGGCCATGGCGCTCGGGGCCGGACTGTTCGTCACGCACCGGAAGTTCGGGCTGATCGCCCTGGGGCTCGCGGTGGCCGAGGGCTTCTGCCGGGTCTTCATGGGCGTGCACTATCCGACCGACGTCATCGGCGGCTTCGCGCTCGGCACGGCGGTGACGCTGCTGCTCGCGCCGCTGGCCGGGATGCTGCTGACGCCGGTCGTACGGGCGGTGTCGCGGTCGGAGCTGCTGGGGTGGCTGGTGCAGTCGCGGCGGGTCGTGGCGGTGGCCGCGGTGCCGATTCCCGAGCCGCGGCCGGGGTCGGGTTCGGGGTCCGACCACCGGGATCTGGCGGCCTGAGGCTCGCCGAACGTCAGAGGGACTGCGGGTAGTTGAAGGTCTTCTGTGGGTCGTACTGCTTCTTGAGCGCTGCCAGGCGCGTTCCCGCGTCGCCGAAATAGGCCGTGCGCCAGTCGGTCAGGGTGGGGTCCGTGTAGTTCTGGTAGGCGGCACCGGATGCGTACGGGCGCATGCGGGTGTGGGTTTCTTTCAGCCAGTTCTGCTGGGCGGAGCCCGAACTGCCCGCGCGCCACGAGGCGATGTACTGCGCCAGGAACCGCGAGCGGCGGTGGACGAACGCCGTCGCGGACGGGTCGACGCGGTTGATCGCGCCCCCGAGCGCGGTCAGCGCGACGGAACCGGCGCCCGCGGACTGGGCGGCGAAGGCCTCGGAGCGGGCGAGGAGCGCGGAGATGCCGGACGCCGGGATCGAGCGGTCGTAGAAGTCGGAGGCGGCGGAGTACGTCTCGCGCTGCAGGGCGCCCTGGGCGGTACGGCCCGGGGTGGCGCCGGCGAGGTGGCACTGGTCTTCGGAGAGGCTCGCGCAGCCCGCGTACACGAGCATCGCCTCCTTGTAGCTGCGGCGGCGCAGCGATACGGAGGAGGCCGGTGAACCCGCCTTGTCGGCCAGGCGGTCGAGGGCGTTCTGCAGGTCGGAGTAGCTGCCGAGCGAGAACGCGGCCACGGAGACGGCGGGGTTGCGGCCGCCGGCGGCCGCCTCCAGGTGTGCGGACGACCAGATCTCGTCGGGCTGGTCGGGGCCCCACTCCTGCCAGGCCGCGATCACCGCGGCCGCCTTCGACCAGGGCCAGGAGAGATAGGCGCTTACGCTCTGCGGGGCCGGGTGGGTGCGGAAGGTGAGGGACGTGACCACGCCGAAGTTGCCGTTTCCCGCACCGCGCAGGGCCCAGAAGAGGTCCTTGTTCGTGGCGGAGTTGGCGGTGAGTCGCTTGCCGTCGGCGGTGATGAGGGTGGCCGAGGTGAGGCTGTCGCAGGTCAGTCCGTACGCACGCGAGGCGACCCCGTGGCCGCCGCCGAGGGTGAGGCCCGAGATGGCGACGGTCGGGCAGGAGCCGCCGGGGATCGTGCGGCCGGTGGCGGCGAGGGTGTCGTAGATGTCGATGAGGCGGGCGCCTGCGCCGATGGTGCCGGTGGAGGCGTCGATGTGGTTCAGCTTGGACACGTCGATGACCAGGCGGCCCGTGCCCGATGACCAGCCGGCGTAGGAGTGTCCGCCGCTGCGGATGGAGACCGGGGTGTGGTGGGCGCGGGCGAAGGCGAGGCATGCGCGGATGTCGTCGTCGCCTGCGACGTAGGCGACGGCGGTGGGCTTCTGGTCGTCGAAGCGGGTGTTGTAGAGCTGTCGGGCGGTGGCGTAGGTGGAGTCGCCGGGGCGGACCAGCTTGCCCTGGAGGCCACGCGCCAGGGAATCCCAGGTGGGGGCTCTGCTCGGGGTGGGGCTGGGCTTGGGGGGCGGGGTGGACCGGGGCGCGGTGGGGGTGGTGTCCGAGCCGCTGGTGCAGGCGGCTGCGGCCAGGGCGGGGGTGGTGGCTAGCAGGGTGCGGCGGCGCATGTGGTGACCTCCCGGGGGTTCTTCCCCTGACCCGACCCTTCCCACTGTGACACTTTGCGGCTCCGCCGCGGGCGGGGTTGCACCCCGGGCCCCGATTCGGGGTCAGGCCGGATCGGGGCTGTGTGCGGCGGTGTGTTCCGTTGCGTCTGTTCTTGCTCTGTCGCGGCTGCGGCGGGCCGGGCCCGTCCATCCGCAGGTGCAGCGGGCCGTGCAGAACGAGCCGCGTTCGGTGGTGGTGGTCCGGTGCGGATGTGGGGGGACTGGCAGAGACACGCGTGTCACGGTACCGGGGGTTCCGCGGTGGGTGTTGGGCGGTGGCCACGTCGGCGGACGGAGTCCGGCGCAGTACGCCGAAGCCTGTGAGGCCCCTCGGGGCCGAGCGGTGCGAGGGGTGCGTGAGGAAACAGTCGCGCGTGTCACGGTACCGGGGGTTCCGCGGTGGGTGTTGGGCGGTGGGCACGTCGGCGGGCGGAGTCCGGCGCAGCACGCCGAAGCCTGTGAGGCCCCTCGGGGCCGAGCGGTGCGAGGGGTGCGTGGAGAAACAGGCGCGGCGCGGGGGCGTGACGGGTGGCCATGGCCGTCGTTATGCGGGACGGGTGGGGTCTGACAAGTGGTGGCCGGGCGTTGAGGGTTGGCGGGCGATGGTGGTGCGGCGGTACGGGAGTCGGAGCGGGGCGTGCGGCGCCGCTGTTGCCGTGGTGCTGGCGGGGGTCGGCGGGTGTTCGCCGAGTGCGGGTGCCGCCGCGGACGACCAGCGGGACGCGGGAGCCGTGCAAGGGGCTGCCGCCGCGCTCGTACGGGCCGGGAGCGCGAAGGCCAGGACCTCCATGGAGATGGCGTCCGGCGGGACGCGCGTGACCATCAGGGGCACCGGGGCGTACGACTTCCGCAAGCGGATGGGGATGCTCAGGGTCGTCCTTCCCCAGGACGCGGCGGGCGCGCAGGAGCACCGGCCCATCACCGAACTCCTCGCGCCCAGCGCGCTGTACATGAAGAACCGGGGCGCGGGGGTGCCCGCCGACAAGTGGGTGCGGGTGGACACCAGGACGCTGTCCGACGGGAATCTGGTGACGGGCGGTGCCACCGACCCGCTGGTCGCCGCCGAACTGCTGCGCGGGGCGCGCAGGGTGGGTTACGTCGGCGGGGAAGAGCTGGACGGGGTTCGCGTACGGCACTACCGCGGTGTCACCGCCGCGGCGAAAGGGTTCGCCCGACGGGACGTGCCCTTCGACGCGTACCTCGACGAACAGGGGCGGCTGCGCAAGGTGCGCCACCGGTTCAGCTTCGTCAACGCCGGCCGGACCGTCGAGGTGGCCTCCACCACCGTGCTGTCCGGATTCGGGGTGCCGGTGGCCGTCAAACTCCCTGCCGCGGGCGACATCTACGCTGGAAAGATCCGCTGAGGGTCAGTCGGAAATGGTCCGTCCGTGCCATGCGCGGGGCGTATTCGAATCCCTACGCTGGGAAGCCGACGACGGCAGAGAGAGGTGATGCACGTGCCGGGGTTGAGCACCATGAGCGTCCAGGAGCACGTGGCCCTCGCCGAGATCGAGCTGTGCGGTGAGTTGATGATCGCGGCGGCATGCGCCGTCGAGGAACGGCTCAGCGCGGACCGTATCGACGAGGTGCTGAAGCGGGTCTCGGCCGAAGCCGAGGGCTAGCGGAGGAGTGAGGTGGGGCGCCGCCCGGTCCACGCCGCGCCCGGCCCGGCCGGAGCCACCGTTTCTCACGTACGCAGCAGTCTGGCGATCGCCTTGGTCGCTTCCTCGACCTTCGCGTCGATTTCCTCGCCGCCCTTGACCGCGGCATCGGCCACGCAGTGGCGCAGGTGCTCCTCCAGGAGTTGGAGCGCGAAGGACTGGAGGGCCTTGGTGGACGCCGAGACCTGGGTGAGTATGTCGATGCAGTAGACGTCCTCGTCGACCAGCCGCTGCAGGCCCCTGATCTGGCCTTCGATCCGGCGCAGCCGCTTGAGGTGCTCGTCCTTCTGGTGGTGGTAGCCGTGTACGCCCACGTCGTGAGGTGTCACAGGACCGCTGGATTCTGTCGCCTCGGTGGCCGTCATGGCTTCCTCCCGCTGGTCAAAAGGGGTACATACCCCTCATGGGTATATGATACCGGTCCCCCGTGCTGATCACTGTGCCTCATGGGCGACACTGGGTGCTCGCCGGTTAGCCGTGGCCGGATGATGCGCCTAGCATCAGCCTGACCGAATCCAGAGCACCCTGAGGACCCCACGTGCGCTTTCGTCTGACCCCCCGGGAGACGAGCTTCTACGACATGTTCGCCGCATCCGCGGACAACATTGTCACGGGCTCCAAGCTCCTCATGGAACTGCTCGGTGCGGACGCATCCGCCCGGGTCGAGATCGCGGAGCGGATGAGGGCAGCGGAGCACGCGGGGGACGATGCCACCCACGCCGTCTTCCACCAGCTCAACTCCTCCTTCATCACGCCGTTCGACCGCGAGGACATCTACAACCTGGCCTCGCAGCTCGACGACATCATGGACTTCATGGAGGAGGCCGTCGACCTCGTCGTCCTCTACAACATCGAAGAGCTGCCCAAGGGTGTCGAGCAGCAGGTCGAGGTCCTCGCGCGGGCAGCAGTGCTGACCGCCGAGGCCATGCCGAACCTGCGGACCCTGGACAACCTCACCGAGTACTGGATCGAGGTCAACCGCCTGGAGAACCAGGCCGACCAGATCCACCGCAAGCTCCTGGCCCAGCTCTTCAACGGCAAGTACGACGCCATGGAGGTCCTGAAGCTGAAGCAGGTCGTGGACGTACTCGAAGAGGCGGCCGACGCGTTCGAGCACGTCGCGAACACGGTGGAGACCATCGTGGTCAAGGAGTCCTGAACCCGGTGGACACCTTCTCCCTGATCGTGACCATCGGTGTCGCGCTCGGATTCACGTACACGAACGGCTTCCACGACTCCGCGAACGCCATCGCCACGTCGGTCTCCACGCGGGCGCTCACGCCCCGCGCGGCGCTGGCGATGGCCGCGGTGATGAACCTGGCCGGTGCCTTCCTCGGCAGCGGTGTCGCCAAGACCGTCAGCGAGGGGATCATCGCCACGCCCACGGGCCAGAAGGGGATGGGAATCCTCTTCGCGGCGCTGGTCGGCGCGATCATCTGGAACCTCATCACCTGGTACTTCGGGCTGCCCTCGTCGTCCTCGCACGCCCTGTTCGGCGGAATGGTCGGGGCCGCTCTCGCGGGCGGGACCACCGTCTACTGGTCGGGCGTTCTGGACAAGATCGTCATTCCGATGCTGACCTCGCCCATCGTGGGTCTGGTCGTCGGTTATCTGGTGATGGTCGCCATCCTCTGGATGTTCCGCAGGTCCAACCCGCACAAGGCCAAGCGCGGCTTCCGTATCGCGCAGACCGTCTCGGCCGCCGGCATGGCGCTCGGCCACGGTCTGCAGGACGCCCAGAAGACGATGGGCATCGTGATGATGGCCCTGGTCATCTCGGGCGACGAGACGTACGGCGACGAGATCCCGATCTGGGTCAAGCTCGCCTGCGCCGCGATGCTCTCGCTCGGTACGTACGCGGGCGGCTGGCGCATCATGCGCACCCTCGGCCGCAAGATCATCGAGCTGGACCCGCCGCAGGGCTTCGCCGCCGAGACGACGGGCGCCTCGATCATGTTCGCCTCCTCGTACCTCTTCCACGCGCCGATCTCGACGACCCACGTCATCACCTCGGCGATCATGGGTGTGGGCGCGACGAAGGGCACGAAGGCCGTGCGCTGGGGCGTCGCCAAGAACATCGTGATGGGCTGGTTCATCACGATGCCGGCGGCGGCGCTGGTGGCCGCGGGCAGCTACTTCGTGGTGCAGCTGATCTTCTAGTTCGCGTAGGCGCTGTACGGAAATGGGCCCGTCCCCCGGTGAGGGGGACGGGCCCTTTGCCTTGCGGTGGCACCGCCATGCAGCACCGCAAGTCTGGGTTCTCCTGTCCTGCTATCCGAAGCGGCCCGAGATGTAGTCCTCGGTGGCCTGCACGGACGGGTTGGAGAAGATCCGGGAGGTCTCGTCCAGCTCGATGAGCCGGCCGGGCTGGCCGACCGCCGAGAGGTTGAAGAAGGCCGTGCGGTCCGAGACGCGGGCGGCCTGCTGCATGTTGTGCGTGACGATGACGATCGTGAAGCGCTCCTTGAGCTCCCCGATCAGGTCCTCGATCGCGAGCGTGGAGATCGGGTCGAGCGCCGAGCAGGGCTCGTCCATGAGGAGGACCTGGGGCTCGACCGCGATGGCGCGGGCGATGCACAGACGCTGCTGCTGGCCGCCGGAGAGGCCGGAGCCGGGCTTGTTCAGGCGGTCCTTGACCTCGTTCCAGAGGTTGGCGCCCTTGAGGGACTTCTCGACGACGTCGTTGAGCTCGGACTTCTTGTACTTGCCGTTCAGGCGCAGGCCCGCCGCGACGTTGTCGAAGATCGACATGGTGGGGAAGGGGTTCGGGCGCTGGAAGACCATGCCCACCGTGCGGCGTACGGTCACCGGGTCGACCGAGGAGCTGTAGAGGTTCTCGTCGTCGAGGAGGACCTTGCCCTCCACGCGGCCGCCGGGGGTGACCTCGTGCATGCGGTTGAGGGTGCGCAGGAAGGTCGACTTCCCGCAGCCCGACGGGCCGATGAAGGCCGTCACCGAGCGGGGCTCCACGGTCATCGAGATGTCCTCGATGGCCTTGTGGGCGCTGTAGTAGGCGGTCAGGCCCGATACGTCGATTCGCTTGGCCATTTCAATTCACTTCCCTGTGGCCTCAGCGGCCGGTCTTCGGGGCCTTCCAGCGGGCTATGCCGCGGGCCACCAGATTGAGGATCATGACGAAGGCGATCAGGACCAGGGCGGCGGCCCAGGCGCGGTCGTAACTCGCCTCGCTGCCCACCCGGTACTGGTCCCAGATGTAGAAGGGGAGGGAGGACTGAGCGCCTTCGAAGGGGTTGGTGTTGATCATCGGGCTGCCGAACACCAGCAGCATGATCGGCGCGGTCTCACCGGCGACACGGGCGACGGCGAGCATCACACCGGTGGTGATTCCGCCGATCGCGGTCGGGAGGACGACCTTGAGGATCGTGCGCCACTTTGGGATGCCGAGGGCGAGAGAGGCCTCGCGCAGCTCGTTCGGTACGAGCTTGAGCATCTCCTCGGTGGAGCGGACCACGACCGGGATCATCAGGATGGCGAGCGCGAGCGAGCCGAGGTAGCCGGCCGGTTCCAGGCCCAGCATCAGCACGATGGTGAGGATGAAGAGGCCCGCGACGATGGACGGGATGCCCGTCATGACGTCCACGAAGAACGTCACGGCCTTGGCGAGCGCGCCCTTGCCGTACTCCACCAGGTAGATGGCGGTCAGCAGGCCGATCGGGACCGAGATCAGGGTGGCGAGGCCGACCTGCTCCAGGGTGCCGATGAGCGCGTGGTAGACGCCGCCGCCCGGCTGGAAGCTGGCGACCCCGGCCATCGAGTGGTTGAGGAAGTTGAGGTCGAGGACCTTGCTGCCCCGCTTGACCGTCTCCCAGATGAGGGAGGCGAGCGGGATCACCGCGAGGACGAAGCAGACCCAGACGAGGCTGGTCGCGATGCGGTCCTTGGCCTGGCGCTTGCCTTCCACGGCCGTGGAGACGGCGTACGTGATGACGACGAAGAGCAGGGCTGCGATCAGGCCCCACTGGACCTTGCTGTGCCAGCCCGCGACCGCTCCGATGCCGGCGCCGAGCGCGATGGCCAGGACGGCGATCCCGGCGGGGGACCAGCGCGGGAGGTGCTTGCTGGAGAGGGTCTGGTGGGGGGCGGCGGCCGGGATGGGCGCGGCGTCCTGGACTGCTGCGTGGCTCATGCGTTGGCCCCCGAGTACTCCTTGCGGCGGGCGATGATCATGCGTGCCGCGCCGTTGACCAGCAGGGTGAGGATGAAGAGGACCAGGCCGGAGGCGATCAGCGCGTCACGGCCCAGCTGGTTGGCCTCGTCGAACTTCGCCGCGATGTTCTGCGCGAAGGTGCCGCCGCCCGCGTCCAGCACATGGCCGGAGATCAGGAAGCTCGGCGACAGGACCGTGGCGACGGCCATCGTCTCGCCGAGCGCGCGGCCCAGGCCCAGCATCGAGGCGGAGATCACGCCCGAGCGGCCGAAGGGCAGTACCGAGAGGCGGATGACCTCCCAGCGGGTGGCGCCGAGCGCCAGGGCCGCCTCTTCGTTGATCCGGGGGACCTGGAGGAAGACCTCGCGGCTGACGCTGGTGATGATCGGCAGGATCATGATCGCGAGCAGCACGCCGACGGTGAAGATCGAGCGGGCGACGCCCACTTCGGTCTTGTCGAAGATGTACGTCCAGCCCATGTACCGGTCGAGCCAGAGGTTGGTGCCTTCCAGGTACGGGACCAGGAAGAGCGCGCCCCAGATGCCGTAGATGATCGAGGGCACCGCGGCGAGGAGGTCCACCACGTACGCGACCGGCGTGGCCAGCCTGCGCGGGGCGTAGTGGGAGATGAAGAGCGCGATGCCGACGGCCACGGGGACCGCGATGACCATCGCGATGACCGAACTCACGACCGTGCCGAACAGGAGGACCGCGATGCCGAAGGTGGGCTTGGCGGCGGCCGGGTCCCAGTCGAAGGTGGTGAGGAAGCTGGTGTCGTCCTTGGAGATGGCGAGGACGGAGCGGTAGGTGAGGAAGGCGGCGATCGACGCCATGATCACCAGGAGCAGGATGCCCGAGCCGCGGGAGAGGCCGAGGAACACCTTGTCGCCCGCGCGGCCTGTCGACTGCTTGGCGCGCTTCCTGGGGAGTGGCGGAGCCGGGGATGGTTCGGTGGATATAGCCATGGTCTTTCCGGTCTGTGTGGGGGAGCTTGTCGGGCTCCCCTGGCGGCGGTGCACCGGATGGTGGCGGCGGCCGGTCTGCTGTGGTCGCGGACCGGCCGCCGCCGGTCGGCCTAGGAGAGGCCTGCGATGGTCTCCCGGACCTTGGCGTTGATCTCGGTCGGGATCGGGGCGTAACCGGCGCCCGAGAGGACCTTCTGGCCCTCGTCGCTCGCGGTGTAGGTCAGGAAGGACTTGACCGTGCCCAGGGTGTCGGCCTTGTTGCCGGTGTCGCAGACGACCTCGTAGGTCACCAGGACGATCGGGTAGGCGCCGTCGGCCTTGGTGGTGTAGTCGAGGCCGAGCGCCAGGTCCTTGCCGGTGCCCTTGATCTTGGCGGCGGCAATCGCCTTGGAGGCGTTCTCGGAGGTCGCCTCGACCGGGGCGGAGGCGCCCGTGTTGATCTTGACGGTGGAGATCGACTGCGAGGAGGCGTAGCTCAGCTCGAAGTAGCCGATCGCGCCGTTGGTCTGCTTGACCTGGGCGGCGACACCCGCGGAGCCGGACGCGGCCTGGCCACCGGGGGCCGGCCACTTCTTCTCGGGCTCGTACTTCCAGGCGTCGGGGGCCGTGGCGGACAGGTACTTGCCGAGGTTCTGCGTGGTGCCGGAGTCCTCGGAGCGGTGGAAGGGCTGGATCGCCAGGTCGGGCAGCTTGACGCCCGCGTTGAGCTTGGCGATCGCCGGGTCGTTCCACTTCTTGATCTTCGTGTCGAAGATCTTGGCGAGCGTCGGGGCGTCCAGCGTCAGGCTGTCGACGTTCTCGAGGTGGAAGCCGATCGCGATCGGGCCGCCGACCATCGGGAGGTTGATGCCCTGGCCGGTCTTGCAGATCTTCTTCGAGTCGGCGACCTCTTCGGGCTTGAGCGCCGAGTCGGAGCCGGCGAAACCGACCGTGCCGCCGTTGAAGGCGATGATGCCTTCGCCGGAGGAGGAGGACTTGTAGTTGATGTTGGCGCTCTTGCAGGCGGCGTTGTACGCGTTCTGCCAGAGGTCCATCGCGTTCTTCTGCGCGCTCGAACCGGACGCCCGGAGCTGGCTCTTGGCGCCGTCGCACTTGATGTTGGAGTTGGAAGCGGCGGACGACTTGTCGCCGCTGCCACCGGTCGAGCTGTTGTCGTCCGAACCGCACGCCGTGAGGACCAGGGCGCCGGAGACGGCGATGGCGCCGAGCGCGGCGGCGCGGAGCCGGTTCTTGCGCTGAAGCTTCACTTCGGGTGTTCCTTCCAGGAGCCGCCGTGGGTCCGTTTGTTCTACGGCGGCGTGCGATGAGGTGGTGTTTTCGGCGGGTGCCGTTCACCGTGTAAGGCCGAAATTAGACAGATCAGGTGAATCGGCCGACGGGGGAGAGTGAACGGAAGGTGAACCTCGCCGTACGACCGGGTGCGGTGGGGTGGGGCCGGGGAGGCGGGGGCGAGAGGTGTGGGCCGGGGCAGGGCGGGCCGGGGTGTTTCGGGGGGGGGGGCCCCCGCGCCCCCCCCACGGCAA
>NZ_JBFAHN010000030.1:0-24411 GCF_040654175.1 Streptomyces sp. NPDC050738 | reverse complement strand
CGCGCGCGGTCTGCTCCGCAGACACGACGCGCCGCCACTACGTGGCGGAAGGCGGGTCGGCCACTCCGTGGCCTGACAGTCCGTCAGCTCCGCTGCCGGACGCCCGCCGCTCCGCGCCGGGCTTTTCGCCACCGCCGGTATGTAGTTCCTAGGGGCCCGGCAGATTTGGGTCACACCATGGGGCTAAATTCGATGTTTCCGCAGGTCAGGGTGTGTGACCCAATATCGCAGAGATCATCTTGCCCTGTGGATAACATCTGCGGAATCTGGGGAAGATCGAACGTTTCCCAAGGTCATCGGGATGAGCGACCCCGGCAGATTTGGGTCACACCTAAGAACCGGTGTCTTGCACCCTACCCTACGGCTCACTGGTAAGTTGCCCGCATGACGGCAACTCAGGGTGCAGAATCCACCGACAAACTAATCGTGAACCTCACCCCACAGATGAGGCGGGACTTGAAGCTCCGGGCCACAGAACGAGGCATGAACGTCTCGGACGCCACGACTCAAGCGGTGGCCCTCTGGTACCAGAACCCGGACGCGGAGGAAGTCGAAGTCAAGGGAGCCAAATCCTGGGGAACCTACCTCCCTGCCGGCGGCGTCGCCCGGTTTGCCGAGGAGTGTGACCGACGGTCCGTCAGCAAGGTGCAAGGGATCGCCCAGGCCCTATCCGGCTGGCTCACCCAACACCCCTCCCCCGGCAAGCCCTTGCTGGCTCAGCCGGTGAAGCGGATCCTTGTCGCTCTCCAGAAGGGAGGTGTGGGCAAGTCCTTCACCGCGGCCGGCCTCGCGCAGGCCTTCGCGGAGCTCGGTCTTAAAGTACTGCTCATCGATTACGACCCGCAGGGCCACTTGACCCGGCGCCTGGGCCACAAGCTGATCCCGCTCGACGCCGCAACAGGTCTGAGCGACGCAAGTCTCTTGGCACACATGGTCGGTCGAGCACGCCGGCACCTTCGGCGGTCAATCGTGCCCCTGACACAAGAGCGCTTCGGCGGCAGGCTGCATCTACTCCCCGCGTGCAACGACGCCTTCCTCTTCGATGCGGTGCTCAGCCAAGTGCGCACGGGTCGAGAGGAGTCCCTTGCCCGTGCGCTGGAGCCCATTGAAGCCAGCTACGACGTCATCATTCTCGACGGCCCACCCAGCCTCGGTTTGGCCATGGACATCGCCATGCACTACGTCCAGCGGCGCGAGGACGAACTTGCCGACCGCTCCGGGCTCCTCATGCCCGTGTGGGCTGACACCCCGAGTTTTGAGGCATACGACCTCTTCAACAGCCAGCGTCAGCACTTGATGAAGATGACCAGAGTCCAGGTCGATGAACTCGGTTTCATCATCAACGCCTACGACGGGCGACGCGGTGCCTCCGTACAGAAGAAGCGCGATGAGTGGGAGGAGCGGACCAGCCCAGGGGTTCTCTACTGCTTCGGCGATCTGAAGGAGCAGCGCGACGCCACAGACCGCCATGTTCCTCTGTTTGAGTGGGCGCCTGAGTGTGAGCTTGTCGAGGGAATGCGGAGCATCGCGAAGGAGCTGGCCGCATGAGCTTGAGCAAGAAGGATCAAGTGCCCCGCTACGAGAGTGAGACCCCGGAACCTGACGCACCCACACGCAGCGACGTCCTCAACGCCTACGGCCTGGGGCACGGTCAGGTGACGGACGAAGAGCGCGAGATGCGCGAATGGGAGGAGAAGCGGGCCGCGCAGTTCGACCGGAACAACCAGCCGGCCACCGACGGTGCTACCTCTCGGGTGCCGCTTGCCGACCTCTCCCCCAACCCGGATAACCCGCGCGGTGTGATCGATGCGAAGGATCCCGATTTCGAAGGGCTGAGTAAGAGCGTTGCGAGCCTCGGAGTCGTACAGGCCCTGACGGTTTGTACCCGTGAGGCCTTCCTCAGACATCACCCGCAGCACGCCGGGGTGATCACGCGGATGTACGTCGTCATCGCTGGGCACAGGCGTCTTCAAGCAGCCTGGCTTGCAGGCTGCGCCGATGTGCCCGTTCTCGTCAACGACGAGGCGGCAGAGAACCCGCTCATGTGGGCTGTGGCCGAGAACCTGCAACGGGTTGGGCTCAACCCCATGCAAGAGGCGCGTAGCCTGAGCGGCCTTGTAGAGGTGCCCCCCAACGGGAAGGGCTTGTCACAGACGGCGGTCGCTAATGGCATCGGCAAGACTCAGGGCTTCGTCTCTCAGCGCATGGCTCTGTTGAAGCTCACTGCGCCGATTCAAGACCTGGTTCTGGCGGGGGAGTTGAAGGTCAAGCGTGGGGTTCTGCTCGCCAAGCTCGCTTCGGACGAGCAACAGCCCGCGGAGGAGTCCCTTCGGGCGCTCGTTCCGGAACTGCAAGCGGAGCTAGACGGCGGGAAGCTGAATGACATTCAGCTGGCGCTCAAGGTGGCGCAGCTCCCGGCCGCGCAGCAGATGGCAGCTCGGCAGAACAAGGGAGTTCCGCCGCAGGACACGGCCACAGAGAGGAAGGGGCGGACGGCGGCACGCGTGGTTCCCACTGTCTCGCTGCGTCAGCCGGAACAGATCGCTGACGATCTGGCTCGTCTCTTGCCCACGGAGCAGTTGGTTCAACTCGCCGAACTGCTGCAAGAACGCGCCACCGCGCCCTAGGCATGTCCCGTCCGGCGCTATTACTCAGTAATAGCGCCCATGCCGAGCCTGCGATCCCAGCGGCGGCCTGTCACTCGTGTGAGGGATGGCGTTCATGACGTGATGGCGAGATGGTGCCTAGAAAGCCTGAGAACAGGCCAATGACTCCTGAGAGCCCGGATCGCGTGAGCGCGGACCGGGCTCGCGCCGTGAGGCGGCGCCGCGCACCGTCAGCCGCAGGCGCCGCCCCGGCCCTTCGATCGAGCTGTCCCAACTCAAGACGCCTTCGGGCTGGCCGCCTGATTCGCAGCAAGACGACGCTGCCCGCCTCGCTATTACTGAGTAATAGCGAGGCGGGCAGCGTCACGTACGGGATGGTCAGGACGGCAAGGGAACGCGTCTAGCCAGTAGCCGCTTCGCCTCCGCACCCTCCACTACATCCAGCGAGAGGCCGGCCGCGATACGGCGTTGGCAGTCTCCGCACAGCGTCACGTGCAAGGGTGCGCGGACCGGGAAGCCGCAGTCGGCGCAGTCGTGCACGATCGGAGTGGGGTCGTATGTGTCCTGAGCCTTAGCGACGTATCCGGACTCGGGCGCCCGCTGAGCGAGCCGCCATCGGATCAATCCGTACGCGTGAGTGCGCACCGTTCCCTCATGGTCGTTGGGATCAATCATGGCGGCCAGGATTGCGGCTGCCGGGTACCCGACATGCAGGCGCGGAATGATCAGCAACTCTGCCGCGCCCGTCCGCTCCCGGGCAGTCATCCGAGACGTGATCAGTGGCGCCTGAGCCAGGATGTCCAGCGCCGTGCTCCGCAGTGCGCGGTACTCCTCTGGCGAGTAGCTGTCAGTCAGCGAACCCGCACGGGTCTTGCCATCGAGGAACACCCACCGCAGCCCGCCGCGCCCGCCGCTGTCCGGCAGCCGCTCGCCGCGCAGCAGCGGGCCCGCCTGCGGGTGGCGAGCGTGGGGGCGGCGGGTAGTCAGGGCGGCGATGTGGTCGCGCGTTGTGCGCTCTGCGATGCCGAGGGCGGTGGACAGGTCCGGCTCACTCACCTGTACATGCCAGGCACCCCCGGCCTGCGTAGCCAGCACCACCATGAGCCGACCACAGGTGCGGCACGACAGGGACAGGTTCGTGGCCCAGCGCAGTGCGGTCTGCTGCTGCGCTGCCTCGGTAGCGGCCGGAGTGCCGGGAAGGGGCTCGATCGGCGTCCGGCCGTCTTCCTTCAGCCACCCGCACTCGACCATGTAGGCGACGTGCAGCAGGGCCTTACGGCGGGAAATTCCAGCCGCGGCAGCCATGGCCGCCCCAGTGATGGGCTGGCCAAGAGCGCGGCGTGTGTGCTGTCGCAGGATTGAATGGATCTTGACGCATGAACCGCACTCTGCGGGCGGCTTCTGCTTGTGGGGCACGGGCGGGCCTTCCTGCCCTGAATTAGGGCGGTGCGCCGCTGCCCTGTGGCGAGGGGGGAGGAATCTCCCTTACACTCGGCAGCGACGTAGGGTCACGCGTCAGCCCCGAAGTACGGTCCCGGATTGGCGTCCGGGAACTCCCCGGCCTTTGGGGCTTTCGCGTTTTTACAGGTCAGGCGATGTAGATCTTCAGGTTGCACAGCATCTCGGGCGCTAGTTTGCCGGTGGATTCTGTGTCCTGATTGGCTGTCATGTGGGCAACTTACCAGTCAAATGCGGGATATCAGGGCGAGAGCCGCGCACGGCCGATCATCGTTCTGGGAACAGCCTGGCATGGGTGGCCTGTGGATAGATTTTCGTGTGGGTCAGGTGGACTCCGAGGTGTTGCCGGAGTTCTTCAAGGCCCGTAGGTGGGCGAGGAAGTCGACCGCGTCCGGGGCCTTTGGGTAGGTGGCTTGCAGGACCTGACCGAGGTCGCTGGAGACCATGGCCAGGCTCGGCAGTGACTGGCGTTCGCCGCCGATGGCGCGCTCTCCGTACGACAGGGCGGACTCGAGGTCGCCGCCGCGTGCCGCTACGACCGCGAGCGTGATCCGGGCCTCCGCGATCCGCATGGGTGCGCGCTCGGTGCCGTCCCAGTCGGTGCTCGCGCGGATCACTTCGCCGGCGAGTTGTTCGGCCAGCTGGTCCTCACCGACCCGGCGGTAGCAGTCCATGCGGTAGAAATCGAACTTCGCGGGGTCCACCACAAAGTGATCCTCGATGCTCTCGGGGTACGGCAGCGCTTCGAGGACCTGTCGGCCTCTGTCGAGCGCGATCTCAGTTTGCTGACGGTCACCCAGCCGCGCCCAGGCCTTGGCCTCTTGGGCGTAGAGCTGAGCGGCCACCGCCTCGTTCGGCGCGAGCGCGACGCCTTCGCGCGCGGCCTGGACGACGCCGCGATAATCGCCGCGCGTGAGCGCGAACCAGCACCGCATCTCGTACGCCCACCCGGTGACGCCGAGGTGGCCGGCCTCGTCCCCGAGGGAGAGGGCGGCGCGGCGGGTGGCTTCGGCCTGGCGGGGTTCGCCCGAGTCGTATTCGACGCAGCCGACGAGGAGGGCGAGCCTCCCCGCGAGTGCGTACAGGTCGCGCATCTGCGCCAGGCTTACGCGTCGGTTGAGCATCCCGACGACCCGGCCCATCCATGCCCGGCCTTCGGTCAGGAGTTGGGCCGCGGGCATGTAGGCGTACTCGCAGCACAGCCGGTCGACCGTGATCCGCAGCGCGTCCAGGGTGGCCTGGTCGACGTCCGACGCCCGCATACGGGCCACGATCTCCACCGTGTCCATGTTGTTGACGACCTGGAGCTGAGAACGGGGTGCTCGGCTGTGCTCGGGGAAAAAGGCGCCGGTCGTGGTCCCGAAGGTCGCCGCGATCGCGGCCTTGTACTTCTCGGGGAACGCCTGACCGGCCTCCCACCGCTTCCACTGCCGGCGCATGCTCTCGTCGTCAGGACCCTTGGGGTCGTACGGAAGACGGGCCATCAAGTTCTGTACGGCGTCTGCCTGAGACCACTCACGTGCAGCCCGTTCTTCGACCATGCGGCGTGCCCAGTCGGGACGGTCGTCCATGTGATCACCTCCGGAGATTGCGGCCGAGTGTGACATCGGGTGCGGGCGGAACGGAGGTGACAACCACTGGGGACGTTTGAAGATCCCCAGTGGCAGTCACTGCCAAGATCGATCGGAACCGGTCACGTTGGTCTTCCAACCACCAGACCGGACGGGGCGAATCGAGATGGAGTTCACGGCAAGCCAGAGCAGAAACGACACGCCTTCAGGAGGCGGAACACATCCCCGGCTACGTACGGGCCTCATGCCACAGGCCCGGGTAGTGGATGTCCTCCATCACTTCCAACGGCCCGTCCTCGTCATGGAAGACCGTGTGGGTGATGAACACCGGCACCGCAACATCGGAGTCGGGCAACGGGACCTCCATCAGCTCCAGTTCATCGCGACTCGCGAACCGAGCGGCACGCCGTTCCGGGGAGGCGTGAATGGTCCTGCCGGTGGCGGCCTCGTACTCCACGAACCAATGCACGGGGCCGCGGGTGCCCTGCTTCGCGAGGTCGGACACGGCGGCCAGAGCCCGCGGGTGGATGACCTCGACCCCGATGATTTTCGGGGTGCCATCCTGCCTGAACACTCTGCGCCTGATGACGACTTCGTCGCTCGGGTCGATCTCCAGGTACCGGCACAGGACCGGGTCCGCGCAGGATCGAATCCACGCCTCATGGTTGGTCGAGGTCTCGCCCGTCGCGTAATTGGGCCCGCCCGACTTGGTCCGCGCGACCCGGGCCGCGCCGGTCGCCTGGGCGATGCGCGGCCGCGCCGTTACGACGGTCCCGTTGGCGCCGGCCGACGCCGCGAGTCCCTCGTCCTTCAGCAGCTTGAGGGCCCGGCTGACGGTCTTGGCGGACACGTCGAACTGCTCCCGGATCTCAGGGACGGTCGGCAGTGCATCGCCGGTCGCCAGTTCGCCGTTCTCGATGGCCTTGCGGTAGTGGTCCGCGACATCCGCGTACCCCGTCCCGCTGGTCCTGTATGCCACGGCCTTCCCTCTCTCGCGAGTACATGGTTCCTATCGCCAACGTACATCATGCAACCCGCTAGGTACATTGCTTGCGCGTCGTGAGTACATCATGTACCTTCATCTCAGTCGGAAGGTACATGAAGCACTGACCGGCACGGTTGACCGCCCGGACAGGTAGCGCGTAGAGGCGCCCTGAAAGGAAGCGGCCGTTACTTGAGAACTCCACAGCGGACACCCCGGAACTACGACTTCACGCCCGAGCGGAGAGATCTGCGGAGGACCGCCAAAGTCCAATGGTCGACCGGGATCAGGCAACGAGCGACAAGCCGCCCTGCCTGTGCGATCAACAGCTACGAACCTTCTCCCCTGCTGCCCTGCTCCTTGGGGTGGCCGGTGATCCGTACGCACAGGTGAGACAGGGGCGAACATCGCGGACCCCGTAGGAACGCAGACCGGTTCGAGTCCGGTCCGGGGTGCTGTGGCACTCACACGTGCCGCTCAACAAGACGACAGCCTCAAGGAGTTAGGCCCTTGAGGCTGTCTGACCAGGACCTGGTTGGAGGACCTGATGCAGCTCAGCATGGCACACCCCATTCCCACCCCCGCCCCGCCGGACCCCCAGATTCTCGAAGGGCTGCGGCGGGTGATCGAGTCGCAGATCGGACCGCGCGGCAGGGGAGCGATCTACCAGAACGTCAACGGCGCCTTCGAGGTGCTGGCCCTCGTCCGAGACCCGGAGCTGGCCCGCGAGCTGCTCCGTCGCCGCTGCGCGCAGTGGGCCCTGGTGGTCCGTGACGTACTGCGCCCGGACGGCGATCCCTTCGTGGTCGGGTCGGTGTGGACGACGTCGGATCGGCTCGTTCGCGAGGCCGACACCGTACGGGCGCAGGCCGCCGGATCGAAGGCGGTCCGATGATCACGAGCCTGACCGACGCCGAACGTGAGGAGCTCTCGCGGAAGGTCGCGGAACGCAACCAGCAGTCGCGGGATCGCCGGTGAGCAGCCCCGGTACGAGCACGGAATACCGCGCGTACCGGGTGGCTGCGGAGACGCTTCGCGCGCATCTGGACGCCTGCACGGGCTGTACGGACCAGGCACGGTGCCCGGTCGGTACGCCGCTGCAACAGCAGTTCGCGGCCGCGCAGGACCGCTATCTGAGGCACCTGAGGAGTCGGTCATGAACGACACCACCCCGGACACCGTGGACGACGGCCCGGTCTTCGACATCCCGGACGTGCAGACGCACGGCGATGTCTACCGGATGACCGTCCAGACAGACGCACGAGGCGCCGTGCTCGTGGCCTACACCAGGGACCGCGAGACCGGCGCCGTGACGCGGTCGCAGCTCCGCTTCAACCGGGCGGGCGTCGACTATGTCCGGCGCCGCCTGGACGAGGTGTGAAGGTGCGGTTCTTCGACCCGGACGGGGAGGAGTACGGCATCCCGACGTACCCGAAAAAGCTGGCACCCGAAGGCCTCGCGACGCGGCGACAACTGCGAGCGCGAGGCCTTCGGCCAGGCGGGCAGGACGTCGCCGCACAGATCCTCTGGTACGGCCGCCGGGACCCGCGTACTCGGGTCCGGCTGATCCGTGTCGCCTACCTCTACTACATCGATCTGGCCGCGCCGGTCCGGCCGATGACCGCCGGCATGTGGCGCGCGCATCACGCGATGATGCGCGCCCGCCGCACCTGCCAGGCCTGCCAGGTCACCCACACCTATGTGATTCCGACGTCCCTGGGCTGCTGCCCGGGGTGCGCCGAAACCCCTGTCGCCCTTGCGGCGTGAAGGAGACCCATGTTCGCGAAGTCCCGTGCCCAGAAGCGTCACACCCGGCTGATGGACGTCGCCGGAACGCTGATCAACGAGGCGGCCATCTGCGGCGACACGAAGAAGGTCGCTCCCGCGCACGTCGTGGCCCTCGCCTTCGGCCAGCTCCAGCTCCGCATCGAGGAGAGCGAGGCCGCGGAATACCTGGCTGCCGCACTCGTCATGCGCGGACACAGCATCGACCACCTTCCGGCCGTCCTGGCGGCCTGACCCCTGCTCGCAGAACGGAGAGGCACCGTGGACAACACGAAGTGGCACAACAGGCTGACCCCTCGCGGGATGGTGCTCAGCATCCTCGGGGTGGTCACGTTGGCCGTGGCCATCCTGTCGATGGCCGTGAGTTTCCAGATCCTCAACCCCCGCTTCGGAACGTGGTCGGTTCCGACCGTGGGCGCGCTCGATTCCCTCTGGGTCGTGTTCCAGGCGACGGAGATCCTGGCGGGCAACAACCGCCGGCGCTCGCGGCGCGTCTGGTGGGCAGGTCTGGCCCTCACCGCGGTCAACGCCGCAATCCCCACCGCCGATTTGATCCTCCACGGCGGCTTTGACCTCGCGGTGATCCTGACACCGATTGCGATCATCGCGACCAAGACAGCTTGGTGGATCGCGCTTCCCTCACTCGGCAGGCCGGTATCCGCCGGCACCCGCCAGAGGCTCGATGCCAAGGCCCAGCAGGTTCGGGACCGGTTCGAGGAGATGGAAGCGGACGCGGCGCACCAGATCGAGATGCTGGGACTGGCCACCATGCTGGAGCGGCAGGTGGCCGAAGCCGAGACGGAGTACCGCCAGTCGGCACTCAAGACACAGCAGACCATGACCAACAAGCTCCACAAGCAGGCCGAAGCCACGGCGAAGACGGTCACGGCCAAGCCCCTGCCCGAGGCCATCGCACGCATTGCGCTTCCGGAGCTTGGCCAGTGGAAGCCCGTCGCACCGACCACGTTGCCCGTCGCGGCCCTAATGGCGGCCGTCACGCAGGTCAGCGAGCTGGACCGTGACGCTGACGCAGAGGCGTCACACCGCGCGCTCACGGAGGCGTCACACCGTGCGCTGCTCGGCACGATCGAGGACATCGCGGCCGTGACGGGCGTGACGGTTCCCGTGACGGGCGAGCAGCTGGCGGACGAGCAGGTTGGCGTGGTGCTGCGCGCGCTGCGCTACAGCGAGGACCCGCCGATGTCGTACCGCGCGGCCATCAAGGCATACCGCAACGCCGGTTTCGTCGGCAGCGAGCACAAGATCCGGGCGATCTGGCGCGAGTTGAAGGCGGAGGCCGGCCAGGGCGGAGACGAAGGCGAGGACGAGGAGAGCGAGGAAGCGGAGGACGTCGAAGGCCCCCGCTGATCGTGTCCGGCACCACCAATGCAGCCCAGCCGGAATGTTCCGGCTGGGCTGGGTTGCGACTGCCGGAATGCGACGCAGTCGAGTGACCCGGCAAGCGAACCAGTGAGCGAGCACGACGCCCGCAGACCCGGAGAGCAGACCCGGAATGCACCAGGAACGAAACAGAACGACGACAGACCCTGAAAACCACAACGGGCTTGTCAGAGCCGCGAGTTATCCTCACAGCTCTTGATCTTCAACAGTCAAGAAACGGGGTGGGATGTGAAACAACAGCACAGCAACGACGACCTATCAGGGCAGATGCTCGGCACACTCGGAGCTCTGGTTCTGGTAACCGGCCTACTGGCCGTCATCAAGGACAAGCTAGGGCTGTCGTGGTGGGCAACCATGCTGCTCGTCTGCGGGGTCCTGGTTGGCCTGGGATATCTGGCCTGGCGCCTTCGCAGGGCTATCAGGCGACTTCTGGCGGGCGAGATGAAGGCCGCCGTAGTCCCGGCATCTGCCAAGCCTGAAGAGGCGGCTACAGAGGCCGCTGAGGCCGTCCCGATTCACGAGGGCCTCACTACAGTGATGACAGAGTCCGGGGCCATCAGCGCGGACAAGGTCATCCTGCTTGAGCACGTCAGCGTGAAGCAGTTGGACGTTGGCACCCTCTACGACTTCATGGTGCCGAAACCCTTCACGTACAAGAATGTCGCCCAGAAGCTAGGCGTCATCGCGGGAATGTTCGACGTCACCGAACTTCACCTGAAGCTGGTGACGAACCGCGAAAACGACCGTTGTGTACGGCTGTTGGTCCTGGACGAGCCGCCGTTCACCAAGGCGTTCGACCCGCCGACCCGCAATGAGATCCAGCACTTCGCGGGAGTGCCAATCGGGCATGACGTCACCGGGGAACTGGTCGGAGTGACCACGTTTTCCAAGGCATCGCTGCTCGTCGGCGGAATGACCCAGATGGGCAAAACAACGCTCATCAACGGGTTGATTACATGCCTGCTGCTCGCGTACGGCGAATTCGACCTGTATCTGCTCGACGGGAAACTGTGCGGGCTGACAACGTTCGAGCCCATCGCGGTCCGCTATGAGGCCTCCGATGATCCGGCCGTCCTGGAAAGCATGCTCGATGAGCTGAATGCCCGTGTGGCTTCCCGGTACGAGAAAATGCAGGCTGCCAAAAGGAACCGGGAACCGATTCCGAAGTTCAAGCCGATTTTCTTCATCATCGATGAGGCGGCGGACTTCTACATGCACGACGGAACCCCGGAGAAAATGAAGCGCTTCCGTCGGGTAGAGGAGGGATCGCGGGTACTGGTTTCGAAGGCTCTGGAATCAGAGACTTCGGTCATCATGCTGACGCAGCGTCCTTCGCAGGATGCCATCCCGGTTATCGTGCGCTCGCAGTTCCTTCTCCGGTTGTGCCTGTATGTGGCGTCCAGTGGGAATGTGGAAGTCACCATGGGGGACGACTATTTCAAGACCGTCGCCCCGGTCAATCCGACGCTCATGGATGCGGATATCAAGGGCCAAGGAGTGTTCTTCGAAAGGGGGAGGTCGACTCTTATTCGAGGGTTCGATTTCCCGGAGAAGTTCATCTGGGACGCTGTCGACGAAGTCAAGGAACGGCAGCAGAGGGCCATCGAAAAGGTATCCGGCTCTCCGATCACGCAGGCAATCGAGATTCTTGAGGGCAAGGGCGTTGACTTCATGTCCTCTCAGGACCTGGCTCCGTTCCTCGGAATCATGGACCCCCGTCCTGGCGAACTCGGAAAGAAGATCAAGGCGCTGCTCGGAGTCGAGCCCGGCAAGGGCGGCGAGAGGAACGTGCGCGGCTACTGGCTGAATGACCTCAGGGCGGCCGCCAAGGCCGCTTCGTGACCGCCGGCCGCACCCGCCAGGAGCCCGCCCAACACCCGCCAGGAGCCCGCCGGAGTCCGTCCTGGACCCGCCGGGCGGCGGGCTCCGACAGGTCTCCGGCGGACTCCCGGCGGGCCCCTGGCGGACTCCTGGCGGACATCAAAAGTGGATCTGACCAGTGCAAACACCTGAACAGCCACATGACGGAAGGAGGGGAAGCGATTTGCGCGCCACAGCAGCCGTAACCGTCGGGGTGGGAGCCACCGCGGCCGTCCTGGTGGGCGGCCTCGTCCTGGCCGCCAGTGACGATCCCGTCATAGGGCAGGCGCTCGGTGTGGCCGTGCCCACCGAGTACAGAGCCCTGGTCGAAAAGGCAGGGCAGACATGCCCCGAAGTCAGCCCGAATCTCCTGGCCGCGCTTTTGACACAGGAATCGGGATTCAAGCCGGACGCGCACTCACCGGCTGGTGCACTGGGCATTGCCCAGTTCATGCCGTCCACGTGGGAGAGCAGCGGCATTGACGGAAACGGCGACGGTAAGCGCGATGTGATGGACCCTGAGGATGCGATCCCCTCAGCGGCCAAATACCTGTGCGGTGTCGCAAAGGACGTCAAGGGCGTGCCAGGCAACAAGCAAAACAACATGTTGGCCGCGTACAACGCAGGAAGTAATGCGGTCATCAAGTACGGGGGAGTTCCCCCGTACAAGGAAACACAGAACTACGTACGGTCGATCAGTGCGCTCGCTTCCGTTCCCTCTGGCGGGAAGAGCACGACCACCACGCAGGCCGCCATCGCCATCAATGCGGCGAACGACCGAATCGGCACCCCGTATTCATGGGGCGGCGGAAATGCAAGCGGCCCCAGTACCGGAACATGCTGCTCTCCGAATGGGAGCAGTGGAAAGCCCATTACCGGCTTCGACTGTTCCGGGCTCACGCTGTACGCCTACGCGAAGGCCGGAATTTCCCTGCCCCGCACGGCAGCACAGCAGTACGCCGCATCAGAACCGATCAAGCCGGGACAAGCTCGCCCCGGCGACCTGGTTTTCTACGGCAGCAGTCCCGCAAGCATTCACCACGTCGGAATCTACGTGGGAGGCGGATACATGATCGAGGCCCCCAGGCCTGGAATCGCAGTCCGCTTTTCCTCCATCGACTCGATGTCCGACCTGTACGCCATGGCCCGCCCTGTACCTCACGCGAACCAGGAGATCTGAATCATGAGCAACTTCAACATCCTCGCCAAGGGCTCCGACCTGTCCACGGGATTCTCCGATTTCTTCGACACAATCGGCCTGACCGGTAGCGGACTGGTCACGAAAGGCATTGCGGCCGTAATCGCCGTCATCGCCATTCGGATGCTCTTCCAGGCGTCGCACGACCCGAAGGGCGCCATGAACAAGGGCCTTCTGGCGATCGGCACGCTGTTCGTCGCGATCGTGCTTGCCAAGTACGGGAACACCCTGTTTTCGACTGTCACAGAGGGCTGATCCGCCATGCCAGACACGAACGATTGCAGTCTCCTCAAGAGTCCGGCGAAGGAGTACTGCCAGGGGGGCGGCGGCGGCGGATCCTCCGGCACCGGGGATGACGGGGGAATCGTCGGAGGAGCCTCCGACCACGTCAATGAACTCGTCAACTACCTGCTCAAGAAGATCAAGGGGCTCATCGCCCCCCAGCACACATGGGCGCCCGAGAAGGCAGACAGCTGGCTGTACGGCCAATTCATGTGGCTGGGCGCGCATCTGGCTGTCGCGATTTTCATCTGCGTGGTTGTCGTGTGTGGCCTGACGGCTTGGCAGGGCGTACCCCGCCTCAAGCAGCTCGGGACGAGTACGGGATGGACCCTCGCGGCCGTCGCCGGAATGGCTTCGGTCCCCGGTGTCGTCATGCTGTTGAACACGGCCGTGAGCAACGCGTTCACGGCCGCGTTCGACAGCGACCAGTCGACCCTGTTTCAGGTCATCCAGCACGACTTGAAGGGGTCGGGTAACCCACTGGCGAATCTCATCATCAGTTCCGCACTGGTGGTCGCGTTGGGATTCGCAGCGCTGGTGTTCATGACGCGTAACCCCGGGATCCTCGCGTTCGTCCTTATGGCGCCGCTGGTCCTGGCGTCGTTGGCGCGCGGGGGCGACACCTCAGCGGTCCACAAATGGGCGCAGCGCCTCTTGGGCCTGATGTTCTGCCCGTTCGTGCTGATCCTGATCACCCCGCTCGTCCCGGCGGTCCGGGGCTCGCTCGTGCTGGAAGCGGCCCTGCTGCTCGCGGCCGATGCCCTGATGCTGCGGATGGTGTTCCACGGCGTGCCCTACGTCGGGCCCCGGGTGGCCGGCGCCGCCCGGAGCTGGGTGGAAGGCCGGACCACCAACCCCGTGGCCCGAGCCGTCGTCCGGGCCGGAAGCCCGGACGTGTACGAGCAGGAGAACCGTCCACGGATGCCCCGGATGCTGAACACCCCGGGCCGCGCCGTGCACCAGGACCGCGGTGTTCTCGCTGCCGCGTACGGACTGAAGCAGCAGCAGCGCTCCCCGCAGCTGACCACTCAGTCGGCGATCAGCAAAGTGCAGCGCGAAGCACCCCGCAACCAGCAGCTGCTCGCGGCCCGCCAGGCGGCGCGCAAGGCGGCGCAGGCCACTCACCCGAGTCCCCGCCCGGCGCGGCCGGCGCCCAACCCCGCCCCGAGCTCGAACCCTTCGGCGCCCACCCCGCCGACCAACCCGTAGGAGGAACCCGTGTACCAGCTGGACCCCGGCTTTCGCATTCCTGCTCTCCAGCGCGGACTCAGCCCCGCAGAGGTCGTGTTGACGAAGGTGAACGCCGGGGTCACGAGCGCACTCCTGGCGTCGGCAGGGGTGGTCTCCGCACCGCCCATGTGGGCCTTCGGCGCGGTCGGTGCGGCAGCGGCTCTGATCAACGTCGCGCCGGGCCCCCGCTCGATCGGCCGATGGGCAACCGTCGGGTACCGGCACCTGCGCGAGCGCACCGTGCCCGATTCCCTGATCCCCCGGACCGGGTGCACCAGGACCTGGACGCTGTACCCGGACCACGGCACCATGCAGGACCCCAACTACCGTGCCAGCTTCCATGACACGTTCAGCCGGGCGTTGACGTTCGCGGCGGGCAAGGCCCGCCGCGCCGGAATCCAGGTCCACGTCACCCACCACGCGACGGGGGGCGACTACACCCACCACACGCAAACGATCTCCGTCCACATTCCCAAGGCACTGATGCCGCACCCGGAGCGGGTCATGGACACCCTCGAAGGCGAGTTCTCGGCACTGGGCTACCTGACCCGCGTGGAGTTGGAGCCCGTGCCCGCGATCGTCGAACGCGATCCGGGGTGGGTCGCGTTCGACGACGGCAGGTATGCGACGACGGCACGGATCACCGGATGGCCCGCCGACGACGAAGGCGACCTGATGCCGAAACTGCTCCTGCGCGAAGGAGCGGGCAAGGCCAGGGACACAGCCCATGACCGGTCCCTGGCCGTGCTGTACCGGCCGCTTCCGCCGGCGCAGTCGCGCCGCTCCGCGAAGTGGCAGCGGGTCACGAGCGAGGTCGTCACCAAGGACCAGGTCAAGCTCGATGCCAACGAACTGTCCAGCGGCGCAATGCACGGTGCACTCGTCCAGGGCGACGCCCTGGTGGACGTCGACGCCTACGTGACCGTGTGGGGCGACAGCCCCGAGGCTGTGACCGAAGCCCGTTGGGCGACCACCACCACCGCCGACCGCTACCGGATGCGTCTCGACTGGCTCACGGGCCAGCAGCACCGCGCCCACGTGATGACCACTGCTCACGGAGCCTCTACCCGGAAGGGGGCGATCCTGTGATCCGCCTGCCCACCAGTAGCGCCGCGATCACTGCGCCGCTCGTCGCCTCCAACAGCGCATTCCCCGGAATCCACATCGGGCGCTCCGTGCTGGACGGCCGCCCGTTCAACCTCTCGGCTGCCATGGTCGATGACCGGCTCCTGCCCTCGACCAACAGCATCACCCTTGGTGGCCTGGGCTCGGGCAAGTCAGCCACACGCAAGGTGATCATCGGGCGCGAGACGATCGAGCACGCCCACCAGACCGTGGTCATCGACTCCTTCGGGGAGGACAACACCGGAGAGTGGACCCGGATGACCCGCCACCTTGGCGGCAAGGTCATCGAGGCTGGCAACTTCACCCTCAACCCATGCAGCACCCTGCTCCCGCGCGAAGTCCGCGAAGAGTTGATCCGCTCGCTGATCGCAGCTGTCGAGCCCGCAGCGCTCACTCCGCAGTCTGCGCACGCTCTTCAGCACGCCCTCAACAACCCCAAGGCCACCCACCTCAACGGGGTGGTCGATGCGCTGATCGACCCGGAAGACGGCCGATGGCCGGCAGACAAGCTCACCGTGTGGGGCGAAGGCGTCGCCATGGCGCTGTCCCGGTACACCGAAGGCTCCCTCCAGGGGCTTTTCGATGGCCTGGACGCGAGCTTGCCCCCCATCGACTTGCCCATGATCACGTTTGATTTCTCGCGCCTCGATCGCAACTCCCCGGCGATTCCCTCGCTGATGGCCGCGATCGCGTGCTGGGTCGAACACGTGTGGCTGCCTCAGTCGACTGCCCCGCACCGTCACTTGGTGCTGGAAGAGGCGTGGCAGATTCTGCTGTCCCCGGCCACTGCCGAGTTGATCCAGCGGCTGCTGAAGAACAGCCGCAAAGCCGGGGTCTCCCTCGACGTCGTCATGCACACGTTGTCGGACCTGGGGGAGGGCAAGGCGCAGGACCTGGCGCGGCTGTGCGAAGTCCTTCAGATCGGGCGGCTGAGCCCGGAAGAGGCCAGCATCGTCGGGCAGATCTTCGGCCTGCCTGCCTGGGTGATCAAGCGGATCCCGACCCTCGCACCGGGCCAAGCCGTCTGGAAGGTCGGCCCGAATTACATCGACATCATCGAGACCATCCGCAGCGAGGAGGAGAAGGGACTCACGGACACGTCGCTGAAGCGCCGGCAGGCGCAAGGTCTCGACGACGCAGACGAAGACACCACCCTGACACTGGTCAAGGACCCGGAGGAGGAAAGCGACTTCGACGACCCGGGCGCGTATCTGCCCGAGCCCATCGAGCAGGACCCCAGCAGCCAAGGCGGCTGGGGTTGGGCGATGCCGCCGAACGTCCTCGATGCCCGGCACCACGAGGCCGTCCAGGCCGCGCGGGAAGGCCGCTGCAACGAGGCCGCGGAACTTGCCTCGCTCGGAGAGCGCCAGGACATCACCGCCCACGGTCTCAACTCCGACCAGGCCGTGGCCTGGCTCTCCACCCGCGCAGCTGTCGCGGATCTCTGCGGACGTCCCGACACCGCAACGCACCTGCGCGCGACCGTCACCCACATGGGCAAAGAAGTCGAGTGGTGGACCGACGACGACGCGGCGGCACCCGGCGAGCACCGCGGACCGCAACCGCCCGTGGACGCCCCGGAGCTGGACGAGGAACAGCCGCGGCGCGCCTGGCCGCTCCTTGCAGCCAGTGCAGCCCTGCTTGTCGCTGGTGTGGCCATCTGGCCGCACGGAGGAGACGACAACCCCAGCCAGAAGGCGGCAGACGCCAAGCCGGCCGCCTCTGCCCCGGCAGTTGCCGGATACGCGGGCGTGTCAGCCACGCAGCTGACCATTGATGGCATCAAGACCGAGGCCATGGCGGTCTGGAGCAAAGACGGCCGGTCCGTTGTCCTGTCGGCGTGGATCGACGCGGGAGCGAATCCCAAGCTCGTGCAGATCGACGCAGGGGGCCAGACAGCGCAGCAGGCGCCAAAGCCACTCACGAAGGGACAGGCCGCGCCGCCGATCCACGTGGAGGTGAAGGTACCGATCAAGGACCGTAACGAGGCGGTCCGCCTGTCAGTCATGGTCGGTGGCCCCAAGTGGAAGCCGAACACCCGGCCCCCGCACCTCACGATCGAACTGCGCCCGGACAAGACCGCAGTCGACACCGCGACCGGCAAGCGCCTCACACAGCAAGATCCCAACCAACTGTGACTGCTCCAAGGCAACGCCACTGCGGAATCCGCACAGTGCCTCCCGACGGCGGCCGCCCCACCCCCGGGGCGGCCGTTTCCGCGTCCCGGAGGCGCCTCTACGAGGGGTTGTGATGCATGTGATCAATCCACTGATGCGCAGCCGGACCGACCTGCACCCAAGTCCCGACGCCGTGGCGCTGCGACGCGCTACCGTCGGCCGCATGGGCGAAGAGGTCAACTGGTGGGTCAAAGCTCCTGACGAGAGCACTTCACCGGCAGAACATCACGTGCCCGAACCGCCGGCGCCCGTGGCGAACCCTGACGACGATCGGCCCGTCAAGGCGCGCCGCCGTGTCTGGCCCTACGCCGCCGCGGTCGCCGTCCTGATCGTCGCTCTCTCCGTCGTATGGCAGAGCGCGAAGGACGACCAGAACCACCAGGAGCGCGAGGCCAAAGCCGCCACGTACAAAGGCCGGTCGGGCGCGGCACTCGACATCGACAGCGTCAACGCCGACGTCACCGCCCAATGGGCCACGCACCGGGACCACGTCACCGTCGAACTCACCTCGTACTTCGATGAGGACGCCAAATACCTGCGCATCGAGTCATCAGGGAAGAGCGACTCCAGCAAGCGAGAGCACGACTGGTACCCCGAAGACCCCAAGATCACATTGCCGGTCAAGGACCCGCTCGCTGATGTGACGATCCGGATAGAGATCGGTGGGAAGTCCTGGAAGGAAGGCTCCAAGGCGACCACCAAGACGGTTCGCCTGGCCCCGACCGGAGTTGCCTACGACGCAGAGACCGGGGAGAAGCTGCCCTCCGATCTCTGACGTACCGCTCGAACCCAACCGCACCAACACCAGAAGGCCGGACCCGTACGCCGGGGCCGGCCTTCTTTGCGCGCCGGTTGCTCTGCCTGGTCCTCGCCCTGTGTCGCGAGCGAGGACGGGACAGGCCGCCCGGCCCTCTCGTACATCCAACATGTGAAGGAGTTCGCCCCGTGGCGAAGGGACCCATAGTCAGAGGCCTGCTGATCGACCCCATGCCGTCCTCCTGGTGGAAGCTGCACCGCCACCAGGTCCTCCTGGTCGTCGGGGTGCTCGTCGGCTTCTACCTCTGCTCGCACACCAGCGATGCCGCCCCTGCAGATTCGCCCCGGCCCGCGCACACCGTGCCCGCGGCGCCCACCAGTCGACCGCACAGCGCCCCTACCGCGCAGCGCTGAGGCCCTGGTTCGAGAAGCCCCCGGGAACCGCTGTAGAGCGGTTGCCGGGGGCTTTTTGTCGTCCGGGCCCACGGGGGGAAGGCGCCGGACGACGTCATGGGGAAGTGCTGGTGGTCGCCCCCGTGATGGGCACGCAGTCACCCAGGCGATCCAGTCTCTCGTACAGGGCCTGCAACAGACGTGCCTTGTTCTGTACCCGGCGCAGCGTCCGGGACGGCTGCGCGATGCGACCGCCGGCCTCACCCAGCACGATCTCAGCGAGCAGGCGCCGGCCATCGTCGTCGGGCAGCCGCTCCGCGTACGCGCGGACGTCGCCGGCGACCACGTGAGCGGCCCCGGCGAGTAGCAGCCCGACCTGTTCGTAGTCGTCGGGGGTCAGTGCCTTCGGGTCGGACCACGTGAGCACCGCCCGGAACAGACGCTCGTGGGTGACGCGATCAAGCGGCGCGTCCACGTCGACGATCCGACCGTCAGGGTCGTGCAGCACGGCGTATCCGTTCATGGTCCGCCCACCCCCTCGGCAGGGTGGGCGCGCAGCTGCTCGGCAAGCTTCTCGGCAGGGACCAGCGTGGGCGGATCACCGTCGCGCGGATGGCTGATGAGGTCCGCGGCCTCCGTGCTGTGGTCGTACGAGGCAGGCAACAGCAGCTCGTTACCCACCGACAGCACCCGCACCCCAGGAAGCCCCGCCAGGACGTCACCGGACCCAGCAGGCACCATCACGTACAGCACCCCGCGCACGTGGTCGACCAGCACCAGCGCGCCCACGTACGGGCCGATCCGCAGCCCGGCAAGCGTGTCCAGGCCCCGGCCCGAGGGAGTGATCGCCACCGCATCCCAGGCCTGGCCGCAGGACGACCAGGCGGTGCGGTTCAGCCCGTAGGACCATTTCGCGCGCTTTCGATCATCAGGCTGCGCGAGTTCGTACCACGAGGGACTGGCAGACGGCTTCGGCACGGTGGCCTCCCCTGATCAATCGTCACGTCACTGTCCACGCAACCAGCCGTGCGTATCGCGGTGCGACGGGCGACCGATGAAAGAACGATGCAAGTTGCCCCCGGGCAGGTGACGTCAGCCCAAGACAAGGGCATGGGAACAGTGGGGGCGGTACGGTCGCCGCACCCGTCCGACACACGGACTCGGAGCAGGCCATGGCCGACCAAGACAAGCCCCGCCCCAACACCCGGCTGCGCGCCGTGCGCGAGCTCGAATTCCAGATGAGCCGCGGCGAGTTCGCGAGCGCGGTCCGTAAGGCCGGCAGGGCGATGGGCGAGAACGTCGGATGCGGATCGCGCCTGGTCGCGGACTGGGAAGACGGCAAGGTCACCTGTCCGCGCGCGGTGTATCAGCGCATCTTGACCCAGATGACCGGGCGGAGCATGGCCGACATCGGTTTCCGCCTGCCCACTCCAGCACCGCCCGTACTGCCCGCCTCCGGCCCGTACGGACCCAAGGCGGAGGAGGACGACGTGGATCGACGCGCCTTCCTGCTCGATGGCGCCGGTACGATCCTCGCTCTCCCGCTCGGCAGCGAGAAGCAGGCCCCGGGGAGGATCGGCGCGAGCGAGGTACGCGCCGTCACCGCGGCCGTCACCACGCTGTACGCGCAGGACCACGACCACGGCTCAGCACCGCTACGCCAGGCCGCAGCAGAGGCCCTGCACACCGCCTACCAATGGCTCCAGACCGGCACGTACACCAGCCGCACGGAGTCGAAGCTGCGATCGGCCACCGGCGGCCTGGCGGTCGCCGCCGGATGGCTGTCCTACGACTCCGGCCGCGCCGGCGACGCGCACTCGCTGTACGGCGAGGCCCTCGCGGCCGCGCGGATCGCTGATGATCCCCACCTCGAAGCGCACGCCTTCGGCTGCCTGTCCCTACTGGCCAAAGCACAGGGACGGCCACGGGAGGCGATCTCAGCAGCCCAGGGCGCGCAGACCGTCGCCCGCCAACTCGGCTCCCCGCGGCTGCTGTCGCTGTTCGCCATGCGCGAGGCCGGCGGATGGGCACTGATGGGCGACAGCAGCGCCACGGACAAGGCGATCGTGTCCGCGCACACGCTCTACGCCCAAGGCCCCGGCGATGCCGATCCGCCCTGGCTCTCCTTCTACGCGCCCGGCGAGTTGGCGGGTCTGGAGTGCCTGGCGCGCGCAGACCTCGGGCAGCACGAGCGCGCCGCGGCCGGCGCGGAGCAGGCCGTTCTCCTGCACGGCGAGGCCTTCGCCCGCAACCGCGCTCTGTACACAGCCGACGTCGCCATTCAACATGCGGTCAGGGACCGGCCCGAGCCAGAAGCCGCCGCTGAAGCCGCGGGCCGCGTCCTCGCGTTCCTCCCCGAAGTGCGCTCCGACCGGCTGTTGCAGTCCCTGCACAACGTCGCCGGCGCACTCCAGCGCCACAACCGCGTTCCCGCGGTCGCGGACTGGATCGAGGAGTACCGCGCCACCACCGCAACCGGAGGAGGACGGGCATGACCAGCAGCCGCACAGACGTGGTGATCCGTACATACGGCCCCGGCCAGGTCCCGGCGCTACTCGAGACGATCGCGGACATCTGGTCGGACGCCCACCCCGAGCTGGTCGACACTCCCGGCGCCACCACTGACGGACTGTCCGCCCTCGCGCTGCGCCGCCAGGTCACCAACCACCTTCGCCACGAAGGCTTCAGCCTGGTTGCCGCGTACGCGAACGGCTCCATGGTCGGCTTCGGCTACGCCTTCCCGTGCACACCCGAGTACTGGTACGGCCCCGAGCTGCTGCCCGAGATTCCCGAGCACGTGCGCGCCGGCCGACTCATGGGTCTGTGCGAACTCGCGGTCACTCCCGCCCGCCAGTCACAGGGCATCGGCTCCCGCCTTCATGCCGAACTGCTCAAGGCGATCGATCCCGACTACGCCTCACTGCTGGTCCGCCCGGACAACACCGCCGGCCGCACCCTGTACGCCCGCCTCGGGTACGCGTACGCGGGCCCGTACCGCAACGAGCCCGGCGGTCCGGTGTACGACCTGCTCCTTCTCCAGGTCGACCGCGAGGCCGCCATGCGGTGACGTCACCGCAACTGCTCACGCTTCAGCAGATACGCCAGGTTCGTGCCGTACAGGGTGGACTCCACATGCGTCATCGACACGACCTCCCACCCCGCCGCGCCCAACGTGTTCAAGAACGCCACTGCGTCCCCCGGAGCAACCGAGCCGCTGTGGCCAACGGGCCCCGTCCACGTCCCGTACTCCTGCCCCTGGAACCGCAGCTCTCCGTACTCCCACAACGTCTTCACGCCCACCATCGTCCAGCCTGCCCAGGGCTTCCCGCACGCGGATTCGAGACAATGGCGCCATGACCACCCCCGCCACACCGCGCAAGGCGCCCCCGCTGGACTGCGCACCCTCTCAGATCGGCCCGTGCGCCCACTGCCAGCAGCCCTGCCGCCGCTACGGGGTCGGCGCCCGCACCCTGTGCGACTCCTGCTGGGCAGACGTCGAAGCCCGCAGGACGAAAGCGACCTGAGCGGCAGAACTCTCCGCCACCAATGACATTCCGGTGCAGAATTCAGCAGCGCAGTGACATTCCAGTGCAGGAACTTTAAGACCCCCATTTCCTGTACCATTAGCGGGAGTTGAACGAACCATCTAAAGCAGCGCACACCAATTCCGAGGGAGGGCGGGCAGGATGCCGGACAAGAATCTAGATTTCGGGAAGTACGGAGCACGCGGCATCAAAGGCTCCGACGCTGCTGCACGCAAGCTCGATGACCTCGCTGGTGGCATTGCAACCCCCATCGACCAAAAGCGCGGATTGATGGCCAGGTTGAATTACCTGACGAAAACCGCGCACGCGAAGAGCGCGGCGCGCGCCGCGGGCCTCACCGTCACGGACCGCACGTTGAAGGCCTGGACGTCGGGGAAGCGCCGGCCGAACGCCCGGAGCCTGGCAGCCATCGAGCAGGCGTACCGCACGGTGCGGCGCGAGAACGTCGCCGCCCACCTGCTCAAGCGCCTCAACGGCGGGGGCGGAACGCGAGTCGAGTTCCACCCGCTTAACCAATCCGGGGTCGCACGGCCCTATCAGCGGGCGCTCTCGTACCGCTCGATGAACGTCCGCCACTGGGACGCGATGGTGAACGCCTGGGCTGCTGGTGACCAGCAGGGCATGGACGACGCATGGGACGACATCGCTGTTGATCTTGGTAGCGACTGGGGTCAGATGCAGTATGTATCCGCGCTCGGCTTCAGCGCCTGACCCGTCGCCCGTACGGGCTAAACTCCGGGCATCCCGCGCCGACATGGGTGTGTGGGGTAGGCCCCGGTGCCCCCGTTGTGACGGCGGGACGCAGTACGACCGGGGCCGCACCCACCAACTGCTCAGGACCGCTTTCTGTCCGGCTTGGGGATGTCGGGCCCAGGGTCGCAGACCTGGCAGAGACTGATCTCCGGGATAGCGAACACCTGCGACGCCATACCGTCTGAGGCGTCGATAATCCCGCGCCCCAGCGGGCAACCCGCCCGGTGCAGGAGCGCCGGCGAACCGCCGTGCGGGTCGTGCATTGGCTCCAACGACCAGCGCAGGCCGCCCGCCGTTCGAGCTTCGGCCAGATCTTGGGCATCGCGCTCCTGCGCTGCGATACGGGCAGCCCGCACCTCAGCCAGCTGGAGCTCCAGATGCCGCTCCAGAGTGAGCAGGCGCGGCACATCGCGCGGCAGAGCGCTCACAGGAACCCCAACACCTTGTCTGGCCGGCACTGGGCACAAGGACTCGCCCCGTCCGTCAGGGCCTGCACGGCCTGCTGACGGCCGACCGCCTTAGTCCTCGCGTTCGGGGAAGCCCAGCACTCCTCAGCGTGCTCCCCCAGAGTGGTGTGGAGGGTCCCGCTGCCCTTCCCCGTGGGCGCCTGGAAGGTCCATTCCGGCGGGGGCTGCGCCGCCCTCTCACGGCGAATCTGCTCCTCACCCACCCGACGCTGCGCATCGACGATCCACCGCCGCGTGCGCGCCAGGTCGCGCACCTGGACACGCTCCAGGAACTCCAGCGCAGTGAGGCGCGAGGCAGCAGATTCATCGGACACATGTTCGAGTGTAGAGGTCGGCAGCGAAGCCGACGACCCGCAGCAGCAGCGCCGGCGGTATGGCTACGCGCTGTACTGTTCCAAGACTCATCTTCAGGAGACTTGCGCGGATCAATTCCGTTGTGCCACAGTGGTGTTCTCAAATTGAATAGCGGTTGCGGGAAATGCCAATTGCGAAAGCTGGCGAGATGGACCCGGAATTGACGGGTTATTAGATCAGAATAGGGAGAGCCGAAAACAAGCGGCCCCCATCCTCGCAGCCAGCCAGTGGAATTCGCGGAGCGAATTTCATCAGGCCGAATCGCGGAGCGATTCGAGCCCAGGCCAACGGAGTTGGCCTAATTCCGGCGGAGCCGGAATTCCTCTTTTCCGCCACGTAGTGGCGGCGCGTCGTGTCTGCGGAGCAGACCGCGCGCCGAGACGATCTCGACCTCGCCGGGGGCGTGCGAGAACTGCACGACGGACTCGACTTCCTTGCCCTTGGTCTGCAGGTCGAGCGTGTGGTCGT
>NZ_JBFAHN010000029.1:0-33896 GCF_040654175.1 Streptomyces sp. NPDC050738 | reverse complement strand
GTCATCCTCGAAGACCAACTCGAAGAAGCCCAGCTCCTCAACGCCACATACCAGCGCGCCGCCGAAGCATCAGAAGCGTCTGGCCCGCCCGTGACATGAGACGGCAAGCCGCCCGGTGGGTCCCCGCAGTTGGCGTGAGCCCGGTCGCCGGAGTCGGTCAGCTGGGTGATCTCGTGGCCGAACGGGGCAGCGTCGGCGCTGTCGGCCATCAGCGGCCGAAGCCGATCACCAGGTCTGGGCGCCGGCCCGGACGAGCAACTCGTTGACCGCGACACGGCGGTCGCGGGTGACGATGTAGGTGACCGCGTCGGCGATGTCCTCTGGGTGCAGTTTCTCCAGGCCCTCGGTCTGGAGAGCGATGGCTGCCTGGAGTTCCGCGCGTACATGGCTGCCGAGTTCGGTGTCCACGGTGCCCGGTTCGACCACGCTCACGCGGACGCGCTGCGGCAGGAGTTCCTTGCGCAGGGCTTCGGTGAACGCGACGACGCCGTGCTTGGTCAGGCTGTAGACGGCGTTCCCGGCGCTGGCCACGCGTCCGGCGGTGGAGCTGATGTTGACGATATCCGCCACCCGGCGCGGGGCGTCCTCCGCAGCGCGAACCAGATGGGGCTGCGCGGCCTGGGTGATATGCAAAAGCCCCTGCACGTTGATCGCGAGCATGCGGTCCCACTCTTCGGCCGGAGCCTGCGCAAACGGGCCGATGAGCATAAGGCCGGCGTTGTTCACGACCGTGTCCAAGCGGCCCAACTCTTCCACCGTGCGCTGTACGGCGTCCCGTGCCGCGGCTCCGACGGTGATGTCCGCCTCGATCTCCAGTGCGGTTCCGCCTTGGGCCCGGATCGACTCTGCGACCTTCTCCAGCCGGTCCCGGCGCCGGGCCACCAGCGCCACTGCCGCGCCCTGGCCGGCGAGGGCGCGCGCCGTTGCCTCGCCGATGCCGCTGCTCGCGCCGGTCACCAGCGCCACCGTGCCGTCAAGCCTGCCGTTCATGGTCTGCTCCCTGGGGGATCGATGGAGGGGATGGAGCGATATCCGCTGGGCCGCTACTGCCTTTTTGCGGTGATGTGCTCCCGCCAGGCCGTGGTGTCGCCGCGCTCGGCCTCGGCGATGGCCTTGCGCGCCTGGTGCAGCGTGAGGTCCGTCGTGTAGACGGGTGTCCCCGGCTGCTGCCGCCAGGAGTTCTCGAGGTCGCCTGCGTCGAAGCCGTCGAAGCCGATCTCGTCGAGCAGCGCGATGACGGTCCGCTTGGCAGCCGCGTCCGCTCCGGACACCGGAGCAGCGATCCGCCGGGCGTCCCCGTGCGGCTGGCCGCCGGCGGCGAGGCTGGTGGCGCCTATGGTGTTCAGGGCTTTGATGATGGGCCGATTGAGCTGTTGCGCGACCCATAGGCTCTCCGGAAGCCCGTCGTCGATCGCGGCGATGTGCACATCACGCATTTCGGGCACGTAGTTGCTGGTGTCGACGATGACGGCGCCGGCCGGCAGGTGCTTTTCGATGGTGCGGCCGAGTTCTGGCAGGGCGCCCATCGGCACGCTGACGATCAGGAGCTCGGCGCGGACGATGGCCTCGGTCGTCTCGGCCGCGGTGGCGCCGGTGGCTTGCGCGAGCTGTGCGAGAGATGCGGGCCCCCGGGAGTTCGCGATCGTGACCGCGTGGCCGGCGCCGACCAGCTGCCGTGCCAACGTGCCGCCGATGCTGCCACTTCCGATGATGGAGATCTGCATGACGCTCTCCTGCTTCCTTCTGGTTGCCGTCATCCGTTGGGGGCGGCCGCCTCCGTGGCCGGCCGAAGTCCGTCGAGGACGACGGTGAGATGAGTTGACCTCGCTCGGCCTGTGTCCGGATCGCGCGGCAACGCGGAGATGATCGCGAGCACGTCGGCGGAGGAGATGTCGAGGCGCACTCGTGCCAGCTCCTGGGCTCGCCGGAACAACACGTCGAACGCGGTCTTCATCGGCGTGCAGAGCTCTCCGATCGGCGACCCGTCCTCCAGCAGCGCCGTGCCGATGCGGGTGTTCATCCCGCGGTACTGGGCGCCGATGTCCTCGTAGGCGCTGGTCCACTCCAGAAGCGCCTGCCAGGGATCCGCGGCAGCCATCCGGATCTCGGCGGCCTCGACGAGGGCGTCCACCTGAGAGCGGAGGATTGCCGCGAACAGGTGCTCACGGGTGGGGAATCGGCGGTACAACGTTGCCCGGCCCACCCCCGCCCGCCGGGGGATCTCGTCGAGCGGGGCGTCTGCCCCCAGGTCCCGGAAGACCTCCATCGCGGCCGCGAGAATGGCGTCCTGGTTGCGTGCCGCGTCGGCGCGGATCGCCCGGCTGGGGGATGTCATGGAACGACGGTAACAGCTAAGCGGACACACTGCCCACTTATGGCGTAGCGTCGATGCTGCACTGTCCGGCGAAGAGCGGGAGCAGGAAATGGACCAGCGGATATGGCACATCGGAGTGGCTGTCGATGACCTGGAGAAGGGGAAGAAGGAGTTCACCGAGGTGTTCGGGGTGTCCTGGCGCCCCACACGAGTCCGCGTGCTGACGCTGACCGATGCGCAGGGCGCCGACCACGATGTCGAGTGCCACGTGACGTTCTCCGAGGGCGGACCATTCGCCGTCGAGCTCTGGGAAGCGATCCCCGGCACGCCACTGGATGCCGCGCCGGGCGGAGGCGTGCACCACATCGGCTACTGGGTCGAGGGCATCGCCGAGGAGAACGCGAGACTGTCGGCACTGGGATTCGGTCCGCGTGCGACCGTCGGCCGGCTGCCGCTGCTCAATGCCGGGCCGTCCGGAACGGTCGTGGAACTGTGCGACCTGCACAGCGACCGCCCCCAACTGCGCGACCTCTTCCCGGCCGGCTCGCGCCATGCCGGGCCACCCGTTCTCGACTCCGCGCTGTGAACGGATCCACGCGACCGGGCTTACCGCACACTGTTGTAATGATTATGGTTACGACAAAGTGGAGAACCAGGGAGCGAGGTCCGAGGTGAGCGCCAACAGCAGGCTGACTGTCGCCGCACATGCCCTGACGTGGATAGGGCTGTATCAGCGCCGCGGCCACGAGGTGGCCACCTCTGAGCAGATCGCGACGAGTGTCAACACCAATCCGGTGGTGATCCGTCGTCTGCTGGCCGACCTGCGCAAGGCCGGACTCGCCGACTCGCGGCGAGGTGCGGGGGCGGGCTGGATGCTGTCCCGGGACCTCGCCGCGATCACCCTGCTCGACATCCATGAGGCGATCGCCGCCGGGCCGATTTTCGCTCTGCACCGCTCGGCGCCCGACCCCGAGTGTGTCGTGGGGCACGGGATGGGCCCGGCCTTGACCGCCGTCTACGACCAGATCGAGGCCACCCTCCGCAGGGAGTTGGCGAGAACCACACTCGAGGACGTCTTGCGGGACGTACTCGAAGCCGCCTGACTCCCATCCAGTCGCAGAGCCGGCGCTTCCCTCGCCCATCAATGTAACCAAAATGGTTACTTTGCGGATGCGGGAAGCCCTTGCCGGAGACAACAGGGCAGTCGAGCCCGCCAGTTCCAGGGCTGAGGCCCCCATGGGCCCACCCCACGCTTACGAAAAGACAAGGGCAAGCGCAATGGCAACAGATACGCAGACCTCACGGGCCGTGGCCGAGCAGTTCGTGGAACGCCTCGGCAGGCAGGATCAGGACGGCGTCCAGGAACTGTTCGCGCCAGACATCGACTGGCACGTCCCCGGCAACGAGCAACTGCCCTGGACCGGCCGCCGTACCCGCCGGGAGGACGTGGCGCCGTACTTCACCACGATGTGGCCGCACTTCGCACACGACAAGAGCACGGTTGTGCTGGAGCGGATCATCATCGACGGCGGTGACGTGATGCTTCTGGGGATCTTCACCCACACCGTCGCGTCCACCGGCAAGGAGTTCACCACGCCGTCGGCCATGCACCTGGTGGTGGAAGACGGCAAGATCGTCCGCATGCACCTCTACGAGGACACGCTGACCGTCGATCAGGCGTTCAAAACTGCCTGAAACACCCTGGCCCCGTGGCCACACGAAGCAGCACGGCCTGCAACCGGAGGGCAGCGCATTGAGGAGGTCCCGTACGGCGTGCCGGGGCTGGAGCTGTTCTTCGCGGAGGGACCGCATCCCACCGCACGATGTCAGAGGCCGAAGAGAAGCACGAGGTTCTGCCCTGGTCGCGCCAGGCGTCGGGGAACGCGGAGATGTGGAGGAAGCGACAGATTCCGGCACGCCGGGCGGCAAGCTGGTGCAGCAGGCGGCAGCCGACGCTTCCGGCGGCGCCGTTCACGAAGACGCGTGCCATGACGTGTGCCTTCCTTGCGGACGGACGGTCAGCCGGCCGCTTCGATACGGGCGTTGAAGGTGCCCGTATCGCGGGTGATGTTGTCCTTGCCGAGTCGGACTGGGCGCCGCCGTCGCGCGCCGCTTCGGCCGCCCCAGGTGCGGAAGTCGGGGTTCTGGATGGTGAGCGTGCCGACGAGGTGGGTGAGTTGGGGGTCGTCGGGGTCGGCGGCTGCTTCCGTGCGCAGGGCGGCGACGGCGTCGCGGGCGCTGTGTGCCCAGTCGTGCTGCATCGCTCGGATTGCGGGGAGTGTGCCGAAGTCGGTGTAGAGGGCGGTGGCTGCGGTGTTCCAGGCCAGGATGTCGAGCCGTTTGCCGAGGACGAGTGCGGGTGTCTGGTTGTGCTGGTCCAGCAGGCGGCGCATGGCGGGCCGTACTCGTTGCGGGGGTTGGCGGCGTGGGCGTGCGTCGCTTCGTCCTGCGAGTTCGTAGAGGCAGCTCTGCTGGTCGTCGTCGAGGCGCAGGGCGCGGACCAGGGTGGCGAGCACGGGGGCGGAGGCCCGGACGCGGCCCTGCTCGAGCCGGGTGTAGTAGTCCATGCTGATCGCGGCCAGCCGGGTGACCTCCTCGCGGCGCAGGCCCGCGACGCCAGGAGGTCGGCGATGGCCTGCCGGTTAACGCCGGAGGCGTCTGCGAGTTTGCGCAGGCTGAGCCGCCGTTCAGCCAGGACCGCGGCGAGGGCCCGGGTGAAGTCCTGGACGGCGGCCGCGTCCGGGTCGGCGAGGTCGGCATAGGGCCAGGATTCCGGATCGCGGGCAAGCTCACGCGGCGGCGTTCGCCGATTCATGCCACCCACCATGCTGATGCACTCCTTTACGTGAAGATCGGCCTCAACCCCTTCACTGGCTGCTTGACCAGCCACTGGGATTGGTCCGTGACACTGAACGCGCAGGTTTCGGCCCGCATCCGCCGAGGTGATGGCCGAGATGTCCACCGTCGAGCTGCTGTTACCCCTTGTGGCACGGCGCCCGGGATCAGTTGCCCTCTCGGGAAAGTGTCGGGATATTTCGCGCCGGTCTGAGTAGCGGTACTCATGCCACATGCCTGCCCCCGCGGGACCATGGCCGCAGCAGCAGGAATCGGGGGGGCATGGGAAAAGTCGTGGGTGCATTCGCGGTTGCGGCGGGGACGGTCATGGTGCTGGTTGTGGCGTATGCCGTGGGGGCGCCGCCCGAGGTGGTGCTGGGCGTGGGAGCCGCTGTCCTTGGGCTCTTGTGGTTGTTGCTGCTGCTGACCACGCCGTGGAACCTCTACTTCCGGGCTCACTCGGTGCTGGCGGAGATCGCGCTCAGCAGGGAGAAGGGCCTAGTTATCTCCGCGGAGCGCGATGTCGAGGCGCGGCGGGTCGCTCGCTTGATGCTGCGGGTTGCCGTCTCAGGACATGTGGTCACGGCCGCACTCCTGCTTGCCACCGGGCTGGCTGCTGAGCGAGTCCTCGGCTACTGGTGTGCTGGATTCTTCTTGCTGAGCACCGCCTTCCGACCTGCTGGAGCGTATTTCGAGCAGCTCAGGCGACGTCTTGGTCTGCTGCTTCGGGAGGTGAAGTACCCGCGCGACGACGTGGTCGAGTTGAGGACACAGGTAGAAGACCTCAAGTCCGGCATGCGGATTCTCGAGGACAAGGCGGAGGAGCAGTATCGGACCCTGGCCGAATTGCGGCGCGCGCATGATGCGTTGACACACACCGCTTATCAGCGGACCGATGAAGCCGATCGTCGAATCACCGGGCTGGCAAGACAGTTCGAGCAGACGGTGGACGGACTCACGGACAACGAAGAGATCATCACCGGCCTGAAGGCGTTTGTTCGACTGCTGCGATCGGGACAGGATGTGCAGGAAACCATCGACGCACGGTGACCACGGTGGGCGTTGGGTGCAGCTCTCGCAGAGAGAAGATGCTGGACGATTCTCGTGGCAGCAGCGGGCATCGACTCGCTCTGAGCGTGCCGCACCAGTGGTTGGGGAAGCCGGTTCCGCAGGGCAACGGTTGCATGCCCGGATCAGCGCGTGAGCGAGTACTCGTGGCCAGATGACGGGGCAGAAGTCGCGGCCGGGGCACGGCCGGGTGGACCGAGACGTGTAGGGCCCTGCCAGTTGAAACCCAGATCACTGGCGAGGTCATCGGGCGGCAACCCTTTGGCGTCTTCCTCGGCATCAGCGGACCTACGGGCCATGCGGCTTGTCGGGTTGCAGTGCCAGTGACTGGATCAAGGAAGTCAGGGTCGGCAGGTCACGGCGTTCGGACTGCGCCACGCGTGTGAGCACGCCGGACAGGCGCTCCGGGGTGGTGTCCTGCGGGAATTCATCGCGGAGCGCCATTTCGGGCGTCGTACCGCCGTCATATTGAAAGGAGAGGTCGATGCGGTAGATGGCCTCGAGTGCGGTAGCGGGCGGCATGCTTGCCAGTGCGATCAGAAATCGGTCGCCGTAGAAGTGGGTCATTCTATTGATGAAGTTCACCTTGGCGGGGTCGAAGCGTGCGCGATGGTCGGTCACTGTCTTTTCGAGGGCGGTCACCAGCAGGTTCAGTTTCGCTGTCGAGGCGGTGAGGTTCCTGCGGGCGGTGTCGAACGCGCCGATGACCAGCTGGTGTTGTTCCTCCAGCGTGGGCAAGGCAGTCAGCCGAGACGTGCCCTCGCTCAGGGCTCGTTCCGCGTCGTGGGTGACACGCTCTCCGGTGGGCAGAGTGCCACGGACTACCGCGATGGCCGCGCTGTCCTGGGCGGTGAGCGTGGTGGCGAATTCGGGCAGCGGCAACTGCGGAATGGTCGCGATGGCCGCGGCACTCCGTCGTAGGAGGTCCTTGCTCTCCATACCGGCCAGGGCAAGACCGTCCGCCTTGCCCGTGCGGAGATCCTCCAATGTCGGTGCCCGGCCGATGAGTTCACTCATGAAAGCCTCCGTGGCGGCGAGCGCCGCCGTCAGGGCCTTGCCCGTGGAGGTGGCGGGCACCAACCCCGCAACCAGCTCCTGCGTCTGCCGGCCGGGCCGCCGTGCCTCCTGCTCGTTCAGCGGGGGGTCAGTCTGACGCAGCAGCGCGATGAGCTGGTCGATCAGCTCACCCCGTCGCCCGTTCACCTGCGAGTGGAAGCGCTCGGCACCCCGGCGGGCGTACTCGCGCAGCTGGCCGGTCCACCACGTGCGCCGTGCCTCGTCCGTGATGGCGGCCAACTGCTTGTCCAGTGTCTGCTGGTCATCCCACACTTCGCGGAAGGAGCGCTCGGTGTCGGCGATCCACTGGCCCGTTGCATCCTGCGTGATACGGCGTAATTGTTCGTCGCTCGCCGGTGTCGGCACGGTCATGTTTCCTCCCCTGGGAACCCACTGACGGCAGGGCAGGCGGCGTGCGGGGGCGCGAGGCGACCTGCCGCGCCCGGCCGGGTGTCGGGAGTGTCCCACTGTGCCCGTGGCGGGGGAATCCTCACAGCGAGCGGTTGCCCCGCCTGCTGTCAGGAGGGGCTGCGCCGGTGAGGTTTCCGCGTCGAAGAACTGGGTGGTCAGGTGGGCGACTTCGGGGTACCTGCAAAACGGTAGTCGTGTTCCGTCCGCTCTCCCAGGAGGTACGGCCCATGCGCGCCTTCAAGCTCTGGCTCGACCGCAGTCTGCCTGCTCAAGCCGTACTTGTCCTCGTTCTGGCCGTGGGGATCAATGCCCTGTTCCGCCAAGGGGAAAGCCCGGTTCGGTGGCTCACCCAGGGCGCGGCCTACGCGGCTGTCGCCATCGCGATCCTGGCCGTACAGCGTCGCAGGGCCAGCCGCGCGGCCGGAACAGATTCCCGCGGCCTTGCCGAGCTCAACCGTAAAATCCGTCACCGTGAGGTGCCGACGAACCCCGGAGAACAGGCCTCCATGCGCCGGCTCGTCGCCGAGCATCAAGGACAGATGGACAAGGGAGGCCGGTGGCTTCCGTGGTGGCTGGGCTTCATGGGCCTGATCGGCGTCGGGCTGATCGTCCTTGGCGCCGCCACCGGCTCACTGGTCTTCCCTTTGGTCTTCATGGTCGGCGTGATCGTGTTCTGCGTGTGGGTCCTCTGGATGCGCCGCCGTAACCTGGCCCGTATCCACCACATGCGTTCAGCCCTTCAAAACAAGGGATAGCGTGTCGGGCGACCCTCACCGCCCTTCCCGATACAGCACCGAGGCAACGGTACGGACCGCGGCCCAGGCGCTCGCCGGCATATGGGACTCAACAGGGGTGGGCACCTCTGGCGCGTCGCAGGCCACGATGGCGTACGTGCTCGGATGTGGTTGCCGAGCCCAACGGCTGCGATCGGGGCCAACTCCTCTTCTTTGAACACCCCTGATAGGCATGAGAGCCTCGGACACTCGTCGGATCCGCGACGGTCGAAACCAGGTCGTGTTCCGGACCAAGGACGGTCGGAGTGTGGGTTCGCCAGGCGCCGAGAGCAACGCACCCCGGCACGGGGCGCTGATGGTCAGCGGGCGAGGGGGACCTTGATGGGGGAGTTGGGGCAGGCGACGGAGGTCTGGGTGAGTGCGTTGGCCTCGGCGGGGTCGACGGTCAACTGCCGGCGGATCTTGATCGCGGTCCAGTTGGCGAGGTAGGTGCACTGGTCGGCTTCGAGGGGGTGGCATCCAGGTGGAGGGGTCCTGGACTCCTTTGGACCTGTTGGTCTTGGCGGAGACCGCGAGAGTGTGACGGCGTGTGGAGCCCTGCCGCACCAGTATTTCTGTGCGAACCGCGCAGTCCATGTGACCCGCGCAGCCCAATCGCTCAACCGCGGCCACGGCCGCGCATTTGCCCACGACGACGGGGCACCGATGGAAGTCGCTGATCAGGGTGTCTGGTCTGTCGGCGAGCGGGCTGCTCCCACGGCAAGCGTGATCATTTCCCGCGCGGTACGGGGAGGGGCCGTGGCAGGGTGGGGCGATGCTTCTGGGTGCAGACGATGAGTGTGTTGAGTTTCGCCCGCTGCGGTATCAGTTCGCTGCGGTACGGGGTCAGGTATTCGATGACAACTGGCTGGTGATCGGCGGAGCGGTGACCACGCCTGAGGGCAGTTGGTCCTTCGCCGACCCGTGCCTGCTCACCGATGAAGCCCGTCAGGTGAGTGCTTGGCTGCGCGGGGTGGCCGCGGGGACGGTGACTGTGACCGAGCCTGACAGCGAGGGCTACTTGTGGCCGGACACCGTGTTCGTGGAGCCGGTCTTGGCCTTCAGCCTGACCGATCGGAGCGACGATGCTGCGCGGATACGTGTCCACCTGTCGATGGAGGCGGCCCCGCCATGGCAGCGGGGTGAAAGCGCCGTGGACGTGTACCAGTACGTCGTGGAGCTGCGGTTGAGCATGGCCGCGCTGCTTGAAGCCGCGGAACAATGGGATCTCGCACTGGTCTCCTTCCCGTCGCGCTGATCAGCATGAGCGTCACCTGCCGCTTTCCTCAGCGGTAGTTCAGTGGCGCCAGCGTTCGAAGAGGTACCACTTGAGGTAGCTGGGAAGCTGGTGGCGCCAGAGCCACCAGGGCAGTTGGCGGCGCGGGATGAAGGTCCACAGATCGTCGTCGGCTTCGTTGCCCCGCGGTCTGCTGCGCAACAGCTCGAGGCATTCCTGGTTGACGATGTGGTGCAGGCGGGCGGTGTGTGCGAGGGCCAGGGTTCCCTGGCGTTGCAGTTCAGGGTTGGGGGCGCGCATTGCGCGGGCGATGCGGGGCAGGATGGCGCCCGGATTGGGGTGGTTCAGGGCAAGTCCGATGACGGCGACTCCGACATGCGGTTCTCCGCGTTCGAAGGCGGCATCGACCACTTCCGGTTGGTCGGTGCCCAGGAGTCCTGTTGCGTTCTCCCAGCTGATGACCCGGTCCGGGTTTTGCGGGTCGCTCGATTCGTAGTGCACGGCCTGACCATAGGGCTCTGTGTTCGCCGAGCGCGCGGGCTTTAGGCCTGGCCGCCTGCCGGGGAGAGGAAGAGGGTGGCGAGGCGGGGCAGGCGCTGGTGCATTTCGGCCGGGTCGTCGAAGTCGAAGTCCTCGCCCATGTTGTGCTCGTCGGCACCGGTGTCGCTGTCAGCAGTGCGTGCGTCCCAGGCTTCGTAGAAGGCGTCACGGTTTCCGGTGATCCGTTCAAAGGCCTCGCTGGCCGCGTAGTTGACCTCTTCGTAGAAGAGTTCCTCGCTTCGGTCGATCGTGCCGAGCGAAGCGAGGGCTGCCGGGTGGGCGGCCAGGCTGTCGGGGTCACCTGCTGCCTGGTCGTACCAGGTGCGGCCTTGGGCGATCAGGCCGGCGCGGAAGTCCATGAAGCTGTCGTCCGAGCAGCCTCCGCCGATGAGGTAGGCGGCCGCCCATATGTCCCAGCGGTAGAGCGCCCCGCGCGCTTGGTCGAAGTGTTCCTGATAGCTGAGGATCTCGGTCTTCGAGCGGGCGACGAGCAGGTCGACCAGGGCCTCGTGGAACGGCTGGTTCGTTGAACGTGCGGTGTGGATGAGGCCCCAGAACGCTTCGGTATCCATGGGTGCTGACCTTGTCAGGTGCCTCTGACATCCGGGGCTCCGGCGCCGGGCAGGTGGTTCGCCGAAACGCCCGAAGGCCCGCAATCCCAGATTTAGGCAGCTGACACCCGCTGGGGACGAAGAACCCCTTTGATGCTATCCAGCGGTTGAGATTCCCCTTCTCGCTCTCTCGAGGATCCGGGCGTCCTGAACGCCACCACCGGCTCAACCGGGATCTGGCCTACGGCGTGCACAGGGGCGAGCGGCTCGTCCGCCGGCAGATCGAGGTGACCGCAGGCGGCCGCATTTGGTACCTGCTCGACACCGAGCGCCGCACGGTCTGGATCGACCGCGCCACGACCGGCCACCCCAAAGAGACTGTCCTGTGACAGCGAAGGTTGAGCGCGTGCCATCGAAGTTTGCGCGACCGTCAGCTCGTCCGCCACGAATGGTCCGACTCAGCCCGAGCCAACTCGGCGTCATACTGCGTGGCCTCGAAGTGAAAGTCGCGCGGCGCGATCTCGTCGCGAGGTGCCTCCCAGTCCGACCAGCGCACGACGCCTCCTGACCGTTGGACCACAGCCCTCAGGGCGCCGCAGCAGCCGGCAGTACATTCAGGCTCACCGAAGAAGAGACACCGGGCCTCGTTGCCGGCATGCAAGGGACTGGGGCGGTCGGCAGGCAGCGTGTCCTCAGCAAAAGGTCCGCGGCCGCCTTCGCCGACGGCCCCGATCACTACGTCCTCGCCGTTCACGCACATACGTACCTGGGCTGCGAATCGCGGACCTCGGGGGAACACCCGGATCTCAAGCTGGTCGAACATCGGTCCACCCTACGGCGCACCTCGGCTGGCACCTCTTCTGTTTCACCAGAGGCTCGAACAGAGCGTGCAGGACAGAGACAGACCGCTAGGAGGATCAGCGTGGCGGAGCTTGGCCACAGATCCGAACATGAGTTCTTCTGGGAAGGCTGAGGGCCCCGCCTGTCGACGGGTGCTTCCGCGATCGGCGGGTCTGGTGGCGAGGGCGGCCGGTCGGATGGCGCATTTCCCGAATCGGCTCCTGGCCCTATCGGTGGCCTGCTCGATGCGGCGCCCCTTCTCATCGCCCGGGTCCAACAGCAGCTGGTGGTGTGCGCCTTCGGCCGGGGTTTGGCCTTCGGCCCGGACGGAGAGGGCGACCACCCGCGCCTGCTTCAGCCCCAGGACCAGGAGGTGAGCGTGGTGTGCATCAGCTGGGCCGCGGTCGGCAGACGGGTGTTCGTGGCCCGGTGCAGAGTGAGGATGCGGCGGCAGCCGGGGGCGTCGACGGCGATCCAGGCGACCGGCGCGCTGACGGCGGCGGTGATGGCCACCGCAGGGATGAGGGTGAGGCCGATGCCGGTGCTGACCAGGAAGGCGGTGGCGGCCGGCTCGTCGCCTTCGCAGACGATGCGCGGGGTGAGGTTGCGGTCGGCGAAGAGCCGGTCGAGCAGGCGGCGTTGCCAGTGCCCCGGCCGGGAGATGACGAACGGCTCGTCCGCCAGCTCCGCGACCGTCACCGAAGTGCGGTCGGCGTAGCGGTGGCCGGGCGGTGCGGCCAGCCACACCTGCTCGTCGTGGAGCTGGACGCTGTCGAGGCCGTCTCCCGGGATCGGCTGCGAGGCGACGCACAGATCGACCTCGCGGGCGTGCAGGGCGCGGTGCATGTCCGCCGCCGGCATCTGGTGGAGTTCGATGTCAACATCCGGATGGGCCGCCTTGTACGCGGCCAGTGGACCGGCGATGGTCAGGAAGGTCTCCGAGGCCAGCCGCACCCCGCCGGCCTCCCCGCGGGCGGACTCCAGTACGGCCCGCCGCCCCGCCTCCAGCTCGCCGAGGGAGCGCTCGACGTGCGCGCGGAACAGCCGGCCGGACTGGTTGAGCCGCAGCCGTCCGCCCCGGTCGAACAGCGGGGCGCCGAGGTCCGCCTCCAGCCGCGCGATGGTGCGGCTCAACGACGGCTGTGCGACCCGCAGTTCGGCGGCCGCCCGGCTGAGGTGCTCCAGCCGCGCGACTACGAGGAACTGCTGCAGCGCGTGGAGGTCCATGTCTCCACCCCTTTCCTTCATAGCACCCAGGGCATAACAGGATAGCGATACAGATCTTTGATGGAATGCCTCTGCAGGCATGACCGTAGAGCCATGACCGCTACCCTCCAAGAACCGCCAATATCCAAGCAGCCCAAACGCGTTGACGGCCGGGTGTTCCGGATCGCGGCGACGGTGCACACCGTCCTCGCGTACGGGCAGCCGACCTTCGCCGGCGCCTATCTGTCCGGGGACATCGGCGGCCTGGACTGGCATGCCGGCGGCGCGGACGCAGTGTTCCCCCTCGGCCTGCTGCAGGCCGTCGTGGCCGGCTTCGCCGCGCGGCGGATGCGCCGCTGGTGGCCGTTCGCCGTGTCGATGCTGCTGCTGGCCGCCAAGTCCGTGCAGTACATGGCGGGGATGGAGGGCCTGCTGTGGCTGCACATCCCGCTGGGCGTCATGCTCATCGCCGGGCTGACCGTGCTGGCCGCCGCGCTCTGGGTACGGCCGCTGCCGGAGCGGGTCGTGCCGTCGGCGGGTGAGCTCGATGGCTGAGCAGTGGAGCCGGCGCCGGGTACTCGCCGTCGGCGGCGCGCTGGGGGCGGCCACGGCCGGCGGCGTCGCGCTGTCCGGCGCGATGGCCAACCACCCGGCGACCACCGGTAATCAGCTGCGCAGCGGCGTACCGCTGCCGAAGCCGTACACCGTGCCGCTGCCGATCCCACCCGTGCTCAAGCCGACAAGCACCGCCGGCGGCACCGATCGCTACGAGATAAGCCAGCACCGGGTGTCGGCGGAGATCCTGCCCGGCGTGCACACCACGCTGTGGACGTACCACGGCAGCTTCCCGGGCCCGACGATCGAGGGGCGCCGCGGGCGGCCCGTCACGATCAGGCACCGCAATGAGCTGCCGGTGCCGACCGTGGTGCACCTCCACGGCGGGCACACCCCGGCCGCCTCCGACGGCTACCCCACCGACCTGGTCCTCCCGAACGGCTGGCCGGACCCGGCGGCGGAGCACGGCGACCACCATGGCGACCACCACGGCGGCGGGCATCAGATGTCCGACTCCCGCGCGGTGACCAGCAAGCTCACCCGCGAGTACACCTTCCCGCACGACCAGCGCGCCACCATGCTCTGGTACCACGACCACCGCATGGACTTCACCGCCCCGGCGATCTGGCGGGGCCTGGCCGGGATGCACCTCATCCGTGACGACATCGAGGACGCCCTGGACCTGCCGCGCGGCGAGCGCGAGCTGCCGCTGATGATCGCCGACCGGGCGTTCGCGGCGGACGGCTCCCTGGACTACCCGTCCCTGGACCCTGACCTGCTCTCCCGCCCCGGCGTGGAGGGGCGGTACGCGGCCGAGGTACTGGGCGACGTGATCCTGGTCAACGGCGCCCCCTGGCCCCTGCACGAGGTCGACGCCGCCCGCTACCGGCTGCGGCTGCTCAACGCCTCCAACGCCCGCCACTACGAGCTGGAGGCGCTCACCGACGACGGCCGCCTCCTGCGCCTGCACCAGATCGGCGCCGACCAGGGCCTGCTCACCCGCCCCGTCACCCACACCCGGCTGCCGCTGGCGCCGGCCGAACGCTACGACGTCATCGTCGACTTCGCCGACGTACGCCCCGGTACCCGGGTGCGCCTGCTCAACCGCCTCGGCAGCGGCCGCACCCGCGAGGTCATGGCCTTCCGAGTGGCCCGCCGCGCCCGCAAGGACGACGGCCGCATCCCCGCGAAGCTCGCCGACGACCTGCCCGCGTGGCGTCGCTCGCAGGCGACCGAGGTCCGCGAATTCGCCTTCAAGGCCGGCCAGATGCAGCACGGCCGCGGCTGGCTCATCGGCGGCCGGGCCTTCGACCCCGCGCGTACGGACGTCCGCACCCGGCTCGGCACCGTGGAGCTGTGGCGCCTGGTCGCCGACGTCCACCACCCGGTGCATCTGCACCTGGTCGGCTTCAAGGTGCTGTCCCGCGGCGGCGGCGGTCCGCTGCCGCACGACGCGGGCCTGAAGGACACCATCTCGCTCCGCCCGGGCGAATCGGCCGAGATCCTCACCCGCGTCGACGGCTACCGCGGCCGGTATCTCTTCCACTGCCACAACGCGGAACACGAGGACATGGGCATGATGGCGAACCTTGAGATCACCTGACCGCATCGGCGCGGTCATCCACTCAGACGGACAACTGACCACCCGCAAACACTGTCAGGGCCATCCGTGCGAAAACCATTGGTGCCCGGCTTGCTCCGTTGATGGACTGACGTCCTACCGTGTGTTTGCCGTGTGACGGAGGTAGTGGTTGTGGCAGGTTATGACGTGCTTGCCGAGGTGTACGAATGGCTCATCTCGGATGCAAAGTTGCCTCCAGCCGAGTTCGCCGCGTCGTTCGACCACGTCCTCGGTCTCCTGCCGTCGAACGCTGACGTCCTCGACTGTTCGTGCGGAACGGGACAGTTGGCGGTTGGCCTCGCCGGTCGGGGCATGCAGGTTGTCGCAACTGACGCCAGCGAGGCGATGGTTCGTCGGACTGCAGAGTTGTCCGAGGAGTTCGGGGCGTCCGTCCGGGCCGTACGGGCGAGCTGGGAAGAGTTGCCCGACCATTTCCAGGACAACACGTTCGACATGGTGTTCTGCGTTGGCAACTCGCTTCACCATGCCACGGGCGCGACAGGCAGGGGTGCTGCTCTGGAGTCGATGTCACGGCTTCTGCGCCCCGGCGGGCGCTTGGTACTCACATCCCGCACGTGGGAGCTCGTGAGGGCCAGAGGTTCCCGGCTGGAGATCAGTGACCGACTCGTCCGCCGTAATGGTCGTGATGCCGTCGTGGTCTACCGCTGGGAGATCGCGCCGCATTGGGAGGAGGAGCACCACATCGAGATTGCGATCGCGCACGTTGATGCGACTGGGTTGGTTCTTGTCCGCTCGGAACTGCTGTCCTGCTGGCCCTACCGGTACGAGGAACTCGAAGCCGAGCTGCACCGGGTCGGACTCCGGACGGAACTGAGCACGTTCGATCGTGAGGCCGAGAACTACATGGTGGTCGCGAGCAAGGTATGAACACCGGACTCTCAGTCCCTGGCCGGACCGCGCGTGTCCGTCGTCGTGGTGGCCCCGGCCGCCGCGGCACTCGGCCGAGGAGCGCGGCGCACCGGGGGCCATCACCGCGCTGTCCGACGCCCTGTGGTGGGCACTCGCCACGGCCACGACCGTCGGCCATGGCGATCTCACGCCCGTCACCGCTTCGGGGCGCGCCTTCGGCGCCGTCCTGATGGTGGTGGGTATCGGCGTGATGGGAACCGTCACCGCCGCGATCTCTGCCGAACTGATCCGCCCCGTCGCAGACAAGCCCGTCACCGATCCCCTCCAGCAGTTGACCCGGCTCGCCGGCCTCCACAAGCAAGGCGCCCTGACCGACGAGGAATTCCTCACTGAGAAGACCGACCTGCTCGCCCGTGTCTGACGGGCACCAGGCGCACGAACAGTCGTTCACCTCGGCCGGTCGGCGCTTGGGAGGAGCGCCGGCCGCTCCGCGTTCGGAACCCGCCTCCTCGATCGCCGCTGTTTGTTCAGGGTGTCAGCGAATCGCTTCTGAGAACACGATCGAGTGCTGCTCGGCCTGCGGGTCCCCAGTTCGGTTTGCCGCCGGGCAGGCCCCGATCTCCGTTGTGTCCCATGAGCATCAGGAACAGGCTCTTCATAGCGGCCAGCCCTCGGGCGCGCCGGATCGCCGCCTCGTCTGCATACGCGTACGCGTCGAAGAACCGGGAGGTCATGCCTGCGGGGAGCAGTACCCATGCGGCGGCGAGGTCCCAGGCCGGGTCGCCGGCGAACATGGCGCCGAAGTCGATGATGCCCGCGAGCGTTCCGTCCGTGACGACAACGTTCGCGGGATGAAGGTCACCGTGTACCCATAGTGGCGGGCCCTGCCACTCGGGGGCCGCAGCGGCATCGTTCCAGACGGCTCTGACCTCGTCGGCTATGCCGTCGGGGGCGACGGCTTCAAAGAAGTAGTCGAAGCCGTCCGTGCACTTCTTGGGGTGAGCGCCGAAGTCCGAACTGGTCGGCGCCTGGGCGGGCGCCTCCACGTGGAGGGCCCGGAGGAAGCCCGCCAGCGTGTCGGCGGCGTGGTCGCCGCGGCTGATCGAGCCGTGGTCCAGCGGTTCGCCGGGAACCCACGTCATCACGGTCCAGTGCTTGGGGAAGCGCTCGGACGGTTCGCCGAACCGCACCGGAGTAGGTACCGGGAGCGGCAGGTGCGGGGCCAGCACAGGTAGCCATCGCCGCTCCTTGAGCTGGAGTTCCGGGGTGGGGTCCATGCGCTGCATGCGCACGGCCAACTCGTCCCCGAGACGCCACATTTGGTTGCCCCAGCCGCCCGCCACCTCCCGGATGGCCAGTCCTGCGAGGTCTGGATGTTGCTCCTCCAGCAGGCCGCGGACCAGGTCCGCGGTGATCTCGATCTCGGAGTCGGTCATGCGAAGCCACAGTACCGGGGCAGATGGAAAGCTCTCGCTCTCGTCGACGAAGTCCAGATCGAAGTCGCCGGAGCGCGCTGCGGTGCGCTTCGTGCCCGCGCTACGTTCGCCAGATGCACCAGCCCCCGGAAAAGGTTCCCGCTCTCCTTGATGGCCCTGCCGTCGATGTCTCCGATGCCCATGAACTGCTCCTTGGCTATCTCGACTGGTACCGCACGGCCCTGATGCGCAAGCTCGATGGACTGTCCGACGACCAGCTCCGCACACCTGTCGAACCGCTCGGCTGGTCGCCGCTCGGCCTGGTCCAGCACCTCGGGTGGGTCGAGCGCCGATGGCTGCGTTGGGGGTTCGGTGCCGAGGGCGTCGTCGCCTATCCGTCTGGTGGAGACGCCGGAGAATGGGTGGTTGCCTCCGGCGTCTCCTCCGCGCGGGTTGTGGCTGCCTTCCGAGAGGAGGTGATCGCCGCGAACTCCGCTGTGGGGTCTGCTGTCTTGAGTGACAAGGCGCGTCTGGGGGGCCGCTTCCAGACGCCCGACCAGGCCCCTTCGCTCGGGCGGATTCTCTTCCACCTGCTCCAGGAGTACGCCCGTCACGTCGGTCACCTCGACGTCGCACGCGAGTTCATTGACGGTGAGACCGGCGAGTGAGGCACCCGGGACTGCTGATGCATTTCGGGACAGCCTTTAATCGCCCGAGAAGGCAATGCGCAGGTCGCTGTCCGCGCGGCAGCGGAGGCCCCAGGCCGGTAGCGTCGAGACGGCTTGGTCCTCGGCGCCTCTCAGCCGAGCAAGATCTGAACCTTCCAGTTCCCGCACCGTGCGGTCCACTGCCTGACCGTGCAGGAGGGTCTCCCCGTAAGGATCGACGTCAGCCAGGGTGGGCAGCCGGTGTCGGCCCGTCGTTTCCAGGGCCGCCCAGAGCTCGCCATCGATGACTGATCACTCAAGTGCCCCTGCTACGAGGCGCGGTCCTGGCTTTCGTCCGGTCCGAGCGGTTGAAACCTTTTGCCGCAGCTCGATGGCGAGCGTCATCACGCCCCCTCCATTGCCCCTCGGATCATCGATTCCTATCGACCACCAGCTCACTCTCATGGTCTGAACGAAACGCCCTGGCCTGGGGTTTGGGGGTTGTTGATGACCGCGCGTACGGCCCGATCGCCGCGAGGGTCGGCCATCAGGCGGGCGATGTCCCACCACCGCAGCAGCAGCGCCGGATAGTGCGGCGGGATCGCGTCCATGAACTCCCGGTCGAACCGTGTGCGGACGCTCTCATGGCGAAGGGCGGAACGGATGTCGTCCAAGGACGGCGGGGTGTGACGGACGGCAGGCGGCAGGGCGGCCGCGTACTTTGGCGCCAGCTTGCGGCCGGGCTGGACCATGATGTTCCCGCCCAGCGCGGAGTCGACTTCGTCCTCCAGTTCCTCCTGGGCCTGCACGGCACGCTCCCACCAGTGGTCCCGGAAGAGGGCGACGGCCTGGGTGTCGGCCAGGTCGAGAGCGTCGCGCTGCACGTCGAACTCCTCACACTCATCGCAAGGCAGAGCTTCTCGGATGGCGCCCAGAGTCTTCGCGGGATGGCGTGGCGGGGCCTGGCCGAGGTGGCGCACCCACTGCTCCTTGCGCTCTGCGTCAGAGGGAGGTCCCCACACCAGGGCGCGATCCATCATGCCGGGCTTCTCCGGGCCGGCCGCCGCCAAGGGGGCTTCCAGGCTGACCGCCATGAGCTCCAGGTAGGCGGGCAGCGACTGGTACTCCTGCTCGCGCTCCCCGAACCTGGTCCACTGGCAGACTTCCCCGGTCTCGCCGTCCAAGTAGAGGCCGTAGAGGGTGTCGTCGGGGTTGAGGGAGCAGAACGGTATCCACGATGGCTTCCACAGCACCTGGGTGTCCTTGCCCCCGGTGTGGTCCTGGCGGTCCTCCTTCTGGAACCGCATCTGCATCTGGTGGACCGCGATCACGGCGTCGAGGGGCATCAGGGCCCAGTCGCCCAGCATGAGCCCCGAACCGTTTACGCCGTCCTCGCCGGCGGACAGCTGCCACAGTGCCTTCAACTCCTCCGGAACGCTCACCTCGAGGGTTTCTTCCAGGGCCGTGATCTCGTGGTCGCAAGCGCCGGGCCTGAGGGCCGCGTACGACGGCGGGGCGTATCCGGCCAGCCATTCCATGATCCGGCTCCAGGCCCAAGCGACTCGTGCAGCTGCTGGTGTGTCAGTGGTCATAATCACCACGCTTGCATTGCACGCCGCCCCGTCACACAGCGGGCCCCTAACGCCTCACCGACTGCGTGCTGCCAGGCGCTTCATCATGGTGGGGTGTGGCCTCATGGCGTGCTGCTTCCGGGACGAGGAAGACGTCTGGCTCTGCTTCGAACGCGTTGCGGAAAGTTGGGTGCTTGGGCAGATCGACCTCCCAGGGCCGGAGTTGACTTTGGGTGCGGCCGCTTTCCTCCGCGTATGGCAGCAGTCCCGCGACGCCGGTCGTCTGGCCGAGTACGACAGAAAGTTCGGGGGCACGGCGGAACTTCCGGTCTCTGAGCGGGACGCACATCACCCGCAATCGCTGACCTGCGAGGAGTTCGCAGAGGTGGCCTCAGCCCGACAGGCCCGATGACTCGAACGGTTTGACCACATGCTCCTCCTCCGGGCGACATTCGGTGCCCCGCATCAGCTGACTCCGGTGGTCGAAGGGCTCGTCGTGGCAGTTCGTGCGGTCTCTGCTGAACAGGTGACGCAGCTCGTGAGGTGCAGTCGCTGGAGCCGATGGCCGAGTCGTGGCAGATGGCCGCAGTTCTGAGACTGGCAGGTCAGGGGAGGGGGAATGGGGGTGTGATGGCGCTGAAAAGGAAGGGGTCCCGACGGATCACGGTCGACGGGACTGTGTACCACTGGCGGATCCGCGGGAAGCCCTCCTACACGCATGGACTGTGCTGGACAGCGGTGACCTTCGCGGTTGAGATCGCCGATGCGGACCAGCCCGGCACGACCTCGGTCGTCACCAGCGGTCAGTCACACGCCGGCAACTGGTTCCACATCGAGGCAGAGTCCATCCGGCCGAGGGACGTTGCCGCGAGCATTCTCCGAGCACGGGCACAGGGCTGGAATCCGAGGAGCCCAGGCGTCCCCTTCATTCATACTCGACCAGTCAGCGGGATTTACCTCTATGCCGTGAACATCGGGGGAGTGCGGATTGAACGGACTGCCGCAGATGCTCCATGCCTGGTTCATTGAGAACGAGGAGCAACTGCGATCACGCGGGGTCACGGGTGACATCCAACGATCACCTGATGACGGTCGAACCAAGACCAGCGCATGGATGACGGTCGGGACCGACGACCATGTCGCCTTGCTCATCGTCTGGAGCAGTGGCGAAGCTGAGTTGGAGTGCGGTGACCTGGCCAGCAGTCAGATTCGGCAAGAACATCGCGATCTCCGCACCCTGAGCGATCTCCTCGATGCCATCGAGGCCCTTCTCGAATGGGCTCATGCGAGGGGTGAGTGACCTGCATCTGGCGATGACGGCCACCGTGTGGATGCCGGGTCGGGTGTTTGTTGTTGGGGCTTTGTTGGGGTGTGCTCGAGATGTTTGGCCAGGTGCTGGGGTGCCGGCCGCTTCGTTTCTGTGGCTGGGTTTGTGCCGGTGCCGCGTGGCTTTGGTTGTGCCCGGTGGCGGGTTATGTGGTGGGTGGTGAGCATCCGGTGTCGGGGGCTGTTGTGGCTGTCGGGGGGCGCTGGGAGGTGGGGGCCGGGTCTTCGTCGAGACCGCGGGCGACCAGGGATCAACATCCTTCGGTGCCATCCGAGTCCCACACGTATAGAGCAGGGGAGCCGCTCTGTGATCTGGATGGTGTTCTTGTCTCCAGCTGGCTTCCCATCGACGGCTTGGACCGGTTTTGATGTCAGAGGGACTGCTTAGGCTGACGCTCAAGATCACCGGTATGGGAGCCGGGGTTACGAGCTGAGGGTCGGGGTTGTCGTGGCGTGGTGGGACGGAAAGCCGGGGGAGCGCGCGCAATGGGTGCTGGACCCGCTGTTTGGTGTGGGGCCGTTGTGGTTCGGGATGGATTCCGACGAGGCCAAGGCGGCCTTGGGAGTTGAGAACAACAGCGACTCGCAAGTCGCCGCGAGCGGTGCGTTCTGGGAGTCCTACAACGACCTGGGCGTGACCGTGATCTATGCGCCGGGGATGCTCCTGGTCGCGGTGGCGATCGACGCGATGGACGGACCGCTGGTGCGGTTCGGTGACGTCGAGTTGATCGCCCGGGTGCCGTCCGAGGTGCGTGCGGACCTCACGGCCCTCGCGCACCGGGAGGGGGCGGAGGTCGGGGTGAACTGGAGCGGTGATCCGGAAGTTGCGGCATGGGGTCTGTCCATGGGAGCCGCCCAGGCGTGGGAACTGTCGGCTGAGGGGTTCGTGCAGCGCACTGACCGGGTGATCTCCGAGTCGCTGCTGGTCGCTCCCGAACTCGCCGATGACCCGTACGGGAACGAAGTCGTCGCCCACTGGCGGCAGAACATGTGCGAGCAGCCGGCGAACCTTGGCTCCTGGCCGATAACGGCCGAGCAGGACCGCCAACGCTGGGAGTGGACACCGTTGGAGCGTGTCGGCCCGCTCCGGTTCGGGATGGGCCCGCAGCAGGTCGCCGCAGCGCTCGGCGGTGAATTGCCGGCGGCGCGCAACGGCCACTTCCCTCACTACTGGTACTGCAAGAACGGACCGTGGAGCCTGAATGAGGACCGGTTCGACGAGGCCGGGCTCACCGCGCACTACTGGTACCGCGAAGGCCATCCCACCCTGGGTGCGGTCACCGTGCACGGGCGCACCGGCCCTCAAATCGCCTTCGACGGAATCGACTTGATCGGACATACGGTCACCACCATCGATGCCACGCTGATCCAGCGCGCGGAGAACGACGAGTTCGGCCTGGTCTACGGATGCTCGGGCAATCTCGGCCCGGACGGGACCAACATGTTCGTCCGTGCCACCCGAGCAGGCGACACCGTGGTCAGCGAGGCCCGGTTCTGCGCCGCCGCCTGGGAAGATCACGGCTGAAGACGCCACCTGGTTCCGCGAGCGCCGTGGGGCCCGGGCCACACGGCGGCGGCGCAGCAGGGCGCAGCTCCGGGGACGTCCACCAGCTGTCGGGCATCGTGGTGGGCCCGTTCCTGTGTGGAGGCGATGTCATGCAGGGCGATCGCGGTGACCGCCCGCGCCCGCGGTGGCGCGGGCACCCGCAGTCCCAGGGGTGCGGGACTGGTTGGACGTCAGGCCGGGTGTTTGGTGTTGTGGTTTTGTTGGGGCTCGCGGTTGTCGGTATCGGGATCGCCGGCGTCTCGGGTACTGGTGAGGTGCTGTGTGTCTGGGGCGTGTGGGCAGTGGTCTCCGGGCTGGTCCAGCTTTTGGTGGGGGTCGCGCGTCGGCCGTTGGGTGGCCAGTGGGCCGTGATCGTCAGCGGCGGAACCTTCTACGAACCCCAGCCTGCCGCAGTGACTTGAGATCTCTAAAGGGGCGAATCGCAGTCAAACTCGAACGTCTCTATGGCGGCGTCGGCCGGGAACTCTGGGTGGTCGTGCCAGATTCCAGCGAAAGCGACCAGAAGGTTCCATGAGGCGGTTGCATGCAGTTCGGTCGTTGCCGCCTGCTCAGGCAGAGCAGCTCGATGGAAACGCACCGTAGCGATCTGTTTGTCTGCTGCCAGACGCAGGGCTGTGGCCGTGCGGCGGGCTTCGCCCTGAAGCGAGGTTGCGTCGGGGATGCGCGCCGACACGAAACGGACCAGTTGTGCGACCTGATCCTCAGTAATCCGATCCACTAGTCCCCCAGCGGTCAGCAAGCCCATTCGCCTGGTGCGGCAACAACTATCGCACCTCAGAGCACTCCTCGCCGTGCCCTGATGCTTCGCTCAGCTGGATCTTCGAATACATCAAGGCTGACACAGCCACGGGCGACTGACGCTCCCGCCATGGGCCCGACGGGAGCCCAGACAGCTTGACCAAACAGATAGGGGCACCCCGGGGGGGCGTGTTCTTCCGCCCGTGCCTTGTCGCCGCCCGGGCACCTCTCACCGCCGTGAGTGGTCTGTCCGGCTCCGATGAACGAGGTCGGCGGGTCCGGCTGATGCGGTGTGCGCAGCAATGGGGAGGCGCGGGTGTTGGGGGTGCGTACGGAGACGAACGGCCGCGCTGCGATGTTAAGTACTCCTGTGCTGACAGCCGAGGGGCCCCGACGCCCTGCCCTGGGTGGGGGAGATGCCGCCTTCTGTCCGCCAGCTGCCGTCTGCCGCCGCATCGAGGCGTCGAATCGGTGGGCTGTCTGTGTTGGTGGTCCGTGGTGGGTTCCGTGGTGTCCACGGATGCTCGCGTACCGGGTCTGGAGGGAGGCTGAGGGCACGTCAGACGGCGTGGTTTCCGTTTTTTGAGGAGTGCGGCATGAGGGCACACGTCAGCTCGATCCTTCTTGGTGTCCGGGACATGGACCGGGCCAGGCAGTTTTATACGGAGGGGTTGGGCTGGAAGGTTCAGAGCGACTTCGGTGTCTCGGTGTTCTTCGCTTCGGGCGGTGCCTCGCCCGTCGGTTTCTACAGTCGTGAAGGGCTGGCCGCGCAGGTGGGCACGGACGAGGAAGGCAGTGGCTTCAGCGGACTGGTTCTGACTTACGTCGTCCGCAGTGAGGCGCGGGTCGATGAGGTGATCGCGGAGGCGGAGAAGGCCGGTGCGACGGTCCTCAATCGCGCCGGCGATCTGCCGTGGGGTGGTTACGGCGGCACTTTCGCCGATCCGGAGGGCTATATCTGGAGTGTCGGCTACAGCTCTCAGGGAACCGACCAGCCCTACGCGGAGTGACCGGGCTCTGGACCTCAAGGCGGCCCGGGGCGGCCCGGGGCAGCGCGGCAGTTGCCGCTGTCGTCCCCGACCGCTGTGATCCCGGTTGCGGGTACCGGGCAGCAACGCCCGGGAGCGGGCACGATCAGCCGTGAACCAGCAGGACGAACAGGAGAAGACCATGAAGTTTCGCGCCTTTGTCGAGCCGCCTGAACCCATGCGGGGACTGGAAGTTCCCTCCGAGGTGGTGACAGCGCTCGACGCCGGCGTGCGGCCGCCGGTGACGATCACGGTCAACGGGCATTCCTGGAAGAGCCGCCTCGCTTTGTTGCGCGGCCGCCACCTGATCGGCCTCAGCAATGCCAGCCGGCGGGCCGCGGGTGTTGTCACCGGTGACGAGGTCGAGGTGGAGGTGGAACTCGACACGGAACCGCGCGTGGTGGTCGAGCCGGACGACTTCGCCCGCGCCCTGGACGAGGCCCCTCTCGCCCGCGCCGCGTACGACGGTCTCGCCTACAGCCACAAGCGCATGCATGTGCATGCGATCGAGAGCGCGAAGAAGCCCGAGACACGTCAGCGGCGCATCGAGAAGGCCGTCACCGCTCTGCTGGGCTGATTTCCGAGAGCGGGCTTCCGCACGGCGATGTGATCGCCGTGCGGAAGCATCGCTCTGCCCGGTTCACTCCGCAGGAACGAATCCTTCGAGACGCCGCGTGGCTACCAGGAGCGCGGCCGGGGGGCGGTGTCGGCGCAGGTCCGCCGGCTCGCTGGATACGGGAGCGGGCCGGCGGTGGTTGCCCGGCTGTCGATGTACGTGTTGCGGACCGTGTTGAGGTCGTGAGTTCGAGCTCTGAGGGGGCGGCGGGCCGGCTGGGTGGCGCCCCGGTGCCGTCTCGCAGGTTCGGGCCCGGTGTGGCGCCTGATGAACCTGGCGCAGCCTGGTGTCCTGTCGGCTCGAGGCGTGGCCAGCCGCCCCCGCTCGCTGCGTCCTAGTGCTCCGGTTCCCAGGCGCGGAGCAGGTCGAGCAGCTCTGCGTCTCCGTCGACGTGCAAGGAGTCGGCCTGGATACGGTCGTACAGGTAGAGGACCAACTCGCTGGCGGTGCCATGGACACAGGCGCCGGCTGCGTCCGGGTCCTTGCCGGTCGCGGCGGTGGGTGCGGGGATGCGGGTGGTGCGTGCGCCGTGGTCGTCGACCGTGAGGCGCCAGGAGCGGCCCTCGGCGGTGTGGAAGTCGAAGGCTGTGGGCTTGTGGGGCCAGGCGCTCTGCGCTGCGCAGACGGTGAACAGGAACTCCTCGACGCCGTCGAGGGCGACCTCGGCCGGCAGCGGCTGCGGGGCGCCCGCGGCGAGCCGGGCGTCGTAGGTGTGCACCGCGCTCTCCTGGACCCGGTGCCGGGCGACGCCGCCGGAGGTCCGCGGTGTCTGCAGGGCACTCCACCACGCCCAGCAGCCGGCGTCCGGCCCTGCCTCGCGCAGGGCGCTCAGCAGAACCTGCGTCGACGCGGCCAGCCAGGCCAGCAGGGCCTCACGCTCCCGGGGTACTTCCAGCGCGGCGCGCGCGGCGGCGGCTCCGGCCGGCGGAGTGTCGGCGGGCCCCGCGGCGACGATGGCGGTCCAGAAACGGTCTCCTCCACCCAGGTGCTTCACCAGATCGAACAGCGTCCACCCGGGGCAGGTCGGCACCTGTGCGTCGAGACTGGGCGCGGCGGCGACCGCGGCGCGGAAGGCGGTCGACCTCTCGTCGATCAGTCGCAGCAGGTCAGGGAACTCAAGATTCTTTTCCACGCCGAGTGTCTATCACCGTGCCCCGGCGATCGGACAGCGGTTTTCCCAGGCGCCACCGGTCGGCGGCCGGAGCGCCGTTGCGGACCTTGTCCTCACCGGGACGGCGCGGTGGCCGCCGCCTTCACGTCCGTTGAGCGGCGCGAGGGCGGCGACGGTGCGCCGGCCGCAGGCAGTCGATTGCGGCGGTGAGGTACCGGAGGGTGTACGACGGTGGGGCGCGCTCGGTTCCGGTCGCGCGGAGGAAGACAGCGTGCCGCGTTCCCAACTCCGTGCGCACACGGCATCGTTCCTCGCCGGCCGGCAGCGCGTCGTCCACAACGGCGGTCGCGCTGCCCCCCTGTGCTGCCCCCCTGCACTGTCACCCCTGTGCTGCCGCCCCTGTGCTGTCGCCGGCACGCGTCGACGATTGCTACCTCGGGCAGGGCACGGGGCCGGTGGTCAGCAGCATCGTCAGGTCGAGTGCGGGCGCGCTGTGTGTCAGCGCTCCGACCGAGATGAGGTCGACGCCCGTATCGGCGATGGCGCGGACACGGTCCAGGCGTACGGTGCCCGAGGCCTCCAGCAGGATCCGGGGAGCGTCGGCCCGTCCGGCCCGGATCTTCACCACCTGCTCGATGTCGGCAGGCGGCATGTTGTCGAGCATGATCCAGCGGGCCCCGGCATCGAGGGCCTCCGCGGCTTCCGTCACGGTCTGCACTTCGACATCGACCTCCACCGTCCGCCCGGTACGCGCCATCGCGCGGCGGACCGCCTCGATCGCCGCGCTCACCCCGCCCGCCGCGGCGATGTGGTTCTCCTTGAGCAGGACCATCGCCGCGAGGTCGGGCCGGTGGTTGTGGCCACCGCCGAGAGTCACCGCGTACTTGTCGAGGGCACGCAGGCCCGGTGCCGTCTTGCGGGTGTCCAGAATGCGGGTCTTGGTCGCGGCCACGGCCTGGACGTAGCGGTCGGTCAGTGTCGCGATGCCGCACAGGCGCTGCAGGAAGTTCAGCGCCGTGCGCTCGCCGGTGATCAGGCTGCGCGCCGGTCCTGACAGGCGCAACAGCACGTCGCCGTCGGTCAGCCGGGCGCCGTCGGCGACGCTCGCCTCGATCTCTACCAAGGGATCGACCTGCGCGAAGACCTCGGCGACCACGGGGAGGCCGGCGGCAATGCCGCTCTGCCGGGTGCGGACTTCGGCCGTGGCCGCCAGGTCTTCGGGAACACTCCACGCGGTGGTGATGTCGTTCCCCGAGGCGTCCTCGGCCAGGGCGGCGGCGACGGCGCCTCGTCCCGCAGCCGAGGGAAACGGTGTCGTGGTCATCCGGTCTCCATCTCCGAGTGGGCGTTGAGCCTGGCGGTCACCACCACTGACGCGACTGCAGCGCGGGCGGTGCTCCCCGGCGGGGGTCGTGGGATGTGGCGGCGCATGGTGCGGGGCGACGCGGGCGGGTGGGTGTCACGACGGCCTTCTGTGTTTCGTTTTCCGAAGCGACCGCCGATGGTAGCGTTTCGGAATCCGAAGCATCAACCCTGGAGGCTGGACTCGACGCCATGCCAACCCCCAAACCCGGCAGGCCGGTTCGCGGTTCGACCACCGGCCGCCCCCTCATGGCCGCACTCGACCTGTTCGGACGGCGCTGGAGCCTGCGCATCCTCTGGGAGCTGCGCGGGGGCCCCCTGGGGTTCCGCCCCCTGCAGAAGCAGTGCGACGACATGTCCTCCAGCGTGTTGCGGCAGCGCCTGACCGAACTGCTGGATGCCCACGTGGTTCACCAACTCCCCGACAGCCGGTACGAGCTCACCCCACTGGGACAAGATGCCTGCCTCGCACTCGGCCCCCTCGCCCAGTGGTCGCAGCGCTGGGCGGCGACGCCCGACCCGCAACCAGCGCACCACAACAGCGAGCGGCCCGCCGACGCCACCTCGCATCCCGACGCCGCGGACCACGAGACGCCCGAGAAGGGCTCTGCCGGCTGACGCCCGCGCGGCCCGGGTCCGACGGCGCGCCCGGCACCTCCGCGGCACCTGGGCACTCGCCGAGCCGGGTGAGGCGGTAGACGTCGCCGTACTCAAGTGCGCACGCGGGCACCGGCCGGCCCGCCCAGCCGGGCGCCGAACACGCCGAAGGACATGCGTTCACCACAGCACTGCAACTCCCGCAAGCCTGCCGGGACGTGGCACGGTTCCCCCAGGACGCGCAGCGCCCAACGCCGCCCGAGCAGACCACGTACACCCATGGCCGGGCGCCCTGAACAGACCCCTCCTGCCGGCGAACCGGGCCGCAGCGCTCTGGCTTCCATACCCACTCCTTGCGCTTCGGGTTCCGAAGCACCATAGTGATTCGAAAACCGAAGCAGGAGGTGCTCGTGCCGCGCATCGAACCCCTCACCCCGCCCTATCCCGCACCCATCGACCAGGCACTGCGCCGATGGATGCCTCCCGGCGTGACACACGAGCCGCTCACCCTGTTCCGCGTACTGCACCGCAACCCGGAACTGGCCTCACGCATGTTCGCCCTCGGGGCCGGCCTGCTGGGCCACGGACTTCTTCCCGCCACCGACCGCGAGATCGTCATCGCCCGCGTCACCGCACGCACCGGCTGCGCCTACGAATGGGGAGCACACGCCGCGACCCTCGCCCAGCAGGCCGGACTGAGCCCAGAACAGCTCCAGGCCACCACCGATATCGACACCGCAGCCAACACCGCGTGGCTGCCCCGTCATGCGGCACTGCTGAGAGCCGTCGACGAACTGCACGACACGGCGCACCTCTCACAACCCGCCTGGGAATCCCTGGGCGTCCACTACGAAGACGCCCAACTCCTGGAGTTTCTGGTGCTGGCCGGCTGGTACCGAACCATCAGCTACCTGGCCAACGGACTCCTCCTGGAGGAAGAGCCCTGGGGCGCCCCGTTCCCGGCGCAGTGAGCCCTCTCCGACTTCACGCTGAGCCGGCCCGATGGAGAGCGAGGACGGCGCGGACGGGCCATCGTTCACGACTTCATCCAGACACGGACGCCCGGTGAACGGAGCGATAGGTACGAGTCGCAGGCAGGACTCCCTCACCAACCCAGTCACCGCCTTATCTCAACAGCACACCACCATCAGCCAGTCCCTCACGAACCGCCCCCGAAGACGCCCGGTGATCCGTCGCCGGAGCCGATCCACCCGAGTGCCGGCTCGAAGCCCGGCACGTCGTTTCGAACACAGGAGGTTTCCATGGCCAAGGGCTACTGGGTCAGCGTCTACCGCACCATTGCAGACCCCGAGAAGCTGGCCGCCTACAACAAGCTGGCCGGTCCGGCCGTCCAGGCCGGGGGCGGGCGGAGGCTCGCCGTCGGCGGCCGGGTCCTCGCCCACGACGCCGGAATCGCCGAGCGCACCGTCCTGATCGAGTTCGACACCTTCGAACAAGCGGTCGCGGCACGCGAGAGCACGGCATACCAGAAGGCGCTGGTCGCCCTTTCCGACGCCGTCGAGCGCGACTTCCGCATCATCGAAGGCCTCGACGACTGACCGGCGCACTGACATCCAGGCCGCCCTGACAGCCCCGCAAGCCTCGTCGGCAGAGCTGAAAGAGCGTGGGCGCCCGTAGGCCCTGCGCCTGCGTGCGCGCCCTGTACCTCGCCCAACCTCCCCGAGCCGCCAGATCCAGCGCCTCGAGGAACGCCCGGGCATCCGCCTGCTCGTACGCACGAAACAGGGATACCACCTCACCGAAGCGCACCGGGTCTTCCTGCCTCAGAACTCCTGCACTGCGCTCAGCAAACCGTGACGACGACCCGCGCCGCCGCTGCCCCGGATGACTTCCACATCGGATACACAAGCAGCCCCGTCGTGACCGCAGCGGTACGCGAACTGCGCGACCGGCACCCCGGCCCCGAAGTACGCACCAGGCACCTGGAGTTCGGACAGGAACGTGCGGCCCTCCCGGGTCACCGGATTGACGCGATCCTCGCCCCGGAACCGATCCCGGCCGGCCGGCTGCGCGTGAGGGCCCTCTACGACGAGCCCCGGTACTCGTGATGCCCGCCGCCCCGTGAACGTCTCCACCCACACCCGTTCAGCCCTCAACACCCCGGCCATGCCCCGGAGATGCCCAGTCCACAGCCTTGTGCAACGCACTTCAGCCCCAGGCAGGGCCGCTCTCAGCCCTTCCTGATGGCCTCGCCCACCTGTGCCGGCGATGTGCGCCAGGGGGCGCCGTGGCCGGGAAGCACCCAGGACGCCTGCAGGCCGGCGATCTTGTCGAGGGAGACGAGTGCTCCGGCCGGGTCGTCGGTGAAGGGCGCCGGCTGTGGTCCGATACGGCCGGTGAGGACGTGGCGGGTGGTCAGAGCGTCACCGACGAAGACCGCGTCGGCGAGCGGCACATGTACGGCCACGCTGCCCGGGGAGTGCCCCGGCATGCCCACGATCGCTGGCTTGCCCGGCAGGTCCAGGATGTCGCCGTCGTGGATCTCGGTGACTTCGCCGATGTAGTGGGTCCGCAGACCGTTCTTGCTCAGTAGCGAGTAGCCGAAGAACCTCAACGCGGGTCCCAGCCGCATGGGGCCGGTCGGGGTCTTGGGCTTCTTGCCGGTGCGGGCGCGGTCGGCGTCGGCGGCGTGGACGTACACCGCTACGCCGTGCTCGCGGCGGAGGCGTTCGGCGAATCCGATGTGGTCGGAGTCGCCATGGGTCAGCACCAGACCGCGGATGTCGTCAGCGGACTTGCCCAGGGAGTTCAGTTCACGTTGCAGATCTCGCCAATGACCCGGCAGCCCCGCGTCGATGAGGGTGATGCCCTCGGGGGTGTCGATGAGATAGCACGCCACCACGTCGTTGCCGAGGCGGTACAGATGAGGTGCGAGTTTCATGGAGCCTCTCCTGGGGATGAAGCCTGCGACCTTGGATAGCTAACCTAAATAGCTATGATGGCTAACGTCAATAGCCTTCAGTGAGAAAGGAGCGGAACATGCCGACACCGGAGAAAACCTCGCTCGGCCACATCGTCGCCGCCGGTCGCGAACTACTGGAGACACAGGGGCAGCAAGGCCTGACCATGCAAAGCGTCGCCCAGCAGGTGGGAGTGCGAGCTCCATCCCTGTACAAACACATCAGCAACCGTGCCGCCCTGCTGGCTGCCGTAGCCGAGGCCACCATCGACGACGTCACCGCCAGCCTCGAGGCAACCGACGGCACCCTCGAAGAACTGGCACGCTGCTACCGCCGACACGCCCAGCAACGACCCGAAGGATTCCGGCTCATGCACTCGGCGCACGCACCCCCCGAAGCCCTCGCCCGCATGGCCGCCCCGACACTACGCGTCGCCCGAAAACTCGTAGGCAATCAGGAGACGCTCGAAGCCGCGCGCATGCTGACGTCCTGGGCCACCGGCTTCATCGAAATGGAACTCAACAACGCCTTCCGATTCGGCGGCGACATCGACAACGCCTTCGAGTACGGCCTGCGCGGCATGCGCCGAGCACTCACCAGCGACCACCAGGTCCCGTCGAACTGACGGCCAGCGAGCCCCTCATCCACCCGGACTCCCACCGAACTACAGCCAGAAGAAAGCCGGCCGCCCCGAATCCAGCCGCCCCCTAGGACCTCCGCGTTACGTCTCGTCTTCACGAACCACCCGCGAACCGAAACCAGTTGCCTCGCCTGGGTGGGACGGAAAACGAACGCCCCAGCCAGGCTGTGATTTCGCCGCCTGGGAGATACATGCGTGCTTAGACTCGCCATCCACGATCCCCGGCCTCGGGGGCGCCCGACGTGTTGTGGGGGAGTCGTCATGACCCTAGAACCTGCCGCTCGCGCAGCTGCCCAACCCAAGGTCCGCTCCGACACCGGACCGGATGCCCAGCGCGATGTGGACTGGGCACAGGAAGCCGAGTCCCTGGTCCGCTCCATCACCCGTGACGTGCAATGGCTGGCCGAAGCCGCCGCCCTGCTGGCCCCCGGCCGCCAAACCATCATCGATCTGGGATGTGGCGCGGGCGGCATGGCCCTAGCCCTCGCCGACGCCGCCCCCACCGCCCACATCATCGCTGTCGACGGCGAACCCGTCCTCCTCGACCACGCACGCCAACTGGCCCGAGAACACGGCGGCCCCGCCCTCAACATCCGCTACGCACAGATCCGCTTCGAAAAGGGACCGCACGCACTCCAAGCGGCGATCGGCGGGGTGTCACCCGACCTCATCTGGGCATCCGCAGTCCTCCACCACGCCCCCGACCAGCAGCGCACAGCCGATGAAGCGGCCAGCCTGCTCGCGCCGGGCGGCCGGATCGCGCTGGCCGAGGGCGGCCTGCCGATGCGCTTCCTGCCCTGGGACACAGGCCTGGGCGAACCCGGCCTCGAATCCCGCCTGGAGACCGCCCAGCACCACCGCCTCGCCGCCCTGCGCGACAACCTCCCCGGCACGGTGCGCATGCCCTACGGATGGCAGGAACTCCTGCGCCGGGCCGGCCTGATCAACGTGCAGAGCGTGAGCTTCACCATCGACCGCCAGGCCCCGCCCGGCAGCACCACCATGAACGACGTCCTGACGATCCTCGCCAACCAGACGGCGGACCTCATCGAACTCGGTCTCCTCGACGAGACGGACGCAAAGGTCTGGCACCACCTCCTCGACCCCGAGGACGAAGCCTGGCTGGGCCACCGCCAGGACATCTACCAACTCACCACCAGAGTGGTCCACTTCGCAGACCGACCGCACAGCTGACCCTCCACCCGGCATCACCTTCCCAGGAAACAAGGGCCCTTGGAGGCAGACAGCCCCGCTCGACCGCAATGAAGCCGCGCCCCTTCTCGATCATGCGGCGATAGGCCAGACCCAGCAGCCGCTCTCTCCCCGTGACTTCACCTGAAACTCATCGGTCCGCTTCATACAGAAGGCCCGCCACAGGACGCCGATGACAGCACAGAACCCCATGCAGCTACCTATACCGAATACCCACTATTACTCCCTTCAGCTGAATCCCGAATCCTCGGACCGTCTCGCAGAAAATGGAGCGAAGAACCAGCAGGGATAAGAGAGTTGAGGTATTCTGGAATCCAGCCGCAGTGAGCAAATAGAGAGGCCTCAGCAAATGCCGGAAAGGACCCACGATTTCGGCCACTACGGGGCCCGCGGCATCAAAGGCAGCGAAGCCCTCAGCCACCAACTCGATGCCCTCACCGAATACATCACCACACCCGTCACCTCCAAGCGCGGCCTCACAGCCCGACTGAACTACCTCACCAAAACCCCCCACGCCCGCCAAGCCGCACGAGACGCCGGACTGACCGTCACCGACCGCACCCTCAAAGCCTGGACCGACGGCAAACGCACCCCCAACAAAGCCAACCTGCAACGCATCGAGCAGGCCTACCGCACCGTGCGCCGACAGAACGTCGCCCGCTACCTGCTGCGCCGGCTCAACAGTGGAGGAGGGACCCGGGTGGAGATCCACCCGTTCATCCAGTCTCAGGTCGACCGGCGTTTCCAGCGGGTCTTGGAGTACCGCAGCCTCAACATCCGCCAGTGGGACGCCCTCGTCCGCGCCTGGTCCGCCGGCGATGTGAGCGCCCTGGACGATGCCTGGGTGGACGTCATCGTGGATCTCGGATCCCAGTGGGGACAATACGAATACGTCTCGGCCGTCGGGTTTGCGGCATAAAACCATTTGGCGGAACACCATTCCTGCCGCACTATCCCAGACATGACTTCATGTCAGCTACATGTGTGGCGCAGGATTTAGAATCCGCCAACTTATGATCCGTCAAATCCTGTACAGAAACCACAAACTGACGGACAGTCAAAAAACAGGCAAGGCCCCCGCTTCCTCGCTGCCGCTTTTAGTGAAAGCCGCGGAGCGGATTTCACCCGGAATTCGCGGAGCGAAATTCCGGCAGGCCGAATCGCGGAGCGATTCGAGCCCCGGCCCGGAGGGCCGGCCAGCCACGCGGAGCGTGGCGCTTTCCCGCCGCGTAGCGGCGGCGCGTCGTGTCTGCGGAGCAGACCGCGCG
>NZ_JBFAHN010000028.1:0-43942 GCF_040654175.1 Streptomyces sp. NPDC050738 | reverse complement strand
TCAGACCACCACCCTGCGCGTACCTCATAACTACGGCGTACCGCGAGGATCAAGGCTTGTCAGCAGCTACGACTTCACGAGTTCAAGCTCAGTAAACACTTCAGTTGGCGCCGTGAGTGCTGGAGTTGGCAGCAAAGGGTGGTGGCGGACTGCCCTCCCGCCCGCGGCGATGTCGGCCCTCGCCAGTAGGCTCCGCTGCCATGACCAGTGATCTCGGGTTCAGCTGCGCATGCTGCGGGATCCTGGGAGAGCACCACTTCGTCAAGGGCTTGATCGAGATACCGGTCATCGGAACCGATGACGTGTTCTCCTGGGGCGTCTGGGTCTCGCTCGGCGGAGAGAGCTTTTCCCGTGCCGCAGACCTGTGGAACACCGACGGCCGGGAGACCGAGGAGCCGTACTTCGGCTGGCTCACCAGTGACCTCGCCGCCTACCCGACCACGACCTTGAACCTCAAGACGCACGTCCACACACGACCGGTCGGTGAGCGCCCGTTCGTCGAGCTCGCACCCACCGACCACCCCCTCGCTGTCGAACAACGCATGGGAATCACCCTGGCCCGCGTGCGAGAGATCGCGGCGTCTGCGCTCCACTCCGGCGCGGGCAACCAGCATTGACGGCCGACGACTTCGTATCGCCCATGCCGGCGAGCCCGGACGGTGAGAGCGTGCGCGTGGTTCGAATCCTGAGCGGTTTGCCAACGGCAGCCCGAGAACTGCTCGTTGAGACGGACTGGGACTCTCTCCGACACGCCTACGGACCCGCCGGAGACATACCCGCTTCCCTGTGCTCCCTGGTGGATGACGATCCCGAAGCGCGGTCCCGGGCGCTGGCCGCGTTGGACATGGCAGTGCTGCACCAGGGCTCGCTGTACACCGTCACCGCGCCCGCGGCGTTGTTCGTCGCCGCGATCCTCGACCACCCCATGGGACGCGCCGAGCAGGCAGGGAACTTTCCGTGGGACGAGGAGTCGCCCCGCAGCCTGCGGGCCGCCCTGCTCGCCTGGCTGGCACAGGTGGCCGAGTCGGCCGCGTATGGGGAAGATCCGGAGCGGGACCGAGCCAACTGGGATTGGGAGCCCTGGCGCGACGCAACGCGAGGCGAGCGTGACCCGGACGAGCTCGCCGCACTCGCCGCGTGCCGGGCCATACGCCCGGCCCTGTACGACAGCGTTGAACCGCACCTCTCCGCGCTCGACCCTCACGTACGCGAAGCCGCGCTCGGCGCCGCTGTGCCGCTGCTGTCCAGCCCACTGCTCGTCGACCAGGCGCCGGGCTGGATCGACGGGAGCGAGCGAGCGTGGCAAGAGCGCTGAGCGTATGGGGGATGGACACCTCCGACCTGCTCACCGACCCCGACCCGGCCGTGCGGGTCTGCGCCGCGCTCGGCCCCGTCCGCGTCGATCAGCCGCGGGCTCTTGCTGTCCTCCTCGATGCGCTGCGGGACCCGCAAACTACGGACGGTTGGTTCCCCGAGCCGCTACTCGGCCTCGACGGGTGGTTCCGGTTCACCGTGCTGCGTTCCGCGCTCGACCTGGCCGAAGCGTTCGAGGAGGTGGCATCGGTGGCCGTCGCCATCGTGAACGCAGGCGGCACGTCGATCGTCGACAACGAACGCGGGCCGATCGTGTTCAGCGCCTTCCCTGGTGGCTACGACCCGTCCCAACCGCTCACCTCCGCCCAACGAGACCTGCTGCGCGCCTTCCTGGACACCGACGAGGCGACAGGCGGCATCGCCGGGAACCGGGCCTGGTTCCGCGCGGCCGGGCTGCCCGAGGATCGCGAGGGCATCGCCGCACTGCTGTGACGTAACTGCCCTTGGCCACGGGATGGGGCCTCCCAGATGTCCACATGAGTCGGATGAGCCGCCGGTTGTCGGTTGCCTGTCGGCACCGACCATCGGCGTCCAGGTCTTCGACGCGTTCGGGCGCGAGACCTCGTCCTTCTCCGTCGGGGACGCCACCGGGCACCTGCTCGTGGACGAGGCAGGCCGCATCTGGGTCGGGCACTTGGAAGGGAGAACCCCCCTATGCCAAGCGGCTTCTGCCTGCCCTGGACAAGACGATGCTCCTGCTGGCCGACGCGGCCTTCGACGGCAACGAGTTCCTTCATGCCGTCCAAGCCATGGAATCTTCCCCAGCATCCTCGTCGGCCTGGTCGGCACAATAGGCCGCGCGGCCCTGGGCGACCTCCTGCCCGCCCACCGACGGGGACGGGTGAAGGCCCGCACCCGAAAGAACCCCGCCGGCAAGTACGGCCCGAACGCGGGACAACACCCTCACAAGGCCCAGACCTACACCGTCCGCACCACCGTCGCGTTCTTCGCCCACGGCCTCGACAGCCGCTCATGGCCCCAACGCAACGGTGCTGAGGCCCCAGCCCGTCGTCTTGGGGCCTTCACCACGGCGCGCCCGGACCGAATGGTTCGAAGAACATGACGTCCAGCGGTTGCAGGTCCCGGCCGGTCAGACCGGGGAAGCCGGATTCGGCGGGGCCGCCGCGCAACCACGCGAGCAGCGTCGCCGTGAAGGCGCCTGGCAGGGGCGGTCCTTGGTCCGAGTGGCGTGGGTTGACGGCTACGCGCCAAGTCTCCGGCGGGCCGTCCGCGCACCAGCCGATCTGGTCCCCGTCGATCGTCGACGCGAACGGCAGGAAGCCGCCGGGCTCGGGCCACGCGGGCATCGGGTAGTGCTGGGGATGGGCGGCGCGCAGTTGGCGGTATCCGTCAAGCATGCCCTCGACGGTGGCCGCGAGCCCCTGCTCCCGTGGCTGGTCCAGGGACAAAGGGGCGCTCATGTCCAGCCACCAGCTCCAGTTGCCTGCCCCGTACCGCTCCGCGAGCGCCACGAAGTCAGGCGGCAGCCGGGTGCCGAGCCGCTCGAAGACCTGCTCCCATGTGCCCTCGCCCAGATACGGCTCCAGGGGCGGCGGAACCAGCGCCATGACGGCGTCGAGGCCCGAGCCCTCAGTGAGCGCCGCGTGCTGCCGCGCGTCCACGGCGGTGCCCGCAGGCGGTGGCGACCAGGGGGTGGCCCCGGCCAGTGGCGGCCAGACCCGTATCTGTGAGGACAGCGGGCCCAGCAGCCCGCCGGATTCGTCCGGGTGCGGCGCGCAGGTGCGCAGCAGCGTGAACAGCAACTCCAGGAGCGGGACTTCGTAGTCCACCCAGGGCTCGCTCGCCCCGACTGCCACATTCGTGGTCATGAGCGTGACCGGCCACTCGTCGGGGTCGTCCGACGCGCCCGTGTTCCAGAAGAGGTGGTCGCCGCTACTCGTCGTGGCGAAGGCGAGCTGGCCGCCCTCCTCGGGCAGGAAGGGGCGCCGACGCGCGGTGAACATGGCGGGCCGGATCGCCGAGTGCCGGTGCGTCTCGACGATCCATGCTGCGTACTCGAAGCGGCCGTCGGTGCTGACGCACGGGGGGTGCAGCCGGATCGCCGCACCCGGGCCGCCTATCTCGGCCGCACCGTACGCAGACACGAGCGCCTTGTAGTCACCGGGCAGCGGGGTGCCGAGCCAGCCCTCGACCGCCGCCCAGTCGACGGCGGGCGCCGGGCCGGGCGGCGGTCCGACGAGGCCTGTGAACGCGGTGATCCGTGCAGAGTGATCCATGGAGCCGAGGATGACATCCCCCACCGACATCGAGACGGGGACCTGGCATCGCTCGGGCGTCCGACCCACCCGCTGACTGACGCTTCGGCTGTCCTCGGGTTGAATCGCTCGGCTCCCGGGCGGTGCCACACTGCGGTGGGTCGCCTCGTGTTGCGCCGCGACCGTGCCGAAGGGAACGTCACTCCGCAGTCCGTCGCGGCCTCAGGCGAAGTCTGCTGCGGTGATGCCGTCGGCATGTCCGGACGGCCACTCCACCAACTCGATCCGGTAGCCGTCCGGGTCGCTGAGCCACGACGTCTTCGGACCGTGAGGGCCACCCGGGTGCTGGACGGGTCCCGGCCTCAGGCCGGCTTCGGTCAGCGTCTGAAGGGTGGTGGCGAGGGTTTCCACCTGGATTGCGAGATGGTCGAAACCGCTGCCCACGTCGACCGGTGCGGCGCCGGGACGGTGGACCAGTTCGAGTGAGGCCGCTGGCTCGCCGGGGAACTTGAGGATCACCAGACGGGCCCCGTCGCCGCCCTCGACCCTGCCCAGTTCGACATAGCCCAAGGCGGTGTAGAAGCCGAGTGACTTGCCCAACTGGGTGACGCGGTAAGAGACGAAGAGCGTCTTCATACGGTCCCCTCGAGTCGGCGCACCCGGTAGCGGAGATGCGTCACGTCTCGGTCCGCGAGCCGTCGGACGAGGTCGAGTTCGATGTGCTCACCACCGAGGTGGTCGAAGAGTCGTCGGCCGTCGCCGAGGAGGACCGGAACCAGATGGATCTCCATCTCGTCCACCTGTCCGGCTCGGAGAAGTGCCTGCGCCGCCTGCGCCCCATGAACCATGACCGGCCGGTCCCCGGCGGCTGCGCGAGCCTGACGGGCGCAGTCCTCGACTTCGGTGACGAAACGCGCGTGGCCGGGCGGCACGTCTCCGTCATCCACCTGGTGGGTGAGGACGAAGATCGGCACGCCGTCGTGGTGATCGCCCTGCCAGCGCCCGGCGAGTTCGAAGGTCCGACGCCCGGAGATCACCGCGCCGGTCGCCAGCGCTTCGCGGTAGACCTGACCGCTCGGACCGTCGGACTTCCGGTCGTCGAGCCAGTTGAAGAGCCGTCCACCGTCGCGTCCGAGCTCCTGCCCTGGCCGATCGTCAGGGCCGGCGATATAGCCGTCCAGCGACATCGACATGTACAGCCGAATCGGATTGTTCATCCTGGCCTCCCTCTCTCCTCCATGACACCGGGATCCGGCGCTTCCCGATCCGCCGACGGGGCGGGCTTGTCACATGGAGGACTCAAGGCAACCGGCAAACTCATCGGCCCGACGCGCGGCCTGCTGTTGGGCGGGCTCGACGAACAGTTCCGGCTGGTGTTTTTTGCGGCACCGGGCCACCAACTGACCGCGGGTTAGCCCCTGCGGAGCACCCGTCGAACGTCCGGAAGGGCCAGGCGGGCGCCTTGAGCCTCTGGTCGGTTACATGGAAGACGAAGTAGTAGTGCAGCAGCCGGGTCAGCGCGATCGCCACCTCCAGGACGCTCTCACCGGCCGGTGGGCCGAACTGCAGCGACTCGACGTTGTGGGTTCTATACGCTGAATGTGCCGATGCGAGGCCCGTGACGCTTGAACTGGACCCTGGACAAGGGATTCATCGATCACGCGCTGAAGAACGGAGTAGCGATCCGGCTCGTCACGGACCCCGATTCCGGAAGATCGAAGACTCCTGGTTGATGATCGAAATCCTCCCATGACGCACTGCGAAGCGGAGAAGAAATGGTCCCGACCAAAGCAGTATTCTTTCGCGAGGTGCAAGAGGCCTTTGCTGAGGTCGTTTCCGAGCTTGCCTTGCGTGGGCCTGTCGAGAGCGAGCTCGTGATTCCGGTATCCAAGTACGCCGAAGGTTCAGTCAGTTATGATATCGGCTTGGATGCTCGCGAGGGCAGCGTCGAAACCAGTGTTGAACTGGTAATCGGTGACGCGTCTCTGATATGCGGCGTGGAAGACGTAGCCATTACCGTCGGAAGTCTCGAATCGCGAGGCAAAATATCCTTCAGCGCCAGAAACCTCGAAGAAGTCGCTGATCGGTCAATCCGCGTGTGTCCTTGCTGTTCACTCGTTTATGGTGACGCCGGATGCTGAAAGGATACTCAGAGCCGCAGGGGCGAGGGAATGGTCAAATCTTCCAGATTCGGAAGGATAGCCCTCCAGTCGGGCGTGTGAGTGCGGGGCCGGGCCTGGCTGAACTGGGCGGCGACGGCAAGGCGTTCGTCTGAGGTGAGCGTCTTTCGTCGGGGACCGCTGGGCCCGCCGCTGGGAACCCGCCCTCAACAACGTCGAGCTCACCTTCGAAGGCCGCCGCACCCACCACCCCAACCTCAACTGGCCAACACCAAAACCCACTTCTGCCCATACGCGCACAGTCGCCGTCGTGAGCCGATCGACGTCCCTCGCCTACTGGGTGCAGGCCAAGAACCCCCTGACAAGTCTCCCAAGCCCCGGTCCTCTAGCTCCTGGACCCGTCCACGTTCCATTCACGTGGCAGTTCGCCGTCGCAGAAGACGCAGACGAAGTCGCCTTCCCGCACAATGTTGAGCTGGCTGCAGGCGGGACAGCGCCGGAACACCACCTCGTGGGTGAAGCCGGAAGGGTGCTCGATTCCGGCCGCATCCAGAGCCTCCACGACGGCCTGCCAGGAACTGATGTCCGGGCAGTAACCGGTCGACTGGTTACTCACCTCGGCGACCACCCACTGCCCGGGCTCCCTGCGGAAGCTCATCTCCCCGGCACCCAGAATTGGGCCGCCACCGGCACAGACCACGTGCTCGCTCCGACGCGGCGCGAGCCGCAGCACACCCGCCGAGTCGATGACAAACGTGAAAGGCTCGGCCAGCTCCACCGCGGCCAGACCCGACACCCAGTCGTCGAAGTCCGATACCAAGAGGATCCTTCGACCTTCAGCCTCCGGCCGGACAAGGGTCCGCAGATCAGGCGGTCCCACATACCGATACGTCCACCCCAGCAAGTTCACGCCGGCCAACGTAACCCTCACCCGAGGCCAGGACCCCGGCAATTGCCGCGCCATGCATCGCGCACCGTCGAAAGTTTCCTACGAACGCAACGACGACAATCGGTGCGCGGACTGCCAAGGGGCAGCTGAGTGAACTTGCGAGACGCCACTGACGGCTCGTCACCGATAAAGGATCCGACCGGCAGTCATCGGGGAGGGCCCGTCCACCAGGCTGCTCCCATAGCTCAGGTTCGACACGGCCAGGCTGGCTGACCGACGCGCTGACACACCGCGAAGTGAAGGGGGCTGTCCCCGGGGAGAGTTCCCCGGGGACAGCCCCCTTGCTGTTCATCCGTGCGTCAGCATCAGCGGACCAGAGCGGCTCGCAGCAATGTCTGGGACACGGAGTTCGCGGCACGGTCCTGGGTGGTGAACCTCAGGCCGAGCCAGATTCCGTGGCCCAGGACGGCGCCAGGGACGGTGAAGCGGAAGTGGCCACGGGTGTCGGGTGTCTGGGTCTTGACCGACCTCCAGGTCTTGCCGCCGTCGAGGGTGTAGGCGGCGAGTGCACCGGTGAAGCGCCGGTCCTTCGGGTCCAGGGCGGTGCTGGTGGCCTGTACGTCCAGGACGGTGCTGCGGCCGGCGGTCAGCCGTCCGGTCAGGTCCAGGCTGCGGGCGCTCCAGACCAGGTTGGCCAGCGGCAGGAGGGCCGGGGAGCCGTCCGCGTTGGCTTTCACCGGTTCGGTCTCCCAGACGGACGAGGTGCGTCCGCCGCTCGGGAAGACGGTCTGCGCGTCGTAGGAACGCTCGATGCGATACGAGGCTTCGGTCGAGCCGTCGGCCGGGGTGTTGCCTCCGGCCGAGGTGAGCGCGACACCGTTGCGGTACATGCGCATGCTGGCCGTGCCGACCTGCGGAACGGTGAACTCGCCGTAGTTGCCGAGGTGACCGTCGGAGTCGGTCAGGTCCTGCATGTTCGTCCTGAGGCTGTTGCCGACCAGCGCTGCCTGGCCGGTGGCGCCCAGCGGGCCGCCCCACCAGCGCTCCGAGGTGTGCTGACCGTTCTTGTACGTGATGCCGAGCTTGGAGAGGTTCGTGGAGAGCGAGCCGCCCTTCACCGTGTCCGAGTGGAAGCCGAGCTTGGCCCAGTAGATGCCGTTGGCGGTGAAGTACCGGGTCTGGTGGACCGGTGCCTGGACGTAGGAGGGGGTGGTGAGGTTGAGGCCGACTATCTCCTCACCGATCGCGGTGATGCCGATCTGGCTGCGGTGCGCGTCCTCGTTCATGCCGTAGATATCGGTGTCCACCTTGGCAAGGCGCTGGATGTCGCTCTGGCTGAGGGTGTGCACCGGGTCGGCGGGCACGCTGCCGCGGTGCCAGACCAGGTCGTAGAGGCGGGTGGCGTCGCCTGCGGTGTTGCTGCTGTCCTTGTTGGCGAGGGTCCAGTGCTCGTCCAGCCAGACCGTGTCGTCCGCGACCTTGCCCTGTGTGGGGCTGATGCGGAATTCGCCGCGGTCGAGAGGACCGTAGGCGCCGCCGCCGATCACTCCGTTGGAGATCAACGAATGCGTGGTCTCGTTGACCCGGCTGAGCTTGAAGTAGCCCATCTCCTCGCGGGTGCCGCCCTGGCGCAGGCCGGCGTGGATCGGGACGGCCGTCTTCGCCTCGAGGGCGATGGTGGTGGCTTCCGCCGGGACATCGGCGGTGACGACGCTGAGGATCGGCTTGTCGGAGGCGTCGCGCTCCGCAATGGTGCTGGTGACCGCGAGGCGGCCGGGGAGCACGGGGACGCGCACGCTGCCCGAGGCGCCGAGCTCACCGGAGGTGTAGGTGCCGTTGTCCAGGTTGAGGACGGCGGTGAAAGCACCTGCGGCGGGTGCGCCCGTGGTGGTGTGGGCATTGATGGTCAGCCAGCGGGTGCGGGAGGCGGCCACGGGAAGGCGCAGCGCCGTACCGCTGTCGGGGGTGACGGTCAGCGCGCCGGTGAGGCTCGTCGCCGTCGTACCGATGACCGGGACCTTGCCGGCGTCCACGGTGACGGTGGCCTCGGCCGAACCCCCCGCCGGGATGGTGGCCACGGCCGGGGAGACGCTGATCGCCGTTGCCGGGACGTCGAAACCGTCAATCGTGGAGGCGAGCTTGACCGTGGCCGGGGAGTCCCCGGTGTTGGTCAGGGTGACGGTCCGGGAGACCGGATCGGTGGACTCGCCGAGCGGGAAGTCGAACTTGCCCGTGTCGGTGACCACCTTGGCCGCGAGAGCGGCCGGGGCGTTCGCCTCGCCCGCGCCGACGGCGTACGTACCGCCGGTGGCTGCCGTCGCGGTGCCCATGAGGACGGCCTTCAGCCGCTTCCCGGACCAGTCGGGGTGCTCCTGCTTGAGCAGCGCGGCGACTCCGCTGACGTGCGGTGTCGCCATGGAAGTGCCGCTCATGGTGACGTACTTGGGGTCGGGGGTGGTGGCTTTCATGCCCGAGGACTTGGGGGCGGTGATCGCCACGCCGGGTGCGGCGATCTCCGGCTTCATCGCGCTGTCGCCGGTACGCGGGCCACGGCTGGAGAAGGAGGCGACGGTGTTCGTCGAGTCGACCGCGGCGACGGCGAGCGCGTCGTCGGCGCTGGCCGGCGAGGAGACGCTGCTCGCGGCGGGTCCGGTGTTGCCGGCCGCGACGACGAAGAGGGAACCGTACTGCTCGCTGAGCTGGTTGAGCGCGGCGCTGACCGGGTCGGTGCCGTCGGTGGGCCCGGAGCCGAGCGACATGCTGACGATGTCGGCGCCGTTCTGGGCGGCCCACTGCATGCCCTGGACGGCCCAGGACAGGTCGCCCGAACCGGTGTCGTCGAGGACCTTGCCGATCATGAGGCGGGCGCCCGGTGCGACGCCCTGGCGCACGCCGGGGGCTGCGGCGCCGGTCCCGGCGATGGTGCCCGCCACGTGGGTGCCGTGGCCGACGATGTCCATCATCGAGGGGGTCGTGGTGAAGTTGGCCTCGGCGTCGACCTTTCCTGTCAGGTCGGGGTGGTCGGCGTCGATGCCGGTGTCCAGGACCGCGACCTTCACGCCCTGTCCGGTGACGCCGGCGTTCCAGGCGGCCGGGGCACCGACCTGGGTGAGGTTGACGTCCCAATCGGCGGCCTTCACCTTGCCGTTGAGCCAGATGTGGCTGATGCCGGCAAGGCGGCCGGCCCTGCCGGCCAGCTGGGTCCTGGGCACGACGGACTTGCGGTCCTTGGCGGCCTTCACGTCGGCCTTCGGGACCGCGGCCGTCGCTGCATCGGTGAGCTGCTTGCCGAAGTTTCCGGTGGCGGCCTTCTTCAGCTGCGCGGCGTACGCGCCGAGCACGCCGACGGAGCGTCCCTGAGCCAGGCCGCTCACGCCGGAGACGGTTTCGCCGTCGGCGCGCTGCACGATCAGGGGCACGCTCGTGGTGTGCGCGTCGTCGAGCCCTTCCTTGACCAGGCGGGAGATGTTGAAGAGGTTGCGGTCAAGTACCCCTGAGGCGCCGGTGAGTTCCGCGACGTCTGAGGGGATCAGGTAGGTGTCGGGGCCGACGGTGTTCACCGAGAAGGTGACGCCGGTGCGGTCGACGCCGGGGACCGGCGCGATCGAGTACGACGGTTTGCCGTCGACGCCGGTCGTGATGGTGACCCGGTCACCGGTGATCAGTGTGACGGTGGATGTCTTCATGGTGGCGTCGTGCGCCGTGGACGCCGGGGCGCCGGGGGCCGCTGTCGCGGTCCCTCCGGTCAGCCCGGCCGAGCAGACGAGCACGGCCGCTGTGGCAGCGGTCAGCGCGGTACGGACGAGCGGTCTCATGGAACCTCCGGAAGTGACGGGCTTCCCACGCGGATACGGAAGCTGGTCGACCCGTTCCTGTCGGCGGTGGCCTCCAGGACGACTCCTTGGCGCCTGCACCAGCCGGGTACGGCGGTGCGCACGCCCGGGTTGGCGGTCACGACTTCGAGCACGTCGTGGCCGGCCATTTCCCGGGCACGGCGGTCCAGCAGCGGTTCGACCCGACTCCAGGGCTCCCCGCCCGCCTCGACCACTACGGCCGCTGCGGGGTGTTGTGCTGGCATGGGGGGGCTCCTCGCCGGTGTTGACCTGCTTCCGACGGGGACAGTAGGGACCGCGCGTTACCGAGGAGTTCACACGCGGTTTTTCCGGTAACAGCACCCCTACGCGGTGGCTGCCACCGCGTTCAACAGGCGTTCCTCCGCCGTACGGTGGCCCATCGCGCGGGCCAGCCGCAGTGCTCCGCGCAACTGCTGCTGCGCCTGATGCGGCTCGTGCGAGTGGTGGAGGGCCAGGGCCAGGACCCGGCGCGCCTCCACCTGGGCGGGCCGGTCCCGGCCGGCCCGGGTCCGCGCCAGTGCCCGGCGCGCAAGCCCGGCGGCTTCGGCCGGGCTGCCGGAGGCGAGCAGGGCCTCTGCCTGGAGGATGAGGGCGCCGGCGGCCTCCCCGGCCCCGCGAAGCCTGGCCAGCGCGCGCTGCGGCTCGCCCTCGGCGAGGTCGAGCTGGGCCAGGAGTACGCGGGCAGCGTGCTCCGCCTGGTGGTCTCCCAACTGCCGTGCCGCGGCCTCCCCTTCGTTGAGCCAGTGGCTCGCCCGGGCCAGTTCCCCTGTCCGTAGATCCACCTCGCCCTGGCTGATCAAGCAGTACGCCAGGCACCAGCTGGAGCCGTACGGGCGTGCCTCTGCGATGGCGGTGCGGGCCTCCTCGCGGGCCTCGACGAGCCGGCCGAGCCAGAGGTGAAGCCGGGCGAGGCTGGACCGTGAGAAGGCGACCGCGGTGGGGTCTCCGGTGCGCACGGCAAGGGCGAGCGATTTGCGGGCGTACTCCTCGGCCTGGTCGAACCTGCCGCTCTGCTCGGCCAGTTCGCGCAGCGTGGAGAGGATGAGCCCCTGAAGAGAGAGGTCGCCGAGTGCCTGCTCGGCGATGGGCAGTGCCTCTTCCGCGGCGGCCCGCGCCTCGTTCTGGCGCCCGGTCAGCAGCAGGCAGGCGGAGCGGACTTGCAGCGCCCGCCCGAGCAGCCCCGGGGCCTGGCCCTCGGATGCCGCGCGGGCCGCACCGACCGCCATTCCGCCACTGACCAGGGCGTCCTCGTACCGACCGACGAGAAACCGGAGCTGGGCCAGGGAGAGGTGGTACGCGGCGACGGCGTCGGGTCCGGTGCCTGCGACGGGCGCTGCTGCCGGGGCATCCAGGAGATCGATTCCTTCGTACGGCCGTCCCGCCCTGGCCAGTACTTCGGCCAGAAGTGCGGCGGCACGCACGGCAGAGTCCTGGTCGCCGAGTCCGCGTACGGTCGACAGTGCGGCGCGCAGCACCTGTTCGGCTTCGGCGTGGCGGGCCTGGCGGATCAGTACACCGGCCCAGGCGAGGCGGGTGCGGGCTGCCTCGGCCCCGTCGTCGGGTGCGGTGTCCAGACGGGCGACGAGGTCCGCGTAGTAGCGGGCCGCGCTGTCGTCGGCGTAGAGGTGTGCCGCGCGTTCGGCGGCGCGGCGCAGCCAGACGGTGGCTTCGGGCGCGTCGGCACGGGCCAGGTGGTGGGCGAGTGCTTCGACAGCTTCGGGGCGGTGACGGCGTACGACCTCCGCGTGGGCGAGGTGAAGCTGTCTGCGGGCCGCCGAGGTGAGCCGTTCGTAGACGGCGAGTCCCACCACCGGGTGGCGGAAGGTCAGCCCTTCGACTCTGCGCCCCAGGTGGACGATCCGGCATTCGTCGATCACCCCGGCGGCCACCAGCGCGTCCAGTGCCGCGGTGAAGGCGGGCCCTTCGACCGGGGGATGCACACCGGACAGCGCCACTTCCGCGGCCTCGGCGAGCGCGGCTTCACCGCCGGCTGCGGCCAGCACTCCCAGCGTCTTGCGGACGTGCGGCGCGAAGCGGGTGATCCGCAGGGCGACCACCTCGCGGACCGACTCGGGCACCCGGTCCTGGTGTCCGGCATGTTCGTACGTACCGCCGTCGGCACTTTCGCGGGAGACGCGCACCAGTTCGGCGGCGAACAGTGGGTTGCCGCGCGAGAGACGGTAGACGTTATCCAGCATCAGGGGCCATGAGGCCGTCCCACTGTCGGCGCGGCCCTGCTGCGCCGGGCCGCCGGCCAGGGCTGTGCGTGCGACGTCGGCGGCGAGCAGGTCGCAGTCCGCGCGGGCCAGCCGCATGAGCTCGACCCGGTGGACCAGCCCCTGGCGGGTGGCCGCGGCGAGCACGGTGCGGCGCTCGTCGCCCTCGTCCAGGTCCTCCTCGCGGAGCGTGGCCAGGAAACGGACGGGGCGGTCGCCGACCGTGCGCACGAGGTGGTGGAGAAGCCTGAGCGTGCCCAGGTCGGCGGCGTGCAGATCGTCCAGTACGACGAGCACCGGGTGGCGCTCGGCCAGGGAGGCGAGGAGCGCGCCCACCGCGCGGTAGAGACGTGCGCGTTCCTCCTCGGCAGTGCGGCCGGGCGGGGGTTCGGTGCCGAACGCGGGCAACAGGGCGCCCAGTTCGGGGTGGGCCGCGGCAGCGGCGGCCCGTTCGGCGGACGGCCTGTCGGCGAACCAGCCGGACAGGGCGTCCGCCATCGCCCCGTAGGGCAGGGGGCCTTCGGCCTCGTGGGCGGCGCCCCACAGCACGGCGGTGCCGTCGCCCGCGGCGACCCGGGCGGCCTCGGCGGCGAGCCGGGTCTTGCCGACTCCGCTCTCCCCGCTCACCACGGTCAGCGGGGCTCCTCGTCCTCCGCCGCCGTCCGGGTCTCCGGTCGCGGTGGGCAGCCCGGCGAGTACGGCGGCGAGCGTGCTGGCCCGACCGCGCAGCGGGATGGCTTCGGCCCGCCGCAGCGCCGCGGGCGGCGCCGGAGGGACGGGAGGTCTCAACTCGGCGGCGCGTGCCAGGGATACGCCCTTCGGTGCGGCACTGTGCAGGGCCTTGCGAAGCAGCTCCTGGGTCTCCGGTTCGGGAGCCGTGCCCAGCTGATGCAGCAGCATTTCCCGCAGCCGTTCGTAGTGCTTGATGGCCCTGCTGTGGTCGCCGAGAGCGAGATGGGCTCGCATCAGACGCCGGTGCAGAGCCTCGTCGAGCTCGTCGGCGGCCACCTCGCGCTCCAGGACCCAGACCGCCTGCTGCGCGCGGTGCGTGGAGCCGGGAAGGTCGGCGAGCGCGAGGGCGAGACGGCGTCGCAGCGAGTCGAGTTCACGCCGCCGGGTTTCCGCCCAGGCCGCGTAACGGTCCTCCGGGAGCAGTTCTTGACCGAGCGTGGTCCAGGCGGCGGCAAGGGCGTCGCGGCTTCCGGAGTCGAGTGCCGCGACGGCGGCACGTTCGGCGGCCACCACGTCCACTTCGACGGCTCCGGGCACCAGGCTGAGCAGGTCGCCGTCCGTGACGAGGTAGGAGGAGACGCCGCGCGGCGCGAGTTCGGGCTCCAGCGTGTGGCGAGCCGTGTGCAGGTTCACGCGGAGGCTGCGCCGTGCGGTGTTCAGATCGACGTCCGGCCAGCACGCCTCGGTGACCTGGTCCCGGTGCAGGCGGTGGCCAGGAGCCAGGGCCAGCATCTTGACGACAGTGCGGGCGCCGGGGCGCCGCCACCGCTCCACAACCGGTCCGTAGGTGCCGCGCCCGGCGCGAAATCCCCCCAGCAGACACAACGTCAGCAACGGGACCCCTGCGCCGCGGAGGGCCGGGCGCTCGCTCCGATCCCGGGGATCCTTTGTCATGGTCACGGGACTGTACTGGGCACTTGCCGGAAAATGCCACGCCGCTGGCGGGCGGGCCGGGTGAGGGGGGATCCGCTCTTCGGCAACGGAGGATCACGTCTGGGCGAGGAGGGCCTGCAGCTCACGCATGTCGTCAAAGACCACTGTGCCCGGTCCGTGCAACCACTCTGCCGGTGTGAGCCCGCCGCAGTAGCCGAACGCACGCATGCCGGCGGCGCGGGCGGCCTGCACGCCGTAGCGGCTGTCCTCTACGACGGCGCAGACCTCGGGGTCGAACCCCATCTGCCGTGCCGCGTGGAGGAAGAGGTCGGGTGCCGGCTTGCCGTGGGCCACTTCCGTCGCGCTGTAGATGCGTCCTTCGAAGCGCGGGTACAGCCCGGTCAGGCCCAGGGTGTGGCGAAGACCGTCCGGGGTGCTGCTGGAGGCTACGCAGGTGGGCAGCTGGATCTGGTCGAGGGCTTCCATCACGCCGTCAACAGCCGTGAGTTCGGCCTCCATGGCCTGGTGATACATCCGGTGCTGCTCCGCCTCCCATCCGTCCCGGAGCTGGTGGCCGAGGTGCTTCTCGACCTCGGCGATCATGTCGGCGTGCGAGCGGCCTACAAAGCGTTCGATGATTTCGGCCTCGCTGAGCGGCCAGCCGAGCAGGGCCAGGCTCCTCGCGTCCACGCGTACTGCGATGCGCTCGCTGTCCACCAGAACGCCGTCACAGTCAAATATCACGAGTTCAATGGGTTTGATCATTTTTGCATGGTATGGGAGGGAGTCGGCAAGTTGGTCCGCTGATGCCGTCGCGATCAAGGCAGTTGCAGCGCTTGTCTCCCCAACTGCCAACTGCCAACTGCTTGAAGCTGATTGATCGGCGATCTTAGCCTGCAAGAGTAATCATGACGAGCATGGCGAAGTCAGGTGAGCTGCGTCGAAGGGGGGACTCCTCCCCGAGCATCACATCCCTGACATGGTGCTCACGATTCTCAATGGCCGGGTGCCCGCGTACGCGTTCTGCCAGCTCGGCGGGTGCCGCCTGGTGGGCCGTCAGGCCGGTGGCCGCGTAGACGCGCTCGAGTGACACCTTCGCGATGCGCACCGTGCGCCGCCGGCGGGCGATCTGCACCGCAGGTCTGCAAGATCTGCGGTCGCGTATGAGGCAGGGCTGTCGCGTTGACACTCCATCCGATTTCTGTGCCGCATTGGGTTGTTCATGCAGATTTGCGGCAATCATCCCGTGACCTACATCACGTTACCGGCGGTATCTGAAACATGATGTCGCAGGTAAATTGCGGGTACCACACAGATGTGGAAGCGCGTGCCTGAGTAACTGTCAGTGCCTTGAGTGGCGTTGCCCCTCCCGCCCCTGTCTCTCCAGGGGCTCACGAGCGAGAGCGAGGACCCTCCGCGATGGAGAAGCAGCACGTTGACGTCCTGGTCATCGGCGCCGGAATATCCGGCATCAGCGCCGCACGCCATGTCATGCGCGACAACCCCGGCACCTCGCTCGTCGTCCTCGAGCGCCGCGCCCGGGTGGGCGGCACCTGGGACCTCTTCCGGTATCCGGGAATCCGTTCCGACTCCGACATGCCCACCTTCGGCTTCGGCTTCCGCCCCTGGCGCGACGCACGCATCCTTGCCGGCGGCGCAGAGATCAGGCAGTACGTCGAAGACGCCGCGGCCGACACTGGCGTAGCGGAGCACATCCGCTTCGGCCGACAGGCGATCAGCGCCGACTTCTCGCACACCACCGGTCGTTGGACCGTCGAGGTCGAGGACGAGAGCAATGGCGAGCGCGAGTCGTACAGCGCCGGCTACCTCATCGGCGCGACCGGCTACTACGACTACGACACCCCTTACCGCCCGCAGTTCCCCGGCGAGGCGGACTACCAGGGCACCCTCGTCCATCCGCAGCACTGGCCCGAGGACCTCGACCACGCCGGCAAGCGCGTGGTCGTCATCGGCTCCGGCGCCACCGCCATCACCCTGCTGCCCGCGATGGCCGACACCGCCGCGCACGTCACCCTGCTGCAGCGCTCGCCCACGTACGTCCTCGCGCTGCCCGAGGTCGACCCGCTCACCTTCATCCTGCAGAAGCTGCGCGCCCCCGCCCGGCTGACGTACAAGCTCGTGCGTGCCCGCAATATCGCGCTGCAGCGCGGGAGTTACGCCTTCTGCCGCAAGTACCCCCGCCTGGCCCGCAAAGCGCTCCTCGGTCTCGTACGCGCCCAGGTCGGCAAGCGCGTCGACATGCGCCATTTCAGCCCGAACTACAAGCCCTGGGACCAGCGGCTCTGCGTCGTCCCCGGCGGCGACCTGTTCAAGGTGCTCAAGAGCGGCAAGGCGTCCATCGCCACCGACCACATCGACACGTTCACGGCCGACGGCATCCGCCTGAAGTCCGGCGAGGAGTTGCCGGCCGATGTCGTCGTCACCGCGACAGGCCTGAGCGTGCGGCTCATGGGCGGTATGGCCCTCACTGTCGACGGCCGCCCGGTGGATGTCGAGAACCGCGTCCTCTACAAGGCCGTCCTGCTCGAGGGTGTGCCCAACTTGTCGCTGGTCATCGGCTACACCAACGCCTCCTGGACTCTGAAGGCGGACCTGGCCGCCGACTACACCGCCCGCCTGCTGGCGCACATGCGGCGCCACGGGCACGACATCGCGACCCCGGTGGCCTCGGACGGCGACCGCTCGGAGTTCTCCGTCATGGGCGAGGCGCTGACCTCCGGATACATCGCCCGCGCCGACAAGGTCATGCCGCGCCAGGGCACCCGCGCCCCATGGCGCCTGTGGAACAACTACTACCGCGACCGCGCCATGCTCCGAGACGCCCCCATCGAGGACAGCCCACTGCGCTTCGACACAGCGAGCCCTTCCAGTGCGGACACCGCGGTCGACGCCCAGGAACCCGCAGCCCACTCCGCCTGACCGCCGCACCATCGCACCGACCCGCGAACCGTCCATCCGCCTCACCCCCCGAGGGCGGCCGAGCCGAGAACCGAGGACGAAGATGACCGCGAACCTGACCAGGAACACCTACGACGATCGCCTGCGGACCCTGTCCGAGGGCTCCGTCAACATCAACTTCAACGCCTTCACCGACATCAAGTGGGACGACCCCGAACTCGCTGTTGACACGAGCGACCCGCGCTGGGTGCTCACCTCCGCAGACGCCCTGGGCGCCCACCCCTGGTACCAGGAACAGCCGCTCGAGACGCGGATCCGCATCGGCATCTGGCGCTGGGCGGTCATCGCCAAGGTGGGCATGCAGTTCGAGAACCTGCTCATGCGCGGAGCGCTGGACTACGTCTACCAACTGGGCAACCAGGACCAGGAGTTCAGGTATCTCACCCACGAGATCACCGAAGAGACCCACCACACCCAGATGTTCCAGGAACTGGTAAACCGCACCGGCGTGGACACCGCGGGCGGAAAGCGCTGGTTCCGCCAGCTCAGCCGCATCCTCCCGCTGGCCGGCTCCCTCTACCCCGAGGCGTTCTTCACGGGCATCCTCGCCGGCGAGGAGCCCATCGACCACCTGCAGAAGGCGGCCCTGCGCAGCGGCGAGCCGGTGCACCCCCTCCCGGAGCGCATCATGCAGATTCACATCGCCGAGGAGGCCCGGCATATCTCCTTCGCCCACGAATTCCTGCGCCTGCGCGTCCCGCGCTTCGGCAAGACCCGCCGTGCCGCCCTGTCCGTCCTCTTCCCGCTGATCATGCGGATCCTGTGCGACGTCATCATGATCCCCGACCGTAAGTCCGCCGCACAGGTCGGCATTCCGGCCTGGGTGATCAAGGACGTCTTCTGGAAGTCGGAGGCCGGCCAGAAGATGCTCCAGGAGCTCTTCTCCGATGTACGGATGCTCGCCCAGGACATCGGCCTCATGAACAAGGCGTCCCGCCCGCTCTGGAAGGCGCTGCGCATCGACGGCCGCCCGGCGCGCTTCCGCGGCGAGCCCGCCCCGCTCGCCGACTGACCGCCCGTAAGCCCCGCACCCATTCATCCCCGAACGGAGACCAGCACGCCGTGCCGTACGCCGTCACCCGATCCTGCTGCGCCGACGCCTCCTGCGTGCTGGCCTGCCCGGTCAACTGCATCCACCCCGCGCCGGGAGAGCCCGGATTCGGGACCACCGAGATGCTGTACGTCGACCCGCGCACCTGCGTGGACTGCGGCGCATGTACGACGGCGTGCCCGGTGGACGCGCTCAAGCCCCATACGGCGCTGAGCGAGGCGGAGTTGCCGTTCCTGGAGCTGAACGCCACCTACTACAAAGAGAATCCGCACGCCGATCGCGCCCCCATGTACGTCGTGCCCAGACAACGCACCCTCCCGGCAGTCGAGTTGAAGATAGCTGTCGTCGGCGCCGGCCCCGCCGGCCTGTTCGCCGCCGACGAGCTGCTGCGCCACCCGGGTATCAGCGTCACCGTCCACGACCGGCTCCTCACGCCGTACGGCCTCGCACGGGCCGGAGTCGCACCGGACCACCAGGACACCAAACAGGTCACCGACCTGTTCCGCACCATCGAGTCCCAGCCCGGATTCAGCTACCGCCTCGGCGTCGAGGTCGGCACCGACCTCACCCACGGCGACCTCCTGCGCGAATACCACGCGGTGATCTACGCGGTGGGCGCCGCGACCGACAAACGCCTCGGCATCGAGGGCGAGGACCTGCCCGGCAGCGCCTCCGCGACGGACTTCGTCGCCTGGTACAACGGCCACCCCGACCACGCGCACGACATCCACAACCTCGACGCCGAACGTGCCGTCGTCGTCGGCAACGGCAACGTCGCCCTCGACGTCGCCCGCATCCTCACCGCGGACCCCGACACACTGGCCCGTACCGACATCTCCGACCGCGCACTCGCCGCGCTGCGCGACAGCAAGATCCAGGAGGTCGTCCTCCTCGGCCGACGCGGGCCCGTCCAGGCCGCGTTCACCGTGCCCGAGCTCCTTGCGCTCTCCTCGCTCAAGGACGTGAACGTGAGCGTCGAGGGCTGGCCCGACGATCTGGCACCCGAGACCACCGAGAAGACCCGCCTGCTGTGGGAACTGGCCAACCGTGCACCGATCGAAGGCCGCGGTATCGTGCTGCGCTTCCTGACCAGCCCGGTGCGGATCACCGGCGAGGGTTCCGTACAAGCCCTGGAGGTGGATACAACCACACTGCACACCGAGGAGAACGGCACTATACGGGCCCGGCCCACCGGCGACACCCAGACCTTGGAGACCAGCCTCGTGCTGCGCTCCGTCGGCTACCGCTCCCGACCGGTCCCCGGACTGCCCTTCGACGAGGTCACCGCGACCGTCCCGCACGAGGCCGGCCGGGTCGAACCCGGCGTCTACGTCGCGGGCTGGATCAAGCGGGGCCCGACCGGCTTCATCGGTACGAACAAGACCTGCGCCCACGAGACAGTCGAGTCCCTCCTCGACGACTTCACCGCGGGCCGCCTCGCACAACCGGCGCCCGGCACCACCATGGCGCCGCCCGCCCTGGGCCTGGAGGCCTGGCAGGAGATAGACCGCGAGGAACGAGCGGCGGGGGAGGCCCAGGGCCGCCCCCGAGTCAAACTCACGGACACCGAGTCCCTCCGCCGAGCCGCGACGGGCGCCCCGGTCGTGACCGGCTGACGGCGCCTCTCACCCCTCAGCGAGATCCGACACGCGCTGCTGCAGAGTCAGTTCCACGCCGAAGCTCCGCAGCGTCGCGTCCAGCACCGCCCACACCGAGCGGCACAGCATCGCGCGCAACTCGTCCTCGGACAGCTGACGCTCGGCATCGCTCATCCACTGGTTGACCGCGGTGTCCACGAACCCCACGATCCCGACCGCAACCGAACGGATAGGCGCCCCTGGAACCCCGAGATCCTTGAGCACCTCCTCGAACCGCTCGCCCAGCATCAGCGCGATGGCCGTCTTGGTATCCGCCACCAGGGAACCGTCACCCATCGTGTGCTCGGCGACGCCCATGTAGGCGTACAGGCGCGGGTGTTGGGACACCCAGTCGAGATGCGCGCCCACTACGCGGTACACGGACTCCTCGACCGTCCCGTCGAAGGTGAGGGTGGGCTCCATCCGCCGCATGAACGACTCCACCACGCGTCGGCGGATCAACGCGTCGAGCGAAGCCCGGTCCTTGAAGTGCCGGTAGAGGACGGATCGCGGCAGGCCCATCCGCTCCGCCAGGCGCTGCATCCGAAAGCGCGCGCCCTCTTCCTCGATGAGCGCGACCGCCCCGTCCACCAACTCGACCTGACGCTGTGTCTTGTGCTCGTCCCAGCGGGTGGAGCGTCCATCGATCTGCGGCTCACCGCCGACTCTATCCGCCATTCCGCCAGGATATCGGCCGTGGGAACGCACAGGTTACCGAGCGGCCGACTCGAGTACCGAACCCGTGCTCGAGAACGCTCCACATCAAGAGATACGGGCCGCCCCCGCCCCCGAATGGGGCGGCCCGTATCGGCTTCGCCGGTCTGACGCTCCTCCGGTCAGGCGTTCCAGGTCAGTCCGTGTAGACCTCCGCCCGGTCCACGCTCACGAACGAGGCACCGGACGAGCTGTTGTGTTCGCCGGTGACCCGGACACGCAGCGTGTGCGGTCCGTTCGACAGCCGTGGGCTGAGGTACTGGAGCGTCTCGCCGGTGCGGATCGCGCCGTAGAAGTCGACGCGCTGCTCGGATCCTCCGTCGATACGGATCGCCGCGATGCCGTTGCCGGTGTCGCGAACCGACAGGAGCGCGATCCGGGTGCCGGTGAAGGAGAACGTGGCGGTGTTGCCCGCTAGGTCGCTCCAGTGGTCGTCGCTCCAGAAGCACTGCGTGGCGCACCCTGTCCCGGAGTTCCAGGTGCCGGTGTACGCGACCGTTGCGCTGCCGCTGGAGCGGCCGTCGTCGTTGATCCAGTGGTTGCCCGAACCCGGGTCGCCCGAGGGCAGGTTCTGGGTCGCGCCCATCGCGAGCGGGACTCCGAGGTTCGGGCTGCCGTCCGCGTTCCAGGTGATCTTCTGGGCGCGGGTCGTGCGGTTCGTGTAGGTGTTCGTCGACGTGGTCTTGGCGTGGTAGACGAGCCAGTCCTCGGTTCCGTCGGGGGAGGTGAAGAACGCGTGGTGGCCCGGCCCGAACACGCCGTGATTGTCGGCGCGGGAGAAGACCGGACCGGAGTGCTGTGTCCAGTTCCCGGCCACCAGCGGGTCCGCGCCGTTCGGCAGGGACATCATCCACACCTGGTAGTCGGGCTTGCCGGTGTCGCAGGTCGAATACGTCATCCACGTACGACCGTTGCGATTGAGGAACTCCGGACCCTCGCGGACCTCCGGGCAGCCCCCTGCACCATTGAGCGCGACCGCGTTGCCGGAGACCGTGTACGGGTTCGACATCGGCGCGATGTTGAGGCCGTTGTGCTGGTAGGGGTTGATGCCGCTGTAGGCCAGGTACAGGCGTCCGTTGACCTGGAGGACGCCCGGGTCGATGGCGAAGTCGTTCGCGTGGTTGGGCGGGGCAAGCTTCGCCTTGTAGTGGTACGGGCCTGCCGGGCTGTCGCCGTCCGACTCCAGGACGTACACGCGGTGGTGGTCGTCCGTGCCGTCGTCGGCTGTGTAGTAGAGGTACCAGCGGTCGCCGAACCGATAGAACTCCGGTGCCCAGATGTGCTGGTTGCGGGAGGCGTCGGTGTCGGTCCACACGGTGACGGGATCCGCGTCGAGCAGGGTGGCCAGGGACGGCGAGCTCCACATCCGGATGCTGTCGCCCTGAGTGGTGGTGAGGTGGTAGGCCCCGTTGGCGTACGAGATGAAGGGGTCGGGTCCGGTGTTGAGCGGATTACGGAAGGTGCCAGCGGCAGCGGCGGCAGGTGCCTGGTTCGTCGCGGTCGCCGCCTGTGGTGAGCAGAGCAGGCCGACGAGCAGGGCCAGGAGTGCGGCGACCAGGACGGAACGGGGCCGGGCGCGCATGGAGGACTCCCTTACATCGATGTAAGTTCCACGACTTCAGGAAGGTAGAGAAGGAGCGGGAGGGTGTCAATGAGGGGCGGGAGACGGTGTGTTGGAAGGAGAGGTGGTCATTGGCTGCCGAGGCCTGTCGCCGCCACCGCCTTCACGATGTGCCGCTGGAAGAACACGAACACCGCCACGAGCGGCAGTGCGACAAGTACCGCGAATGCTTGGATTGCGCGCACTGGCTGCCGTACGCGGCCTTCACCGTGGCGATCCCGACGGGCAGCGTCAACAGGGACGGTCCGACGTCGACACGAACGGCCACAGGAAGGTCTTCCGCGCCCCCATGAATTCAAAGATCGACACGGCGGCCAGCATCGGCGGCGACGGGGTATGCCGGTTATCTGGCTGCGCCCACGGAACTACATCGATGTAAATTCGAGGTACGACTGAACCAGTGCGCACCTTCGAAGGCCGCGGGGCGGAACTGCGCGTCCCGCAGCCGTGCGGTGTCGCCCTTCTCGACATGGTTGCAGCGGAAGGCGCCGTTGCGTTCCTGCAAGGCGTCCGTGAGCTGCGTGTAGCAGTAGCCGAACATGTCCGGGGCACCGCGGAGAACGCCCATGAGGCCGGCTAAGCGGTCGATGAATTCACCAGCGGTGCGCGGTCGTTCGCCGGGCTGTCAGGCGTATGGAACAGACCGGCCGCGGCCGGTCTGCCCCGCGTTGATGTACGGCTTGTGCTCGGCGAGGCCCGCATGGTCTTCCCACAACGCGGCACGGTCCTGCTCGTAGTAGCGAGTCGTACACATCGGTCTCGGGGACGCGGTGCGCGTACGAGGACGCGTCGATCACCGGCCACGTGCCGCGAGGACTCGCTGCACGGGACGCGCTTGCCACCACGGAGAGCAGCAGCGGTCGATCCTAGGGGATCAGGGATCAGGCGCCCTCGTCGTCGATTCCGGCGACGGTCGCGGTGACCGGGGTGCCCGTCTCGACGGTCCGGCTGACCGTGCAGAGCCGGTCATGAGACGACTTGATCGCCCGGGGGAGAATGGTCCGAGCGCGATCACCACCCTCCCCGTCGGGGAACGCGACGGAGAAGGTGACCTGCAGGTCCGTCATCCGCTGTCCCAGCTCGTCGCTGATCTTGTCTCCTGTCACGGTGAGGGTAAAACTCGCAGGTTCGGCATGCCGGGCCGTCGCTGCGTCCACGTCGGCAGCGGTGCAGCCACCGATCGCAGCCAAGAACAGCTCGACCGGAGTGAACTCGGTGCCGGAACCGGTCCCGAAACTCAACGTGGCTCCGCGGGCATTGACCGCAGTGAACTGTCCCAGGCCGGCCCGGGAGATGGTGATGGAACGCAGGGAGTCAGCAGTCATGTCGACGACACTAAGGGCGCGTCGAGCGAACCGCGCCCACGCCACACCTTGCGCGATACAGCGCCCACTGCCCTCTGACGGAGGTTCGGAAGCTTCTCGAATGGGACGAGGAACGGAACGTCATGGGCAGCACATTTCAGTCCCATCGTCCAGGGCTTGGGCGGCGAGACCGAACGCATTGACCTCACCCTCACTCCCATCTTCCTCCGCATCAAACGTGGCGAAACCCAACGTCGAGCTCAGCGACCGCCCGTCGACCTGGGCATTCCCCGAGCTCGTTCAGCTAGCGACCACCCGAGAGAGGACTACTCCTGAATCCTCGCCAACTTATTCGCCACGATGCCGGTTGCCCGCACATACCGCTCCGGCTCACCGGACTGAGCGTGTCCCGACGGCCGCGTACTCTCGCTATGCGCGACTAGCCTGAAGATCAGTGCACGGATCAGCATCTGCTGCCAGTCAGGATGATTGCTGCCGCCCGTTACCAGGTCAGACGGAAGATCGAACCACAGCAGTCCATCCGCGACCACGATGGCCTCGGCGAACACCGGAGGCCGCCAGTAGGGCGAAAAGTCGATCACAGCAGGTACTTCGTTCATAGCAAAGAGCACATTGCCGGTGAGATCGCCGTGAATGAGCTGAGCGGCCTCCTGCTCTACTGGGCGCCGCAGCTCCAGCAGAGCCGAAAGCGGCTCGGCGAGGTCCCCTGTCACGGCGACGTCCTGTTCGCCCCACGCAACCCGGTCGCCCACAGCCCACGGATGGGTATGCCGACTAAGGAAGTCGGGCCGGGGATACTCTCGCAGAGCGGCATGGAACGCACAGCCGGCGCTGAGAACACCAGTCCAGTGCCCCTTGGGGCCAGGTTCACCGGTCAGGAACTCACTGGCAGTCCAGCCGTTCACGACGCTCCGCCCGTCAACGGCACGGAGCGGCCTCGGGACGCGAAAGCCGTCACTTGGTGCGAGCTTCTCGAACAGGGAAGTAGCCCACTCGACCTCGTCGTCAGTTCCTTCGGCAGGCTTGAACACGAACCCGCTGACAAGAACGCTTCGGCCTTGCCCACCAACCAGGGAGACGGGATTGCCCTCCACGCCGAAGGCATCGAGGACGGAAGGCGGCGGGACGGCATCGCGCGGCAGTTCAGTCATGCCGAGCATCCTGCCGACACCGCCTCGCCAAGCGCACCTTCTTTCCGCCGCGCCTGGCTCTCACGCCCGCTCCTGTAGTTCTTCCAGGTGAAGTACAGAGAAGCACACAACGCGTGAAGGAGGCCCTGCAGGACTCGTCCGAGTCGGCGCTGCGCGCCGGCGTGATGTTCATTCCGATGACCGCGCTGGTCGCCGTGGTGAACCTGGTCTCGGCGCGACTGGCGGCCCCGTACGGTCCACGGGTGCCGATGGCGGCCGGTCAACTCCTGGGAACAGTAGGACTGTTGGCACTGCTCACGATCGATGCGCGCACCAATGTGTGGGTGGTGGCGGCGTTGATGGTGCCGGTCGGTCTTGGCGGCGCGCTCGCGGTACCGGCGCTGACCGCGATGCTCCTCGACGCGGTACCCGCAGACCGCGCGGGTACCGCCGGAGCGGTCCTCAACACTGCACGTCAGGTCGGCGGTGCGATAGCGGTCGCGGTCTTCGGGGCGCTGCTGGCCGGCGCGGACTCATTCTTGGCCGGGATGCGCTGGAGCGTACTGCTCGCAGCAGGCGGTCTGCTGGTGACCGCCGCGACGACACTGACACTGCCTTCGACCAAGCGAACCAGCCCGACCGTAGCGACATAACGACGAACAGATCCGTGACCAGGGGCAGCAGAGCAAGATCCGCCAAGGGCCCATCCTCTGGTTTCGCCAGAGGATGGGCGACGGGCACCGCCAGCATGCGCCGCTCGGAGAACAGCCCTGCGCCCATGCCAACGTCGGGCTCCTCAATGAGTTCCCGCCACCCCAACCACCAGCAACCTCAGGAGTCCTCAGCGTTCCCAGCCGGCCGCAGTGCGACTTATCGAGTGTCGTCGAGTCCGACGAGGGTTTCGATGAACGCCTGGAGTCCGGCCGAGTGGTCGCTCTTGCGCCACATCAGCGCGCCTTCGACGGGTGGGGCGTCGTCGAACGGGACGAAGGTGATGTCCGGACGACCGTAGTAGTGCGCCGCCCGGACGGTGGACACCGTAGCCCCCTGACCTGCTCCGACCAGGGAGAGGATCTCCTGCCATCCGGCAGCGGCCACCCCGTGCCGGACCGGCCGGCCCTGAGGAGTGCGACGGGGAAAGAAGGCATCGTGCCAGGCGGGCGACACACCGGCGGCCGTGATCAGGGGCAGCACCGCGAGGTCTTCAAGTGACGCCGATTCCCGGGCCGCCAGAGGGTGGTCGGAGGGTACGAGAAGAGCGCGGGTTTCGGAGAACAGGACTGGGCCCACAGCGATGGCCGGGTCCTCGACGGGAGGCTCAGCGATCAGAAGGTCGACGTCCTCGCCCTGCAATGCGGCGAGGGCCGCGCTGTACGTCACATCCCTCAATTCGATGCTGCAGCGGGGATGACGAGAGCCGAACCTTTCCGCCGCGCGCACGATGAGATCACCGGACCACGCGGTGGTGAAGCCGACGCGTACCACCCCGCCGAGTCCCCGGCAGGCCGCCGACGCGCGACGTTCCAGCTTCTTGATCGTCTGGCTGACCCGGCCCGGTGGCACGAGGAGACGCTCAGCGGTACGCGTGAAGTGGAGCTCCTCGGCAAGGGCCAGGAACGTCGCGATCTCATACCGCTCCATGCCCAGCACTTCCAGGTCACCGCCTCAACGTCGACAGCCAGTAAAGGTGTTCGAGGGCCCGGCCGTCCACGCCGTTGCCGAACCCTGACGATCACTTGAACAGGGCGCGCACCTGTCGGGGCCACTCGCCGTGTTCACTCCGCTCGCCGTAGAGCGTGTTCCCCTCCCGCACCATCCGCGCGAACAGGAAGTTCACGGCCGCGTCACCCTTGCCGGTCTTGGCGGCCTCCCGGCTGGTCGCGCGCTGGTGCGGCAACTGGGCCTGAACGGCTTTTGCGGAAGTCGGCTGGTTCCGCTCGCGCCGGCATCCGAATGGCCAACTCGCCATCTTCTGGTGGGTGCACAGCGGCTGCGGCTGTGTCTGATTTTCGGCGCTAAGAAGGGGTCCGGGAGCGAATGAGTGTCAGTGCCGGGTGGTCTGCTCCTCGCAACGGTCTTTCTGTGCAGTCGAGTTGGTCGGCGAGAGGAGCAGGTCATGCCCTGGGTGGAGGAGCACGTGCGTGGCACAGCAAGGGTTCGCCGGTACTTCCGGTGGGCGCCGGGCGCGCGACGGGACATGGCGGTCCTGGTGGTGCTGGGGATCGCAGTCGTGGGCTACGGCGGGATGCCCGGCAGCGGTGACGGAACGGGATCGGGGCCGCGTCCGGCATCGACAGCTACCTATCCGGCGACACCGGGCTGACGCCGCGCGAGCTCGAGGTGCTGCGCCTGATCGCCAGTAGCCTGTCGAAGCTCGGCCTGCGGGACCGAGTGCAGGCGGTGGTCCACGCCTACCGCTGAGGGGTGGCCGGACCGCTCCTGGACTGCTGCCGGGCCGGTCTCAGCGCAGTTGGCGGAAGAACTCGGTGATGTCGTCGGCGAGCAGTCCGGGCTCTTCGTGGGCGGCGAAGTGTCCGCCGCGCGGCATCGACGTGTACCGGGTGATGTTGTAGGTGCGTTCGGCCCAGGAGCGCGGGGGCCGGGTGAGGTCGGCGGGGAAGACGGCGACGGCGGTGGGTACTTCGACCTTCTCGACGCGCCGGGTCAGGCCGTGGGCGTACTCGTAGTAGGGCCGGAACGACGTTGAGATCGTGCCGGTGAACCAGTACAGGGACGCCTGGGTGAGGACGAAGTCGTCGGTGAACCGGGACGACAGGTCGCCGCCCGAGTCGCTCCAGGCGCGGTACTTCTCCGCGATCCAGGCCAGCAGGCCGGTCGGAGAGTCGGACAGCGCGTGGGCCAGGGTGAGCGGCCGGGTGTTCTGCTGGTGCTGATAACCGCCCTCCTTCGCGCTCCAGTTGGCGACCTGGTCGAGGTAGGCCTGTTCGTCCAGGGTGAGGCCGGCGGCGTCGTACTCCTGGGGTGCGGCGACGGCGAGCAGGTGGATGCCGGCCAGCGACTCCGGATAGGCCTCACCCAGACGCGAGGTGATCCCCGCGCCCAGATCCCCGCCGTGGGCGGCGTACCGGTCGAAGCCGAGCTCGTCCCGCATGAGCCGGTGCCAGATCTGGTGGGTCTGGAGCGTCGGCGGGAGGTCCGGGCGTTGCGGTGAGAACGCGTAGCCGGGCAGCGAGGGGACGACGACCGTGAACGCGTCGGACGCGTCGCCGCCGTGCTTCGACGGCTCCGCGAGACGCCGGGCGAGGTCGGTGAGCTCCAGGAAGGTGCTGGGCCAGCCGTGGGTCAGCACGATCGGCAGGGCGCCCGGTCGCTCGCCGTCGAACCGGAGGTAATGGACGGGCGTGCCGCCGATGACGGCCGTGTGGTGCGGCAGGGCGTTGATCCGCGCCTCGTGGGTGCGCCAGTCATAGCCTGTCGCCCAGTACTCCGCCAGGCGGCGCACCTCAGTGGTGTCTGCGCCCGCTTCCCAGCCATCGACGGGCCACCGGGTGGGCCACCGGGTGGCGCGCAGCCGCGCGCGCAGGTCTTCGAGTTCCGCATCGGTCACAGCGATCAACGGCGGGTGGTCGGTCATGTGCCTCTCCTGGTCGTGCTCACGTGCTCACGTGCTGGTCATGCGACAGCGCCTGGACCTGGTCGACGCCGTCGCCGGCCCGCGCAGCCCTGCGGTCACCGCGTGGCGGTGGCCAGTGCCGCGCGGATGACATCGTCGCCGGCGGGCCGGCCCTTCTCGTTCGAGTACGGCCCATAAGGGCTGCCCCACACCGGTGTGCCCGTCGCCTGCCGCCAGCTGTCGGCCAGCGGTCCCGCGTCCACCACGCCGTACCCGATGGAGTCGATGAAGTCGGTGACCGCCGCCTTCGCCTGCGCCGAGTCCGCGGCGATCGGCAGGTACGACCGGTCGGCCGCCCCCGCCGGGCGGGCGAGTGACAGCAGGTGCTTGAAGTAGATGGTGTTGAACGCCTTCACGAGTCCGGCGTCCGGGACGTGGCGCAGCAGCAGTTCGCTCGAGGTGAGCGACCCACTGTCGAGCTCGGGGATGTGCCCGTCACGCTCGGGGCCGTAGTTGCACGTGTCGATGACCGTCTTTCCTGCCAGTGGTGCGGCGGGAAGGCCGGGGAAGGCAGTGACCGGCACCGCGACCACGACGATGTCACCGGCCGCCGCGGCTTCCTCGCTCGTCGCCGCGGAGGCCCCCGGACCCAGTCTCGCGACCGTCTCCGCGAGTGTCCCGGGACCGCGCGAGTTGCTGAGCACGACCTGGTGGCCGGCCTCGACGGCGAGCCGCGCGATGGTGCTGCCGATGGATCCGCTTCCGATGAATCCCACAGTCGTCATGTTCTCGGCGTCCTTCCAGGAGAGCCTTGTCCTTGTACGAGCCTTGCCCTTTCCCTGCGGTCAGCCGGCGGGGAAGTAGTGGCCGTTGTCCAGATCGGCGAGGAGGCGGGCCTGAGCCGGCTCCCAGCCGAGGTTCCGGCGGGTGATGAGGTTGGACGTCGGGTAGCTCTGCGTGACGACGTTCGTAAGGAACCCGAAATGTGCCGGCAGGATCAGCTCGTCCAGGGGAACGCTCACGGCGGGCAGGCCCAGGCGGCTGCCGATGGCCTCGGCGATCTCGCGGAACGGGATGCCCCCGTCCTCGACCGCGTGCCAGTAGCTGCCGGCCGGGCCCTTCTCCAGCGCCAGACGGAACAGGGAGGCGGCATCGCGGGCGTGCACGGCGTTCCACCGGTTCGCGCCGGCTCCGGGATAGCCGGCGAAGCCCTTCTCCTTCGCGAGCGCGATCAGCATGGGGAGAAAGCCACGATCGGTCGTGCTGTGCATGATGTTGGCGATCCGCACGACCGATGACCGAACCTTCTGCTCGGCGAGTCCGATGACGGCGGACTCCACGACATTACGGGCCCGCAGGGTGCCCTTGTGCTCGTCGCCGACGGGCAGGGCCGGGTCTTCCTCGGTACCCGGCCGGCCCAGGTACGTCCCGGTCCCGGGCGAGCCGATGCTCCCCGCCGCGACCAGCGGCTTACCGGTCCCCGCGAGGGCCTCGCCGTACGCGAGCATGACCGGGAGCTCCGCGGCGGCCACGGCGGCCATCCCGCCTGACGGAAGCAGGTCCTGCCGGTGCGCGACGTGGATGACGCCGTCGGAATCCGCGGCCGCCTCCTTGAGCCCGTCGAGGTCCTGGAGGTCGCCGAGGCGTATCTTCGCGCCGAGCGCGGACAGTGCCGCCGCGGCCGTGTCCGACCGGACGAGGCCGGTGACCTCGTGTCCTGCGGCGATGAGTTCGGGGATGATGTACGAACCGGAATGGCCGGTCCCGCCAGTGACGAAGACACGCAAGGTACTGCTCCTTGTCAGTGATGTGGTGCGCGAAGCGGTGGTACGGGGTGGTGGTGCGGGTGTGCTCAGCCGCGGACGTCGACGCCGAGGGCGACGTCGAAGGTCCCCGCGCCGTTCCGGGCCAGGCCCATCAGCAGCGGCCCGAGCCCTTCCAGCCAGCGGGCCATCTCCAGGCCGCCGACGTCGAGGGGACGCAGACCGAGGCTCGCGATGAACGCCGACACGTCGGCCTTGGCCCGTGCGTCGTCTCCGGCGAAGAGCACGTCCAACGGACGCTCCTGGACCAGGACATGGCCGAACACGGTGTTGAACGCCTTCACGACGTGCGCGCTCGCCGGGGCCGCCTTGGCGATCTCCTGCGCACCGGACGTGCCCTCGGGAGTGACCACTCCGGTGGCGTCGGCGTCGAACGTGTTGGAGATGTCGATGATGACCTTGCCGGCCAAGGCATCCCCGTACTGGGCGACGACCGGCACGGCGCTGGTGTAGGGCACGGCGAGGACAACGATGTCGCCCACAGGGACGGCACCGAAGCTCCCCACCGTGGCCCCGGCGCCGAGCTCGGCGGCCAGGCCCTTGGCCTTGGCGGCGTCGCGGCCGATCAGCTCGACGGAGTTACCGCCCGCTACCGCACGTGAGGCGATGGCGTGGGTCATGCCCCCCAGACCGATGAAACTGATGCTGCTCATGGTGAGACTCTCTTCCTCTGGTCCGAATCGGACGGCTTGCCCGCCCGTCGCTTCTTCGGCGTTCGTTTCTTCGGCGGTCACAACCGGCCGGTACGCTCGATCACCTGGCCGGCGAAGTCGAGGAGCTGGTCAAGGCCGGCGAACATCGTGAAGGCATCGAAGTACGCCTCATCGACACCGGATTCGGCGTACCGCTTCAGTTGGTCCGCGACCGAGTCGACGGACGTACTCGGCTCGAGGTTGATCCGCATGGCCGTCTTGAGTGCGTCGGGGTCGCGGCCGGCTTCCTCCGCCGCTCGACGCGCGATCGACCACAGGCGGCCTGCGCCCTCGTCCTGACTGTTGACCGACGCGGCGGGCGCCGGCCCTTGGACCCCGAGCCAGCCGACACCGCTGCGGCCGACCCGGCGCATCGCGGCCTCACTGGCACCACCGATCCAGATGGGCGGCCCGCCCGCCTGGACCGGACGGAGGTCGGCGTGGACCGGTGGCATGGTGAAGAACTCGCTGTCCCAGGACACGGGACTGGTCGTCCACCACGCCCGCAGGAACGCCAGCATGTCATCGAGCATTTTGCCGCGCCGGCTCCAGTCCGCGCTGCGGGCGACGTCGTACTCCTGCTTCATCCACCCCACCCCCACACCAACGCCGAGGCGGCCGCCGCTGAGCACGTCGAGGGTGGTCAACTGCCGGGCCAGGTGCGGCGGCTCGTAGTAGAACGTGCTGAGCGTGCTGGTGTTCAGTCGCACCCGGTGGGTGGCCGCCGCAGCGACGGTCAACAGCAGCATCGGATCGAAGGAGCGGGCCATTTGTGGCCCCCGGTCCAGATAGCCATTGCCCAGATCAACCGGCGTGACCAGACGATCGCCGACCCACAGGGTGTCGTAGCCGAGGTCCTCGAGTCCGCGGACGAAAGCGCTCAGGGCGGGGGCGTCGCTGACCGCGGGCCCGACAAGGGGAATCACGAAACCGAGCTGCATTGCGTTGCGCCTCCTTGGGCGACTTTCGCCACTATTGACATCTGACATCTGACATCTGACATCGACGAGTCGGTGGTTCCGTCAATTGGCCAGAGCGCACGGCGCCCTATTTGCCGACTGTTTGGTCAGCCCCGGAGGGTCAGCCCGTAAACTCGTTGGCGCCCAGGGCGAAGTTCCCGTGGCCGATCCCGTTGCCGGCGAGGCCTACCGTGAGCACGCCCGCTCCTTCGAGCCAGTGCGCCATTTTCAGGCCGCCGACGTCCAGCGGGCGCAGTCCGAGGCTCTCGATGAATGCCGCGACGTCCGCCTTGGCCTGCGGGTCGTCACCGGCGAAGAAGACGTCGGGCCGGCCGTTCTCCAGAACGCCACGGAAGATGGTGTTGAAGGCCTTGAACACGTTGGCGTCGGCCGGGGCCACCTTGGCGACTTCCTGCGCGATCGAGGTCTCCTCGCTGTGGGCCAGGCCATCGCCCGTGGTGTTGAAGGGGTTGCTGATATCGACGATGGTCTTGCCCGCGAGGGCGTCCCCGTATTGGGCGACGGTCGGAACGACCCCGTCGTACAACATGGCCGTGATGACGATGTCCCCGGCCGGGACGGCGCCCCACTCACCCGTCGTCGTGCCGCCGCCCAGAGTCTTGGCCAGGCCCTCGGCCTTGGACTGATCGCGTGCCATGATCTCGACGGTGTTGCCGCCCGCCACCGCGAGCGCGCCGATCGTGCGGGCCATGTTCCCCGCACCGATGAAGGTGATGCTGCTCATGAGCTGTGCTCTCTTCCTGTTCTCGGGGGCGCCTGTTCTCGAGGCACCGCTCTGTCGTGTGCGTGCGTGGTTCAGATAGCGGTGGTGCCGCCGTCGGCGACCAGCTCCAGACCGTTGACGTAGCTGGAGTCGTCGGAGGCGAGGAACAGGGCGATCGTGGCGATCTCCTCGGGGCGGCCCATCTTTCCGCGGGGGATCAGGGACTCGAAGGCAGTCCTGGTCGCCTCGTCGAACAGCTCTTCCTGCTTGGCCGTGCCGACCTGGCCGGGGGTCAGGACGTTCACCCGGATCTTGCGGTCGCGGAGCTCGTTGAGCCAGACACGGGCAAAGGCCTGCTGGACCGCCTTGCTTCCCGCGTAGAGGCTCCAGCCGGGGAAGGCGCCGAGGGAGGCGTTGGATCCGGTCATCAAGATCGACCCGTGGTCGTTGAGCAGTGGTAGTGCCTTCTGCACGGTGAACAGGGTGCCGCGGGCGTTGAGCGAGAAGGAGCGGTGGAACTGTTCCTCGGTGATCTCGCCGAGCATGGCGGGCTCGCCCATCCCGGCACTGGCCCACAGCACGTCGATCGAGCCCTTCTCCCGCTTGACGGTGTCGTACAAGCGGTCCAGGTCGTCCAGGTCGGACGCGTCACCCCGGACGGCGGTCACGTTGCGGCCGATCAGTTCGACGGCCTCGTCCAGTGCTTCCTGCCGCCGGGCCTGGATGAAGACATGCGCTCCCTCCTCGACGAAAAGCTTGGCCCCGGCCAGTGCCAATCCAGTGGATCCCCCGGTAATTACCGCTACCTTGCCATCGAGCTTTCCCACGATCACTCCATTGAATTGATGAGTAGCAATTACCGATCCCGAATTCTTGTACCGAATTCTCTCGGCCCCATGAACGATGCCATTGGCCTGAGCGGGTGTCCAAGACCCGTTTCGACCGTGGTGATAACCTCAAGGCATTGCCGGACCGGGAGGGGCCCCATGGATCTGGATCTTCGAAAGTTGCGCTACTTCGTCGCCGTCGCCGACAGACTGCACTTCGGCCGCGCTGCCGAGGACCTGCACATCGCGCAGCCGGCGCTCAGCCGGCAGATCCGCGCGCTGGAACAAGACCTCGGCGCACCCCTGTTCACCAGGGACAGCCACGGCGTCACGCTGACGGACGCGGGCCGACAACTCCTGGACGACGCCGGTCCGTTGCTGGCCTCCGCGCAAGCGGTCAGGCGCCGGGTGACCGCGGCTGCCCGTGGCGGCCAGCGGCTGGTGGTCGGTTTTCGGGCTGGGATCCCGGTCATCCCCGCGGCGCAAGAGTTCAGTGGCCGCCATCCGGACGTGGTCGTGGACGTGCAGCGCATGGAATGGGACGACCAGGTTCCTATGCTGCTCGACGGCCGCGTCGACGTCGGCTATGTGCGGCTGCCCATCGACGAGACCGGCCTGCGCCTGATGCCGCTCTACACCGAGCCGCTCATGGTGGCGCTGCCCGCGGGCCACCGGCTGGCCGGCAAGGAGGAAGTCACCGAGGCGGACCTGGCCGGTGAGCCGCTGATCTGGCATGCCGACCCGAGCACGCAGCCCACCAAGCGCCCGCACCCCGACTCCGGGCTCCGGGTGCGCGGGGTGGAGGAGAAGCTCGAGCACGTCGCAGCCGGCCGCGGCATCTCGTTCGTGGGGCGCTCGGAGACCGTGTTCTACTCACGGCCGGACATCAGGTACGTGCCCGTCCTGGACCTGGCGCCCGACCAGGTATTCGTCGCGATGGCAGCGTCGCGCACCTCGCCACTGGCCGACGACTTCTTCGCCGCGGCTCAGTCGACGGCTGAGATCACGGCAGAATGCGGGAACTATGAGATGTGGCAGCTGGTGACCGACGCCGCTGCACAGCGCGGTTGAGCGGTTCGGCAGACGACATCAGGGTCGGTGCGCCAGATCAGGGCGAGTTCGTCCAGGGGTACGCCAAGGACCTCGCTAGCGCTGCGGAGGTCTGGTCAGAGTCGGAGAATCACCCCTTGTCGGCCGTCGATCTCGGCGATCGCTCGGCACTTGGACGACCACGAGACGATCCGCGCCTATCTGAACGGCGAGCGAGTCTCTGGATATGCCGCCAGTCGCCGGACGCGTTCACGCCCTCTTTGGAGTACTGCAGCCAACGGCTGAGCGACGACCCGCACTTGTGGGCATCGACGCTCCCCGATGGAACTCGGCTATTGGGGCGGCTACCTCGCCTTCGCCCGTGTCCTGCGGCGATATAAGGCGCGATCGCACCGCGAACCGTGCCGGGCTACGAGCGGTCGCGACTTGGCGATCATCGCGCATCTCCTCGTCGGTGCCCTGGCTCACTCGCGCCGATGGTGGGCCGTGCTTGCGGAGGCGGAGACTTTCCCGTGCCTGGTGCAGTCAATTGATGCCGTGCTGTGGCGCCTGGGCGGCGCCATGGACCTCGTCCACGCTGCGGCTGAACCGCAGCTGATCGCTCACGTGCTGCCTCTGGGCGGCACCCTGCCGGCTGCTGCCCGGCAGCTGCACACGCGTTGACCTGCGTCTGTTTGCTGGAAACGATGTTGGGCAGGCGGATATCCAGTGCTTGGGACCACAGGCGCATCTGCGCGGAGTGGTATACCCGGATGTGGGGTCGTCGCTGCTTCCCGCAGTTATTTCTGCCAGGTAGCAAGAGGAGGCCCCTGATGTCCGTCCATCACCCGCATGACGATGCTCCCGAGACCGCTGAGGCGTTCCGCCGGCTTGCCGCCGCTGGCTCTGCATCTGAGCGCAATGTGTTGCGAGAGGCACTGGTGGCGGCCTGGTTGCCCATGGCGCACCGTGTCGCCGGGAAGGTCCGTGGCCGGGGCGAGAGCCTGGAGGACCTCCAGCAGGTCGCGGCGCTGGGCTTGGTCAAGGCAGTTGAGCGCTTCGATTGGGCGCGTGGGGCCTTTGAGCTGTACGCGGTCCCCACGATCACCGGCGAGGTACGGCGCCACTTCCGTGACCACGGCTGGGACGTACGTGTTCCGCGGCGCGTGCAGGAACTGCGCAACAAGGTCCGCGTCGCACGCCGCGACGTCATCGACCAGCCCGGTCACGGCGCCGAGCCCAGCACGGAGGAGATCGCCGCCCGGGCGGGTCTGACCCTGGACCAGGTACGCGACGGCATGGAAGCCCTGGAGAGCTACAGCGCCCTGTCCCTGGACGCCGAAATCTCAAAGTCGAACGACGGATTCAGCCTCGCCGACACCCTCGCCACCACGGAGGCAAGTGATGACCGCATCGCGGACCGCGAGGCGGCCAAGGAGGGCCTGCAAGCGCTGCCCGACCGCGAACGCACCGTTCTCTACCTGCGCTTCTTCGAGGACATGACCCAGGCCCGCATCGCCGACCGGCTCGGCATTTCCCAGATGCACGTCTCGCGTCTGATCAGCCGCAGCTGCGCGCAGGTCCGCGAGCACGCGCTCGGCGCCGCCGCATAGCAGCAGACAGGCTCCGCCCCGCCGAACTGCCCACGGACTCGAGGAGTCGACTGTGCTGATCCCCTCCACCGAAGACCTGCGTGCCGCTCTGGCGCAGTACGCCGACGCGGTGATCACCGACGAACGGTGCTCCACCCCCGAGAGCGCCCGCAGACGGGAGAACACGGCGTACACCCTGTGCGTGCTGACAGGCACGTCAGAACCGGACAGAGCAATCGCTGCCGCTGACGCCCTCCTGTTGCACCGGCAGAGCGGAGGAGTGACGGAGGAGGGCAGTGCGCAAACTGAGCTGCGGCCCTCTCCGCCCCAACCTGGGGGGCTGGCAACGGCGGCCGATCCCTCGGCCGCCGTCACAGAAGCGGCATAGGCGGTGTGGAATCCTGCGGCGAGCGCGAGCGGCACGAAGTACGGCCAGTGATCGCGCGACAGAGCAGCGCCAGCAGCGGCCCCAGCTAGCACCCGCTCGCCCAGCGGCAGGCACCACGGGCGACCCATCATCGTCTTGTTGCCGCCCCGCTCACGGCGGACCGTGAGGCGGCCAAGGAAGGGCTGAAGTCTCGGTGGGCGGGAGGCCGTCCCCGCCAACTCAGCCATGACGACGAGGACTTCGTCATCCAGACCGCCACCACCCGCCCCACCAAGCTCGGCCGGCCCTTCACCCGCTGGTCACTGCGTAAACTCGTCGCCTACCTACGGGAAAGCCACGGCCGGGTGATTCGCATCGGCCGCGAGACGTTACGCGGCCTGCTCGCCCGCCACGGTGTCACCTTTCAGCGCACCAACACCTGGCAGGAATCCCCGGACCCCGAGCGCGAGGCGAAACTGGACCGGATCGAGGAGGTCCTTGACCGCTTCCCGGACCGGGTCTTCGCCTTCGACGAGTTCGGCCCCCTCGGGATCCGACCCACCGGAGGCAACTGCCGGGCCGCGCAGACCAGGCCCGACCGGGTGCCGGCCACCTACCACCGCACCCACGGAGTGCGGTACTTCCACGGCTGCTACTCGGTCGGCGGCGACACCCTGTGGGGCGTCAACCGCCGCAGGAAGGGCGCCACCAACACGCTGGCCGCACTGAAGTCGATCCGTGCCGCCCGACCCGACGGCGCACCCATCTACGTGATCCTGGACAACCTGTCCGCCCACAAAGGCGCCGACACCCGCCGCTGGGCCAGCAAACACAAGGTCGAACTGTGCTTCACCCCGACCTACGCCTCCTGGGCCAACCCGATCGAAGCCCACTTCGGACCACTGCGGCAGTTCACCATCGCCAACTTCCACCACCCCAACCACACCGCGCAGACACGGACCCTGCACGCCTACCTGCGCTGGCGCAACGCCAACGCCCGCCACCGCGACGTCCTGGCCGCCGAACGCAAGGAACCCGCCCGCGTTCGCAGCGAGAAGGGCATCCGCAGGGGCTGACGGCCCCTCAACACCGCAGCCTGACCAACCGCGAACGTACACAGCCACAGCGCATCATCGGACCGCTCGTGGCCAAGCGCGGACGACCGAAGCGTTGTGAAGATGATCTCGGCTGGGCAGACCCGGAGCCCCGAACGGGGCCGGTTCAGGAGAAGGACGGGGCCAGAGGAGAATGATTCAGGAAGCGGACGGCTCGATCTCCCCCGCGAAGACGATGACCTGGTCGATGAGGCTCCGCCGCAGATGGACGACGTCCGTTCCCGCCAGGCGGGGGCCGCCATCCGGCGTCGTGAAGACCCACTCGTACCGGGCCCACTCGTCCGGCATGTCCACCGCCGAACAGCGCACCATCGTGCCGGTCCCCGCGGGGTGGCGCCGGATGTCCAGCACGAACCGCTCGACGGCCTCGATCCCCTCACTGCGGCCCAATGGTCCCCAGAAGACCACGTCCGAGGTGAGGGCCTGGGAGAGCAGCGCAGTCACATAGCTGTCGTCCGAGGCGTTGAACGCGGAGATGAATGTGTCGATCGCGGACCGCGCGGTCTCTTCCTGCATGCACCAGTAATACCAGTCGCCTTGCGGACCGCGCTCGTCCCGTGAGCCTGTGAGCCGTCTCCCGACCACGGTGAACCATCCCGGTCACAGCACTGGCTGCGGAATGGTGGGGCTGTACTCGCCCGTGGGACCATGAGTGTGGCGAGCTCTGTGCGTTGTCGTGCACCCTCTCTCCTGCCATGAGGTGGACCAGTAGGTGCATCGCCGTGGAGGCCATCTTCGACGGGGGCCGGCACACGGTGGTGAGGGCGAGGCGGCGAAGCCCACCACCGGGGGATCTCCCGGGTCGTGCGCGATAGAGCCGGAAATCAAGGACCGAGCTCAGATGCGCAAGGCCCATAGGGTGCTCTCCTTGTCGGCGATGTAGATCCGGCCATTGCTGGATTGTGGGTCTGTGGCGAAGGTCGTGGTGAAGTCGCCGGACCAGACTTCGCGGCCGGACTTGGCGTCGAGGACCCGAAGGTGTGCCCACTTGGTGAAGGCATGGTCGTGGGGCGTGGTGAACAGCAGGTAGTTGCCGCTGAGCGCGGCACCCTCGTCGGCGCAGTGCCAGCGCTCTCGGCCGTTGTCGGCGTCCAGGCACACCGTGCCCTTTCCGGTGGGCAGGGCGATTCCGCCTCCGGTGCCGACCACGCCCTGTACACCGGCGATTTGCTTGTACGAGCCGTCGGTGTCGTACTCGGAGGCCCGCTGGTAGGGCCCGTTGTAGGTCCACTTCACCGTGCCGGTGGTCGCGTCCACGGCCGTGGGCCTTCGGCGGTCTCCAGCCGCCAGCGGCAGGAACACGGTCGTGCCCGACACGGTTGCCTGCCAGGTGCCCTCGGCCGAGCCGGCGGGATCCTCGTGATCCTTGAACGGCATGCGCCACACCACGTCACCGGTGCGCACCGAGCGGCATACGAGATCGGTGGCAGCCTGCTTTCCGGCCTCGTAGAGAAGAAGGAACTTTCCCAGCGAATGCGCCAGGCCATTTCGCGCGATGAGTCCCGGCTGTCGCCACACGGTCTTACCGGTCCGGGCGGAAAGCGCCGTATCGCCGATGACCACCAGATCGCCCACACACAGCGCCCGTTCCGGTGCCCCGGCCGGATTGCCGGTAAGGAACCTCCAACGGTCCTTTCCCGTGCGCGGGTCGAGGCCGGCCACGCTGGTGTCTCCGGACACGATGACCAGGCCGCTGGGGCGGTGTACGTCCCAGCTCAGCGAGTCGAGTTGGTAGCTCCACAACCGCTTGCCGGTGATGGTGTCGAACGCATTGATCCCGAGGGTTGATTCGTCGGCGGGTTTGCTCTTGACGATGGCTGCGTCTTCGACAATGGCGAATTGTGGGCCGCCGCCCCCGGTCCAGTTCTGCCCGTTCAGCGTCGCCTTCCACAACCGGGTGCCCCGGGCGGCGTCGAAGGCATGCACCATGAGCGGACCGTTGCCGCTGGTCACGTACCAGCGGTCTCCGCTGACGATGGACGTCGGGTTGGTCCTGTCGAGTTTCTGCGCGTCTCCGACGTTCAGCGACCAGGCGACCGGGCCCTTACCGGGTTCCTCGGTGAGATAGAGGGCGGCTGCGGTGCCGGCGGCTCCCAGTGCGACTACCCCCACGCCCCACTGCAATGCGCTGCGTCGTGTGAGCGCGCGCGGGCCGGGCGGGCCGGGAGGATTCGGAACGTGAGCCGTCGTGGCATCCGGGGAGGGTTGTGTCGGCGGTCCGCCCGGATCCACGACCGTGGGCGTCCATTGCGCCGGCACCTGCCCCGCGCCGTTCAACGCACGGAGCGCGGCGCCGAGTTCCGCGGCCGATGTGAATCGCCGGTCAGGATCCTTCTCCAGGAGCCGCAGGATGAGCTCGTCCCACGCAGCCGGGATACCGGGTCGTACGCTGCTCGGCGGCGGAGGCGAATCGTTGAGGTGCGCAGTGAGGTATCCCAGCGCATCCGGAGCGCTGAACGGCAATGTGCCGGTGAGCAGTTCGAACAGCAGGCACCCCACCTCGTAAAGATCGCTGCGCTCCTCAGGGCGACCACGGGCCTGCTCGGGCGCCATATAGGCGGCCGTCCCCACGATTGTGCCCGTGCGGGTCAGCAGGTCACCGATGCCGGCGGGGTCTGCGGCGCGGGCAATCCCGAAGTCCAGTACTTTCACCCCGGCGTTGGCTGTGACGAAGACGTTCGCCGGTTTGATGTCGCGGTGCAGGATGCCGCCGGCGTGTGCTGCGGCCAGCGCGTCGCAGATCTGCGCACCCCACTCCGCGGTGTCCTGTGCGGAGACCGGGCCGCGGCCAACGACCGTCTCCAGTCCGCTGCCCCGCAGGAACTCCATCACCAAGAACGGCGTGCTGCCCTCTGCCGTGACCGCCTCACCGAGATCGTGGACCGCCACGATGCGGGGGTGCTCGAGCGCCGCGGTGATCCGTGCCTCGCGCAGGAATCGGGCGCGCAGTTCACCAGCCGCGCTGCCTCCGCCCGCCAGGAGTGAAACGACCTTGACGGCGACGGTACGTCCGAGGCGTTCATCGAACGCCTCCCACACCTCGCCCATCCCACCACGCCCGACCAGCCGCTGCAGTTGATAGCGCCCGGCCAGCAAAGCCTCACCCACGACACAGCCCCCTATTGATTCTGCGGCCGCATGCTAACCCGATGTCCTCAGCACACGCTGCAGTCGAGCACAGAAGATCGTGAGGAGGTTCCGGACGTTCCTGCACGCGTGGGCGTGGATGGCTTATTCGGGCGCGGTGGCGCTGCGGCGCTGCGGACCACGAAGTACGTGGATACTGCCGTCGCGCAGCCGCGTGGGGCCACGAGATCAACGATGGGGATGTTGCCTGTTATTTGCCGCTGAAGTTCAAGAGCCTCAACGTCCTCGGCCGCGTCAGCTTCCCCCTCACCCCCGCGCCTACGCCACGGGGGACCCGAACGCACGATGACGGGGGCGGGTGGTTCACTGTTGCGGGCCACGGGCACTGTCAACGCTGTTGTGGCCGTCAGTGAAACCGGCTGGTGCCGCCAGAGTCAGCCGTCCAGCGCTTGCGTCATGTGGTCGAGGTCTTTGAGGAGTGCGTCGAGCCGGTCGGGGCGGATGGCGCTGATCATGCGGGCTTCGATGGCGTAGACGGATTCCTGGGCGACTGCCAGGCGGCGACGGCCTTCCTCGGTGAGGTGGGCGGGGCGGGCGCGACCGTGGTCGACGGTCGCCGGGCGGGTGATGAGCTGCGCGTCCTGAAGGCCGCGCAGGACGACGTTCATGGACTGGCGGCTGACGAACGTGGCACGGCCGAGCTCGGCGTTGGACAGTCCGGGGCGGGCGGCCAGGACTTCCAGGCAGGCGTACTGCGGCACGGTCAGGTCGTACTCGCGCAGGGCTTTGTCCATGGTGCCCCGCAAGGCGGCGTGGGCGCGCTTGAGCCGGTAGCCCACGTGGTCGAGCACGTCCCGGGACGGGTGCGGAGGTTCCACTGGCGTGTCCTTCATGTCCATATTTTGACATCTGTGGGGTGACCGTTCTACCGTCGAGTATGTCAAAGTCCTGACATTGATTCGAGGAGGACATCATGTCTGTCAGCATCGACGGCCCCACCTTCGTCGCCCTTCAGGTCCGTGACGTGGAGGCGGCGGCCGAGTTCTGCGAGAAGCGCCTGGGCCTGCGCCGCACCCCCGCCTCGCCCCCGGGTGCGGTGGTCTTCGACACCAAGCCCTGCCCGCTGGCCGTGCGCGAACCGCTGCCCGGCACCGACCTCGACTCCGGTCGCCCGGGACTCGGCGTCGCCCTGTGGTTCTCCACCCCCGACGCCCAGGCGCTGCACGACCAGCTGACCGAGGCCGACGTCAAGATCCTCGCCCCGATCACCGACAGCCCGTTCGGCCCGATGTTCTCCTTCGTCGGCCCCGAGGGCTACGTCCTGACCGCCCACGGCGCCCGACCGTGACCGCCGCCTCCTTCACTCCCAAGGGCCCGTTCTCCCTCGCCTCGTCCATCCAGTTCCTGGAGGGCTTCACCCCCGCCTCCTACGACCAGGCGGCCGACGGCGTGCTGCGCATGGCCTTTCCCACCGACGACGGCGCCGGCGTGATCGGCTGCGCGGTACGGCAGGGGAGAGGGGCAGGTGGCCGGCCCGGCACGGTCACGGCGGACTTCACCGTGCACACCGATGCCGGCGACCCCCTGCCGACAGTCGCCGCCACCGCCGAGGGCAAGGCGGCACGGACGCAGATCGCCCGCATCCTGTCCCTGGACGTCGACGGCACCGGCTTCCCCGCCCTGGGCGCGAGCGATCCGGTCGTGGCGGGCCTGCAGGCCGACTACCCGGGGCTGCGCCCCGTTTGCTTCTACTCCCCTTACGAAGCGGCCGCCTGGACCATCATCGGCAACCGCATCCGCAAGACCCAGGCCGCCGCCGTCAAAGCGCGCATCGCCCGCGCACACGGCCAGGCCCTGGACGTAGCAGGACACACCCTCCACGCCTTCCCCACACCCCACGCCCTGCGCCGACTGGACCACTTCGCAGGACTGACGGACCTCAAGGTCGAGCGCCTCCACGCGCTCGCCGACGCCGCCCTCGACGGACGCCTCGACGCCACCGCACTGCGCGCCCAGTCCGCCGAATTCGCCCTCACCGACCTCAGGGAACTGCCAGGCATCGGCCCCTTCTCCGCCGAGCTGATCCTCATCCGAGGAGCCGGACATTCCGACGTCTTCCCCGTCGCCGAACCCCGCGTCCACCAGGCCATCACCGCCGAGTACGGCCTCGCACCCGCGACCGCCGGCGAGCCCGCGCGCCTCGCGCAGATCGCCGAAGCCTGGCGCCCCTATCGAAGCTGGGTCTGCCTCCTCCTGCGTGCCCGAGCCCAGGACCAGGCCGCCACAGGAGCGTGAGGCACTCTCACTGTCGGTCCTCTATCTGAGCAAGATCAAGAAGAGGTACTCCGAGGCCGGACAGACCCGGACCGGCTCGCATAGCTCGTTCTCATGCAAACGCCGCTGGGTTCCCCTGCTGTTCTGTGACGTTCCGCGCTGGAAGGGCTGCCTGGTGGTGCGTCACATATGGTGTGACGTCCAGGGCTACGGCGCCTGCCGCACACCTGTAGGCGATCACCCGCGCGGCTCGCTGTCGCGCCGAGCAGCCGGTGTTCCTCATCTCTGCCGTGCCCCGCTCGGGCGAGGCCGTGGAACTGGCCCGATCCATCAACAGGTCCCTGACCGGGGCCTGTTCCGATCACCGGGGTCAGCGTTCTAGGCTGGATGAGTGAGCTGACGGGATGTCGCGAGCCATGCTGCGACCCGAGGCCCCGCCTGTCACTCACCCGGACTCCAGGACCCGAGTCCAGCAGTGCAGAGACCTGCTGGAGCCGTAGCACCGACTCGACGGCTCCAGCCGCCGTCCTCCCGGCATCAGTTCGGCGGAGTACTCCCGCTACCCCGTCACCGAGGGGACACCCGCGCAAGGAGGTGACGAGGGGGAGCCTCGCTCCTTGCGCAACCGACGGCCGTCGCCCCCGAACGGGCGGCGGCCGTCCCCTACCGGGACACTCTTTCCCACCGCGTGTCGGGGGACATCGTGACACCCGACGGTGCACCTCGACGCTACTCCGCACACCCTCAAGTGCCCCCTGCATGTGCCGGACTGGCTGCGACGGGCTCAGGAGGCAGGCCCTGACATCAGTCCCACGCGCCACACCACGCCCCGGCCACACAGGGCTGACGCCATGGCACGCGCCTACCGCGTGCGAGCTCTCAAGCGCCCCCCGCCCTGCGAACGATCACCATTCGTGTGGCTGCTCTCAACGCTGCCAGGATGCAGCAAGTCCGGGATAACACCACGACGACCGGGCGGGATATCCGAGGCCCGTGAGAGCGTCGGGTGTTCGGCGCTCGGCCTTCATCAATGCCCACTCCAGCTCGTCGGTATTACTGAGCTTGAACTCGTGAAGTCGTAGCTGCTGACAAGCCTTGATCCTCGCGGTACGCCGTAGTTATGAGGTACGCGCAGGGTGGTGGTCTGA
>NZ_JBFAHN010000027.1:0-56398 GCF_040654175.1 Streptomyces sp. NPDC050738 | reverse complement strand
ATCTCGGCTACGAGAGAAACCATAACCACACCACCACCCAATGTCTACTCCGGCCGACACAGATTTCCGTGTCCCGAGAAAAGAGATGGTCGACCTCGGCCGCAGCAAGGGACGGAAGGCACCCCCACCCCAGCCGAGGCACCCACTCCGAGCAGCACCGATACGGCCATGACAGGTTTCCGGCCCTGTTCTGCCAGCGGCAGAACACCAGCCGGACCGGGATCGACGATCACTACAGTCCGGACTCATGACGACGATTACGACGCGTACCGTCGAGTATCCGGCCGACGGTTTGACGATGATCGGGCACCTCGCGCTACCGGCCGGTGTCGACCGCCGGCCCGCGGTGCTGCTCGGACCAGAGGGCATGGGGCTCAGCGACGTCGAGCGCCGCCGGGCCGATGCTCTCGCCGAACTGGGATATATAGCGCTGGCCTTCGACCTTCACGGCGGGCGCTATCTGGGCAACCCCGAGGAGATGCTGGCGCGTTGCCTGCCGCTGCTCGCCGACCCCGACCGGATGCGGGGCATCGGCCATGCGGCGCTCGACGTGTTGCGCGCCGAACCGCGGGCCGACCCCGACCGGATCGCCGCCGTCGGCTACGGCACCGGGGGCGCCATCGGGCTGGAACTCGGGCGCGACGGCGCCAACCTGCGCGCGATCGGGACGGTCAACGCGACCACCACGGGCCGACCGGGCGAGGCGGCGCGCATTCGCTGCCCGGTGTGGGCCGGGGTCGGGTCGGAAGACCCGATCATGCCGCCCGCGCAACGGGACGCGTTCACCGCCGAGCTGCAGGCCGCGGGCGTCGACTGGCGCCTCGTCGTCTACGGCGGCGCCTTGCACGCCTTCCACCACCCGCCGGTCGACCACCCCGTGGTCCCCGGCGTCGGCTACCACCCACAGCACGCGCAGCGGGCCTGGCGCGACATCGTCGACCTGCTCGCCGAGTGCCTGCCCGTAACGGAGGACCAGGCGCACGCCCCAGGTAGGCATGCCGGCGTCGGGCACTGAGCCGTCCCCTCCCCTCAAGTCCGCGCTGCAGAACCGCACTCAGGCGGATGCTCGATCGCGGAAAGCTCTACGCTGTGACCCGCAGCCACAGGGTGTTCGCCCACCCTCGCACGCCGATGATCAACGGCGGCCGCACGCGTCTTCTCAGCGCGCTGGGGACGCGAACGTTGGCCTGCCACCCTGTGTCAGGAGGACATGTGAACCGTGGCGAGGTCTGGTGGGTCGAGTTCGACGAGCGGCGGCTGGTCGTACTGCTGTCGGTAGACGACGCATCCGAGATCCAAGCGATGCAGGTCGTCCCTCCGGCGGGCGTCGACATCAGCGGTCTGGGTGTCGAAGTGCCTGTCGGCGACATGGAAGCACTGCCGCATACAGGCGTGCTGCGGTTCGCGTTCCCGCGTCCAGGCTTCACCCCTTGCACGTGGCTGACCACCATGTCCCGGGACGACCTGATCGAGCGGGCGGGCATCCTGTCCTCCGCGAAGCTCGAAAAGATCGACGATGCCCTCCGCCTCTGCGGACAGGCGATGGTGTGACCGATCTCGTCGCCGCAGTGCATCCAGCTTCGCCGTGGTAGTGGAGGCGGCGCCACTGGCGGGGCGTGACTCCGTACGTCTGGTGGAAGCGGCGGGAGAAGTGGACGGGAATCAGCACCGCAGCGCCGAGCCCCACTCGGCACGTTCCCCTTCACAGCCGGCACTCCGCCCTCATAGTGCCCGCCGTCACACCTGCCGTGTGAACTATGGCGCCCCACCACATGTGCCCGTGATCTGGGCGTTCCTACGGTGTGGCCACTGGAATCGTCCCCGTCCACCGCCCGGAAGTGACCACCATGGCCGCACCCGCTCAACCCGCCACCGCGCTCCGCAGCATGCGGAAAGTCGTCGCCGCCAGTCTCATCGGCACCACCATCGAGTGGTACGACTTCTTCCTGTACGGCTCCGCTGCCGCGCTGGTCTTCAACAAGCTCTTCTTCCCGGACTCCGACCCGCTCGTCGGAACCCTCCTGTCCTTCCTGACGTACGCCGTCGGCTTCGCCGCCCGGCCCATCGGCGCCCTCGTCTTCGGACATTTCGGTGACCGGCTCGGCCGTAAGAAGCTGCTGGTCGTGAGCCTGCTGATGATGGGCGCATCGACTTTCGCCATCGGGCTGCTGCCCACCCACGCGACCGTCGGGGCCGCCGCACCCGTGCTGCTCACCGTGCTGCGCCTCATCCAGGGATTCGCGCTCGGCGGCGAATGGGGCGGCGCCGTGCTCCTGGTGTCCGAGCACGGGGACGCCAAGCGGCGGGGCTTCTGGGCCTCGTGGCCGCAGACCGGTGCGCCGGCGGGGCAGTTGCTCGCCACCGGTGTGCTCTCCGCGCTCACCGCGCTCCTGTCGGATGCCGCGTTCACCTCGTGGGGCTGGCGCATACCGTTCCTGCTGTCCGGTGTGCTGGTGGGCGTCGGCATGTGGATTCGTCTCTCTGTCGATGAATCCCCGCTGTTCAAGGCCGCGTTGGCGAAGTCCGAGGAGCGCAAGGCAGCTTCGGCGGGCCAGGTGGAGAAACTTCCGCTGGTCTCCGTGCTGCGTCACCACTGGCGCGATGTGCTGATCGCGATGGGCGCCCGTATGGCGGAGAACATCAGCTACTACGTGATCACCGCCTTCATCCTGGTGTACGCGGTGACCTCCGCAGGCCTGAGCAAGCAGACCGCGCTGAATGCCGTACTCATCGCGTCCGCCGTGCACTTCGCGGTGATCCCGGCCTGGGGTGCGCTCTCGGACCGCATCGGCCGCAGGCCCGTCTACCTGATCGGGGCGATCGGTGTCGGAGCGTGGATGTTCCCGTTCTTCGCGCTCATCGACACCAAGAGCTTCGGGAGCCTCCTGCTCGCCGTGACCGTCGGGCTGATCTTCCACGGCGCGATGTACGCGCCCCAGGCGGCCTTCTTCTCGGAGATGTTCGCGACCCGGATGCGCTACTCCGGCGCATCGCTCGGCGCACAGTTGTCCTCGGTCGCGGCCGGCGCACCCGCGCCGCTGATCGCCACCGCGCTGCTGAAGGACTACGACAACTCCACGCCGATCGCCTTGTACGTGATCGCGGCGGTGCTCCTGACCGTGGTCGCGATCGCCTGCGCGAAGGAGACCCGTACCCGGAACCTGGAGAACATCGAGGAAGCCGACCAGGACGCGGTCGCTCCGGCCCGCACCGCCTCGATCGACGCCCGTACCGCCTGAAATGCGCTGAGGGGCGCCGTACGGAGACGGTCCGTGCGGCGGCCCCTCGCGCGCGTGCTCAGCGCGCGATCGCGGACGACAATCCGTGCAGGCGCAGCGCGAGTTGGATCTCCAGGGCCCGTGAAGGCGACTGCCAGTCGGGGCCCAGGAGCCGGCCGATCCGGTCCAGGCGCTGGGCCACGGTGTTGACGTGGACGTGCAGGTCGTCCTTGGTGCGGGCGGGGCTCATCCCGCTCGCGAAGTAGGCGTTTAGGGTGCGTACCAGGTCGGTGCCGCGCCGTTCGTCGTACGACACCACCTCGCCGACCGTGCGCCGTACGAAACCGTCGATGTCCCCGGTGTCGGCGAGCAGCAGCCCCAGGAAGCCGAGGTCCTGTGCCGCCGCCCCTTCGCCCGACCTGCCGAGGAGCCGGAGGGCCTCGATGCAGCGGCGGGCCTCGGCATAGGCATAGGCATAGGCATAGGCCACGGTGGCGGTGCGGTCCGCGGGTGCGTCCACCGGTGCCGAGGCTCCCACCGTGACGTGTTCGTGGAGCGCCCCACCGAGCTGCTTCGCGCACTGGCGGGCGAGTGCCGCCGGGGTGTCGCCCGGTTGCAGCGGAAGCAGCAGTACCGCGCCGCCGTCGCGCGCCGCGGCCAGACCGTGGCGGGTCGCCGCCAGGTGCGAGGCGGCCGACCACAGTCGTTGCCGGTCGGCGCTCTCCTCGTCGACCGTTCCCGTCCTGTCCGCCGGTACGTCGATCCGCGCGGCCAGCACCACGTGCGGGGCGTCCAGGTCGGCCCGCAGCCGTGCGGCGCGCTCGCGCAGCAGGTGCGGGTCGCGGTCCGGTGCGTCGAGGAGGTCGTCGAGGAGTTCTCCGCGTACGCGCTGCTCGGCCTCGCCCGCCGAGCGGCGTGCGAGCAGCAGGAGCGAGGTGACGACGGCGGCCCGCTCCAGGGTGCGCAGGTCGACGGGATCGAGGCCCGGACTGCCGTGCAGGACGAGCGCGCCGAGCTGCTCCCCGCCCGCGGAGACGGCGGCCACCCAGTCCTCGCCGCGGCGTACCGCGTGGCCGTCCGCGCCCGCCGGGCCGAAGTCCCCCTCGATGAACTCGACGTCGCCGTCGAGGACTTCGGAGACCGCGCCCGCCACATCGTGGACTCCTCCGCCGCGCAGCACCAGTTCGGTGAGCCGGTCATGGGCGTCCGATGCCCGCTCGATGACACCGCTGTGGTCGCGGATGATCGCGTTGGCCTTTTCGAGCTCGGCCAGTGCCGTACGGGTCTCGGAGAGCAGGTTGGCGGTGTCGATGGCCACGGCGGCGTGCGCCGCGAACGAGCCCAGGAGCGCGACCTGTTCGTGCGCGAAGACCCTGGCCCTGCGGTCGGCGGCGAAGAGGACGCCGATGATCTGGCTGCCGAGGGTGAGCGGCACCCCGAGGATGGCGACCAGGCCCTCGTCCCGTACCGCCGAGTCGATACTCGGGGTGTGTTCGAAGCGCGGGTCGTCGAAATAGCTCTCGGTGACGTAGGGGCGGGCGGTCTGGGCGACGAGTCCGCCGAGGCCCTCTCCCATGCCGAGCCTCACCTGCTGGAAGCGCGCGGAGACCGAGCCCTCGGTGACCCGCATGTACGTGTCGCCGGCCGCCGGGTCGTTGAGGCACAGGTAGGCGACCTCCGTGCCGAGGAGCGAGCGGGCGCGCTGGACGATGGCCCGCAGTACCGCGTCCAGGTCGCGCAGCCCCGCCAGGTCGTTCGCGGTCTCGACGAGCGCGGAGAGTTCGGCCTCGCGCCGCCGCCGCTCGGCAAGCTCGGCCCCTACCCGCAGGGCGAGCTGCCTGCCGTTGTCCAGCGCCGCGAGGACCTCGGGTGCGGCGCCCTCGGCACGGGCGAGCAGCAACGGGCGGTCGTAGGCCTCGGCGGCGGCACCCCGCGCGAGAAGCTCCAGGTAGGGCGCCTCGGCGTAGCCCGGCTGCGACTGATCGTGGGACATGGTCACAGGAATACCTGCCGTACGGCGGGCGGCGCCAGTCCTCGTGGGCGGTCGTGCCACCGGCGAGGTCGGGCAACGTGTCCCAGGGACGGGTTCGGGTGCGCGGTCATGCCGCGACCCGTACGTCAGTCGGCGACGGTGGCGTCGAACCACGTGGGTTCGTCGACGAGCGCCCGCTTGATCCGCGTCAGGTCGTGGTCGGCGAGCTCCGGCAGCCCGTCCATCGCGAACCAGCCCACTTCCAGGGACTCTTCGTCATTGACCTTCGCCTCGCCGCCGACGGCGCGGCACAGGAAGGTGATGTTCATGAACTGGCAGCGGTCGCCGTTGGGGTACTGGATCGGTTCCGTCGCCTGCACCTGAAGGACGCGCTCCGGCACGCATCGTACGGCCGACTCCTCGAAGACCTCGCGCACCGCTGTGGTGGCAGGCTGCTCCCCCGGCTCCGGAATCCCGGCGAGAATCGCCCACTTGCCCGTGTCGGCGCGACGGCCGAGCAGCACCCTGTCCTCGTCGTCGAGGACCACGGCGCTCACCCCCGGCAGGAAGAGCAGCTGGTGGCCCGCGGTGGCCCTGATGTCTCGGATGAAATCGGGAGTTGCCATGCAACGACCCTAACCGCGGGCCTTCCTGGCCTTGTAGGTACGGGTTCCTGCCCAGCCGAGACCGCCCACGCCGATGGCCACGAGCAGCCACTCGGGCAGGGTGCCGAGCTCGGTGGCGGGAGTCGTCGACGAGCGCTTGGGCACCTCGGCGACCAGTGCGTCGGCGGTGAACATCTTCGTCTTCTGCGCGACGGAACCGTCCGGTCTGATCACCGCGGTGACCCCGGTGGTGACCGGGACCATCACGGCCCTGCTGTGCTCGACGGCCCGCACCCGCGACATGGCGAGCTGCTGGTACGTCATCTCGCTGCGGTCGAAGGTCGCGTTGTTGCTGGGTACAGAAATGATCTGCGCGCCCGCCTTCACCTGGTCGCGCACGGCCCAGTCGAAGGCCGCCTCGTAACAGGTGACGGGACCGATCTTCGTCCCGGCCATGTCGAACACCACGGACTTCTTGCCGGGCGTGAAGTCCTGGCGTACCAGGTCGACGTCGGAGCTGAAGTTCCGGAAGAAGGAGCGGTAGGGCATGTACTCGCCGAAGGGCTGCAGCTGCCGCTTGTCGTACGTCGTCGTGGGGCCCTTCTTGGGGTCCCAGAGGATCTGCTCGTTGAGCAGATCGCCGTTCTTGGCGTTGACGACGGCGCCGACCGAGATGGGCGCCCCTATCGCCTTGGCGGCCTCGTCGATGGCGAAGTACGCGTCGGCGTTGGCGTACGGGTCGATGTCGGAGGAGTTCTCCGGCCAGAGCACCAGGTCCGGCTGCGCGGCCCGCCCGGCCTTCACATCCGCGGCAAGCTTCATCGTCTCCTTGACGTGGTAGTCGAGCACCGCACGGCGCTGGGAGGCGAAGTCGAGCCCCATCCTGGGGACGTTGCCCTGGATGAGCCCGACGGTGGTGGTGCCGTCCTCGGCCCCGTCGTCGACAAGGGGCAGGGCCGCGAGTCCGGCGGCGACGGGCACAGCCGCGAGCAGAGCCGCGCCCGCGACCCCGCGCTCCCATACCCGGCGCCGCGCGGCCAGTCGCCGCACCAGCTCGCCGATGCCGAAACCGCACAGGACGACGGCGAAGCCGAGCAGCGGGGTGCCGCCCACGGCCGCGAGCGGCAGGAAGACTCCTTCGGGCTGACCGAAGGCGATCTTCCCCCAGGGGAAGCCGCCGAACGGGAACCGGGCGCGGGCCGCCTCGACGGCGATCCACACGCCGGACGCCCACAGCGGCCAGAGCGGCAGCCGGGAGATGTACGCGATGCCGGCGCCGGCCGCGGCGACGAACAGCGCCTCGACCGCGGCGAGTCCCAGCCACGGGCCCGGCCCGACCTCGACGCCCGTCCAGACCAGCAGCGGAAGGAGGAATCCCAGACCCGCAAGATATCCGAGGCCGAAACCCGCCCTGGCCCGGCGGCCGTACATGACCAGGCCGAACAGGGCGAAGGCGAAGGGCGCGAGCCACCACAGCGGTCTCGGCGGGAAGCTCGCGTACAGCAGCAGCCCGGAGACCGCGGCCAGGGCCGGCCGCACCAGCTTGCGGTAGCGCGGGACCGGCGCAGGCGGAGGGGCGGGGGCCTCGACAGGGGCGATGGTGGTGCTCACGCGGCGGATTCTACGGTGACGGTCCGGGCCTGCGGTCTTCCGGTCCCCCACCTCTTGCAGCATCGATTCTGCGCATGCTGTCCACAAACAGCCCCCGCTGCCGTTAGCGTGTGCGCGAGTCCCTGCCGACTGGCCTGATCCGGCCATCGGGCGGGGCCCGTCAGAGGTGGGGGGTTGACGGGATGGCCGCATCGGCGGACGGCGCTTCCGCACGGGCGGGCGGCAGTGCGCCCGATGTCGTCGGCGTGCTGGTACTGAGCAGTTGTGCCGTCTGGTCGCTGGTGAGCGCGGCAGGCCGCGAGGCCAGGCCCGAGGGTGTGCTGCTGGCCGTTCTGGCCCTGGCCGCGGGCTACGCCTGGGGCCGTATCTGCGGAACACTCCTGCCGGTCGTCGCCCCCGCTGCCGCCGCGCTCGCCGCACTGGGCCTGGCCATCGCCTCGCGCCACGGTGTTCCGGGCGCGACCTCGAATCATGCCGTGGGCCACACCGGCGCGACGGCCGCCCTGCTGGTGCTGGCCACGGGCGCCGCCTGCTGTGCCTCCTGGGCCACGCGGTCGGCGCCGCTCAGGCTGGCGCTGCGCCTCTTCGCCCTCGCTCTCGCGGTGGCCGCTCTCCTCCTGGGTTCCGTCGCCGCGTGCGCGGTCGCGCTGGGCGTGCAGCTGTGCTCGCTGGCCGCGGCCCGGATGCGCCGCCGCCTGGTCGGGCTCGCGGGGCTGGTTCTGGCCACGGGGCTCGTGGTCGGCGGCTCCTGGGCGGTGGCCGCGCACGCGCTCCCCGATGGGCTCTCGGTCTCGCTGGAGGGCCAGCTCACCCAGAACCGGGTCCTGCTGTGGCAGGACGCACTCGGTCTTGCCAAGGACCATCCGGTCCTCGGCGCCGGCCCGGACCGCTTCGGCGAGCTGAGCCCCACCGCCCAGCGGTCGCTGAGCGCGGACAGCAAACCGCATTCGGCGGCGCTGCAGCAGGCCGCCGAGCAGGGGATCGTCGGCGTCGGCCTCCTCGCGGGTGCCTTCGGCTGGATTCTGTACGGGTTCTGGCGCTCGCCCCGCTCGACGCCGGTCGTCCTCACGGCGGGGGCGGCTCTCACTGCGCTGGCCGCCCTGGCGAGCGTCGGCAACGCGCTGAGTTTCACGCCCGTGACCGCGGGCGCCGGACTGCTGGCCGGCCTCGCCACCGCCCGCATGCCGGGCGAGAGTGGCAATTCGGGCGGGGAGGGCGCGGCGGAGACCGGGTCAGGCCTTGGCAGGCTTTCCAGCCGCTAGCAGGCGCAGCCGGTCGCGGATGACCCGTACGGCGGCCTCGGCGTCGTCCACGGTGACGGTGAAGCTGCGGCCGTCGCCCAGCGTCAGGACCAGGCCCTCGCCGCGGCGCACGACCACGGCGGTGCCCTTCTCGGGGCGCCAGCGGTAACCCCAGCCGCCCCACTGCCGCGGGGTGACCCGGGGTGCGAATTCGGCGCCCACCACATGGTCGAGGGGGATGCTCCGGCGCGGCAGCCCGATGTGGCCGCAGCGCACTTCGAGCACATCTCGGTCGACCTTCACCGCCACATGGACGAAGGCGAGCGTGCCGTAGAGCATGAGGAGTCCGGCGGCCACACAACCGATCACGGACATCAGCAGGGGGGCGAGACCGGAGGTCCACTCCGAGTCGACGGCGAGCTCGACACCGAGTGCCATGCAGGCGGCACCCGCGGCGGCGAGCAGCCACTGGCCGCGGTTGGTCGCCCGCCCGGTCCAGACCGCGGTTTCGGGGGCGTTCTCGGTGGGGGCGCTCTGATCCCTCATACGTAGCAGCGTACTCACGTTCCGGCGCAGCGGCAGTGCTTCTGCGGCGTCTTCGGCGGTCAGTGTGCGGGGCTCATCGCCTCGAGCAGACGGCCTTCCACATAGGCGAGCGCGGCAGCCGGCAGAGCGGACGGGCGGCCGCTGAGGAGCACGGTCAGGCCGGTGCTCGGCGGGGCGGCAGGGGCGGGCCCCGAGCCGATCCGGCGCAGAGCCTGGGCTGCCACGGCCTCGGCGGAGCCGTGCAGGACGACCGGTGCGGCGCCGGGCTGCTGGACGGCGGCGCGGATCCGCTCGGCGACGAGTTCGTAATGGGTGCAGCCCAGGACGACGGTCCTTACCGAGGCCGGGGTGAGCGCGGCCGCGGCGGCCACGGCGCGGTCGATCGCGGCCTCGTCGGCCTGCTGGACCGCGTCCGCTAGACCGGGGCAGGGCACTTCGGTGACCTCGACGCCTGCGGCGAATTCACGGATCAGCCCGCGCTGGTAGGGGCTGCCGGTGGTGGCCGGGGTGGCCCAGATGGCGAAGGGCCCTCCGTCGGCGGCGGCCGGCTTGATCGCGGGAACCGTGCCGATGACCGGAATCCTCGGCTCCAGCGCGGCCCGGATGCTCGGCAGGGCATGCACGGAGGCCGTGTTGCAGGCCACGATCAGGGCGTCCGGCCGGTGCTCGGCGGCCGCGCGGGCCACGGCCAGCGCATGGGCGGTCACGTCCTCGGGGGTACGCGGCCCCCAGGGCATGCCGTCGGGGTCGGAGGAGAGGACCAGACCGGCGTCCGGTCGCAGTCGGCGCACCGCGGCGGCTGCCGCGAGCAGGCCGATCCCGGAGTCCATGAGCGCGATCTTCACCCGGTCACCTTAGTCGACCACCTCTGCGAACCCCGCTTCGTGGGGCAGACTTCGGCGGATGAGCGTCATGGCATGGATCGCCGTCGGATCGCTGGCCGCCTGGCTGTGGCTGCTGCTGGGACAGGGCTTCTTCTGGCGCACGGACCAGCGCCTGCCCGCGCGCACGGACCCGCCCGACTGGCCCCGTGTCGCCGTCGTGGTCCCCGCGAGGGACGAGGCCGACGTACTGCCGCTGAGCCTGCCGTCGCTGCTGGCCCAGGACTATCCCGGCGAGGCCCGCATCCATCTGGTCGACGACGGGAGTTCGGACGGTACGGGTGAGCTCGCCCGGTCCCTGTCCGCACGGCACGGCGGGCTGCCGCTGACCGTCCTGTCGCCCGGCGAGCCGGAGCCGGGCTGGACCGGGAAGCTCTGGGCGCTGCGGTACGGCATCGGCCTCGCCAAGGAGAGCGACCCCGAGTATCTCCTTCTCACGGATGCCGACATCGCCCATGAGCCGGACAGCCTGCGGGAGTTGGTGGCCGCCGCCCGGTCGCAGGATCTGGATCTGGTCTCCCAGATGGCCCGGCTGCGCGTGGCGAGCCTGTGGGAGTGCCTCGTCGTGCCCGCCTTCGTCTACTTCTTCGCCCAGCTCTATCCCTTCCGGTGGATCAACAACGCCCGGGCCGGGACGGCGGCAGCGGCCGGTGGCTGTGTGCTGCTGCGTACGGATGCCGCCGAGCGGGCCCGTGTACCGGAGTCGATCAGGCAGGCGGTGATCGACGACGTCTCGCTCGCCCGGGCGGTGCAGCGCAGCGGCGGGCGGATCTGGCTGGGGCTGGCGACCCGGGTGGACAGCATCCGTCCGTATCCGGGCCTCGGCGATCTGTGGCGGATGGTCTCGCGCAGCGCGTACGCCCAGCTGCGGCACAGCCTGCTGCTGCTCGCCGGTACGGTCGCCGGGCTCGCGGTGATCTATCTGGCGCCGCCCGTCGCGCTGCTGGCCGGTGTCCTCACCGGTGACGCGGCCGCCGCCTGGGCGGGCGCGCTGGCCTGGCTGGTGATGACGGGCACGTATCTGCCCATGCTGAGTTATTACCGGCAGTCGCTCTGGCTCGCGCCGCTGCTGCCGTTCACCGCGCTGATGTATCTGCTGATGACGGTGGATTCCGCGGTGCAGCACTACCGCGGCCGCGGGGCCGCCTGGAAGGGGCGTACGTACGCCCGTCCCGAGACGGCACCCGACCGCTGAGGGGGCGGGGTCACTTCCTGCCGGGCGTCCAGTTCATGCCCCAGCCGTAGGTGCGGTCCATGGTCCGCTGCGGGCTGACCCCGCGGTCGGGCACCAGATAGCGGGCCTCGCGCTGGACGACGAGGTCTCCCCCGTTGTTCGTGATGAGCGCCAGAGCACACACCGTGGAGGGGACGGTGCATTCGTCGAGCGAGAAGTCGATCGCCGCGCCGTGCTGCGGCTGCAGGGTGACGGTCGCGTGCAGGTCGGCGAAGCTGCGGGCGCCCTCGTAGATCGTCACGAAGATGACGATGCGGCGGATCTTGTCCATCTGGTCGAGGTTGATGGTCAGGTTCTCACCGGCGTCCACGGCCCCGGTGCGGTCGTCGCCGTCCAGCAGGATGTACGGCGGCTGGTTGAGTGCCCCGAAGGCATTGCCGAGGGCCTGGACGACTCCCTTGCGGCCGTCGGTCAGTTCGTACAGCGCGCAGAGGTCCAGGTCGAGATCGGAGTGCTGGGCGACGGCCCGGCCGAGTTTGGCCCCCCAGCTCTTGAACTGTTTGCGCACCTGCCAGTTGAGATTGACCCGCATCGCCCCTGACGTGCCGCCCTGCTTGGCCAGGGAGACCCGCGGCGCCTCCTTCGTCAGGGTGACCTTGGAGAGGCGTACGGGTGTGGGCGGCGCGGCCGGGGGTGCGGGAGGGGGCGGCGGCATCTGGGCGGGCTGGAGTGGCGGTGCGGCCTGTACCGGCGGCTGCGGCTCCTCGACGCTGATCCCGAAGTCCGTTGCCAGACCGCCGAGTCCGCTGCTGTAGCCCTGTCCCACTGCCCGGAATTTCCATGCCCCCTGGCGGCGGTAGAGCTCGCCGAGGACGAAGGCCGTCTCTACAGAAGCGTCCTGGCTGTCGAAGCGTGCCAGCTCCGCGCCGCTGCCCGCGTCGAGCACCCGGATGTACAGGCCCGGGACCTGTCCGAAGGTGCCGCCGTCCGCCGACGCGGCGAGCACGATGCGCTCGATGGCGGGCTCCACGCGTGCGAGATCCACGGCGAGGGTGTCGCTCACGCCGTCACCGGCGGGCTGCTTGCCCTCGTGGCGGACCGCACCCGAGGCGTGCGCCGGCTGGTTGTAAAAGACGAAGTCGGCATCGGAGCGGACTTTCCCCGACACCAACAACAGCGCCGAGGCGTCGACGTCGGGTACCCCCGGGCCTGAACGCCAGCCCAATTCGATGCGTACGGCCTGAGCCGGCACCGGAACATTCGCTCCCTTAAGCATTGTCATGCTCGCCCCCATCTTGCGTCCGGATGCCGACATTCTTCGCTGCGCCCAACCTAATCCCGGACGACCCGGGAGGCCCATGGACGGCACCGGAAGATCACGAACGGACCTGCCGGTAACCCCTCACGAGCTGGCCTTTACACGATCCGAACGCCGGACGACGACCGTTTTTCACACGTTCGCTCGGATTGGGGATCCCCTGTCACGCACAACGCGCAAAACAACCCTCTTATCGGGCTCCCCATCCGGCACATCGTCGGCTTTACTTATGTGCCATGACCTCCCCCCGCGCCACCTACGGCGGCGGTTACTACTCCGCGCCGTCTTTCCCGGACACTCCGATCTACGACTCCCTCGTCGCAGAGCGGGGTACGCCTCAGATCGCCCCGATCCGAGTGCCTTCCGCGTACGACACCGGCAACAGCTATCTGCCGGCCCTTCCGTCCGCCCTGCCCGCCCTGCCGGCCGGACCGTCCGCCCAGAACTATCAGTCGTACGGCTACCAGCAGCCGACGGCCCAGCCGGTGCCCGCGCAGGGGTACGCCCCCGCTCCGTACATCCCGCAGCAGGCCGCCGGCCCGCGCGGCTACCCCGGCCCGCAGGCGCAGATGCAGCGTCCCGCGGCCAACAGTGGTTACGAGGCGATGCGTCCAGCGGCGCAGCGTCCGGCGCCCGCGCCCTATGAGGACCCGTACAACCGCCCCTACCAGGGAGGCCGGGGGTACTGACCGGTCGGAGGGAGGTCCGGACCGGCTGGCAGGATGGACGCATGTCGAATCCCGTTCACCCTGTTCTGGCCGCGCTCCACGTCCATCCGGTCAAGTCGCTCGGAGGTCATGCGCAGGGCTCGGCGGTCGTCGAGCCCTGGGGGCTGGCCGGGGACCGCAGGTGGATGCTGGTCGACACCGCGGGGAAGGTGGTCACCCAACGCCAGCACACACGCCTGGCGTTGGCCGGAGCGCGGCCCGGCGCCGACGGCGGTGTCCGGCTGTCCGCCCCGGGGCGCGAGCCGCTGACCGTCGCCGTGCCCGATCTGGTGGAGACGATCACCGTCGCGCTCTTCCGCGACAAGGTCGAGGTCGTGCCGGCCGACGACGCGGCCCACGCCTGGTTCAGCGCGTATCTCGGGGCCGAGGTGCGCCTCGTACATCTCGACGAACCGGCGCACCGCCGTCCGGTGGACCCGGCCTTCGCACTGCCCGGGGAGACGGTCAGTCTCGCCGACGGCTATCCGCTGCTTCTCACCACCCGCTCCTCGCTGGACGCCCTCAACTCCCTCGTGGCGCAGGGAGATCATCCCGACGAGGGGCCGCTGCCGATGAATCGTTTCCGCCCCAATGTCGTGGTGTCGGGAACGCCGCCCTGGGCGGAGGACGACTGGTACCGCATCGCGATCGGGGAGGTCGCCTTCCGGGTGCCCAAGCCCTGCGACCGCTGCGTGGTGACGACCACCGACCAGGAAACGGCGGAGCGCGGCAAGGAGCCGCTGCGCACCCTCGCCCGCCATCGCCGGGTCGGCAGCGATCTCTTGTTCGGGCAGAACCTCGTCCCCGAGACCACCGGCACCATCCGCGTGGGTGATCCGGTGCGGATCCTGGAATAGGACCACCCCCCGCGGGAACTCACCGGGGAGGCAGGCGCGTTGACCAAGGTGACATTGCTCTCTTCGTTCCACCCGCGCTCATGCCGCTCTCGGTGCGGAGAGGACGGACGCGGAAGGGGGTGCGGGACCTTGCGAGTTGCTTCTGGCGTGTGGCGCTGGCGGCGCAATCCCCTGCGCCGCAGTACCGATCTCGTCGAGGCCTGGGTGGCGTTGGCGGCGATGCTGCTCATCGTGCTCGGCGCCCCGCTCCTGGGCTGGTGCTGCGGAGTGCTCAGCGACCGGGCGCTGGAGCGGGCCGTGCACCGTCAGCAGCAGCAGCGCCATGCCACGATCGCCCTGGTCGTACGGACTCTGCCGGGCCCTGCCCTGTCCGCCAACCCTGACGGCTCCCCGGACGGGTCGGCCGCGCGCAGCAAGGTGCTGGCCAACTGGAAAGCAGCGGACGGCAGTCTGCACACCGGCGCGCTGATCGCCGGCAAGCGGCACGACAAGCCCGGGGACACGCTCCCGATATGGACGGACGGCCACGGCAGTGTGGTCAACCGCCCCCTGGACACCACGACGGCCCGGTCGCATGCCGTCCTCGCGGGCGTCGGAGCGGCCGTGGCGGCCGCAGGCCTCTTCGCCGGCGGCAGACACTTCGTCGTATGGCGGCTGGTGCGCCGCCGGTACGCCCGGCTCGACCGGGCCTGGGCCAAGGCCGGTCCCGACTGGGGACGAACCGGCACAGGCAGCTGACCGGTCAACTCCCCCGCCCCGCGCGCGCTACGGTGGAGCAGAGAGACGGACGCGTCACGCACGAGGTGGGGGCAGAGCAGCACCATGGCTCAGGGCACGGTCCAGGTGACCTACACCGGCACATCGCGGTGGCGGCGCCGCACAGGTGAATACGCCTCCCTCGCCGCAGCTCTGGAGGCCGCCGGTGACGGCGACGTCCTCACCATCGCTCCCGGTACGTACAGAGAGAACCTCGTGGTGCAGCGCGCGGTGACCCTGCGCGGCCCCGAGGGCATGGTCGGATCGGTGCGTATCGCGCCGGTCGACGGTGTCGCACTGACCCTGCGCGCCTCCGCCGTCATCAGTGATCTGCACCTGGAGGGCCAGGACTCGGCGGCCCCCGCGCTCCTGATCGAGGACGGCGCCCCCGAGCTCAACGATCTGCGGGTCGTGACGCGTTCCGCGTCCGGCATCGAGGTCCGCGGGGCGGCCAGGCCGACCGTGCGGCGCTGCACCGTCGACAATCCGGCGGGGGTCGGCATCGGCGTACTGGACGGCGCCGGCGGGGTGTTCGAGGAGTGCGAGGTGGTCGCGGCCGGCCAGTCCGGCGTCTCGGTGCGCGGCGGCGCCCACCCGCGTCTGGAGCGCTGCCGGATCCACCACGCGTCGGGCGCGGGCCTGAGCGTGACCGGCGAGGGGACGGCCCTGGAGGCGCTGGGCTGCGAGGTGTACGAGATCAGCGGCACCGGTGTGCAGATCGCCGCACGCGCCACCGCCCATCTCACCGACTGCACCGTGCACCGCACCTCGACGGACGGTGTCACGCTCGACACCGACGCGGTCCTGACGCTGTCCGACTGCGACATCCACGACATCCCGGAGAACGCGGTCGATCTGCGCTCCCGTTCGGTGCTCACCCTCACCCGCTCCGCCGTCCGCCGCTTCGGCCGCAACGGCCTGTCGGTGTGGGACCCGGGCACGCGGGTGGATGCCAACCAGTGCGAGATCCACGACAGTACGGGCGACTACCCGGCGGTCTGGGTCAGCGACGGCGCGACCGTCGTCCTCGATTCCTGCCGCGTCCACGACGTACCGGACGCCATCTTCGTCCTGGACCGCGGCTCGCGCGCCGACGTCGTCGACAGCGATCTCTCCCAGATCCGCAACACGGCGGTCTCCGTGAGCGACGGCGCCAGCGCGCAGCTCGACGACTGCCGTATCCGGGAGGCCGCCACGGGCGCCTGGTTCCGCGACCACGGCAGTGGCGGCACACTCAGCGGCTGCACGATCGACGCCGCGCAGACCGGCGTGATCGTCACCAAGGGTGCCGACCCGCGGATCGAGCGGTGCACGGTCACCTCCCCCGCCGAGGCCGGTTTCTATGTGTCCGCCGAGGGCCGTGGCACCTTCCACAACTGCCGGGTGACGGGCAGCAGCGGGTACGGCTTCCACGTCATGGACGGCTGCCGTACGACGCTGACCCGGTGCCGTACGGAGCGCTGTGCGCGCGGCGGTTACGAATTCGCCGAGGACGGCCCCCTCGTCGAGGACTGCACCAGCGACGAGAGCGGAGTGCGCTCCGAGCCCCAGGAGACACCCACCGTGGTGACGGCGACGCAGACCACCGGGCTGCTCGGCTCGATCCCGGGCCAGCGCTCGGCCGAACCGGCCGCACCTGCCTCCGCGCCGGCCGCCGACCCGCAGCGGCCCGCCAAGGCCGTCCTCGGCGAACTGGACACGCTGGTCGGCCTGGAGAGCGTCAAGCGCGAGGTGCGCGCCCTCACCGACATGATCGAGATCGGCCGGCGCCGCCAGGAGGCGGGGCTCAAAGCCGCATCGGCCCGCCGCCATCTCGTCTTCACCGGCTCCCCGGGCACCGGAAAGACCACGGTCGCCCGGTTGTACGGAGAGATCCTGGCCTCGCTCGGCGTGCTGGAGCGCGGGCATCTCGTCGAGGTGTCCCGCGTCGACCTGGTCGGCGAGCACATCGGCTCGACAGCGATCCGCACCCAGGAGGCCTTCGACCGGGCCCGCGGCGGGGTCCTCTTCATCGACGAGGCGTACGCCCTCTCACCCGAGGACTCCGGCCGGGATTTCGGCAAGGAGGCCATCGACACCCTGGTGAAGCTGATGGAGGACCACCGGGAGGCGGTGGTCGTCATCGTGGCGGGGTACACAGCCGAGATGAAGCGCTTCCTGAACATCAACCCCGGTGTGGCCTCCCGTTTCTCACGGACCATCACCTTCAGCGACTACGCGCCCGACGAACTGCTGCGCATCGTGGAGCAGCAGTCCGACGAGCACGAGTACCAGCTGGCGGAGGGCACGGGCGAGGCGCTGCTGAAGTACTTCACCGTGCTTCCCAAGGGTCCCGCCTTCGGCAACGGCCGCACGGCCCGCCAGACCTTCGAGTCGATGGTCGAGCGGCATGCGGGGCGGGTCGCGCAGCAGGCCGAGGTCTCCACCGACGACCTCAGTCTGCTGCATCCCGAGGACCTGCCCGAACTTCCCTGACGCCCTGCTTCGGCAGCGAGGCCACCTCTTCGAGCTCGTCGAGCAGCGCGGTGCGCTCCCGTGCGAAGACCGGGTCCGCCTGGTAGTCCGAGTGGGCCAGGATCGGTGCGGGCAGCGGGTGTTCACGGGTGCGCCCGTACGCGACGGGGTCGAGCAGCGGCCCCTTGTCCACGCCGCCCTCGACCCTCACCGGACCGCCGATCGGGTCGGTGGAACGCCACAGATTGCGCCAGCAGTGCAGCTCCTCCTGGAGGTTGTGCAGGCAGGCGGGTCCGAAGTACGCGGGGAACCACCGGCCGTAGAGCCGCTCCAGCGGGCAGCCGTAGGTGAGCAGCGCGACCCTGCGCCGGGTGCGGGCGGGCAGCTGCCAGACCGCGGCCGCCGAGAGCACGCTGCCCTGGGAGTGCCCGGAGATGACGAGCCGTCCGCCGGTGCGGTCGGTCCAGGTGAACATCCGCCAGGTCAGGTCGGGTACGGCCCGCTCGGCGTAGCACGGCGGTGCGAACGGATGGGCGGCGCGAGGCCAGAACGTGCCGACGTCCCAGAGGATCCCGATGGTCCGCCGCGCCGAGGCATCCCGGTACGCGCGCCTCCCCCAGGTCACGAAGAGCACGAAGCCGAGACCCACCAGCCATGACCCCAGCGCCTGCGCCGTCTCGGCGGTGGACTCCACGACATCGGGCGAGCCCTGGGCCGCCCTGCCGGGCACCTTGTCGCTGAGCCAGGCCCCGGCGAGGGCGCCGGCGCCCAGCAGCAGGGTGGCGGACGCCATGATGCCGAGCAGGGGCGGTGCGGCGTCGGTGAGGGCGGCCCTGGTGCGGGCGCTCGCGATCGTGCGTGTACGGACGGTGTCGGGTTTCTCGCCGGGGTAGTCGTCCATGACATGGCGTCCGGCCACCCGGGAGCGGTGCACGGTGCGTACGGCGAGGAAGACGGCCGGGACCAGCAGGACGAGAAGGAGCACCGGGATCACCGAGGCCTGCCAGCTGAGCAGTACCGGCGGTCCGTCGATGGCCGAACCCATGCCGGGGGTGCCACGGCCGTCGAGCCAGTCGGCGACGCGCTGGGCGATGCCGCCGCTCATCACGCCGCCCAGTGCGCAGGCCAGCATCGCGACGGCCGGTCCGCCGAATCCCCTGAGCGCGGTGCGGGCATGGGGCGCCCGGCGGTGGAGGACGGCTGCCACGACGGCGAGGACCACCACGAGGGTGCCCTGGGCGAGGGTGATGACGCCGAAGGTGCTGTCGCCGGGGAGCGAGCCGTGGGAGGTCCAGCGGGGGCGGGACCAGGATGCGTACACCGCGGAGAGGACGAGCAGGACGAGGGCCGATCCCGGCAGCAGGGTGACGACGGCCCGGTCGAGCTCCTCGTCGAGGCGGCTCTCGGTGCGCCCTCTGCGACAGATCACCCAGACCACAACTCCCGCCGCCACCAGGAGAGTTGCCTCCAGGAGCCAGCCGATCGCCTCCAGGAGCAGGGTGGATGAGCGGCGGTCGAAGCCGACCGTGGCGGTGGCCAGGGCCGCGGCCACGGTCAGGAATCCGGCGGCCGTGTGCGCGGCGCGCAGCCGGGCGACCAGCCGGCGGCCGTACCAGAATCCGGGGGTGGACAGGGCGGGCCTCGCGGTCGGTTCGGGGTCCTCCTCGTCGTCCGCGCCGGTGAGCGGCTGCTGGGACTCGTACGCACTCCAGGTGCGGTTGGAGAGGTACCAGAGGAATGCGGTGAGCGCCGCGGGCACCATGGCGGCCAGGGCGAGCCTGCGGCCCGGCTGGGCCCACCAGCCGCCCTGTGCCGCCGAGAGGAATCCGAGCCATGACTTGGAGCGGACACAGGCGGCGGAGCCCGCGCACTGCCAGGCCGTCAGATCGAGCGCGACCTCGCAGGCGGCGGCGACCAGGAGCACGGTGAGGCTGAGCGCGAGGAGCCGCACCAGGACTCCGTACACGCGAACCGTCCTGGCCAGGCCCTCGGTGGGGGGCCGCATCCAGTGCGCGAGATTGACGACCATGAAGGGGAGCAGGAGCAGCCAGAGTGCACGGGCGCCGTTGCCCGAGGTCAGGTTGGACCAGACGTACGCCTCCTGGACGGGGCCGCCGTGCTCCGCTCCGGTGTCCGAGATACGCCGGTACACGGCTGCGGTTTCGTCCCCCGTGACGCGGACGGTGCGCGGATCACCGAGCATCTCCTGGGGTGTGGCTCCGCCGACTCCGTGGACGAGCAGCTCCAGCGATGGTGTGGGCACGTGTGCGGCTCGCTCTCCTCGGGTGCGTACGACCAGAATCCCGGATCACACATCGGCGCGGCAACCAGTGGGGCGGCCGGAGACGCCGCGTGGCAGGATGAGGGACCCCTGTGCACGTCACGACAATGCGGAAGGACCGACTCTGCGGTGAGCGAGAACCAGAATCTGCTCGCGGAACAGCGTCGCGCCCTCATCCTGGACGAGGTCCGGCGGCGCGGCGGAGTACGGGTCAACGAGCTGACCCGCAAGCTCAAGGTCTCCGACATGACGGTCCGCAGGGACCTGGACGCGCTCGCCCGCCAGGGTGTCATCGAGAAGGTGCACGGCGGTGCCGTGCCCGTGGTCGAGGCCTCCACGCACGAGCCGGGGTTCGAGGCGAAGTCGTCGCTGGAGCTGAGCGCCAAGGAGGACATCGCGCGGGCGGCCGCGGCGATGGCGGTGCCCGGCAGTGCGATCGCGCTGGCCGGCGGCACGACGACGTACGCCCTGGCCCATCAGCTCCTCGACGTGCCGGATCTGACGGTGGTGACCAACTCGGTGCGCGTCGCCGATGTGTTCCAGTCGGCGCAGCGCCCCTCGGGTGGGAACGGACAGCGGCCCGGGGCCGCGACCGTGGTGCTCACCGGCGGGGTCCGTACGCCCTCGGAGACGCTGGTGGGTCCGGTGGCCGACCAGGCGATCCGCTCGCTCCACTTCGATGTGCTCTTCCTCGGCGTGCACGGCATCTCGGCCGAGGCCGGCTTGTCCACGCCGAACCTGGCGGAGGCGGAGACCAACCGGCGGTTCGTGCAGTCCGCACGCCGGGTGGTGGTGGTCGCCGACCACACCAAGTGGGGCAAGGTGGGGCTGAGTTCGTTTGCCACATTGGAAGAGGTCGACATCTTTGTCACCGATGCGGGGCTCTCCGGCGAGGTGCGCGAGGAGATCGAGGAGCACCTGCCGGGACTGATGGTCGCCGGCGAAGGCGAAGGAACCGCAGACAACTGACAGTGCGTCAGTTATGGTGTCCGGGCCCGGCCCGCAGACCCTGTTGGAGGTGCACCAGTCATGGCGCGTCAACTCCGCCCCGTGGAACTCGACTTCGTGGACACCGCACCGGTGCGCCTGGTTTTCGCGACGGAGGTGTCCGCCTCGGCGGAGGAGCTGTACCGGGCCCTCGCGGAGGAAGTCGAGACCATGCCCCAATGGTTCGCCGCGGTGAAACAGGCCCGCCCCCTGGCAGGCGGAGCGGGCCGTGAGATCAGGCTGGCGGGCGGCGTCCGCTTCCAGGAGACGATCCTGGCCAAGGAGCCTTCGACCCGGTACGCATACCGGGTCGACACCACCAACGCCCCTGGAATGCGCGCCCTGTTGGAGATCTGGCTGCTGACGCCGACGGCGAACGGCACCCGCGTCCAGTGGACCTTCGCCGCCGACGCCTCCGCACCGGTCCGTGTGAGCCTCAAACTGGTCAGGGCGGGCCTGGGCCGGTCGTTCCGCGACGCGGTCCGCGCACTGGACCGGCGGCTCGCCGCAACTCCCGCGTAGCAGGCGGCGGTCGGGCGTCAGTCGGCCCAGCGGCCGGTGGCCAGGAGGGAGTCGATGGCCGCCGTGTACGGCGCGATGTCCAGACCCTGCTCGGCGAGCCAGCTGTCCGAGTAGTACTTGTCGAGATAGCGGTCGCCCGGGTCGCAGATCAGCGTGACGACACTCCCGGTCCGGCCCTCGGCCACCATCTCGGCGACAATCTTCAGCGCGCTCCACAGACCGGTGCCGGTGGAGCCGCCCGCCTTGCGGCCGATGGCCTGTTCCAGGGCGCGTACGGCGGCGACGCTCGCCGCGTCGGGCACCTTCATCATCCGGTCGATCGCGCCGGGGACGAAGCTCGGCTCCATCCGGGGCCGGCCGATGCCCTCGATCCGCGAGCCGCAGTCGCTGGTGGCGAGCGGGTCGTTGTTCGTCCAGCCTTCGAAGAAGCAGGAGTTCTCCGGGTCGGGGACGCAGATGCGGGTGTCGTGCTGCATGTAGTGGACGTAGCGCGCGATGGTCGCCGAGGTACCGCCGGTTCCGGCCGTCGCCACGATCCAGGCGGGCTCGGGGTAGCGCTCCAACTTCAGCTGCTGATAGATGGATTCGGCGATGTTGTTGTTGCCCCGCCAGTCGGTGGCACGCTCCGCGTAGGTGAACTGGTCCATGTAGTGGCCGCCGGAATCGGCGGCGAGGGCCGCGGCCTCCTCGTACATCTTCCGGGAGTCGTCGACGTAATGACACTCGCCGCCGTGGAACTGGATCAGCCGGCACTTCTCCTGGCTGGTGGTGCGGGGCATCACCGCGATGAAGGGCACGCCGATCAGCTTGGCGAAGTACGCCTCGGAGACCGCGGTCGAGCCGCTGGAGGCCTCGATGACGGGCTTGCCGGGGCGGATCCAGCCATTGCACAGGCCGTAGAGGAAGAGCGAGCGGGCGAGGCGGTGCTTGAGGCTGCCGGTCGGGTGGGTCGACTCGTCCTTCAGATAGAGGTCGATGCCCCAGTGCTCGGGGAGCGGGAAGCGCAGCAGATGGGTGTCGGCGGAGCGGTTGGAATCGGCCTGGACCTTGCGGACGGCCTCCTTCAGCCAGGCCCGGTACTCCGGATCGCTGCGGTCCACATCAATGGTGTTCATCCGCGCCACTCCTCGTCGTCGCAACTTCCCTCACCTCTGGCCAACATACGCCCCTCACCTGCACAAACGTTCACTTTGATACGCCATAGCAGTTGCTTGTGGGCCAGGGGTGCCGAACGCCGCGAGTCCGGCGCGATCCGTTCACCGTGCACACTGGTGCGCGGGCTCCTGCCCCGGCAGACTGCAACGCAGGAGTCGACACGAAGGGGGCGGAACGGCCATGGCAGACCCCGAATTCACTGCTACGGGCGTACGGATAGAGCGGTGGCCCCGCTCACTGACCCGGGCGGGGAAGGTCCTGATCAAGGACGGCAGGCTGGCGCTGCTGACCAGCAACGGGCGGGAGATCGACAGCGCCCCGCTGGGGACGGTCAGCGCAGGGCGCCCCTGGTTCGCCGGAGGTGACCGTACGGTGGCGACCGTCAACGGCACGCGCTACCGGCTCACCATGGGGCAGCCGGACCGCAGGCCGGACGCAACAGGCGTGGTCAGCCGCTTTTTGGACGCGGTGCGTGGCGCACGGGGCGCATGAGAGTGATGAGGCGCGAGTTGCGCGGCCGTGCCCGCTGGGCCACCCTGGTCACATCACTGAGCGTTCACCGGCGGTCACCCTGAGATCCAGTCCACTCCGCCGGTCCTCACAGCACTTCCGGACCTCATTCGGGGAGTCGCAGTCGTGATCAGCCAGCCAAGCAGGCATTGCACGGTGGAGTTGCAGGCTCTGCCGTCGCGGATCGGGCAAGTCCGCAGAATCGTATCGGCGCAGTTGCGCTACTGGCATCTCGATCCTCTGATCGACCAGGCAGCGCTGGGCGTCACCGAATTGCTCACCAACGTCCATCGTCATGCCCAGCCGGACAAGATGTGCATCGTCGAGATCGAGCTGCTGCTCGACCGGCTCACGGTGTCGGTGCATGACCATGACCCTCATCTGCCCACGGTCCGCGACGCGGATCCGCTCGCCACCTGCGGGCGCGGTCTCGCGATGATCGCGGCGGTCAGCGAGAGCTGGGGAGTACGGCCGGAAGGCCCGACGGGGAAGGTCGTGTGGTTCACTCTGCCCGCGCCGACGCCCGCGGTCGCCCTGCCGCCCTGCCCCGCGCCACTGGCCCGGTCCGCCGTCGTGGGCTGACCGGGCCGCGTACGCGGTGGAGCGGGATCCCTAATCGGTGGCGATGGCGCGCAGCACGTCCAGGCGCGCCGCCCTGCGGGCCGGGCGCCACCCGGCGAGCGCTCCCGCCGTGAGTCCTACGAGCACGATCACGGCGATGCGCACCGGCGGCAGCGAGAAGGCGAAGGCGGTGTCCCCCGCCCCTTCCGAGGCCTTGACGAGCACCCAGCCGAGGAACGCTCCCAGGCCCACCCCGCCTGCCGTGCTGAAGGCCGCCACCAGCACCGACTCCCAGCGGACCATGGCGCGCAACTGGCTCCTGGTCTGTCCGACGGCGCGGAGCAGGCCGAGTTCGCGGGTGCGCTCGTGGATGGCGAGGGTGAGGGTGTTGGCGATGCCGAGCAGCGCGATCAGGACGGCAAGTGCCAGCAGGGCGTACACCAGGGTCAGCATCATGTCGATCATGCCGGCCGAGGACTGCGCGTACTCGCTGCGGGTCTGTACGGACGGATTGCCGTAGGCCGCCGCGGTCTTCGCCACGGCGGACTTGCCGTCGGCTGCCGTGACCCCGTCCTTGAGCGAGACGGCGACCAGGGTGTCGGAGTCCTGTGCGCGGTGCGGGGCCCAGGCCTGGCGGGTGATCAGGTAGTCGCCGGGCAGCTCCCAGCGGCTGTACTCGGCGCGGACGGTGAACGTCTGCTTCTTGCCGTCGGCGAACGCCAGCTCGACGGTGCTCCCGGGCTTCCAGCCGCGCTTGTCGGCCTCCTTCTCGGAGACGGCGATGCCGTCGGTGCCCAGGCCGTCCAGTGTTCCGGTGACGGTACCCAGATCCAGGACCCTGGCGAGGGAGGCGGGGTCGGTGACGGTCAGATTGCGTCCCGCGCCGTCCACTTCCGCGACGCCCTTGCCCAGGCCGACTGCCGTGTCGACCTCGGGAAGCCTGGCGAGCGCGGGGCCCAGTGCCGGGCTCAGTCCGCTGCCGCCCGCACCGAACGACGGGGCGCTGACGGCCAGATCACCGGCGAAGGAGCGGTCCACCGTCTGGTCCATGGTCGCCTTCAGGGAGGCGGCAAAGACCGTGAAGAGCGAGACGACGGCGACCCCGATCATCAGCGCGGTGGCGGTCGCCGCCGTGCGCTTGGGGCTGCGCAGCGCATTGCGTTTGGCGAGGCCGCCGGTGACGCCGCGCAGCCGGTCGAGGGGGCTGCCGAGGGTCCGTACGGCGAAGGAGGAGGCGACGGGGCCCAGTACGACGAAGGCCGCCATGGCCAGGATCGCGCCGGCCGCGGAGAGCCAGATGGACGGGGCGATGAGGGCGCCGGTGAGGACGGCCGCGATGCCGGCGACGCCGAGAGCCGTACCGGTGACCGCACGGGTGCGGGACGCCCCGGAGTGGTCGACGGCCGTCTCGCGCAGGGCGGCCAGGGGTGCGGTGCGTCCGGCGCGGACGGCGGGCAGCAGCGCGGAGCCCAGGCAGACGACGATGCCGACGACGAGGGGCAGCGCCAGCGAGAGGCCGCTGATCACCAAGTCGCCCTTGGGGAAGGGGAATCCGACGACGGGGAAGAGTGCCTGCAGCCCGGCGGCGATGCCGATGCCGCCGAGGAGTCCCGCGGTGGATGCCGTGACGGCGACGACCGTGGCTTCGGCGAGCGTCGAGGAGAGCACCTGGCGGCGGGAGGCCCCCAGGGCGCGCAACAGGGCGTTCTCACGGGTGCGTTGGGCCACGACGATCGCGAAGGTGTTGTGGATGGAGAAGGTCGCGACGAGCAGCACGATGCCGGAGAAGACCAGGAGGAGGGTGGTGAAGAGGGACAGGAACTGGCCGGAGACCGCTTCCTGGCTCTCCTCGGCGGACTCCTGTCCGGTGATCGCCTCGACTCCCTTGGGCAGTACGGGCTTCAGGGCGTCCACGAGCTGCTGCTGTGTGGTGCCGGGGCCCGCCCTGACCTGGATGGAGGACGCTTCGCCCGGCTTGGGGGTGAGGTATTTCGAGGCGTCCGCCAGGGTCATTCCGGTGTAGGTGGTCTGGCCCATGCCGTCCTCGCCGCCGAAGGTGGCCAGGCCGACGATGCGGACGGTCACCGGGTCGGGAGTGCGCAGCACGGTGGTGTCGCCGAGCTTCAGGCCGCCCTTGTCGGCGGCGCCGCGGTTGACGACGACCTCACCGGGGGCGCTCGGGGCGCGGCCTTCGGCGAGCTGGTACGGATTGAGCTCCGCGTCGGCGATCCAGTTGCCCGCGAGGGTGGGCGGGCCCTGGCCGCCGACGGGTTTGCCGTTGGAGCCGACGAGTTGGCCCGCGCCCTGGATGTCGGGCGCTGCGGCGGCGACGCCCGGAGTGCGCCTGATCGCATCGGCGAGCGAGGTGTTCACCGGCTGGCGGGTGCCCTGGCCCTCACCGGAGACGGTGACGACGTTGGAGCTGCGTACGACCGCGTCGGTCCCGCCGTTGGCGTTGGTGAACAGCGTGTCGAAGCTGGCGCGCAGGGTGTCGCCCATGACGAGCGTGCCCGCGAGGAAGGCGACACCGAGCAGCACCGCGGTGAAGGTTCCGGCGAAGCGCCGCTTGTGGGCTCGAAGGGAGGAGAGGCTGAGACGGAGGGTTGCGGGGAGCTTGCTCATGTCTGAACACCCCTGCTGTCGAAGGCTTTCAGGCGGTCGAGTACACGATCCGCGGTGGGATTCTGCATCCGGTCGACGAGCCGGCCGTCGGCGAGGAACACGACCTCGTCGGCGTGGGCCGCTGCCACCGGGTCGTGGGTGACCATCACGACGGTGCGGTCCATCTGGCGCACTGCCCGGCCCAGCAGCCGCAGCACCTCCTCCCCCGAGCGGGAGTCGAGATTGCCGGTGGGTTCGTCGGCGAAGACGACGTCGGGGCGACCCGCGAAGGCCCGTGCCACGGCGACGCGCTGCTGCTGGCCGCCGGAGAGTTCGCTCGGCCGGTGGTGCAGCCTGTCGCCCAGCCCGACGACGTCCACGAGTGCGTCGATCCACTCCTGGTCGCCGCGGGCTCCGGCGAGGTCCTGCGGGAGGGTGATGTTCTCGGCGACCGTCAGCGTGGGGATCAGGTTGAAGGCCTGGAAGACGAAGCCGATGCGCTCGCGGCGGAGCAGGGTGAGGCGGCGGTCGTCCAGGGTGCTCAGTTCCGTACCGCCGATGAAGGCGGATCCGGAGGTGAGGGTGTCGAGTCCGGCGGCGCAGTGCATCAGCGTGGACTTGCCGGAGCCCGAGGGCCCCATGATCGCGGTGAAGCGGCCGGCCGGGAAGTCGACGCTCACCCCGTCCAGGGCCCTCACTTCGGTGTCGCCCCTGCCGTAGACCTTCACGGCGTCGGTGACACGCGCGGCGGTTTCGGTACGGGTGGCGGTGCTCATGCCGCACCGCCCTTGCCACCGCGCCCGAACTGGCCCACCTGACCGAACTGCTCGTCCAGGACGGAGAGCCGGCGCCAGTACTCGTCCTCGTCGATCTCCCCTGCGGCGAAGCGCCGGCCGAGGAGCGCGATGGGCGAGTGCTCGCCGTGGGCGGCCCGCACCTGCCAGGGGCCGCGGCGGCCGCGCCAGACGGTGCGGCGCAGCACGGTGACGACGGTGATGACGACGGCTGCCCAGATGAGCGGGAAGAAGAGGATCCACGGGCCGGGTCCGCCTGCGTACGCAAGGGTGTTCATTTCGGTTCAGCTCCTCGGTGGGGATGGTCTCCTGCTGCTTTCGAGCCTCCCGCCGGGAGGGGGTCCGGGTCGTCGTACGGCCAGCGGCTGTCGGCGTACCACCACGGGAGTACGCGGGCGGTGCCCGGCTGCTTCCTGGATCCTCTGGATTCTGTACCTACTAGTATGTACAGTGAGCTCATGAGCACTCCGGAGCGTCTGATCGAGGCCACCCGCGAGCTCCTGTGGGAGCGCGGGTACGTGGGCACCAGCCCCAAGGCGATCCTGCAGCAGGCGGGCGTGGGCCAGGGCAGCATGTACCACCACTTCGCCGGCAAGCAGGATCTGGCGCTGGCCGCGATCCGGCGTACGGCGCAGGAGTTGCGCGCCACGGCCGATGCCACGCTGGGGATCGAGGGGTCGGCGTACGAGAAGATCGCGTCGTATCTGCGGCGCGAGCGCGACGTGCTGCGCGGCTGCCCGGTCGGGCGGCTCACGATGGACCCGGACGTCATCGCCGACGACGCGCTGCGCGCCCCGGTCGACGAGACGATCGACTGGCTGCGCGGCCGGCTGGCCGGAATCGTCCAACAGGGCGTGCGGGACGGGGAGTTCCCGGGCGCGCTGGTGCCCGAGGAGATCGCCTCGACGATCGTCGCCACCGTCCAGGGCGGCTATGTGCTCGCCCGCGCCTCGGGCTCGACCGCCGCCTTCGACGCGGGAGTCCGCGGACTGCTCGCCCTGCTCGCACCCCGAGACTGAGGAGTTCAAGCGCACATGCACATCACCCGACAGCGCCCCGCCAGCGTGCAAGGTCCCGCGGAGAACTTCGCCGGGACGGTGTGGCTGGACGAGATCAGCGCGTCCCAACCCGCCACCCGGCTGCGGATGTTCAGCGTCCACTTCGCCCCCTGTTCGCGTACGGCCTGGCACACCCACCCGCACGGCCAGGTCCTCCATGTGACCGAGGGCGAAGGCCTGGTGCAGCGCGAAGGCGGCCCCGTCGAGCCGATCAGGGCCGGCGACACCGTCTGGATCGAGCCGGGCGAACTGCACTGGCACGGGGCGGCGCCGCGCACCTTCATGACGCACATCGCCGCCGTCGAGGCGGCCGAGGACGGCACCACGATCACCTGGCACGACCACGTCGACGACGACGTGTACCCCGTCTGAGACACCCAGACCGACATCCCGTCCGGGACCCGAAGCCGAGGACCGAGGAGCGCCCGCGCCCATGCATGCCATGCAATACGAGATCACCCTCCCCGCCGACTACGACATGGAGATCATCCGCAAGCGGGTGGCCACGAAAGGCCACCTGCTCGACGACTTCCCCGGGCTCGGCGTCAAGGCGTACCTGATGCGTGAGCGCGGCGCGGATTCGCCGGTCAACCAGTACGCGCCGTTCTATCTGTGGAACACCCCCGAGGGCATGAACTCCTTCCTCTGGGGCCCCGGATTCCAGGGCGTCGTCAACGACTTCGGGCGGCCGCGGGTCCTGCACTGGACCGGCCTCGCCTACGAGGACGGGCCCGCCGCCGGCGCCGTGCCGCGCAACGCCGTCCGGCGCAGACAAGGGATCCCGGAGGGCGGCGACCTGTCGGCCGCGATCGACGAGGCGGTACGGGAGACCCGGCGCCTCGCCCGCGTCGAGGGCGTGGTGAGCGCGGCGCTCGCCGTCGATCCCCGCCACTGGGAGCTGGTGCACCTCACGCTGTGGGAGGGCGATTCCAAGGCGGCCGGCGACCGGTTCGAGGTGCTGCACCTGTCCCGGCCCGAGCAGGCCGAGCTGGTCCGTGGCCAACAGTGGGGAGCACAGCGATGAGCGTCGTCCGGACGGTACTCGGGGACATCCCTGCCGACGAGTTGGGGGTCACGGACTCCCACGACCACCTCTTCATCCGCAGTCCGCTGCTGCCGGGGCAGGAGCTGGACGACCCGGAGCGTGCGCGAAGCGCGCTCCGCGACTTCCGCGGGCTCGGCGGCAGGTCGGTGATCCAGTGGACGCCGTACGGCATGGGGCGCGAGCCCGCAGCCCTCGTGGAGCTCTCCCGGGAGACCGGGGCGCATGTGGTGGCCGCGACCGGGCTGCACCAGGCGGCGAACTACAGCGACTCGACCCTGGGGCGGGTCGCCGAGTCGCTCGCCGATCTCTTCGTGACCGAGCTGACCGAGGGGATCGGGTCGACGGGCGTGCGGGCGGGGCTCATCAAGGTCGCGGGCAGCTTTCACGTACTGGACGCGCATGCCCGGATGACGATGCGGGCGGCCGCCGAGGCGCACCACCGCACGGGAGCGCCCATCGCCGTACACCTGGAACTGGGGACGGCGGTCCTTGATGTACTCGCCCTGCTGTGCGGGGAGTTCGAGGTCGCACCCGAGCAGGTGATCCTCGGTCACCTCAACCGCTCCCCCGACTCCGTGGTGCACCGCCAGGCGGCGGAGGCCGGGGCGTTCCTCGCCTTCGACGGGCCCTCGCGGGCCAACCACGCCACCGACTGGAAGCTGCCGGAGGCGCTGTCCTCGCTCGCCGATGCGGGGTACGGGGACCGGCTGCTGCTCGGCGGGGACACCGTGGTGCCGGGGACGCCAGGGATGCCGTATCTGCTGAGCGGATTGCGCCCACGGCTCGAACTCGCCCTGGGCAAAGAACTGGTGGAGGACATCCTGACCGCGAACCCGGCGCGCGCCTTCGCCCTCGCCGGGTCCGCGGGCTGAGAGCTCAGGACGGTCATGGAGATGTCCGCCGCGGTGGACGGTCAACGAGGCGCTGGTCGCGTTGAGGGCGGCACGGGTGTCGTACCGCCGCTGGTCCTGAACTTCGGCGCCGCGCTGTGGAGTCTCGCCGCTCAGGCCTGAGCAAGCGCCGCGAGGGGGTCGTCGAGCACCGGCTGCCATGCCAACTCGGCAGCCCCGACAAGGCTGTTGTGGTCGAGCGTGCACGGCAGGATCGGCACCCCGCCGCTCCTGCCCCACAGGCTGCGGTCGGTGACGACGGCGCGCAGCCGCTCCGGGGCGGCGTCCAGGAGTTCGCGGTGCAGGCCGCCGAGGATGATGCGGTCGGGGTTGAGGATGTTCACCAGGCCCGCGAGTCCGAGTCCCAGACGGTCCACGACCTCCTCGGTGGCGGCCCGTACCGCGGTGTCCGTGGATTCCGTACGGAGCAGATCACGCGCCTGCTGGAGCAGCGACCCCTCGGGTCCCGGTGCGCGGCCCGCCGCGGTGAGAAAGGCGAGCGGGTCGGTCTCGACGTCCAGGCAGCCGCGGCTGCCGCAGTAGCAGGGGCGGCCCTCGGGGTTGACGGTGAGGTGGCCGACCTCCAGGGCGAGGCCCGAACTGCCGGTGTGCAGACGGCCGTCGAGGACCAGGGCGCCGCCGACGCCGCGGTGTCCGGTGGCCACGCACAGGAGGTGGGCGGCGCCGCGGCCCGCTCCGTGGCGGTGTTCGGCGAGCGCGGCGAGGTTGACGTCGTTGCCAGTGAAGGCGGGCCCCGCGATGCCCGCCGCGCGGACCCGGTCGGCGAAGATGTCGCGGACCGGGGCTCCGGCCGGCCACGCGAGGTGGAGCGGGTTGAGCGCGGTGCCGTCCGGTTCGGCGACGGCCGAAGGCACGGCAAGTCCCGCGCCGACACAGCGCAGTCCGGTGTCGCGCAGCAGGGTCGTACCCTCGTCGACCACTTCACCGAGCACCTGGGCGGGGTCGGCGTCGACGATGACGCAGCCGGGCGAGGTCGCGACGATCCGGCCGCCGAGCCCGACGAGTGCGGCCCGGAAACCGTCGGCGTGCACCTGGGCGGCGAGGACCACGGGTCCGCTCGCGTCCACGGAGAGCCGGTGCGAGGGGCGGCCCTGGGAGCCGGCCGCGGCAGCGGGTCTGGAGTCCACCCGGATGAGACCGAGCGCTTCGAGCTCGGCGGCGACCGCGCCCGCGGTGGCGCGGGTGACGCCGAGCTCGGCGGTGAGCACGGCGCGGGTGGGCGCCCGGCCCGTATGGACCAGTTCGAGTGCGGGTCCGAGCGCGCTGCGACCGCGTTCCAGCCGGGTCCTGGCCGTCGTCACCTTGCCGTTCATGAGGGTGAGTCTCGCATGATCCCGGGCGGAGGAAGGCCTTCGGGCAACGCACTTGTACGGAGTGGACCGCTCCCCTATCCTGCCTTTGTGCCGCTACTAAACAAACTACGTACGGCCGTTCCGGGGGGAACCGGTACGGACCCCGCCACCGCCTCCCTGTCCCGCCTGCGCACCGCCCTGACCGCCTTCTTCGCCCTCGACGGCTTCCTCTTCGCCGGCTGGGTGGTCCGTATCCCCGCGATCAAGGACCAGACCGGAGCGTCGGCGAGCACGCTCGGACTCGCCCTGCTCGGGGTCTCGGCGGGCGCCGTGATCACCATGACGCTCACCGGCCGGCTCTGCCGCCGCTTCGGCAGTCACGCGGTGACCGTCGTGTGCGCCGTCCTGCTCTCGCTGAGCATCGCGCTGCCTCCGCTGACCCACTCCGCACTCGCGCTCGGCCTGGTCCTGCTGGTCTTCGGCGCCGCGTACGGCGGTGTCAACGTCGCCATGAACAGCGCGGCCGTCGACGTGGTCGCCGCCCTGCGCCGCCCGCTGATGCCCAGCTTCCACGCCGCGTTCAGCCTCGGCGGGATGCTCGGCGCGAGCCTCGGCGGGCTGGTGGCCGGCGGCCTCTCCCCCACCGCCCATCTGCTGATCCTCACCGTCATCGGGCTCCTGGTGACCGGCGCGGCCGGTCGCGTACTGCTGCGGCACGACGCCCCGCCCGCCCCCGAACTCCCCGCCCCACGGCCCGGATCGCCCCGGACCGGCACGGGCAACAGGCGCCTTGTCGTCGTCTTCGGCGTCATCGCGCTGTGCACGGCGTACGGCGAAGGCGCCCTGGCCGACTGGGGCGCACTCCACCTCGAAGAGGACCTGCACACCCACCCGGGCGTCGCCGCCGCCGGGTACTCGGCCTTCGCCCTGGCCATGACGGTCGGCCGGCTCACCGGCACCGCTCTCCTGGAACGGCTCGGTCAGACCCGTACCCTCGTCGCGGGCGGCGCGACCGCGGCGGCCGGGATGCTGCTCGGCGCACTCGCCCCCGCTGCGTGGCTCGCCCTGTTCGGCTTCGCGGTGACGGGACTCGGCCTCGCCAACATCTTCCCGGTGGCCGTGGCACGCGCGGGCGCCCTGGCCGGTCCGAGCGGCGTCGCCACCGCCTCGACCCTCGGGTACGGCGGCATGCTGCTCGGGCCGCCCGCGATCGGCTTCCTGGCGGACGCCCTCTCGCTGCCGCTGGCCCTGACGACCGTGTCGCTGCTGGCCGCGACAGCCGCGCTCATCGGGTTCCTCGCCCGGAGCGCATCCCCTTCCACCCACGGCGCGGGAACGCTGGCACAATCGCGACGTGGAGATCACTGAGCACATCAAGTCCCTGGAGCACGAAGGCAGATTGCTCGCCGCGTCCTGCGCCGCGAGCGGAACCGAAGCCCCCGTGCCGACCTGCCCCGGCTGGCAGGTGCGTGATCTGCTGCGGCACACGGGCGCGGTCCACCGCTGGGCGGCCGGTTTCGTCGTGGAGCGCCGCACCGCACCCCGCTCCATCGGCGACGGAAGCGACCTCGACGGGGCCGAGTTGATCGACTGGTTCCGCGATGGCCATACGGCATTGGTCGCGGCACTGAGCGAGGCGCCCGCAGAGCTGGAGTGCTTCACCTTCATGCCCGCGCCGTCGCCGCTCGCCTTCTGGGCGCGGCGCCAGGCGCACGAGACGGCGGTCCACCGCATGGACGCGGAGGCGGCCGCCGGTGCCCGGTTCAGCCCGCTGGGCACGGACTTCGCCGTGGACGGCATCGACGAGCTCCTGCGGCTGTTCCATGCCAGGCTCAAGAGCCGGGTGCGTACCGACACCCCGAAGACTTTGCGCGTACGCGCCACGGACGCGGACGCGGACGCCGTATGGACGGTCCGGCTCTCGAGCGAGCCGGCACAGGCCGTATACGGTGAAGAAGGCCCCGCCGACTGCGAGTTGAGCGGTCCGGCCGAGCACCTCTATACGGCCCTGTGGAACCGGCTGCCCCTGTCGGAAGCGACCGTCACGGGCGACACGGCCCTCGCGCAGCTGTGGCAGGAGAACTCCGGCGTCTGACCGCGGTCACGCACGCACTTCACGCACGCATTTCACGCGGGCCGGAGCATCCGGGCGAGCACCGCACGCTGCAGCGGAAGTACCGCGGCGTGTCGCTCGCGGCCCGCATCCGTGAGCACCACCCGCACCCCGCGCCGGTCCTCGTTGCACATGCCGCGGCAGACCAGACCGTCCTTCTCCAGACGCGCGATCAGTCGCGACAGCGCGCTCTGACTGAGGTGGACCCTGGCGGCGATCTCCTGAACGCGGTACGCGTCGCTGCCGTCCTCCGCAGCCTTCACCGAGAGCACGTCGAGAACCTCGAAGTCACTGGCGCCGAGTCCGTGCTGATGCAGCTCGCGGTCCAGCTCGCACTGGGTGCGGGCGTGCAGCGCAAGGATCTCGCGCCATTCATCCGCGAGAACGCGCTCAGTCTTCTTCACCGCCATGTCCGCACGGTAGCAGAGTTCGGGCATTTTGTTGCATCGGAATTAAATGCACTTGCACTCGATGCACGTGCATGTACTGTTCCTCGCATGACCTCTCCGCTCAACGTCCCCGGTACACAAGAGCGTTGGAGCCCCCGCCTGTGGGGCACCCTTCTCGTGCTCTGCGCCGCGATGTTCCTCGACGCCCTCGACGTCTCGATGGTCGGCGTCGCCCTGCCGTCCATCGCGAGCGACCTGAACCTCACCACCTCGACCCTGCAATGGATCGTCAGCGGCTACATCCTCGGCTACGGCGGACTGCTGCTCCTCGGCGGCCGCGCGGCCGACCTCCTCGGCCGGCGTCAGGTCTTCCTGATCGCCCTGGGCGTCTTCGCCCTGGCGTCATTGCTCGGCGGCTTCGTCGACTCCGGTCCGCTGCTGATCGCCAGCCGGTTCATCAAGGGCCTCAGCGCCGCGTTCACCGCACCCGCCGGACTCTCGATCATCACCACGACCTTCAAGGAAGGCCCTCAGCGCAATCGCGCGCTCTCCATCTACACCACCTGCGCCGCCACCGGTTTCTCAATGGGCCTCGTGCTCTCCGGGCTGCTCACCGAGGTGAGCTGGCGCTCGACCATGCTGCTGCCCGCACCCATCGCGCTGATCGCCCTGGTCTTCGGCGCGAAGCTGATCCCGCGCAGCGAGCGCGACCGTACGCACCGCGGCTACGACCTGCCGGGCGCCGTCACCGGCACGGTCTCCATGCTGCTGCTCGTCTTCACCGTCGTCCAGGCCTCCGAGGTCGGCTGGGCCTCGGCCCGTACGCTGCTCTCCTTCCTCGCCGTGGCCCTGCTGCTCGCCGCGTTCGTGGTGATCGAACAGCGCAGCAGCAGCCCGCTGATCCGGCTCGGCGTCCTGCGCTCGGGCACCCAGGTGCGGGCCCAGCTGGGCGCGGCCGCGTTCTTCGGCTCGTACGTGGGCTTCCAGTTCATCGCCACGCAGTACCTGCAGACGGTGCTCGGCTGGACCGCGCTGCAGACCGCGCTGGCCTTCCTCCCGGCGGGAGCGCTGGTGGCCCTGTCGTCGACGAAGGTCGGCTCGGTGGTCGACCGGTTCGGCACGCCGCGGCTCATCGCTGCGGGCTTCGCCTTCATGGTGGTCGGCTACGCGCTGTTCCTGCGCGTCAGCCTCCACCCGAACTACGCGGCGGTGATCCTGCCGAGCATGCTGCTGATCGGCGCGGCCTGCGCGCTGACCTTCCCCTCGCTCAACATCCAGGCCACCAACGGCGTGGACGACCATGAGCAGGGCATGGTCTCGGGCCTGCTGAACACCTCGGTCCAGGTCGGCGGGGCCATCTTCCTGGCCGTCGTCACCGCTGTCATCACGTCGGACGGCAGCACGAGCGGCTCACCGCAGGCGCTGCTCGACAGCTACCGTCCCGGTCTGATCGTGGTGACGGTGGTCGCGCTGGCCGGACTGCTGATCACGCTGACCGGGCTGCGTACGCGCCGGGTGCAGCAGCACACCGTACTGATCGCGAAGTCCGAGCCCGCACCTGTGCAGGCGGAGGCGGCGGAGCCGGTGGCCGTACGCGACTGACGGTCCGCACCGCACGAACGGGCCGGTGGCCGACGGGAGTTCCTTGCCCGCCGGCCACCGGCCTGTGAGACTTTCCCGTATGGGGCGCAGAGACCAGGCCGAGCGGGACGCCATGACCGTGGAGATCGGCTACGCCCTGCTCAGCGCGACGTTCGTCGCCGTGGCCACCTTCGCGGGCGTCATCAGCCCGGTGCACTTCTTCGATCTGGAAGGTGCCGCGCGGCGGGCGGTGACCGTGCTCGCCGCCTGCGCCGCGGCGCTCGTCTTCGTGGTGCGCGTGGTGTACGTGCTGTGGCGCTATCGGGGCCGCCCCGCGCCTCAGCCGATCCAGCCCGGGCGCACGAGGCCCGACTCGTAGGCGAGCACGACCAATTGGGCCCGGTCCCTGGCGCCGAGCTTGACCATGGTGCGGCTCACATGGGTCTTGGCCGTGAGCGGGCTGACCACCAGGCGCCGGGCGATCTCCTCGTTGGTGAGGCCGATCCCGACCAGCGCCATCACCTCCCGCTCCCGCTCGGTGAGTTCGCTCAGGCTGTCCACCTCCTGAGGCTCCTTGGAGCGGGCCGCGAACTCCGCGATGAGCCGGCGGGTGACGCCCGGCGAGAGCAGCGCGTCGCCCTCCACCACTGCGCGTACCGCCCGCAGCAGTTCCTCCGGTTCGGTGTCCTTGACCAGGAAGCCGGAGGCCCCGGAGCGGATCGCCTCGAAGACGTACTCGTCGAGTTCGAAGGTGGTGAGCATGACCACCTTCACCCCGTCGAACGCCTTGTCCCCGGTGATCCTGCGGGTCGCGGCGAGCCCGTCGAGCACCGGCATCCGGATGTCCATCAGTACGACGTCGGGGCGCAGTTCGCGCACGAGGCGTACCGCCTCCTCGCCGTCGGCGGCCTCCCCTGCCACCTCGATGTCGCTCTGGGCGCCGAGCAGCGCCCGGAATCCGGCCCGGACCAGGGACTGGTCGTCGGCGAGCAGTACGCGGATCACAGCGACTCCTTCGGTGCGGCGGCCAGCGGAATGACGGCCTCGACCCGAAAACCGCCGTCCGGGAGCGAGCCCGCCTCGATGGTGCCACCGAGAGCGGCCGCCCGCTCCCGCATTCCGATCAGTCCGTTGCCGCTGCCGCCCGCGTCCCCGCCGGTCGCCGGACCCGCGTCGTCGATCCGCAGCCCGAGGCGGCCCGGCGTCGCGCAGTCGACTCTGACGTGCGCGGTACGCGACCCGGAGTGGCGCACCACATTGGTCAGGGCCTCCTGCACGATCCGGAAGGCGGCCAGATCCGTACCGGGCGGCAGCGTGACCGCGCTGCCCGCCCGCTCGACCTCCACGGTCAGCCCGGCTCCGCGCGCCTGCTCCACGAGTTCGGGGAGCCGGTCGAGTCCGGGGGCCGGCGCGCGCGGCGCCTCACCGGGCGCGCGCAGGGTGTCGAGGACCTGGCGCACCTCCCCCAGCGCCTCCTTGCTGGCGGACTTGATGGTGGTCAGGGCGGTGCGGGCCTGCTCGGGGTCGGAGTCGAGCAGGGCAAGTCCCATGCCCGCCTGGACGTTGATGACCGAGATGGAGTGCGCGAGGACGTCATGGAGTTCGCGGGCGATACGCAGCCGCTCCTCGTCCGCGCGGCGCTTGGCCGCGGCCTCGCGCTCCGCGCGGGAGTGGGCCCACTGTTCGCGCCGTACACGCGCCAGTTCGGAAGCCGCGACGATGGCGACCACCCAGGCGAGCACCACCAGTTCCTGCCCCCAGGGCGGGGAACTGTCACCGGCGGGCGGCAGCCAGCGATAGAGCCAGTGGGCGACCAGCAGGTGTCCGGCCCAGAGCATGGCGACGGCGGACCAGGCGGCGCGCCGGTGACCGGCGACGATCGCGGCGAAGCAGCCGACGGCGACGGTGAAGAAGACCGGACCGTAGGGGTAGCCGGCGCCGAGGTAGAGCATCGCGGTGCCCGCGGTGCCGAAGGCCACGAGCACGGGGTGGCGGTGGCGGAGGAGGAGCAGGGCCGTGCCGGCGAGGAGCAGGAGCCGGGCGAACAGGTCCAGTGCGGACCGGTCCGGCTGGCCGTGCGCGGCGAAGGTCGAGCCCGCCTGTACGAGGACGGTGAGCAGAACGGTGGATGCCCAGGGCAGCCTGTCGTCGGACTCCGTGGCCCATGGCGGCTGCCAACGAGGCGCTCCGCCCCAGGTGTGTGCTCGCTGCTCTTCCATGTCCGCAACGCTAGACCGGCGGAAGCGGCCGGGGCGTCAGCCGGGCGAGGTGATCACCTCTACTCCCCGCGGAGTAGGCCGACCGACTGGGCGAGGCCCTCGGCCGTCTGCGCGAAGAAGGCGTCGCGGTCCTCGACGACCCGGTGGAACTGACCGAAGACCTCGAAGGAGATGACCCCGAAGAGCTGTGCCCAGACCGTGGCCAGCGCGAGGGCCGCGGCGGGCGGGAGCTCGGGGGTGATGTCGGCGGCGAGGCGCTCGGCTTCCGGGCGTACGGCTTCGGGCAGCGGCGCGAGGGCGAGGCCCTCTGCCCGGTGTGCGTCACGGACGATGGAGATGAGGACCAGGGCCACGCGGCTCGCGGGGACCACGGTGTCCTGAGGGGCGGTGTAGCCGGGGACGGGCGAGCCGTAGATCAGGGCGTACTCGTGGGGGTGGGCCAGTGCCCAGGTCCGTGCCGCCGCGCAGACGGCAGCCCACTGGGCCCGGCGTCCGGAGCGCGCCGCTTTCGCGAGCGCGGTCTCGGCGGCCTCGCCCACGGCGTCGTAGGCGTCGACGATCAGTGCGGTGAGCAGGTCGTCGCGGCTGGGGAAGTAGCGGTAGAGCGCGGAGGAGACCATGCCCAGTTCGCGGGCGACCGCGCGGAGGGAAAGCTTCGCGGCACCGTCGGCGGCCAGTTGTCTGCGCGCCTCGTCCTTGATGGCTGCGGTCACTTCGATACGGGCTCGGGCGCGGGCTCCTCGGATGGTGCTCATGGGGACCAGTCTGCCAGATTCCAGAGCACTGACCAATAACGAGAGCAGCGCTCTTGCTTTGGATCACCGATCGGGTGCAGACTGCTCTCAAGCGAGAGCAGTGCTCACAAAACCAGGGAGTGCATCATGTCCACCCACGTTCAGAAGCCCGGCTGGTTCACCGTCAACGTCATGAACCGCACCGTCGCCTGGATGACCCGGCGCGGTCTCAGCGTCTGGGGATCGCGGGTGCTGGCCGTGAAGGGACGCAAGAGCGGCGAGTGGCGCCGTACGCCGGTCAACGTGCTCACCCTGGACGGACAGCAGTACCTCGTCGCACCGCGCGGCCACGTCCAGTGGACCCACAACATGCGCGCCGCAGGCGGCGGCGAGCTGATCCTCGGCAAGAAGACCGACGCCTTCACCGCGGTCGAGGTCGGCGACGACGACAAGCCCGACATCCTCCGCGCCTACCTCAAGCGCTGGAAGGCGGAGGTCGGGGTCTTCTTCAACGGCGTCGGCCCCGACTCCACCGCGGAGGAGCTGCGCCGCATCGCCCCCGACCACCCCATCTTCCGTATCACCGTGGAGAACTGACCCCGGCTAGTCCCGGTCCATGGTGGACAGCGCGCGCTGGGCCAGCGGATGGTTCCGCACCAGCTCGGCGAGCGAGGTCGAACCGCGGGTGATCCCGGCGAATGCGTTCCACGCGGGCCGCAGACCGGTGATCGCCAGATGCAGCAGCATCGGGCGGCGCTCGAAGGCCGCGAGCATCCGCCGCCCCACCGCCATCTCCACACCGAGTCCCGCCTTGACGGCGAAGGCGTAGTTCAGCGCCTGGCGCCGGGCGTCGACCGCGTCGTGCGACTCCGCCACCCGCACCGCCCACTCCCCCGCGAGCCGGCCCGACCGCAGGGCGAAGGAGATTCCCTCGCGCGTCCACGGCTCGAGGAGCCCGGCCGCGTCCCCGCACACCAGCACCCGGCCGCGCGACAGCGGCGAATCGTCGCTGCGGCACCGCGTCAGATGGCCGGAGGACACAGCGGGCTCGAACCCGGCGAGCCCGAGGCGGGCGACGAAGTCCTCCATGTACCGCTTGGTGGCGGCGCCTTCGCCGCGCGCGGAGATCACACCCACCGTCAGGGTGTCGCCCTTGGGGAACACCCAGCCGTAACTCCCGGGAATGGGGCCCCAGTCGATGAGCACCCGCCCTGCCCAGTCCTCGGCGACGGTCGGCGGCACGGGGATCTCCGCCTCCAGGCCGAGGTCCACCTGGTCCATCTTCACGCCGACGTGTGCCCCTATACGGCTGGCACTGCCGTCCGCGCCGACGACCGCCCTGGCCAGTACGGTCTCCCCATCGGAGAGCACCACGGCCACGGTCCGCCGGTCCGGCACGGCCGATCCGTGCTGCTCGACCCGCGAGACCGTGACGCCGGTCCGCAGCTCGGCGCCCGCCTTCTGCGCCGACTCCACCAGACCCTGGTCGAACTCAGGGCGGTTGATCAGCCCGAAGAGCATCTGCTTGGACCGGCGGGTGCGGGTCAGCTTCCCGTTCATGGAGAACGTCACGGCGTGCACCCGGTCGCGCAGCGGCAGTTCGAAGCCGGGCGGCAGCGAGTCGCGCGAGGGTCCGATGATTCCGCCGCCACACGTCTTGTAGCGGGGCAGTTCGGCCTTCTCCAAGAGAAGCACCCGCCGTCCCGCGACTGCCGCCGCATGGGCGGCCGAGGCCCCCGCGGGCCCTGCGCCGACCACGACGACGTCCCAGACCGACAGGTCGTTCTCCGTGCCCGCGTCTGCGTTCTCGCTGCTCACGATGTGCTGCTGCTCCCGATCCGACCAGTGGCCCGTGCTGTCGACGGCATCCTACGGCGCGGTAGTCACCGATCCCGCTGTGGGAGGATCGATCTCACCTTCGTCGTACAAACACGTACACGTATCCCAACGTCGCACCCACGAGGAGCGTGCCCATGACCGCGAATCCGATTGCCGAGACCATTGCTTCGCTGATGCCCCGCGCCAAGGCGGAGCTCACCGAACTGGTGGCGTTCCAGTCGGTGGCGGATGTGGCCGTGGCACCGAAGAGCGAGTGCGAGGCCGCCGCCAACTGGGTCGCGGACGCACTGCGCACCGAGGGTTTCGATGACGTCGCCCTCCTCGACACCCCCGACGGTTCGCAGTCGGTGTACGGCTTCCTGCCCGGCCCCGAGGGCGCGCCGACCGTACTGCTCTACGCGCACTACGACGTACAGCCCATGCTCGACGAGGCCGCCTGGGTCTCCCCGCCCTTCGCGCTGACCGAGCGGGACAGCCGCTGGTACGGGCGCGGTGCGGCGGACTGCAAGGGCGGCTTCATCATGCACCTGCTCGCGCTGCGGGCCCTCAAGGCCAACGGCGGCATCCCGGTCTCCGTGAAGGTGATCGTGGAGGGTTCGGAGGAGCAGGGCACCGGGGGTCTCGAGCGGTACGCGGAGGCGCACCCCGACCTGCTGACCGCCGACTCCATCGTGATCGGCGACACCGGCAACTTCCGGGTCGGCCTGCCCACCGTCACCGCGACGCTGCGCGGCATGACGATGATCCGGGTCACCCTGGAGACGCTCGAAGGCAATCTGCACTCCGGCCAGTTCGGCGGCGCGGCCCCTGACGCGCTCGCCGCACTGATCCGCGTGCTGGACTCGCTGCGCGCCGAGGACGGTTCCACGGTCGTCGACGGGCTTGCCGCCGACGCGCAGTGGGACGGACTGGCGTACCCCGAGGGCGACTTCCGCAAGGACGCCAAGGTCCTCGACGGTGTCGAGCTGATCGGCAACGGCGCGGTGGCCGACCGTATCTGGGCGCGACCCGCCGTCACCGTGGTCGGCATCGACTGTTCGCCGGTGGCCGGTGCGACCCCGTCCGTCCCGGCCAGTGCCCGCGCCCAGATCAGCCTGCGGGTACCCCCGGGCCAGGACGCCGCCGAGGCGACGGAGCTGCTGTTCGCGCACATCGAGAAGCACACCCCGTGGGGTGCGCGGGTCTCCTTCGAGCGGGTCGGGCAGGGCCAGGCCTTCCGGGCGGACACCTCGAGCCCGGCGTACACCTCGATGGCCGAGGCGATGAGCATCGCCTACCCCGGCCAGGAGATGCAGTCCTCGGGCATGGGCGGCTCGATCCCGCTCTGCAACACCCTCGCCGCGCTCTACCCGGAGTCGGAGATCCTGCTGATCGGGCTGAGCGAGCCGGAGGCGCAGATCCACGCGGTGAACGAGAGCGTCTCCCCCGAGGAACTGGAGCGGCTCTCGGTCGCCGAAGCCCACTTCCTGGTCAACTACGCACGCTCCAAGCAGGGTTAAGCGCTCGGCGAAGGCCCGTGCGGCGGGCGCTCACAGCTCATTACGTTCGCCGCATGGACCTCGTCGAAGTACTCCCCCGCCTGCATCTGCTCCGCTTCCCCATCGGCCAGGCCTACCTCTGGCGCGACGGCGACGAACTGACGCTGATCGACGCCGGTCACGCGGACTCGGCCACCGCGATCGGCGCAGCGATACGCGGACTCGGCCTCGATCCGCACCGCCTGAGCCGTATCGTCCTCACGCACTGCCACCGCGATCACGTCGGTGCGGCGGAGGAACTCGCCGGCCTGTACGGCACCGAGATCATCGCCCACCGCCTGGACGCACCGGTCGTCCGCGGTCTGGCGCCCGCACCCGAACCCGTGCTCCTCGACTGGGAGATCCCGCTGTACGAGCACGGACTGACCGTGCCCGTCGCCCCGCCCACCCGGGTGGACCGGGAGGTGGAGGACGGTGACGAGCTCGGCTTCGGTGACGGCGCCTTCGTCGTGCACTCCCCCGGTCACACGGACGGCTCGATCGCCGTCCATCTCCCGCGCCACGGTGTGCTGTTCACCGGTGACGCCGTCGCCGCGGTCGGCCAGGTCATGCTGGGCGTCTTCAACACCGACCGGCGCCGCGCTCTCGCCTCGTACCGTCGCCTGGCCGCCCTCGCACCCACGACGGTCTGCTTCGGCCACGGCGATCCGCTGACGGAGGACGCGGCGAAGGTGCTGCGCGCTTCAGCCGACCGGGACTCCGGCCTCGAGGTTGATCACGGCTGACCGCTCCCGGGCCCGCAGCGCCCAGCGCAGCCGCTCGAAACGGTTGGGCGGCAGCATCCCGGCCGCCTCCACCTCGGTGACGAACCGCCAGGCGCGCAGCTCGGGACCCGGAAGCGACAGCTCTCCGGCCTCCGCCGGGCTCAGCAGCCCGCCGTCGAACAGCAGCCGCAGCCCGCCGTACGCGGGCGGTCTGGGCGGTTCCCAGTCCACCACCAACAGCCCGGGCACCCGGTCGAGTTGGATGCCGAGTTCCTCCGCCACCTCGCGTATCCCCGCGCGGGCGGGCGCCTCGCCCCGTTCCACTATTCCCCCGGGAAACTCCCAGCCCGGCTTGTAGGTCGGGTCGACGAGCAGCACCCGGTCCTCCTCGTCGAAGAGCAGGACCCCGGCGGCGACGGTCTCCCCGGTCGGCGCGGGCGTCTGGACGATCTCGCAGACCGCGGCCGCCCCGGACCGTATCGCCTCGGCGATACGTTCGGCGGTCGCGGCCGGTGTGAGCGCGCTGTTGTCGATCACATGGGCGTCGGAGCGGAGCCAGCCGAGCGCCGTGCGATACGGCTCGATGCGGTCCTGCGCCCACTGGCGTACGCGTTCACTGCCCTCGGGGTCGCCGTCGAACTCCTCGCGTCCCTCGATGCGTTGGCGCAGGATCGTTTCGTCAGTTGTCAGCAGCACATGCCGGACCGGGATGCGGCGCGCGGCCAGCGAGCCGAAGATCTCGTCCCGGTACTCCTGCCTGAGCAGCGTCATCGGCACCACGAGCACCCCGCCCACCTCGGCGAGCAGCGCCGCGGCCGCGTCGACCACCATGCGCCGCCAGATCGGCAGGTCCTGGTAGTCGGTGACCTCCGCGAGCCGCTTCTGCGGCAGCAGGTGGCGCAGCGCCCCGCCCATCACCTCGGGGTCGTAGAAGGTGCTGTTCGGGATCAGATCGATCAGTTCCCGCGCGGCCGTGGTCTTGCCCGCACCGAACGCACCGTTGATCCAGACGATCACGGTTCCCCCCTCATCCGTAGCCCCCTGTGGCTTGCCCGCAACACCCTGCCACGGAAACGCGTGCCGGACAGGAACTGCCCTGCGGAACAGGCCCGTTCAGGGCCTGATCAGGCGGATGACGGTGACCCCCGCGTGCCGCGCGGTGGTGCCTTGCTCCACCTCCGCGGCCAGTTCCCCCAGCTCACCGGCGGCCAGCGCCGCACCCGCCTGCCCCCGCAGGGCGGGGGTGAGCGGGGAGGACCGCACCGGGGTGTCGTCACCGTGCAGTACGAGGAGCAGGGCGCCGGGGCGGGCCGCGCTGCCGATGTGGCCGACGACTGCGGCGTCGCGGGGCTCGGAGTGGCGCAGCTTGCTCCAGGCGCGGGTGCCGCCCCGGTAGGGCTGGTCGAGCCGCTTGGCGACCAGGCCCTCGATGCCGGTGGCGGGCAGCGTGTCGTACCAGAGGACGGCCGTGGCGCGGTCCGTGGTCATGGGGACGGGCTGGAGGGGCGGGCCGAGCGGAGTGAGGAGTGCGACCAGGCGTTCGCGCCGCAGGGTGTAAGGACCGGTGCGGAGGTCCACGCCGTGCTCCTCCAGCAGGTCGAAGGCGGCGTACGAGGCCGGGAGCCGTACGGCCAGTGCTGCCGCCTGCGCCGCCGAGGCGTGGGCGCGGTGCTGTACGGCACCGAAGTCGGTACGCCCCTCGGTCCAGACGACCACTTCACCGTCCACGACGGTGCCGGCAGGCAGGGCGCGAGCGGCATCGGCGACGTCAGGGAAGGAGGCCGTGACATTCCGCCCCGAACGCGCCTGCAGCACCACCGCGTCCTCGCCTCTGATGACGACCAGGCGATGGCCGTCGAACTTCGGCTCGTACGCCCATCCCTGCCCGTCGGGCAACGCCCGCACGGTGGCGGCGAGCGCCACGTCGACGGGCTGCTTCACGGCAGGGGCCTGGCCCGGTTGAGGTTGATCAGCGGCCCGAGGAGATCGCCGTGCCGCTCCAGGCGCGGCCCGATGTCCTCGATGCGGAAGACCAGCTCCTCGGCGGCCCCGCAGTCCCTGACCTCGTCCCAGGTGACGGGCGTGGAGACGGTCGGCTCGGGGCGGGCGCGCAGGGTGTAGGCCGTGGCGGTGGTCTTCGCCGCCGCGTTCTGGCTGTAGTCGACGAAGACCTTTCCCGGGCGCTGCGCCCGGGCCATCGCATGGACGACCAGGGAGGGCAGATCGGCCTCCGCCTCGACGGCGATGCGTTTCGCGTAGGCGCTCACGTCCTCGGACGGCGTGGGCTCGATCGGGACGAGCACATGCAGGCCCTTGGAGCCGCTGGTCTTGGCGTACGCGTGCAGACCGTCGACGGCGAGGCGCTCGCGCAGCCACATCGCCACGGTGCAGCACTCGACCACCGAGGCGGGCGCGCCGGGGTCCAGATCCAGTACCAGGCGGTCGGCGATGCCCGGGGTGTCCGCCTGCCACTGCGGTGCATGGAATTCGGTGACCAGGTTCGCGGCCCACATCAGGGTGGCCACGTCCTGTACGAGGACCTGGCGTGCGGTCTTGCCGCCGGAGCGCGGCACCTCGGCGCTGCGGACCCAGGCGGGAGCTCCCGGTGGAACGTTTTTGGCGAAGAAGTGCTGGCCTTCGGGGCCGTTCGGATAGCGCAGGAAGGACACCGGCCGGTTGTACAGATGGGCAAGGAGCGACCCGGCGGTGGTGGCGTAGTAGTGGAGGACTTCGCCCTTGGTGGTGCCCGTGGACGGGTACAGGACCTTGTCCAGGTTGCTGAGCGCCAGGCGTCGCCCCTCCACCTCAGTCATCGGCGGCATACCATGAGAATCCCACGATTCATGACAAATCGACCCGTCGGGTAGGAGCAGTCGTGCGATCCATATGGAATGGCGCCATCTCGTTCGGCCTGGTCAGCATCCCTATCAAGCTCGTGAACGCCACCGAGAACCACTCGATCGGCTTCAAGATGATCCACACCGCCGACGGGGGCAGGATCCGCTACCGCAAGGTCTGCGAGCTGGACGAGGAGGAGGTGGCTGCCGCCGATATCGGCAAGGGGTACGAGGACGCCGACGGGTCGATCATCCCGATCACCGACGAGGACCTGGCCTCGCTGCCCCTGCCGACCGCCAAGACCATCGAGATCGTTTCCTTCGCCCCCGCTGCTTCGATCGATCCCCTGCAGATGAGCTCGGCGTACTACCTCGTCGCGAACGGTGTCCCCGCCGCGAAGCCGTACACGCTGCTGCGTGAGGCGCTGAAGCGCAGCGAGAAGGTGGGGGTCGCGAAATTCGCGCTGCACGGGCGCGAGCGGCTGGGGATGCTGCGCGTCGTCGACGACGTGATCGCGATGCACGGCCTGCTGTGGCCCGACGAGATCCGCGCCCCCGAAGGAGTCGCGCCCGAGTCCGCGGTGACGGTCAGCGACGCCGAACTCGACCTGGCGGACACCCTGATGAGCACGCTGGGCGAAGTGGAGATGGCCTCGCTGCGCGACGGTTACCGGGAAGCCGTGGAGAACATGATCGCCGCGAAGACGTCCGGCGGCGAGGCGGCTGCGGAGTCCGCGGGAGCGCCGTCCGGGGGCAAGGTCATCGACCTCATGGCCGCGCTGGAGAACAGTGTGCGCGAGGCGAAGGAGTCGCGCGGCGACGCGAGTTCGCCGCCGGCCAAGGTCACCGCCCTGCGCCCCGGTCAGAAGAGGTCGACACCCAAGAAGGCGGCGTCCAAGAAGACGGCCGCGAAGAAAACGACGGCGAAGAAGGCGGCAGCGAAGAAGTCTCCCGCCAAGAAGTCGGCCGCGGCGAAGAAGCGCGCGTCGGCCTGAACGCCCGGCCCTCCCCGGTACAGAAGCCCGACATCCGTAGCGGTACTGTTGCCCGCCCCGCAGCAACGTTCCGTACGCAGCACTGCGTCCTTCACCTTGAGTCCTTCCGCGGGGGAAGGGGAGACCGTGACGCACGTACACGGCATCTCGTTGGGTTCTCCAGCACCGGAAAACCCGAGTGGGACAGAGGAGTTGGGCATGAACCGCATGGTGGTGCAGAAGTTTCCGGCCGGGGGCCCGCGCGGCAGCTGGCCCGCGGAGGAGTTCGCGGCGGCCCAGCGCGCGCTGGGGCGCCCGGTCGAGGTCGTGATGGACCTCGACACGGATGCGTTCCTGGTCGTCGCCAGACAGCTGGAGCCCGCGGAGTAGGCGCACCCCGATCCGCCGGAAGCCCCTGGATAGAGTGGCCGCGACAGCACATCGTGAAGCGGAACAAGGAGCAGACGTGAGCGAGCCGGCGTCCATCGCCCTGCAGCAGGAGATCGCCCGGGAACTCCAGGTGGCCGAGACCTTCGATGCCGCCCAGGAGATCGAACGCCGTGTGGCCTTCCTCGCCGAGCGGCTGACCTCCACCGGTCTGCGCGCCCTCGTGCTGGGCATCAGCGGCGGCGTCGACTCCACCACCACGGGCCGGCTGTGCCAGCTCGCCGTCGAGCGGGCGCGGGCCGCAGGCCACGAGGCGACGTTCTACGCGATGCGCCTGCCGTACGGCGTCCAGGCCGACGAACACGACGCGCAGCTCGCGCTCTCCTTCATCCGGGCCGACCAGGTGCTGACAGTGGACATCAGGCCCGCGAGCGATGCCGCGCTCGATGCCGCACTGGCGGCGGGGGTGGGCTTCCGCGACGTACACCACCAGGACTTCGTGCACGGCAACATCAAGGCCCGCCAGCGCATGATCGCGCAGTACGTGGTGGCCGGAGCGCACAACGGCCTGGTCGTGGGTACGGACCATGCGGCCGAGGCGGTCTCCGGCTTCTTCACCAAGTTCGGTGACGGCGCCGCCGACCTGGTCCCGCTGACCGGCCTGACCAAGCGCCGGGTGCGCGCCGTCGCGGACGCGCTGGGCGCGCCCTCCGAGCTGGTGTGGAAGGCCCCGACGGCCGACCTGGAGACGCTGGACCCCGGCAAGACCGACGAGGACGCGCTCGGGGTGACGTACGACGACATCGACGACTTCCTGGAGGGCAAGCCGGTGGACGGGCGCGCCTACGAGATGATCGTCGACCGCTACCGCCTCACCGAGCACAAGCGTCAGCTTCCCGTCGCCCCCTGAGAAGCTCCTCTCACTTGCTCGATCCGAGTGTCAGCCCCGCGATGAAGTGCCGCTGGAGCAGCAGGAAGACGACGAGTGTGGGCAGCGCGACGATCACGGAGCCCGCGGCCAGCAGGTTGTAGTCGGTGAAGAACTGGCCGCGGAGGTTGTTCAGTGCCGAGGTGATCGGCAGCTTGTCCCCGTCGGACATGAAGACCAGCGCCCACAGGAAGTCGTTGTACATCCAGGTGAACTGCAGGGTGCCGAGCGCGGCAAGCGCGGGGCGGCACAGGGGGAGCGTGATGCGCCAGTACTGCGTCCATACGCCCGCCCCGTCGACGATCGCCGCTTCCAGGATCTCCTGCGGCAGGGTGCGCATGAAGTTGGCCAGGACGAAGACGCAGAAGCCCATCTGGAATCCGACCTGGACGGCGACGACGGCCCAGTACGAGTCGAACATCGTCATCGAGTCGGACATCCAGTACGGCAGCGGGATCTTGTTGAAGACCACGTACAGCGGGGTGACGATGACCTGTTGCGGCAGCAGATTGCCCGCGGTGAAGAGCATCAGCAGGACGATGCCGCCCTTGAGCCGCAGCCGGGAGACGGCGAAGGCCACGAAGGACGCGAAGAACAGGGCGAGGATCACCCCGGGCACGGCGATCATCAGGGTGTTGACGAAGTACTTCATCATCCCCGAGTCGTTGAACGCCTGCTTGTAGTAGTCGAAGGAGAGATGCTTGGGAAGGGAGAGGTAGCCGTCCCTGGACGTCTCGTCGTACGGCCTGAGCGAGGCGTAGACCGCCAGCAGCAGCGGTGCCACGAAAGCCAGCGAGACGGCCATCAGGAAGACGTGGACGCCGAAGCGGCCGGGGCGGATACGCCGGCGGGCCGCGGGTTTCACCGGGGTCGCGACGTCCACCGTGGTGTCGAGCGTCATCGGTTCTTCTCTCCTCGGATCTCCTGGACCAGGTAGGTCACGACGAATCCCATGGAGACGGCCAGCAGCACCACCGCGATGGCGGAGCCGAAGCCGATCCGGCTGGCCTCGCCGATGATGTTGTCGGTGACGAGCACCGAGAGCACTTCGAGGCCGTTGCGGCCGTGGTTGACGGCGTAGACGATGTCGAAGGCGCGCAGCGACTCGATGACGGTGATGACACCGACGATGACGTTGACCGGGCGCAGTGTCGGGAAGACGACGCGGAAGAAGGTCTGCCGGTCGTTGGCCCCGTCGATGGCGGCCGCTTCCTTGAGCGAGGGGTCGACGGCCTTGAGGCCGGCCAGGTAGAGGATCATCACGTAACCGGTGTGCCGCCAGGCGGCCGCGATCAGGATCATCCAGATGTTCAGGTTCGGATCACCGAGCCAGTCGGTGGGGTTGTCCTTGTTTCCCAGTACGGCGTTGAGCGCGCCCTGGTCGCGGGAGAAGACCAGTTGGGCGATGAAGCCGACGATGGCCAGGGAGAGCACCACGGGCATGTAGAGCGTCGACTGGTAGAAGCGGCTGAACCGCACGCCCCGGTCGATGAGTACGGCGAGCAGCAGCCCGAACGGGGTGGCGATGAGCCCGAGGAAGCCCAGCCACATCAGGTTGTGCCGCACCGCCGGCCAGAACGGCGGGTAGTTGGTGAAGAGGTTCGTGTAGTTCTGCGTACCGACCCAGTGGATCGATCCGATGCCGTCCCAACTGGTGAAGGAGAGAACGACGGAGGCGATGGTCGGGCCCCACACGATGGCGATGTCGAGCAGGATCGGGATGCCCAGCAGCACGCCCAGGACGACGAGGTCACGGCGGGTGAACCGCCGTGGCCCTCGTCGCTTGGCGCGCCGCGCAGAGGTCAGCGACACGTCTGTGAACTCCAGGTCGGTCTGGTGAAGCCGGAGCCGGTCAGCCTTCGGTGGAGAAGATGGTCTTCTTCTGCCGTTCGATCCCGTTGACCAGGCCGTCGACATCCTTGGGGTTGTTGATGAAGCTCTGGATGGCCGGGATCATCACGGTGGACGCGAAGTCCGGCCGGGTGTCGCGGTCCAGGAACTGCGAGATCTGCTTGGCGCCCGAGACCAGTTCGACCGCCTTCTTCTGCAGCGCCGAGTAGGTCGAGGTGCTGGCCCCGCTGTTGACCGCGACGTTGTTGGGGTCGCCGGCGAGGTACACGTCCTCCGCCTTGGGCGTGGCCAGATAGGTGAGCAGGTCCTTCGCGCTTTCGAGCGTCTTCTTGTTCTTCAGCGACTTGGAGTTCTTCGCCAGCAGGAACCCGTCGATGGGTGCCTCGACGGCCGCCTGGCCGTGCTCCGGGTTGATCTCCGGGAAGGGGAAGAAGTCGATGTCGGTCTGCTCGCCCTTGGGGAACTGGGCGCCGGGGTGCGGCATCCCGAAGACGGCCATGCCCGTCTTGCGCTGCTGGAGACTGGTGGCCGCCTCCTGCCAGGTGCGGCCGTTGGCGCCGGGCTGGCAGTACGGAAGGAGGCTGCGCCAGGTGTCGAAGACGTCCTTGACCCGCTTGTCGGTCCACGCCTCCTTGCCCGCCATCAGCGACTTGTGGAATTCGTAGCCGTTGGTCCGCATGTTGATGTAGTCGAAGGTGCCCATGGCGGGCCAGCCGTCCTTGTCGCAGAAAGCGATCGGGACCAGCTTGTCCTTCTGCATCTGCTTGGCGAGCGCGATGTACTCGTCCAGCGTCTTCGGGGCGGTGTAACCGTGCTGGTCGAAGAGGCTCTTGCGGTGGAATACGGCCCACGGATAGTAGTAGTACGGCGTGAAGTACTGCTTGCCGTCCTCGCCCGTCGACTGGTCCTTCAACGCCTGCGAGAAGCCCTGGTAGTTCTTCCAGAGATCGCTGATGTCGAGCAGCAGACCCTTCTTCGCGAAGAACTGCATGCGGTATCCGGCGAACCACATGAAGACGTCGTCCGGCTTGCCCTGCAGATAGCGGTTGATGTTCTCCTGGAAGGTGTTGTGGTCAACGGTGTTGACCTTGATCTTCCGGCCCCCCGTGGACTGCTTCTCATATGCGGCGAAGGCATCCGCGAATGCCTTCTTCGGTACGGGGTCCGAGGAGTTGGACCCCAGCCGGATGGTCTTGGAGTCACCTCCGGGCCCGCTGCTGCAGGCGGCGAGCAGCGAGGGCAGCGCCACAGCACCGGCCCCGACCGCTGCACCGCGCAGAAGATTCCGCCGGGACATCCGATGTCCTGCCACGCTTCCAGGTATGGCCGAACCTTTGTACGAAGACTGCGCCATGTCCCCCTCCTCCAGGGTGGAACCCAACACAACCGAACGCGAGGCTTGGATCTCACTCCCAAGTCACGTGCTCGTCAAGGGGTTTCACGAGATATCGAACAACCGTTACCGCATCTCTTCCAACAGACTTCAACAGGCTCTAACGTAAACGCGCGTCTCTGACGCGTACATGGAGAGATCCGATGACAGGCGAGCACGGAGGAACGTAACGATGCGTCATCTCCCACCGCGCACCACCCACCGAAGAATCCTCGGAGCGCTGGCCACCGCACTGCTGTGCGCCGGAGGACTGGCAGCCCCGGCCGCGGCACGCGATGCCGGACCCCGCGCCGCACCACAACTCGACAACGGCCTCGCCCTCACCCCTCCGATGGGTTTCAACAACTGGAACTCCACCGGCTGCAGGGCCGAGTTCAACGAGTCGATGGTCAAGGGAATTGCCGACATCTTCGTCGACAAGGGCCTCAAGGCCGCCGGTTACCAGTACGTCAACCTCGACGACTGCTGGGCGCTCCCGCAGCGTGACGCGAACGGCGAACTGGTGCCCGACCCGGTGCGGTTCCCCAACGGAATCAAGGCCGTTGCCGACTATGTGCACTCCAAGGGACTGAAGCTCGGCATCTACACCAGCGCCGGCACCAAGACCTGCAACAGCGCGGGATTCCCCGGCGGCCTCGGCCATGAGTACAGCGACGCCCGGCAATTCGCCGACTGGGGCGTCGACTACCTCAAGTACGACAACTGCAACAACCAGGGCGTGGACGCCGTCCAGCGCTACACGACGATGCGCGACGCACTCGAGGCGACCGGTCGTCCCATCGTCTACAGCATCTGCGAATGGGGTTCCAACAAGCCCTGGGAGTGGGCGGCCGATGTCGGCAACCTGTGGCGCACCACGGGCGACATCAGCGACAGCTGGGGATCGATGCTGTCGATCATGAAGCAGAACCTGCCGCTCGCCTCCGCCGCCGGCCCCGGGCACTGGAACGACCCGGACATGCTGGAGGTCGGCAACGGTGGCATGACCGACACCGAGTACCGCACGCACTTCTCCATGTGGTCGGTCATGGCGTCCCCGCTGCTGATCGGCTCCGATCTGCGCAAGGCGACGCCCGAAACCTTCGACATCGTCACCAACAGTGAAGTCATCGCAGTCGACCAGGACCCCCTGGGCAAGCAGGGCACCGTGCTCTCCTCCGAGGGCGGCCGCTGGGTGGTGTCCAAGGAGATGGCGGACGGGAGCCGGACCATCGCGCTCTTCAACGAGACCGGAACCGCACAGCACATCGCCACCACCGCGCAGGCCGTAGGTCTGCCGAAGGCTGCCGCGTACACCCAGCGCGACCTCTGGAAGCACCAGAGCTTCAACACCGCGGGCACCGTCTCGGCGACCGTCCCCGCGCACGGCACCGTGCTGCTGCGCGTCACGGCGGACAAGAAGTGGGCGACCAACCCACCGGCCGTCGAACTCGGCCTGGACAGCGGCCCGTTGGTGGAAGCAGGCGGCACGGTCGACCTGACCACCACGGTCACCGATCTCGGCCGTACGCCCGCACTGCAGGTCTCCGCCGCCCTCACGGGTCCGGCGGGCTGGGAGGTCGCACCGGCCTCCGCGACATCGAAGACGGTCCTGCCGACGGGCACGGCCCTCACCACGAAGTGGAAGGTGACCGCACCGGCGGGCACTGCGGTCGGTGCGTACGACTTCACGCTCAGCGCCGCCTACCGCTCACCTGCGGGCGTCCGCGTGAAGAGCCGGCTGCCTTTCCAGGGAAGCGTGGTGGTGCCGCCACCCGCCGGGAGCTCGTACCTGGGCGACCTGCCCTGGATGTCGTCCAGCAACGGCTGGGGGCCCGTCGAGCGCAACACCAGCAACGGTGAGAGCGCCGCGGGCGACGGCAAGCCGATCACCCTCGGCGGAACCGTCTACGCCAAGGGAATCGGCGCCCACGCGGACAGCTCCATCGAGTACTACACGGGCGGCAGGTGCAGCTCTGTCTCGGCGCAGGTCGGTGTCGACGACGAGAAGAGCGCCAAGGGCACGGTCACCTTCGAGATCTGGGCCGACGGGAAGAAGGTCGCCGCCACCGGCGTCCTGACCACCGCCATGCCCGCGCAGCCGCTCTCCGCGGACGTGAGCGGCGCGCAGGTGGTGCGCCTGGTCGTCACGGACGGCGGGGACGGCAACGACTCCGATCACGCCGACTGGGCCGACGCCAGGCTCAGCTGCTAGTGGCCGACTGCTAGCCGACAGCGGCTGCCGCCTCCTGCGCACTGAGCGAGGCGGCAGCCGCCGCACCCACCAGACCAGCGTCCGTACCCATCAGCGCGGGAGCGATCTTCAGATGCTGTACGAACGAGAGCGTCGCGTAGTCGTGCAGCGCGCGCCGCAGCGGCGCGAAGAGCACCTCGCCCGCACCGGCCACTCCCCCGCCGATCACCGCGATGTCGATCTCGACCAGAGTCGCCGTCGCGGCGATCCCGGCGGCCAGCGCCTGACCCGCACGCTGGTACGAGGCGACGGCCAGGGGGTCCCCCGCGCGGGCCGCAGCGGCCACGGCGGCGGCGGTGGTGTCGCCGTCCGGTCCTGGCCGCCAGCCGCTCTCCAGCGCCCGCCGGGCGATGTTGGGTCCACTGGCGATCCGCTCGACGCAGCCACGCCCGCCACAGGGGCACGGGTCCCCGTCGAGGTCGACGCTGATGTGCCCGATGTGGCCGGCGTTGCCGGTGGGGCCGGGGTGGAGCTTCCCGCCGAGGACCAGACCGCCGCCCACCCCCGTGGAGACCACCATGCACAGGGCGTTGTCGTAGCCGCGGGCCGCGCCCTGCCAGTGCTCGGCCGCCGTCATCGCGACGCCGTCGCCGACCAGCGTGACCGGCAGTCCGCGGGTCGCGCCGCGCACCCGGTCGACCAGCGGAAAGCCGCGCCAGCCGGGGACGTTGACCGGGCTGACCGTACCGGCCGAGGCGTCGACGGGGCCCGCGCTGCCGATGCCGACAGCGCGCACCCGCTCCCAGCGGGGGTCGGCGGTCAGGGTGTCGAGCACCGTGCCGACGGCCCCCATGACCGTCTCGCCGTCCTCACGTGCGGGGGTCGGCGCCTGCGTACGGAGGAGGATCCGGCCGTCGTCGCCGACCAGCGCAGCGGCGATCTTGGTGCCGCCGATGTCCAGCGCGGCGTACAGGTCGTTGTGCATCGGTGTGGGATCTCCAGGTGGCAAGGGGCACAGAAGGTATCGCGATGACCAGTCTCCATTCACCTGACAACGTTGTCCAGGCTCTATGCTCGACGCCACACCATGTACAGCCCTCTTCAGCCGACGACAGGACAGCGCACCGTGGCCGAGACCGACCGCCGCCCCGAGCCCCGCTACGGCAATCGGCCGACCATGAAGGACGTCGCCGCCCGCGCCGGCGTGGGCCTCAAAACGGTCTCCCGGGTGGTGAACGGCGAGTCGGGAGTCACTCCCGACACGGAGCGTCGCGTGCAGGAGGCGATCGAGGCGCTCGGTTTCCGCCGCAACGACAGCGCGCGCGTGCTCCGCAAGGGCCGCACCGCGAGCATCGGTCTCGTACTGGAAGATCTCGCCGACCCGTTCTACGGCCCGCTGAACCGCGCCGTCGAGGAGGTCGCCCGCGCACACGGTGCCCTGCTCATCAACGGCTCCAGCGCCGAGGACCCGGAGCGCGAACAGGAGTTGGTGCTCGCGCTCTGCGCACGCCGGGTCGACGGGCTGATCGTCATCCCCGCCGGGGACGACCACCGCTATCTGGAGCCGGAGATCGCCGCGGGGGTGGCCACGGTCTTCGTCGACCGTCCGGCCGGGCAGATCGACGCGGATGTCGTACGGTCCGACAGCTTCGGCGGCGCCCGCGACGGTGTCGCGCATCTCATCGCGCACGGCCACCGACGCATCGGCTTCATCGGTGACCAGCCGCGCATCCACACCGCGATAGAGCGGCTCCGCGGCTATCACGCCGCGATGGACGAGGCCGAGCTTCCGGTCGACGAATCCTGGGTCTCGCTGGGCACCACCGCCCCGGACCGGGTCGCGACCGCGCTCACGACACTGCTCGACGCCCCCGACCCGGTCACCGCGATCTTCGCGGGGAACAACCGTGTGACGGTCACCGCGGTCCGCGTGCTGGCCGGGCGGAGCCGGCCCACCGCCCTCGTCGGATTCGACGACATCGAGCTGGCCGATCTGCTGGGCATCACCGTGATCGCCCAGGACGCGGCCACGCTGGGCCGTACGGCGGCCGAGAGCCTCTTCCGCCGCCTGGAGGGAGCAGGAGGCGCGCCGGCCCAGAAGGTGCTGCCGACGCGCCTGATCGCCCGGGGTTCCGGAGAACTCCCGCCCCACTAGGGCTGGTCGGCCCTCTACGGAGCCGTGACCGTGAGCGCTGCGCGGCGCGGGCTGGAGAAGGAGTCCAGGTCGGCGCGGGACAGTCCGGTGAGCAGGCCGACCTCCTCCTCGCCGAGCGCCCCGCAGTCCAGGCCGCGCAGCAGGAAGCCGCTGAGCGCCTTGGCGGTTGCGGGTTCGTCCATCACGTCGCCACCGGCCTTCGCCACGTACGCGGCGAGGCGGGCCGCTGCCGCGTCGAGGCCCTCGCGGTAGAAGGCGTAGACAGCGGCGTAGCGGGTCGGCAGGTGACCGGGGTGCATGTCCCAGCCCTGGTAGTACGCACGGGCCAGGGCGCGGCGCGTCAGTCCGTAGTGGAGCTTCCAGGCCTCGTGGACCTGGGCGGTCGGGCCGACGGGCAGGACGTTCGTGGAGCCGTCCGAGACGCGTACGCCCGTACCGGCGGCCGCGACCTGCATGACGGCCTTGGCGTGGTCGGCCGCGGGGTGGTCGCTGGCCTGGTACGCGGCGCTGACGCCGATGCAGGCGCTGTAGTCGAAGGTGCCGTAGTGCAGCCCGGTGGCCCGGCCCTGGGCGGCGTCGATCATCCGGGCCACGGCCGCGGTGCCGTCGGCGGCCAGGATGGACTGGCTGGTCTCGATCTGGATCTCGAAGCCGATGCGGCCGGCGTCGAGTCCGTGCGACTTCTCGAAGGCTTCCAGAAGCTGCACGAACGCGGTGACCTGCTCGGGGTAGGTGACCTTGGGGAGGGTGAGGACCATGCCCTCGGGGAGGCCGCCGGCCTGCATCAGCCCGCTGAGGAAGACGTCCGTGGTGCGGATGCCGCGGTCCCGGACCGGCGCTTCCATGCACTTCATGCGGATGCCCATGTACGGGGCGGCGGTGCCGTTCGCGTACGCCTCGGAGACCAGCCGGGCCGCGCGGGCGGCCGCCTCGTCCTCCTCCGCGTCGGGGCGCGGTCCGTAGCCGTCCTCGAAGTCGATGCGCAGGTCTTCGACGGGCTCGCGCTCCAGCTTGGCGCGCACACGGTCGTAGACGGGTGCGGCCAGGTCCTCGGAGATGCCGAGCACGTGCGCGAGCGCACCCGCGTCCGGTGCGTGCCGGTCGAGAGCCTCAAGTGCCTGGTCGCCCCAGGAACGGATGGTGTCCGGCGCGAAGACATCGCCGGGGACGTACACGGTGTGCACGGGCTGGCGGGTGCCGGGGTCTCCCGGGTAGCGGCGGGCCAGTTCGGCGTCCACTCCCGTGAGGGAGGCGCTGATGTCCTCGCTGACCTTGCCCGCGAGGCTCGTTGCCACCTTCTCCTGCTGACCCATGCGTACACCCTCCAGTTTTCCGCTCTGCGGATTCAACAATCCGTAGAACGAAAGTAGCCGGGGCCGTTGACAAGGTCAACGGCCCCGGCCAGGAAGTGAGACGGTCAGCCCTTGCGGCTGTTCACTTCTTCGGTGAGTTGGGGGACGACCTGGAAGAGGTCGCCGACGATGCCGTAGTCGACGAGGTCGAAGATGGGGGCTTCGGCGTCTTTG
>NZ_JBFAHN010000026.1:0-63490 GCF_040654175.1 Streptomyces sp. NPDC050738 | reverse complement strand
AGGTCCTCCAGGTCCAGGGACTGGACCGGCTTCTTCTTCGCCGCCATGATCCCCTTGAAGGAGGGGTAACGGGCCTCGCCCGACTGGTCCGTCACCGAGATGAGGGCGGGCAGGGATGCCTCGAGCTGCTCGGAGGCGGAGTCGCCGTCACGGCGGCCCGTCACCGTGCCGTCCTCGACCTTGACCTCGGAGAGCAGCGTGACCTGCGGGATGCCCAGGCGCTCGGCGAGGATCGCGGGGACGACACCGGCGGTGCCGTCGGTGGACGCCATGCCGCAGACCACCAGGTCGTAACCGGTCTTCTCGATCGCCTTCGCGAGGACCAGGGAGGTGCCCATGATGTCGGTGCCGTGCAGTTCGTCGTCCTCGACATGGACCGCCTTGTCCGCGCCCATCGACAACGCCTTGCGCAGCGCGTCCTTCGCGTCCTCGCCACCGACCGTCAACACGGTGATCTCCGCGTCGTCCGCCTCAGCCGCGATCTGCAGCGCCTGCTCGACCGCGTACTCGTCCAGCTCCGAGAGCAGACCATCCACGTCGTCACGGTCCACCGTCAGATCCTCGGCGAAATGCCGGTCACCCGTCGCGTCGGGCACGTACTTCACACAGACAACGATCCTCAAGCTCACGCCGGCTCTCCTAGCTTCTCCTGATGGTGGTTATAGGGTGAAGAATATGGCACTCAGTACCCTCTGTAAAGGTACGTAGTGCCATCCAGGTGCTTCCGGTGTTACGTTCCCCGCATGACTGAGGCGCGCAGACCAGCCAAGAAGGCACCCATGCGAGATGTGCTGGCAGAGGCGGCTTTCGAGCTCTTTCTCGAGAGGGGTTACGAGCAGACCACCGTGGACGACATCGTCGCCCGGGCCGGGGTCGGACGCCGGTCGTTCTTCCGCTACTTCCCGTCGAAGGAGGATGCGGTCTTTCCCGACCATGAGCGCTGCCTCGTCGAGATGACCGCGTTTCTGGAAGCCGCCAACGGTGCCGATCCCGTCGAGACCGTGTGCGACGCGACCAGGATCGTGCTGCGCATGTATGCCGCGAACCCCGAGTTCTCCGTGCAGCGTTACCGCCTCACTCGGGAGGTGCCCGGGCTGCGTACCTATGAACTCTCCGTCATGCGTCGCTATGAGCGGACCTTCGCCGGATATCTGGAGCGGCGCGGTGAACGCGCGCTGCGCGCCGAGGTCATCGCCGCGTCGGTGGTGGCCGCGCACAACAACGGCCTTCGGTCCTGGCTGCGTTCGGGCGGTGAAGGCGATGCCGATGCGGCGGTGGACGAGGCGCTCGGGCTCGTGCGGGAGACGTGGGGGAGCGGTGGCGGGCGTCCGGCGGTCGCTGCCGGCGACGGGGAAGTGGTGGTGGTTCTCGCCCGGAAGGGCGCCCCGATGTGGCGCGTCGTGCAGCAGATCGAGTCGGCGCTCGGCGACGGGTGATCGGGCTGTGAGCGCATGATCTGGCATTGAGTACCTTTACGCGATGGCACTCAGTGCCATATGGTGCGAGGGCGCTGGCATGGAGGTGCGGCGCACCCGATCCGAGCGCAAGGGGCCGCGGCATGTCCAGCACGGGAATCGACACGGCGGCGCCGGTGGTGCAGGAGGAGACCGGCCTGGTCTTTCAGCGCTGCCGCTGGTGCGGTACGGCATCCTTCAGACGTCTGCTCTGCCCCGTCTGTGCTGCGAGCGACCTCGAGTCCGAGCGCAGTGACGGCTACGGCGTCGTCGTGCGCTCCAGCGTGGTGAACCGCTATACGGGCACGGCGCGCAATGAATCCCTCATCCGTTTCCCGGAGGGCTTCGTGTTCCGCTGCCGAGTCGTGGGCGCGGCACCGCACTTGGTGTGGGTCGGCGCCCGGGTCCGCCCCGTGAGCGGCGGGGACTCCGAGGCGGGCGAAGTGGTCTTTGAGCTGTGCGAGGCGAGTGGGCGCGTCGACTGGTACTGACCCGCGCGTACGGCGGTCAGTCCGTCGGCCGCGCTGCGGTCAGGCGGGCGACGAGGTCGTGCCACCCGGCCTCGATGCGGTCGAGCGGCATGCCCCGCTCGACGACGAGGTGGTGGACAAGGGCGGTGTCGAGATATCCGAGCAGCGTGTGGGCGAGGAGCTCGACATCGCCCTCCGCGTTCGCCTGCCGCAGCAGCAAGGTGACGTGCGTGAGGCGTAGGCGGGCCGCCGGGACCGTGTAGTTGCGCACCCGATCGGTGCTGGCGGCCAGGATCAGCTCGTGGTGGGCGCGTTCGTGCCGGATGACGGCCGGGCCGAAGGCGTGCAGCCGGTCCAGGGCGGGGGCGTCCGGGCCCAGGGGTGCCGGACCCGAGAGAAAGGCCGCCTGTAGCTGCTGCTCACGGTGGTCGAGCAGCGCGATGAGGAGCCCGGTGCGGTCGCCGAAGCGCCGGAAGACCGTCCCTTTGCCGACCCCGGCGGCGGACGCCACCGCTTCCATGGTGAGAGCGGCGGCCCCGCAGCCGCCCATCAGCTCCGATGCGGCCTCCAGCAGACGCGTGCGGTTGCGTGCCGCGTCGGCCCGCAGTGCGGGAGGCTCGCCGGCCGGAGTGAGGGTGAGGTCGGCCGGTCCGAACTGGGCATCGGCCGGAGGGAAAAGGGGCGGGACGGAACCGGTCATGGCTTCAGGATAGCTCCGTGAAAGAATAAGTGGACCGCGGTCCGGATAGGTGGTACAACTTTAAACGGACCCCGGTCCGGTTGTTCCCGCCCTTGAGTTTCGTACGCACTTATCAGGAGCCCCGCCATGTCTGTTCGTATCCTCGCTCTCGTCGGCAGCCTCCGCGCCGGCTCCCACAACCGCCAGCTCGCCGAGGCCGCCGCGAAGCACGCCCCCGAGGGCGTCGCGATCGAGCTCTTCGAAGGCCTTGCCGACGTGCCGTTCTACAACGAGGACCTGGACGTCGAGGGCAGCGTCCCGGCTGCCGCCGCCCGTCTGCGCGAGGCCGCCGGCCAGGCCGACTCCTTCCTGTTGTTCTCGCCCGAGTACAACGGCACGATGCCTGCCGTCCTGAAGAACGCCATCGACTGGCTGTCGCGCCCCTACGGCGCCGGCGCCATCACCGCCAAGCCGGTCGCCGTCGTCGGCACCGCTTTCGGCCAGTACGGCGGCGTGTGGGCGCAGGACGACGCGCGCAAGGCCGCGGGCATCGCGGGCGGCAAGGTCCTGGAGGATGTCAAGCTCTCCATCCCCGGCTCCGTCACGCGTTTCGCCGAGCTCCACCCCGCCGACGACAGCGAGGTCGTCAGCTCGCTCGCCGAGGTCGTCGGCCGACTGACCGAGCACGCCGCACCCGCCGCGGCCTGACGTTCAACTGCCCGGCGACAGCGCGCACTTCGCGCCGTCGCCGGGCTTCGTCATGTCAGTCGTCGCGCAGCGCGGCCGTGAAGCTCCGGCCGTACGCATGACGGGTGTCGACCTCCAGCAGGGTGCCGCCGTGCACCTGGCGCACGCGTACGCCGTCGTCCGCCGTGACCTCCCGCCGCGCGCGGCCGCGCACCAGGACGGTGACCGTGTCCCGCGCCATCGTCGGATCGGACACGGCGACCGAGACCTGTCCGCGGTGCCCGCGCCGCACCATCACCGAGGCCGGTCCCTCGATCCGCAGTCCGGCCGCCTCATGGCGGCCTGTCGTGAAGCTGTTCGCCGCGGTGAGGCCGAGTCCGGTGTGGGTGAGGGCCTGCAGCCGCGGGCTGTTGGCCACGACCTGAAGCGGGCCGTGCCGGTAGGAGCGCAACTGGGCCTCGCTCGCGTTCGGCATCAGCGCGTAGGCCAGAGCGGCCGGTTCGGCTCCGGCGGCTCCGTCGATCGTCACGCCGAGGACCGTACGGGTGACCGCGGTATCCGGGTTCGAGGTGCGGACCGCCCGGCGGCTGCGGGTGACCTTGTCCAGAGCGACCCGGACCTGCGGGGTGTCGAGGAAGACATAACCGACCGCGGTGCGCTGCGAGGCGTTGGCATATCGCAGCCAGTGCAGATCGCCGGTCCCCGTACCGGTCCAGGGGCGGCCGTCACGGCGCATCCCGGTGAGCTCCACCGCATCGTCCGGTGCGGCGGTGCGGGCGTCGACCGTCGTGGTCACGGCCCGCCCCGCCCCGCCGCCGACGCCTGCGGCGAGCACCACGATCTCCTCGTCGAGCAGGAACCACGACTTCGTCGCCGTCGCGCCCCGGTACACGACGAAGTCGTCGGGGAGGATGCCCGCCTGCTTGTCGCGGTAGGCCACGTCGTCGGACTGCACCATCGCCGCCGTGCCGTACGGACCGAGGACCGCGCCGCCCGAGTGCCGGGCCGTCGCGCGCGGGAAGTAGACGTAAGTGTTCTGCGACTCCGAGGAGGAGGTGAAGTTCAGGGGGTGGCCCGGGTTGTCGTAGTACGGCAGCCCGTAGAGCTGGGGGATGGTGCGGCGCTCCTCGACCGGCGCGGTGACACCGGCCAGACCGTACGGGGAGACGGTGGTGAAGTAGTCGACGCCGAACGCCTGGGTCTGGTCCTGGCCGGCGAGATAGAGGTAGTGGGCCCCGTCGCCCTGGAACCACGGCATGAGGTTCTCGCCGCTCATGTACTCGTACTTGCTGATCCGCTCCGAGCTGCGGGCGAGCGCGAAGGCGTAACCCGGCCTGCGGTGCACGTTCTTGTCCATCGCGTTGAAGGCGACGCTGCGCGCGGCCGGATTGAGGTCCGCGGGCGGCACCGTCGCGTCGGCGAGGATGTCGGCGTACCGCACGATGCTGACCGGGGAGACGAACCCGGTCGGGTCGAGTGCGGCGCGCGAGGTCTCCCGCACGTGCTTGACGTAGCTCTTCAGGGCGGTGGATTCCGCGCCGCTCGCGAGCGAGGACAGATCGACGACGGCTTCCACGACCATCGCGACATCGGTGTAGCCGGTGTCGGGGCGCGACACCGCACGCCCCTTGACGATCTCCATCATCCAGCCCTCGAAGATGAGCGGCGCGAAACCGTCGCGCACCCACCCCTGCACGGTCGGCACCAGCGCCCCCGCGTCCGTGAAGTCCGTCCCGTCGAGGAACTTCAGGGTCTGGACGACGCGGGTCAGGAGGCCCTTTCCGTACGAGCCCGTGTAGGCGACGGAGGCGTGCTGGATGAAGGAGCCGTCCGCGTAATAGCCGTCCGTGACACCGTGCTCCAGGCGGTACGGATCGATGGTGGCGAAGACGGTCAGCTGGTCGGCGAGTGCCTTGCGGATACGGGCGTCGTCGCCGAGGAGCGCACCCTGAAGGAGGCGGTTCGTGGTGATGTCGGCAAGGTTGGCGCCCGTGTGGAAGCGCGAGTCCAGGTTGACGTCGCCCGCGGTGCCGTTGCGCAGATAGGCGTCCATGGAGGCGATGTACGTGGTGAGGAGGGCGGGAGCGTCGGCCCGGACGCGGTCGGCGAGGAGGGCGAAGGTCTTGCTGATGTACTGGGAGAGGCCGATCTCCCAGTAGAACCAGTTGCCGTAGTAGCCCTTCGACTGGTCGCCGTAGTAGTGCTCGTGCAGCCAGGCGAGGCCGTCGGTCACCCGGCGCTGGACGGCGGTGTTCTCGTACAGGTCCGATGCGGTGCCCGGGTGCGGGGTGCGGGTGGCCAGGGCGATCTCGTACAGGCGTCGGAAGGCGGTGTTGAGGTTTGCCTCGCCGGCGCCGAGCACCAGGCCCGCGAAAATCTCGCCCGCTGCCGCCGCGTCCATCGACGCGAGGTTGGCGCGTGCGGTCCTGTCGACCGCGGCGAGCTTCGCGGCGGTCTCCGGGCGGGAGTTGGACTCGGTGGTTCCTGCGAGGACCGCCACCGTGTTGGCCAGGAGGCGGGCGGCGTCCGCTACGGGATCGGCGTCGGCGGCGGACGCCGGTTGCGCGGGCAGCGCCGCCAGGAGACCGGCGGCCGGCACGGCGGACAGCAGACTTCTTCGCGTGATCTCCATGGCTTCCTCCGCCGGTGAGTTGACGTATCGGCGGGCGGAGTCAAGCAGATGGCCTCAGCGGCGACAAGGGGCGCCGCCCGGAGCGGTGTTCAGGGGGCGAGCGACTTGTGGAAGAACGTGCACGGCTGCAGCTCCCCTGCGGGATCGGCCGCGTATCGCGGCACCGTGCCGAACGCGGTCCAGCCCTCGCGACGGTAGAGGTGGTCGGCGGCGCTGTCCGTCTCGGTGTCCAGCATCAGCAGGGTCACCCCGGTCTCCGCGGCGTGCCGCTCGGCGACGGCGAGCAGGCGCCGTGCCAGGCCCTGGCCGCGCGCTTCCTTCCGTACGAGAACCTTGGCGATCTCCCCACGGTGCCGGCTGTTGGCCTTGCGGGCGGGAGCGAAGCTGATCGTCCCGGTCAGCCGGGAGCGGTCGTCACTGTCGTACGCGGCCCACATCACCAGCCGCCCCTCGGCCACGTCCGGAGCGAGCGACCTCCACCAGGCGGCGGCTTCGGCACGGTCCAGCGGCGCAAGGAAGCCGAGCGAGGCACCGTCTTCGACGGCCTCCACCAGGAGGTCGGCCAACTCGTCGACGGCAGCGGTGAGTTCGGCGGGGGAAAGGCGGACCGGTGTGCTCACAGGGCGGGCTCCTCTTCGGTGGTGGCGGCCCTGGCGGCCGGCACAGGTGCCGGGACGTCCAGGACTTGGGGCAGGGGTGTGCCGAGCTTCCGGTTGAGTACGGACACGAGAAGGCCGGCGCCGACGATCGCGGCGCAGGCGAGCGCCGCGTACCAATAGGCGTGCCGCAGGCCGGACACACCGGTGCCCGTGCCGTGCAGATAGATGCCCGAGACCGCGCTGATGCAGACCGCGGCCGCCATGCGCTGCGACATCTGCAGGATGCCGCCCGCCACCCCGGCCGCCTCACCGGGCGCGTGCCGCAGCACCTGCGCCTGGGTGGGAGCCACCGTGAGCCCGGTCGCGGCACCCGCGCAGAACTGGAACGCGCCGAGCAGGACCGGGAGAGCGGCGGCCGGGACGTACAGCGTGGAGATGCCGCTCGCCAGCAGTGCGACGGCGGAGAGCGCGAGCCCCGCCGTCACCACCCGGTGCTCGCCGAACCGCCCCACGGCCCGCCAGGCGAAGACGGAGGTGGCGCCCATGCCGAGCGCCTGCGGCAGCATGACCGCGGCGGCCGCCATGGCGGAGAGGCCGAGGGCGCCCTGCAGGAAGAGCGCGAGGACCATCCCGGCCGCGAGGGAGGCGCCGAACTGGGCCATCGCCACCATGGTGCCCAGGGCGTACGGGGCCGAGCGGCGCAGCGCCGGGTGCACCAGCGGCTGCTTGCCCGTACGCGCCCGCAGGTACTGCTGGAGCACGAGCGCGCCGGCCGTCAGACATGCACCCACGCCGTAGACCGCGTAACCGGAGGAGCGGATGAAGGGAAGCATGATCAGTACGGTGAGCGCGGCGAAGAGCGCGATCCCAGGCAGATCGAGACCGGCCTGCCCGGCGGACGTCCGGCGCCGGGGCAGATACCGCACCGCGAGGACGAGCGCCGCCAGCCCGAAGGGCGCGTTGAGCAGTACGGCGAGACGCCAGCCGAGGCCTGGCCCCGCGGCGGCTATGAGCGCACCGCCGAGCGGCGGGCCGAGCGCGGCCGCCGCCCCGGCCGTCACCGCGTACAGGCCGAGCGCCCGTGCCCGGGCAGGACCGCTGAACACGTCCTGGATGGTGCCGATCACCTGGGCGTTGACCATCCCCGCGCCGAAGCCCTGCAGCAGCCGCGAGACGACCACGACCCAGGCGTTTCCCGCACAACTGGACAGCACGCCCGAGGCGACGAAGAGCGCCATGCCGAAGAGGAAGTACGGCTTGCGGCCGTGCAGGTCGCCGAGCCGGCCGCCCGGTACGAGGGCGAGGCCGAAGGCCAGCGAGTAGCCGGCCACGATCCACTGGAGCTGGGAGGCGTCGGCGGACAGCGCGTCGCGCAGCGAGGGCACGGCGATGTTGAGGACCGACTGGTCGAGCAGCGTGGTGAACCCGGCGGCCAGACAGACGGCGAGGACGAGGCGGTCGCGGCGGGCGAAGCCGGGTACGGCTGCCGCGCTGCTCATGGCAGCACGACCGCGATGACGTAACGGACGGCGTCGGGTCCCTGGCAATGGAAGCGGGTCGGCCCCCAGAGCCGGAACCGCAGGCAGTCGCCGGTCGCGAGCTCATGATCCTCGCCCTGCACGGTGACCCGCACGGAGCCTTCGAGCACCCAGATGTGCTGCTCCAGGCCCGGTACGGCCGGCCCGTCGTACGCGATGTCGGCGCCCGGCTGCAGGGTGCCCTCGACGAGTTCGCCGCGCAGCCCCGCGTGCGGCGGCGAGACCGAGCGCCGCCGGAAACCGGAGGTCTCGTCGGTCCATACGCGCTGGTCGGCGGCGCGCACCAGCTGGGTCGGATCGGCCTCGACCTCGGTCAGCAGCCGCGACATGGTGCGCTCGTAGGCCGTGCAGAGACGGTTCAGCAGCGAGGCGGTCGGGCTGATCTCGGAGCGCTCCAGGCGCGAGAGGGTGGAGCGGCTGATGCCCGTGCGCTGGGCGAGCTCGTCCAGCGACCAGCCGCGCTCGGTGCGGAGTTCGGCGAGCCTGGCCGCCAGCCGTACATCAATGTCTCCCATATCCGGGATGCTATCCCGGATATGGGAGACGATTGAAGGCCTGCCTGTGAACTAGTCCCTCTCGGCTCCGGCCGGGAGGGAGCGCAGGGACATCGGGGTCTTGGTCTTGAAGGCCCAGTCGAGCATCTTCTTGGCGTCCGTGTAGCGGTTCTTGTCGTTGAGGATCACGCCGACGACCGTCCGGTTGCCGCGCTTGACCGCGAACACCAGACACGGTCCCGCGGCGGTGCCCGTACCGGTCTTGATGCCGATGGCGCCCTTGTACGAGCCGAGCAGCTGATTGGTGTTGTACCAGGTGTAGACCCGGCCGTTGGTCGCCTTCTGCCGGGTGCTGGTCGCCTTCACGACCCCCGCCAGGATGGAGTTCCCGATGGCGCGCCGGGCGAGCGTCGCCGCGTCGCGGGCATTGGTCCAGTTCTTCCCCGCCCTGGAGATCCCGTCAAAGGAGTCGTACCTGGTGTTCCTCAGCTTCAGCTGGGACGCCTTGGCGTTCATCTTGGAGATGAAGGAGCTGGTGCGCGCCGACTCCGTCTTCCCCGAGCCGAAGGTGTCCGCGAGCGCGTAGGCGGCATCGCAGCCCGACGGCAGCATCATCCCGTACAGCAGCTGGCGGACCGTGAGCTTGTCGCCCTTGCGCAGGTCGGCGGTGCTGGCGCCGTTGCGGGCGACGTAGTTGCGGTAGCTCTGCTTGACGGTGATCTGCTTGTTGAGATTGAGACCCTTGGTCTCCAGCACGACCAGCGCCGTCATCACCTTCGTCGTGCTGGCCATCTGCCGCCTGGTGTCCGGGGCCTTGCCCCACAGCGCCTTGTTGGGGCCGCTGTCGAGCAGGATGGCGCTCTTGGCCGTGATCCCCGCCGGCCCGGTCGCCGCTTGTGCGGCGCCTGCGGGCGCGAGGACCGTGAAGGCCACCGCCGGCGCCATGAGCGCCACCCCCCACCGGCGAATCCGTCTTCCCCCACCTATCACCTGGTGTTCTCCATTCCCTCGGTCGTTTGTACTGGTGCGTCGGAATCGTCGCACCGGCAGAGGGGTGAGGGAACGGCGGGGGTGGTGCGGAAATCAGCGGACGCGGTGAAGCCATTCGACAGCCGCCTGCGCGGTGAACTCGCTCTGGCCGCCCGGGAAGAGGAGCGCGGCGGCGGCGAACGCCGGATCGCCGGATGATTCGGCCACGTACGGAACGGCGATGCAGCGCATCCCGGCCGCGTGCGCGGCGGCCGCGCCCGGCGCCGCGTCCTCGAGGACGACGCAGTCGGCCGGGTCGGCCCCGAGCCGGCGGGCCGCCTCCAGGAACACGTCGGGCTCGGGCTTGCCGTGCGCGACCTCCTCCGCCGAGACCACCGTGGTGATCAGCCCGTCCAGTCCCGTACCGCCCAGGATCGCCTCGATGGCCGCGAGCGAGGATCCGGAGGCCACCGCCATCGGGACGCCGTCCGCGTGCAGCCGCTCGACGAACTTCCGCATCTCGGGGAAGACTTCGGTCGAGGTGCGGGCCAACTCCAGATAGAGCGCGTTCTTGGCGGCCAGGAGTTCGTCGAGCGGCGCCTGGATTCCGTACTCGGAGCGCAGTGTCTCCAGCGTCTCGCGCGTACCGATGCCGATGAACCGGGCGTGGACCTCCCAGGTGAAGTCCGTCACCCCGTACCGGGCGAGGAGCCTGCGCCCCGCTTCGAAGTAGTTCGGCTCGCTGTCCACGAGTGTGCCGTCGAGATCGAAGATGACCGGAGTGCTCATGGCATCAAGGATGCCCCGGCCCCCTGCCCACGGACTCGACCAGGGGCAGCAGCCGGTGCGCCACCCGCTCACGGAGCGCCATCTCCGTACGGGTCCTGACCACACCGGGCAGTTGGATCAGCTGCTGGATGACGTCCTCGAGATGGCCGTTGTCGCGGGCGGCGACGCGCGTCAGGAGATCCCCGCCGCCCGTGATCGAGAAGGCCTCGATGATCTCCGGCACGGTGGCGAGTGCATCGCCGACCTCGTCGAGATGCCCCTGGGTGACCTCGATGTGGACGAAGGCCAGCACCGGGTGGCCGAGTGCGGCGGGGGAGAGCATGGGGCCGGTTCCGGTGATGACGCCGTCCCGCTCCAGCCGGTCCAGGCGCGACTGGACGGTGCCGCGGGCGACGCCGAGGATCCGGGCGTACTCGCGCACGCTGGTCCGCGGCTGCTCGATCAGCAGCTTCAGGATGCGGGTGTCGAGCTTGTCCACCGCCATGGTCCGTTGGTCTCCTTCTGGTACTGCCGACGAGATCATGACTGTACCAATGGCCCAGCGATCCGGGAGCCGGTTGAGCCGCCCGCCCTCCGGATGCTTTCCTACCCTTATCGATGGCGCTGCGGACCGACCCGCGGCGCCTTCGCCATGTCCGAGGCAGGTCGAAGGGGGGCGGGGACACCGCCATGAAGAGGATGTTCGCCGCTCCGGATCCGGGGCTGCTGCGGCTGCGGGTCTCGCTGCGCGCCGTGCTGGGCATCGGCCTGGCGGTGACCGCCGCCGAGCTGGCCGGTCTCCCGCTTCCCGCGGCCATCACCGGCGGACTCGCCGCGCTGCTCGCGCTCTTCACCGTCGGCGATGCGACCGTACGACGCCAGGCGCTCACCACCGCCCTGCTGCCCGCGGTCGGCTTCCCCGTCCTCGCGCTCGCCTCGTCCCTGCACGGGATGCCGCTGCTGCGCGACGCGTCCTGGCTCGCCGTGATCTTCGTGGGCGTGTACGCCCGCCGGTGGGGCCCGCGCGGCCACGCGCTCGGCACCTTCGGCTTCATGACCTTCTTCATCACCCAGTTCCTGCACGCGGTCCCCGCCCAGCTTCCCGAGCTGTACGCGGCCGTCGCGCTCGCCGTGGCCTCCGCCGCCGCGGTCCGGTTCGGACTCTGGTGTATCGAGCGCCGTACCCCGCCGCCCGCGGCCCCCGCGCCGCTCACCGGCCGGCGCCTGGCCCGCCCCACCACCCGCCAGGCCTTCCAGGCGACGCTGGCCTGCAGCTTCGCGCTCGCGGTGGGCCAGTTGCTCTCCCACGACCGCTTCTACTGGGCCGTCGGCACCGCCTGGTGGATCTTCGTCAACACCGCGTCGCGCGGCGAGACGCTCGTACGCGGCTTCCGCCGGGTGCTGGGCACCGTCACCGGCATCGTCGCCGGACTGCTGATCGCCCTGCCGCTCGACGGCGCGGTCGCGCCCACCGCCGCCCTGGTCGCCGTCTGCGTCTTCGGGATCTTCTACACGGCGGCACCCTCGTACAGCTGGATGATGTTCTTCGTGACCGTCATGGCCGGTCTGCTCTACGGCCTGCTGGGCGTCCTGAATCCCGCGCTTCTCCTGCTGCGCCTGACGGAGACCGGCACGGGGGCATTGGGCGCCGCCCTCGCGGTACTCGTGGTCCTGCCCATCACCACGCATGCGACCACGCACGCCTGGATCCAGCGCGCCCTGCACTGCGTCCACGCCTGTACGGAGCAGGCCACGGCGCGTCTCGCCGGCACGCCGGGCGCCGACCCCGCGCCGCACATCGGCGAACTCGAACTCCTCCTGGGGCGTGTACGGCTCTCCCTCGCGCCCCTGGTCCACCCCCTCAACCCGCTCCGGGCCCGCAAGGCCCGCGCCCGCCGGGTCCTGGCGCTCCTCGACGACTGTGCCCGCGAGGTCCGCGGCCTGGCCTCCGTCGCCGCCGACCCCGACGCCTCGCACGACGCACGCCTCGCGGCCGCCTGCTGGCGCGTGGAGCACGCCGTCGAGATCCTCACGGCGCCCCGGCCCCACCGCGCTGCCGCCGCCCCTGCCCCCGCGCCCAGGCCGGCCGCGGCGGAGCCCGCGCTCACCCACATCCACGACCTGGAACGCGCACTCAGCGCACTGGTCACGCCGCTCCACCACGCGCCCTACGCGTCACCGGTCGACGCCTAGCCGACTCCTAGGAGACGATGCGTGCCCCGCCGCGTTCCCGCCGGGCGGCCGCACCGCGGACCTGCCGCAGGAACTGGGCGCACTCGCCGGTGAGGTTGATCCCGACGGCCAGGGTCAGGGTGACACCCGCGACATGGACGAGCCCGCCCACACCCGCAGGGGTCCTGCCCGACGCGAGGTCGGTGAGCGCCAGGTAGAGCGTGCCGCCGGGGAGCAGGGGCGCCATGCCGGGGACGACCAGCGCGATGCCGGACCCGCGACGGCGCCGGGCGAGGACCTGGCCCGCGGCGCCGACGGTGCTCGCGGCCACGGCCGTCGCGGCGAGCGAGGAGAAACCGAGAGCGCCGAGCCCCACCAGCACGGAGTAGCCGCCGAGCGCGATGCCCGCGGCGGGCAGCCGGTCCTGCGTCCGGGCGCGGCTCCGTGCGGCCACCGCGACGGCGAAGACGATGACCCCCACGGTCGCTGAGCCGGTGAAGCCGCCATGGGTGATCGACGGCGACATCGGCAGGTCGAGTCCCACCATGGCGCCCAGGCCGATGACCACCACCACGCCGGTGATCACCGCGGTGAAGACGAGCGTCGCGTCGAAGAGGCGCCCGAGCGCTGTCAGGTAGTGCCCCGTGAGACTGTCCTGCACGGCACTGACGAAGGTCACCGTGGGCAGCAGGCCGAGGACGCCCGCGACGACGATCGCCTGGCTGCTGGTGTCCGGTACGAGTTCGTGCACGGCCAGTGCGGTGAGGCCGGCGGGCATCGCGGCGAGCGCGTACCGGTAGAACGCAGGGACCCCGTGCCTCCCGAGCACTCCGCACAGCAGCGCACCGGCGACGGCGGCCAGGAGCGCGGACAGAGACTCCACCGTCTTGCCGCCGAACACGAGTCCCGCCCCTGCGGCGACCAGGCCCGTCAGGACCGGGAAGCGCAGCCGCGCCCACCGCCCGGCAGGCGCCCGCTCGTCCAGAATGACCGCCGCGCCTTTCCTGGCCTCGGCGAGCGACACCTGCCGGGTGCTGATCGCGGAGACGAGGTCCTGGATCCGGGCGAGGGTACGGAAATCGGTGGCGTGCTTGCGGATGACGCGGCTGGCATGGACCGGAGTCAGGACGCCGGGGGCGCAGCCGGACACGTACACGGAGTGCAGGGTCACGCTCGGTTCGACGTGACTGAGCCCGAAGGACTCGGCGGTGATCAGCATGCCCGCGACGGACTCCTCGGCGGGGGCGCCGTACGCGAGCAGTGCTTCGCCGATGCGTATCACCAGGTCGGCGACGCGGGCCCCGTGTGCGTCCATGTCGGAGCGGCCGTCGTCGTGGAGCAGTTCGCCCGCGTAGCCGTAGGTGGCGGTCGGCTCGAGTCCGCGGATGCGGGGGAGGGCCTGGGCGAGCCAGGGGGACAGGTCAGGCGACTTCTGCATACGAATTCTCTGGCGTCCTTCCTCGTGGTCCTGGGATCCAGAACGTGCGAATGGTCCGTAAATCGAACATAACGGACATCGGGTTCGCGAGGCACAGAGGGGTGCGGAAGGCGACGGCGGAACCGGCGGCCGGCTCACGCGGGGACGCGGACCGTGTCCTCCTGTACGTCGCCGAACGCGCGGAGGGCGGCGGCCTCCACGGCGATCGATCCCGTCAGCACGATCCGGCCGGGGTCGCAGTCCTCGTCGATCAGTTGCGTGACGTTCTCGGGGGTCGCGGCGCACAGGACGTCGGCGAGACCGTCGACGAGGACGCGGTGCTGTTCGGCCGGCTCGCTGTCGTGGTCACGCGCTCCCGCCTCCATGTGGGCGAGGGGGATGCCGATGCTGTTCGCCGCCAGCGCGCCCGCGATGGCGGAGGCGCTGCCGCCGAGGACGACGACCGCGGCGGGCCGGTGCTCGGTGAAGGTCGCGCCCAGCCAGGCCAGGATGCGCCCCAGCCGCTCGTCCCCGCTCGGGTCGCCCGCCATGTCGAGCGCCGCGTCCGGTGCGTCGAGGCCCCACTCGGCGAGCAGGGCGGTGGCGAACAGCGGATCGTGCTGCTGTCCGGTATGGACGAGCGCGGCCGTGTCGCCGAGCTGGTGCACGACGGGCGCGAGCCGGGCGATCTCGGCCCGGGTGCCCAGGACGAAGGCGATACGGCCGGTGAGGCGGGCGGCGGACGACGGGCGGGTCTGGCGGGGCGTGCTGGACATGCTTTCTCCTCCACGGGCGAGCTGGATCGAGCGCGTCGAGCAGCGCTCCGAGAAAGAGAATGCATGCCTGAGATGCCCCGTTACAGACACTTATGGCCGGGGTGACCCAACGAAAGTCTTGATCAGGCCGTCTGCTGCCCGGCGGCCTCGGGCTTCAGCCCGATCTGGTGCGCCAGCAGAGCCGCCTGCGTACGGTTGTCCACCTTCAGCTCGGCCAGGACCCGCGAGACGTAGCCCTTCACGGTGCCCTCGGCCATGAACAGCGCCTCGGCGATGCGCGCGTTGTTCGCGCCACCGCCCAGGAGCGCCAGTACCTGCTGCTCCCGCCCGCCCAGCCGGCCCACGCGCCGACGGGCCTCCGCCACTTCGGGGGACTCCTGCCCGACGGACCGCTCGATCATCAGCCGCATGATCTCCGGCGGCACCACCGGATCGCCCTGGGCGACGGTGAGCACCGAGCGGATCAGCTCTCCGATACGGGCGCTCTTGAGCGAAAAACCGTCCGCCCCGGCCTGGAACGCCTCTGCGACCTTCTCGTGATCGCAGAGGGCCGTCAGCATCAGGATGCGGGGCCGGGGTGTCAGGTCCTGCAGCCGGCGCGCCGCCGTGATCCCCGAGACCTTCGGCATGTTGACGTCCATGACGACCACATCGGGCCGCAGTCGTACCGCCAGCTCGACCGCCTCCGCCCCGTCACCCGCCTCGCCGACCACCTGGATCTCGTCGGTGGTGTCGAGCAGAGCCTTGACTCCCGCCCTGACCAGCGGCTCGTCGTCCACCAGAACCACGTTGACCGGCATTGGGGCACTCCCTGTCACGTCGGCGTCGCTTTCCATGATCTCCGCCTGCGGGACGGGGCGCATGTCGTACGTCAGCGAGGTGTCGCCCGGGGCAGCGTCGCCGTGACCTCGAACCCGCCGTCCGGTGTCGCGCGGCCCACCAGCTCGCCACCGAGCCGCTCCGCCAGTTCGCCGAGGTTCTGGAGACCGCTGCCTCCGCCCTTCGCATGTGCGCCGGGCGCAGCCGTGGGCGGGGAATTGCGGACGGCGACCCTGGCAGTCGTGTCATCGGTGGCCACCGTGACCAGGATGTCGGCGCCGGGGGCGTGCTTGACCGCGTTGGTCAGCCCCTCCTGGGCCACCCGGAAGCAGAACTCCGCCACGGCCGGGGGCAGCAGCCGGTCCTCGAAGTCGCGTCGGTCCAAGGTGGCGTTCGCGCCGCTTCGGCGTGCGTCGTCGACGAGCCGCTCGATCCGTCGTACGTCGGGCGGGGAGGAGGGTTTCTCGTCGGGTTCCTTGAGCGTCTTCACGATGCTGTGCAGTTGGTCAATGGCCCGTTGGCCTCGGCCGACCAGATCCTCCGCCGCGCTGCGGGTCGCCTCGTCCGGCGCCGTGGCGGACAGCAGATTGGCCTGCAGAACCAGCAGCGTGACTTCGTGTCCGACATGATCGTGGGCGTCCCGCGCGATACGGCGGCGCGCCTGCTCGGCCCGGTCCTCGGCAGCTTCCTCCGCCGTGCGCAGGGCGTCCTCGCGGTCCAGCCGGGCCCGGAACGCGGAGAGCAGTTCGCCCACGCGGAACGCGCGGACGGTGGCACCGGCCGAGGCCGGGCCCAGCACGCTCATCAGGGAGTAGCGCAGGGTGAGCACCATGAGCTCCCAGATCGCGGCGGTCGAGAAACGGTCGACGATGAAGACGACGATGCAGAGACGTACGAAGACGATGCACGTGGCGAGCCAGGCCGCGTACCGCAGCGGCCGGTAGCGCCCCACGGCATAGACACCGAAGCGCAGCAGCGCGTCGTCCGAGGTCAGTGCCAGTACGACCAGACCCGCGACCGCGGGCACCTCGGGCCACCGCCGCCGGAAGAGCAGCGAGAGCGTCCCGGCCAGCGCTACGGCGATCGGCCAGTTGAACCCCGGATCCCAGGGGTCGTCGGGCCGGATCAGGACCCTGGGCAGGCTCAGCAGGAAGACGACACCGATGGCGATCCAGTCACCGGTACGGCTTCCCAGCACGCGTCCGACCCGGGACCAGCGGGCGTACTGCCGGGCGTCGGCGGGCAGCAGGTCGCGCCGTTCAGTCATGGCCCCACCATGCCCCGGACCAGCGGCGACGCAGCCGAGGCGCACATATGACCGGTCGTCATGCACCCGATCGGCATGCTCCGGCCGCGCTCGTACCGTGGCGGCGGTCGTCCGGGTTATACCTGCCCGGTGACCACGACACGACTCTCACCGAGACGCCCCCGCCCACTGATCGGTCTCGCGGCGGCCGCCGCCGTCCTGTGCGCCGCCGGCCTCGCCGCGCCCGCTGCGGCGAGCAGCGTGCCGAAGCCCGCGCTCAACGCCCGGGTCACCGCCGTGCCCCTGGCCAAGCTGGGCCGCAGCTGGCATTCCGGATGCCCGGTGTCCCCGCGCGGGCTCCGGCTGATCCGGATGAACCACTGGGGGTTCGACGGCCGGGTCCGCACCGGCGAACTCATCGTCAGGAAGCAGTCCGTCCAGCCGCTGCTGTACGTGTTCGGCCGGGCCTTCGCCGCCCACTTCCCCATCCGGCAGATGCGGGTGATGGCGGAGTTCGGCGGCAGCGACGTCGCCGCGATGGCCGCCGACAACACCTCCGCCTTCAACTGCCGTGCTGTCACCGGGAATCCCTCCCGCCTCTCCCAGCACTCCTACGGTGACGCCGTGGACATCAACACCCTGGAGAACCCGTACGTGGACACCCGCGGCCGGGTGTACCCAGCGGCCGGTGCCCGCTACCTCGACCGCCGGCACGCGGCGAAGGGCATGATCCGCCCCGGCGACGCCATCACCCGGGCCATGCACGCCGTGGGCTGGAAGTGGGGCGGCCGCTGGTGGGCGCCCGACTATCAGCATTTCTCCGCCAACGGCCGCTGAGAGGCACGAGCCAGGGGCGCCCGCCGACCGTGGTGCGCCCCCTCGCACTCCGCCGTACGCCCCCCTCGCACCCTCCTGACCTGCGGCGTGGACACGAGGCTTCCGGGTGAGGCGCATTCAGGGTGCACGGACAGGGTGGATCTCCCCGCACAGGGGGTAACCCGGCGGCATCATTGGGTCCCCTCCGACGCTCTTGAGGGTGTGCGCCATGCGGAAGTTACGTCAGTTCCGTCGCGGGTCGAGTGCTGAGGCACCGGCGGTGGAGCAGCACCGGCGGGCGGACGTGCCGGTGGTGCCCGTCCGCTGCCCGGCGGGTCACCCGGGCGCGGGAGACTCCGCCCCGCCCGCCGCACCGGCCGAACTGCTGCGGGACGCGGAGGAGTTCATCCGCCTCCATCACCATGAGGAGCTGCCGGAGATTGATCCCGCCCGGCGGATCGCTGCCGTACGCGCTGAGATCGACGCCACCGGTACGTACCGGCACACCAGCGGGGAACTCGTCTTCGGCGCGCGCGTCGCCTGGCGCAACAGCAACCGTTGCATCGGCCGCCTCTACTGGCGCTCGTTGCGCGTCCGCGACCGCAGGGAGGCCGACGACGCCGAGTCCGTGGCCCGCGAGTGCGCCCTGCATCTGCGCGAGGCCACCAACGGAGGCCGGATCCGTCCGCTGATCACCGTCTTCGCCCCGGATGCCCCGGGACGCAAGGGACCCCGCATCTGGAACGAGCAACTGGTGCGGTACGCGGGCTACTTCACCGGGGACGGCCGCGTGATCGGCGATCCGCGCAACGCCGGACTCACCGCGCTCGCGCTGCGGCTCGGCTGGCGGGGCGGCCCCGGCACCGCCTTCGACGTACTGCCGCTGATCGTGCAGGACGGTGCGGGCAAGCCGCGCTGCTTCGAACTGCCGCGCGACGCCGTCCTGGAGGTGGAGCTCGACCACCCCGAGGACCGCTGGCCCGCGGAGTGGGGGCTGCGCTGGCACGCCGTACCCGCGATCGCCGGGATGTGCCTGGAAATCGGCGGGATCTGCTACCCGGCCGCCCCCTTCAACGGCTGGTACATGGGGACCGAGATAGGCGCCCGCAACCTCGCCGACACCGACCGCTACGACCTGCTGCCGCGTATCGCCGACCGGCTGGGATTCGACAGGTCCAGCGACCGCTCGCTCTGGAAGGACCGTGCGCTGATCGAACTCAACCGGGCCGTCCTGCACTCCTTCGACCGCGCCGGGGTCACCGTCGCCGACCACCACACCGAATCGCACCGCTTCCTCACCCACCTGGAACGGGAGGAGAGCCGGGGACGGGTGGTCGGGGCCGACTGGTCGTGGATCGTGCCGCCCATCTCGGGCTCGGCGACACCGGTCTTCCACCGTACGTACGACTCACGCGAATGGCGTCCCGCCTACGTCCACCACGAGGCCGCCAAGTCCCGGGCCCGGGGCGAGGAGATGGTCTAGACCCCCCTGCTACCGTCGGCCGGGCAATCGAGATCATCGGCGGAGAGGGGTAGCACGGTGGACAGCACAGGCACCGGGCGGGCATTCATCGGGTCGTTCACGACGGCGGGCGGGCGGGGGATCATCACCGCCTCCGTCGACCCGAAGACGGGGGCGCTGACGGAACTCGGCGCCACCGACGCCGTGGCCAACCCGTCGTTTCTCGCCCTGTCCCAGGACGGATCGGTGCTCTGCACCGTCTCCGAGACCGAGGACGGTGCGCTGGCCGCCTTCGACGTGAACGGCACACTGCCCCGCCCGGCCGGTGCGCCCGTCCCGGTGGGCGGCGAGAGCCCGACGCATCTCGCGCTCGCCGGCGGTCATGTGCTCAGCGCCAACTACGGATCGGGGAGCGTCTCGGTCCTCCCGCTGCGCGGCGGAGAGCTCGGGGAGCGGGTGTCCGTCCTCCGGCACCAGGGCAGCGGCCCCCGTACGGAGCGCCAGGAAGGTCCGCACGCGCACCAGGTGCTCCCCGACCCCAGCGGCCGCTGGGTGGTGAGCGTGGACCTCGGGACCGATTCCGTCCGTATCTGCACGCTCGACGCCGACACCGGGGCGCTGGCCCTGCACGGCGAGTGCGCGCTGAAGCCGGGCAGCGGCCCGCGCCATCTGGTCTTCCATCCCGACGGCACGCACGCGTACGTACTGAACGAGCTGGAGCCGACCCTCACCGTCTGCCGCTGGGACGCCGGGGCGGGCACGCTGGAGCCGGTGGGCGAGACGGCCGTGGTGCCGGACGGTGAGTACACCGAGACGTACGCCTCCGAGGTCGTCGTCTCCCACGACGGGCGCTTCCTGTGGGCCGCGAACCGCGGCCACGACTCGATCTCGGTCCTCGCGCTCGACGAGAGCCGCGAGAAGCCCGCGCTGGTCACCACCGTCGGCTGCGGCGGCCACTGGCCGCGCGACCTCGCCCTCGACCCCTCGGGGCGCCGCCTGTACGCGGCCAACGAGCGCTCGGGGGACGTGACCTGGTTCGACATCGACCCCGGCACGGGCATCCCGAGCCGCGCGGGTTCCATCGAGGCGCCCGCGGCCTCCTGCGTGATCTTCGGCTGACCGCCGCACGATGTGTGAGGGCCCGCACCGGACATCCGGTGCGGGCCCTCACACGTCAAAGGTCAGCTGACCGGAGCACCCTGTGAAGGCTGCTGCGGCGTGATGCCCAGCGCGGTCGTGTACTTCGACAGGACGAGCTTGCCGACGGCCGGGTACGCGCCGAGCGACTGCGCCGCGGCGCAGCCCGCCTCCTTGGCCGCGTCGTCGAGGAGGCTCCCCGCCACCTCGGGACCGATCAGATACGGGGCGAGCGCCAGCTGCGCCGAACCCGACCCGCGCAACTGCTCGGCGATCGCGCTGATGGAGCCGTCCACGTCGAGCGCGGCGGCCATCACCGGTACGGCCAGGCGCGCGGCCAGCAGCATGCCGGTGATCCCGGCGGCCTGCACCGCCTCGTCACCGCCCACCGTCGCCAGGATGATGCCGTCGGCCGCCGTGGCCACCGTGAACAGCCTCGCGCGGTCGGCGCGGGCCAGACCGGCCTCCGAGAGGCGTACGTGCAGCCCCTCGGCGAGCAACGGGTGCGGACCCAGTACGTCGGCCAGTTCGGCGGACGCGCTGCTGTCCATGACCGCCTGCCGTATCCGCCGCACGATCGCGGCGTCCGGGCCGGCGAGCAGCGGCACCACGACGGCGACCGGGCCCTCGGGCGCGGCCACCTCGCGGCCCGCGGCCCTGGCCTGCTCATAGCGCGCGGTGCGCTCGGCGGCCGTGTGCGCGAGCACCGCGTCCAGCGTCGGGAACTCGGCGCTGTCGGCCGCACCGTCCAGATATCCGATGCGGGCGTCGAGGCCGGGCAGCTCGGAGCGTGCGATGGAGACGACCTCTTCCGCCAGGCTGCGCGAGGCGGAGGAAGGAGTGCCGGGAACGGCGAGAACCAGCGCGGGCGCGCCTTCGGGCGCCACCGCGATCTCCGGGCGGCGGTGCCGTCCGGACTGGCGAGGTCGCGGCATTCGTACAGGCAGGCCGGATGCAGGCCCAGTGGGGGAGCTCATGCGGCCGCATGCTACTGGCTTCTGGGGTGCGGCTGTTCGGGGAGGGGGCATTCCCGAGTTATCTGTCCGCATTTATCCGATGAGGGCGTTACGGATCATCTATCCTGCTCTGTCGCCACGTACAACAGCTTCGGATCGAGCGGCAGCCGGAGGTCTTCGCGGGTCAGCGCGGAGGCGACGAGCAGCGCTCCGGACAGCGGATCGCCGGCCGCCGGTACGGGCCTGGCGTGCGGAAGTTGTACGGCCAGCTCCGTGGCCAAGGGTACGAGCAGAGGATCGCCCATCTTGAACAGGCCCCCGGTGAAGGCGACTTCGCACTCCCCGGCCTCCGGCGGCGGGCACACCGCCGCGGCTGCGGCGGCGATGTGCCGGGCCGCCTCGCGCAGGATCGCCCCGGCGACCGGATCGCCGTCCGCCGCGCAGGCGGCCACCTCGGGTGCGAAGGAGGCGAGCACCGCGGGCCGGTCGGTGCGGGGGTAGATCTGCCCGGGCATCTCCCCGGCAGGCCCGAACATCGTGGTCAGGCGGGCGAGCAGCGGCCGGGAGCCGCCGCTGCGGCCGTCATGGGCGCGCATGGCCGCCTCGAGCCCGGCCTGCCCGATCCACGCCCCGCTGCCGCAGTCGCCGAGCAGGTGGCCCCAGCCGTCCGCACGGCGCCACCGGCCCAGATCGGTGCCCAGCGCGATCATCCCGGTGCCGCCCGCGACCACCGCTCCGGGCCGCTGGCCGAGGGCTCCGGCGTACGCGGTCACCGCGTCACCGGCCAGCGCCAGGCGGCGTACGCCCAGCGCGCTCTCCAGTGCGGCGGGCAGCTCGGCGCGCAGTTCATTGCCGAGCGTCGCCATTCCGGCGGCGCCCACGCAGACCGCCGCCGGCTGCTCCACCCCCGCATCTGCGGCCAACCGGCGTGCTGTGGGCACGAGTTGGGCGAGGAGGTGCGCAGCATCGATCCCCGAAGGGCCGGTGCGCACCGGCTCCCTGGAAACCAGCGGCGTACCGATCGGGGTGCCGTCGGCGGCCGCGAGAGCGAACCGTATGCCGGAGCCGCCCGAGTCGACGCCGAGCACGGGGGAGGAGGTGCCGGTCATCTGATTAGCCCAGGCCTCGCGAGTCCTGCTTGAGCGCGGTGTCGACGGTCAGTGCCGTGGCGACGACCAGGCTCAGCAGCGGGTCGGGCAGCTGGTGGTGGATCTGCAGGACGTAGTTGTCCGCGGTCGTGAACATCGTTTTGGCGAGGCCTTCCCAGGTCTTGGTGATCCGGGCGATCTCGGTGCCGTTCTGGTCGACGATGGCGAAGTTCCAGGCGCGCCAGTTCTCCGCCTTGATGGCGCCGACCTGCTGGCCGTTGACCATGAGCGCGAAGTTGATCTTCCCGATGGCGTTCTGCTGGACGATCTCGCCGACCGGCGCCCCGTCGGGGCGGGTGACGACCACCCGGGACTTGATGAACTTCGCGGGACGGGTGAGCTGCAGGACCGGCTGTCCGGCCGCATCCCGGATCTCCAGGCGGTGCGTCATGAACTGGTCGACGCTGGAGACGAAGCGCAGGGCCTTCTTGAGGGTGCTCTGGCCGATCTCGGTCACGGTGCCGAGCGTGCGCCCCTGCTGGTCGAAGACGCTGTACTCATTGGTCAGCTCGATGAGCTTGGCCTTCTGGTTCACCACGAGGACCGGCTCGGTGAACAGCGAGCCGCCGCCCTGGTGGGTCGGGGCGACCCCGGCCTTCTGCTGGACCTGCTGCTGAATGCGTGCCGGGTCGGCGGCGGCGGGCTGGGCCGGCTGACCGTACTGCTGCTGTGCGTACTGCTGAGGTATCTGCTGCTGGGCCTGGGGAGCCTGCTGCTGGGGGACCTGCCCGGCCTGCGTCTGGGCGGTCCACTGGCTGCCGTCCCACCAGCGGAGCTGCCCCTGAGGGCCGTTGGGATCCTGATACCAGCCCGCAGGAGTGTTCGCATGTGTCGTCATGGGCGGCAGAATATCCCGCCGTTCTAGGGAAGCCTCCAGTCCACCGGAGGGGATCCCTGCTGGGCGAGGAGTTCATTGGCGCGGCTGAAGGGGCGCGAGCCGAAGAACCCGCGGTCCGCCGACATCGGCGAGGGGTGCGCGGACTCCACCGCGGGCAGGCTGCCCAGGAGCGGGCGCAGATTGCGGGCGTCCCGGCCCCACAGCACGGACACCAGGGGCTTGCCGCGTGCGGCGAGCGCCCGGATGGCCTGCTCGGTGATCTCTTCCCACCCCTTGCCGCGGTGCGCCGCCGGCTTGCGCGGCGCGGTGGTGAGCGCCTTGTTGAGCAGCAGGACACCCTGCCGCGTCCACGGCGTCAGGTCGCCGTTGGAGGGACGCGGCAGCCCGAGGTCGGTGTGCATCTCCCGGAAGATGTTGTCCAGGCTGCCGGGCACCGGACGCACCTCGGGAGCCACCGAGAAGCTCAGGCCCACGGCGTGGCCCGGTGTCGGATACGGGTCCTGGCCGACGATCAGGACCCGCACCTCGTCGAAGGGCTGCTGGAAGGCACGCAGCACATGGGCTCCGGCGGGCAGATAGGTGCGGCCCGCGGCGATCTCCGCGCGCAGGAAATCGCCCATCGCGGCGATCCGCTCGGCCACCGGCTCCAGGGCCTGGGCCCATCCCGGTTCGATGATGTCTTTCAACGGTCGTGCTGGCACGGGGGTCACCCTACTGGCGGATGCCGTGGTCCTCTCAACCCAGGGCCGCCGCCCGTACGCACAGGACGTCTGGCAGGTGCGAGGCGAGGAGCTCCCAGCTGTCGCCGTCGTCCGCGCTGGCGTACACCTCGCCATTGCGATTGCCGAAATACACGCCCGCCGGATCCGCGTCGTCCGTACAGAGCGCATCACGCAACACCGTGCCGTAGTGCGCCCCTTGCGGAAGGCCTGCCGAAAGCGGCTCCCAGCTGGAGCCCGCGTCGTTCGTGCGGTAGACCCGGCACTTGTTGTCGGCCGGCACCCGGTCGGAGTCCGCGGTGATCGGGAAGACGTACGCGGTGTCGGCGCGGTGCGGATGGGCGGCGACGGCGAATCCGAAGGTCGAGGGGAGTCCCGCGCCGATGTCGGTCCAGTTGGCGCCCGCGTCGTCGCTTCGGTAGACACCCCAGTGGTTCTGCAGATAGAGCCGGTCCAAGTCCCCCGCATCCTGGGCGACTTTGTGGACGCACTGGCCGAACTCCGGGTCGGGGTCGGGGAGGAAGACCGCTGACACTCCGTGGTTGGACGGAGCCCAGCTCGCGCCGCGGTCGCGCGAGCGGAACACTCCGGCCGTGGACACCGCGACGGTCAGGGCGTCGGGGTCGCGGCGGTCGGTGACCACGGTGTGCACCGCCTCCCCGCCTCCGCCCGGCACCCACTTGGAGCGGGTGGGGTGCTCCCACAGCGGTCGTACGAGCTCGAAGCTCTCCCCGCCGTCCTCGGAGCGGAACAGCGCGGCGGGTTCGGTGCCCGCGTACACGACATCGGGCTCGGCGGGCCCGGCCGGGTGCAGCTGCCAGACCCGCTCCAGGGAGGCCTCCGTGTCCTTGGGGAACTTCACCGCGGGCTGTGCGGGCTCGGTCCAGGACGCACCGAGGTCGTCGGAGTGGAACACCGAGGGACCCCAGTGCGCGCTGTCCCCGCCGACGAGCAGGCGTGGCACCGCACGACGCGCGTCGATGCCGACCGAGTACACGGCCTGGGCGTTGAAATGCGGGCCGTCGAACTCCCATGTGCCGCCTCGCCTGCGGCCGATGAAGAGCCCTTTGCGCGTGCCCACGGTGAGAAGAATTTCGGTCATCACGACACCTCCAGGACGTCGTTGTCCGGTTTACGCGTCAGTCTGCACCCCGGCACTGACAACGGCCCGTTCTGCGGCCGCCGTGCCGGGGCCCGGAGGTTCTTACGTACTGGTGACGGTGCGGTGCCGCGGCCTTGCCGGACCGTCCACCGCGGCTACCGTCCAGACCATGCGCGTACTCGTCACCGGAGGCGCGGGCTTCATCGGCTCGCACCTCGTCCGCACCCTCGCCGGCCGCGGCCACACCCCGGTCGTCCTCGACGCCCTGCTCCCCTCCGCCCACCCCCGTCTGCCGCCGCTGCCCGAAGCCGAGTGGATCCACGCCGACGTACGGGACAGACAGGCGGTCGCCCGCGCCCTGCGCGGTGTGGACGCGGTCTGCCACCAGGCGGCGATGGTCGGCCTGGGCAAGGACTTCGCCGACGCGCCCGACTACGTGAGCTGCAACGACCTGGGCACGGCCGTCCTGCTCGCCGCCATGGCGGAGGCGGGGGTGCGCCGACTCGTACTGGCCGGATCCATGGTCGTCTACGGTGAAGGCCGCTACGACTGCCCCGCGCACGGCCCCGTCCGCCCGGGCCCGCGCGCCGTGTCCGCACTCGACGCGGGCCGCTTCGAGCCCCTGTGCCCGTCCTGCGGTGCCGAGCTGGAGCCGGGCCTGGTCGGCGAGGACGCGCCGACGGACCCCCGCAATGTGTACGCCGCGACCAAACTCGCCCAGGAACACCTGGCGGCGTCCTGGGCCAGAGCGAGCGGAGGCAGGGCCGTGGCGCTGCGCTACCACAATGTGTACGGCCCCGGCATGCCCAAGGACACGCCGTACGCGGGGGTCGCCTCCTTCTTCCGCTCGTCCCTCGCCCGAGGTGAGGCGCCGCAGGTCTTCGAGGACGGCCGCCAGCGAAGGGACTTCGTCCACGTACGGGACGTGGCAGCGGCCAACGCCGTCGCCCTGGAGTCCCTCGGCGACCGGCCGCCCGCCACGCTCACCCCGTACAACACCGGCAGCGGCACCCCGCACACCGTCGGCGACATGGCCCGCGCTCTGGCCCGCGCCTACGGCGGCCCCGCCCCCGTCGTCACCGGTGAATACCGGCTCGGCGACGTACGCCACATCACGGCGTCCTCGGAGCGGCTGACGGCCGAGCTCGGCTGGAAGCCGGAGGTCCTGTTCGACGAGGGAATGACCGAGTTCGCTAGCTCCCGGCTGCGGGGAGAGTGACCTCGAACCGGCACCCGCCCAGGACGTTACGGACCGCGGCCCGCCCCTCGTGGGCCTCCACGATCCCGCGCACGATCGCCAGACCGAGGCCCGCACCCGCCGGGGGAGTGCGGGCCTCACTGCCGCGCCAGCCGGTGTCGAAGACCCGCTCCAGATCGCCCTCGGGGATACCGCCGCAGCCGTCGGTCACCGACAGCACCACCGATCCGGCCAGCAGCTCGGCGTCGACCGCGACCGTGCCGTCGGCGGGTGTCCGGTGGATGGCGTTGACCAGCAGATTGGCGAGGACCCGCGTCATCTCCTTGCCGTCCACCTCCACAGGGACGGACTCCACGCGCCCGCCGACCAGCCGCACCCCGTGCTCACGGGCGAGCGGATCGGCACCGGCCATCGCGTCGCCCACCAGGTCGTACACGGAGATCCGGGTCGGTGTGAGCGTCAGCGCGCCCGCGTGGATCCGGGAGAGCTCGAAGAGATCACCGACCATGGTGTTGAGGCGGTCCACCTCGGTGCGGATCTGACGGAAGTAGCGCTCGGGATCGGCCGCCATGCCGTCCTCCAGCGCCTCGGACATCGCGCGCAGGCCCGCCAGGGGTGTGCGCAGATCGTGCGAGATCCAGGCGACGAGCTCGCGGCGCGAGGTCTCCAGGGCCCGCTCGCGCTCGCGTGAAGCGGCCAGCTTGGCGCTGGTGGACGCCAATTCCCTGCCCAGTTCGGACAGTTCGGCTGTCGCGGCGCCGTCGGGTGCGGCGAACGAGCCGCCCTCGCCGAAGGAGCGCGCGGCCAGCGTGAGCGCGTTGCTCCCGGCGACGACCCAGCGGCCCAGCAGCAGCGCGGTGGCGAGCGACACCACGGCCGCCATCGCGGCCACCAGGGTCACCACCTTCAGGTCGTGGGTCGACAGGAACATCGCCCATGCCACGACCAGCGTTCCGGCCAGCATCGCGGTCACCGCCACCGCGGCGACGACGGTCAGCACGACGGCCATGGAGCGCCGGCGCAGCAGCCGCAGCACCACGGCGCCGAGCAGTCCGGCCGCGCAGGCCCCGGCGAATGCGTACAGGGCGATCAGCAGGATGTCCTTCATGCCTCGCTCACCTCGAAGCGGTAGCCGACGCCCCACACCGTCTGGATGAGGACGGGGGCGCCCGGATCGCTCTCGATCTTTCCGCGCAGCCGCCGCACATGGACGGTGACGGTCGACAGGTCGCCGAACTCCCAGCCCCACACCTCGTGCATCAGCCGCTCACGGCTGCACGCCTGTCCGGGATGGCGCAGCAGATACTCCAGCAGGTCGAACTCCCGCAGCGTCAGGGCGAGTTCGGAGCCGTCCTTGGTCGCCCGCCGAGCCGCGGGGTCCATGGCGATTCCCGCCGCGGCGAGCAGCGATCCCGGCCGTTCCCCCGCTCCCGCCCGGCTGCGGCGCAGCACCGACTCGACCCGCAGCACCAGCTCGCGCGGGCTGAAGGGCTTGGTCACGTAGTCGTCCGCACCTATCTCCAGGCCGAGGATCCGGTCGTCCTCGTCCCCGCGCGCGGTCAGCATGATCACGGGTACGGGACCGCGGTCGCGCAGCTCCCGGCAGACCTCGAGGCCGTCCATGCCCGGCAGCATCAGATCGAGCACCACCAGATCCGGCCAGCGCTCGGCGGCGCACCGCAGCGCCTCGGGTCCGTCGGCGGCCCGGTCGACCAGGTGTCCGGCCCGTTCCAGATAGCCGGTGACGACCTCGGCGACGGTCGGGTCGTCGTCGACGACCAGGATGCGCGCGGGGTGCGCTGCGGGTGGCGGTGCCGGGTGCGGGTTCTGCATGCGTCCAGCCTCGCACCGACCGGGGCGCGGCGGGCGTGGCGGACCCCTCAGGCGATACGACGTCCGAGTTTCGTAAGGACTCGAAATCCCTTATGTCCGTTTCTGGTTCGTACGGTGAGGGCGTGACCGACTCGCATCCGACGTCCGTGGACGTCATCCTCCCCTGCCTCGACGAGGCCGCCGCCCTGCCGTGGGTACTGGAACGTATTCCCGCCGGGTGGCGGGCCGTCGTCGTCGACAACGGTTCCACCGACGGATCACCGGACATCGCCGCGCGCCTCGGCGCGACCGTCGTCCACGAGCCGCGGCGCGGCTTCGGCGCGGCCTGCCATGCGGGACTGCTCGCCGCAAAGGCCGACCTCGTCTGCTTCTGCGACTGCGACGCCTCGCTCGATCCGGGTCTGCTCCCCGCACTCGTGGCACAGGTGACCGGAGGAGAAGCCGATCTGGCCCTCGGCCGGCGGCGCCCCCAGGGCCGCGGTGCCTGGCCGCTGCACGCCAGGGCCGGCAATCTCGCCCTCTCCCGGATGCTGCGCACCCGGACCGGCGTGCAGCTGCGCGACCTCGGACCGATGCGGGCCGCCCGCCGCGAGGCGTTGCTCGCGCTCGGCCTCACCGACCGGCGCAGCGGCTATCCGCTGGAGATGGTCGTCCGCGCGTCCGAGGCGGGCTGGCGGATCGCCGAGAGCGACGTCCCGTATCGTCCGCGCACCGGGAAATCCAAGGTCACCGGCACCTGGCGGGGCACCTGGCAGGCCGTCGCCGACATGCGTGCCGTGCTGGACGGGGCGGTCGCCCGGTGACCACCTTGCTCGTCATCGCCAAGGCGCCGGTGCCCGGACGCGTCAAGACACGGCTCACCCCGCCCTGGACCCCCGAGGAGGCGGCCGCTCTCGCCGAAGCCGCACTGACCGACACCCTGCACGCGGTCCTGGACACTCCCGCACGCCGCCGGATCCTCGTGCTCGACGGAGCCGTGGGGGACTGGCTGCCTCCGGGCTTCGAGGTCTGCCCGCAGGGCGGCGGCGGCCTCGACGAACGCCTCGCCGCGGCCTTCGAACTCTGCAGCGGCCCCGCGCTGCTCGTCGGCATGGACACCCCGCAGATCACCCCCGCGCTGCTCGCCCCCGCACTGGACGGGTGGGACGGCTGCGACGCCTGGTTCGGCCCGGCGTACGACGGCGGATTCTGGGCGCTGGGCCTGGCCGAGCCCCGAGGGGACCTGATCCGCGGAGTGCCCATGTCGACACCCGCCACCGGTTCCCTGCAGCGCAAGCGGCTCACCGACGCCGGACTCACCGTGCGCGACCTGCCGCAGCTCAGGGACGTCGACACCGACGCCGACGCCCGGCTGGTGGCAGCCGCCGCTCCGCACACCCGGTTCGCCGTGACCCTCGGCGCCGCCGTATGACCGCCGTGGTCCCCGCCCCCGTACAGCAGCGCGCCTGGCAGGCCGACCCCTACGCGGACGCTCTGCGCACCGGCCGCGGCCCGCTGTTCCTGCGCCGGGCCGACGGCTGGCTGCTGCCCCTGGAGGTGGAGCGCTGGTGCGCGGGCGCCGACCGCGCCGACATGTCCGTGCTGGAGCGCTGCGAGGGATCGGTCCTGGACATCGGCTGCGGGCCCGGCCGGCTGGTCGCCGGTCTGGCGGCGCTGGGCCACCGTGTCCTCGGCATCGATGTGAGCACGGCGGCCGTCGACCGTACGAACAGGGAAGGCGGAGCCGCCCTCTGCCGTTCGGTGTTCGACGCACTGCCGGGCGAGGGGCGCTGGGGTACGGCGCTGCTCATCGACGGCAACATCGGCATCGGCGGCGAGCCGCGCATCCTGCTCGCGCGCGCGGCCCAACTGGTCTCCAGGGGCGGCCTGTTGCTGGTGGAGGCCGCCCCGGTCGAGGTGGACGAGCGGGTCCTGGTCAGGGTCGACGACGGCCGCGGAGCCAGTGGAGCCGACTTTCCCTGGGCGCGCGTGGGTCCTCAGGCGGTTCTTGATCATGCCCGCGCCACAGGATGGACCGCAGCCGGCGCATGGCAGGAGCAGGGCCGCCGGTTCGTCGCACTGCGGCGTACACCACGGCTGCCCCGGCCGTGATCCCCAGCAGGATCAGCCAGTTGGAGAGATAGTCCAGCGGCAGCACCGAGGAGTTCGACGGGGTGCCGGGCCGCAGCAGCACCGGCAGGGCGATGACCGTCAGGCATCCGCCGACCACCAGAGCGGCCCGTACCACCCGGGGTACGGGCCCTCGCGCGACGAGAAGCCCGACGGCCAGCACGAGCGGTGCGATCAGTCCGTCGTGCAGGACCACCGAACCGGCCAGCCATACAGCCGCATCCATCGGATCACCCGTACCGGACAACAGCCAGACGCCGAGCCCGATGACCAACACCCCGGCTCCGCCCATGATCTGACGTACCATCACAGAACCTCCAGCCGGGTGACCCACTTGGTCTGCAGCACGCCGGGCCGGTTCGGCGCGATGATGCGCGCCGGATAGCCGTGGTCGGGCGTGAGGACGGCGCCGTTCAGCCGCAGCGCCAGCAGCGTCAGCGGATCGCGGGCGTACTCGCGGCCCATCTCCATCACCCGGTACGCGCCCCGGTGCTCCAGCGACACCACCCGCAGCCGGGCTCCCGGAGGCGCACCTGCCCGGTCCAGCAGGTCCCGGATCCGTACGCCGCTCCAGTGCGCCGACTTCGACCAGCCCTCCACGCACGCGATCGCCAGCTCGCCGGCGCTCTGCGGGAGCGCGCGCAGCTCTTCCAGCGTCAGCTCGTACGACCGCGGCCCCACCACGGTCAGCCGCCATCCGGCGGTGTCCACCTGGAGGGCCCCGGCAGCAGCGGCCGTCCGGTTGACCGGCAGCCCCTGCGGCCCGTGGCCGGGATGGCGCGGGGCCAGCAGGTCGAGCGGGCCGAGCGGCGTGAACGACTGCCCCACTGTCACCACGGTGACCGCGCCCACCGCCGCCGTCACCCCGCGCAGCAGCGACCGCCGGTCGGGTCCGTCCTCGGCGGGCAGGGCGCGGGTTCCGGGCGAGTCCTTACGCCAATGAGCGGCGATCAGCGGGTACTTGACCGCCACATGCAGCAGCACCGAACCGGCCAGCACCCAGGCGACCGCGAAGTGCACCGGCACGAACGAGAACGGCCACGGATACCACTGCACCGTGTTGAGCAGCCCGGAGAACACCTCGAAGACCGCCGCCGCGACCAGCAGCGCCACCGAGAGCCGCTCGAGACCGTGCCGTACCGAGCTGACCGGAGGCCAGGCGAACAGCCGCGGATAGACCGTCCACAACTTCGCCAGCAGCAGCGGGATCGCGGCGATGCCGCTCGCCACATGAAGCCCCTGGCTCAGCCGGTAGCCCCAGACCGGCCGGCTCGGCAGCACATCGACGAGGGCCCCCGGCGGATGCTGCAGGTAATGGCTGACCACGCCCGTGACCAGGCACACGGCGAACGCCGCCGCCAGCCAGCGGCCGATCGCCGTCGCCGTCCTGGCATCGTGCAGCCGGCCCTTGAAGCGCGGCAGGAGACCCTGGAGGGCCGGCCGCGACGGTGAATGTTCCATGCCACCCATCACACCCCCGCCGGGGTGCCGACCACCGCGATCCGCACCTTACGAAACGCGGACGTCCCCGGCGCGGCCCGCCATCCGGCCCCCTTCCGGTGGCACGCTCGACCACGTGATCAACCGACGTACCGCGCTCGCCGCGGCGCTGCTCACCGCACTCGCCGCCACCCTGTTCAGCACGCTCGCCCGGGACGTCCCCGAGTCCCGGCAGTCCACGCTGATCTGGTGGTACGCGGCGTGCTGGGTGCTCTTCGCTGCCGCGGCCCTCGCCCTGCGCAAAGTCCCCGCCCGGCACGTCACGACGCTGGTGCTCGTCGGCGGTATCGCCGTGGCCCTCACAGGCCTCGCCGGTCCGCCGCGCACGAGCTCGGACTCCTACCGCTACGCCTGGGACGGCAGGGTGCAGGCCGCGGGCATCTCCCCGTACGACTACGCCCCGAACGCCCCCGAACTCGCGCAGCTGCGCGACCCCTGGCTCTTCCCGGCAGGTCAACCCACCCTCATCAACCGGCCTTCGGTGCACACCATCTACCCCCCGGTGGCCGAGGCGTACTTCTTCGCCGTCCACGAGATCTCACCGCCGGGCAGCCGCCACAAACCGCTCCAGATCGGCGGAGTGCTGCTCTCGACCGCCACCACCGCGGCCCTGCTCCTCGTGCTGCGCCGGCGAGGCGACCCGCGCCACGCCGCCTTCTGGGCCTGGTGTCCCGCCGTACCCCTCGAGGCGGTCAACAACGCCCACGCGGACGTGCTCGGCGTCCTGCTCGCCGTCGTCGCACTCGGTGTCGTCGTACGCCGCAGAGTCCTAGGAGGCGCGCTGCTCGGAGCCGCGATCGCGGTCAAGTTCCTCCCCGCCGTCCTCCTCCCGGGCATTCTGCGCCGCCGCCCGCGCGAGGCGGCCGCCGTCCTGGTCCCCGCCGCGGCCTGCATCGCGCTCGCCTATCTCCCGTACGTCCTCGCATCCCGCTCCTCCGTCTTCGGCTATCTCGGGGGCTATGCGCAGGAGGAGGGGTACGACGACGCGGGCGCCCGCGACCGCTACGCCCTGTTGCGCCTCGTCCTGCCCGACGGCTGGGCGCTGCCCGCGGTGATCATGGTGATGGTGGCGGTCTCCGGCTGGGTGCTTCTGCGGGGCGATCCCGAACGCCCTTGGCGCGGCTGCCTGTTGGTGACGGGTACGGCGTTCCTGGCGATGACGCCCGGCTACTCCTGGTACGCCCTGCTGCTCATCGCCCTGGTCGCCCTCGACGGCCGCTGGGAGTGGCTCGCGGTCGCGGTCGCCGGTGCGGCCCGCTATGTCGCCGCAGGTGCGGTGGGCGATCGCGCGGTGCTGGGGGCGACGGCCTACGGGCTGGCGGCTCTGGTCGTGGTGGGTGCGGCCGTCGTACGGTGGCGCCTGCGCGATTCATCCGATGACCCGAGACGGAGTGCCCACGATGGCCCTGTTCGACCTCCCGTTGGACCAACTCCCCAGCTATCGGAGCCGGTCCACCGAGCCGGCTGACTTCGACCAGTTCTGGGAGAAGACGCTGGGCGAGGCCCGCTCCCACGACCTCGACGCCCGCTTCGAGCCGGTCGACACCGGTCTCACCGGAGTCGACGTCTTCGACGTGACCTTCGCCGGATTCGGCGGTCAGCCGGTCAAGGGCTGGTTCGTCCTCCCGGCCGGCACCACCGAACCGCTGCCCGTGGTCGTGCAGTTCATCGGGTACGGCGGCGGGCGCAGCCTCCCGCACACCCATCTCCTCTGGGCCAACACGGGCTTCGCCCACTTCGTCATGGACACCCGCGGTCAGGGCTCCACCTGGGGCGGCGGCGACACCCCCGACCCCGTCGGAAGCGGTCCCGCGGTCCCCGGCTACATGACGCGCGGCATCCAGGACCCGCACGACTACTACTACCGGAGGGTCTTCACCGACGCGGTACGCGCCGTGGAGGCCGCGCGCTCGCACCCCCTGGTGGACGCGACCCGCACCGCCGCGCTCGGCGCGAGCCAGGGCGGCGGCATCACCCTCGCGGTCGCGGGACTCGTCCCCGACCTGACGGCGATCGTCTCCGACGTGCCGTTCCTCTGCGACTTCCCGCGGGCGACGACGCTGACCGACCGGGACCCGTACCGCGAGATCGGCCGCTACCTCAAGACCCACCGGGGTGCGGACGCAGACGTCCAGCGCACGCTCTCGTACTTCGACGGAGTCCACTTCGCGGCCAGGGGGCGCGCACCCGCGCTCTTCTCGACGGCGCTGGAGGACCAGACCTGCCCGCCATCGACGGTCTACGGAGCCTTCAACGCCTACCCGGTGGAGGACAAGGCCATCGAGGTCTACACCTTCAACGACCACGAGGGCGGCGGCCCGTACCAGGAGGCCGCCATCCTCCGCTGGCTGCCGAAGCGGCTGACCGCGGGCTGACACCCGGCAGCTCCCTGGACTGCCGCCGCACCCTTGACCGACGCCGGGCGGGACCATACGTTTCCGCTGGAGAAAGCGCTTGCTATACGGTGGCAGGCGCTTCTCCCCGCCATTGATGGGGTGTTTGTCACGTCCACGCGAGCTCAGCAGGAACGGTCGGTCCGGGTAGCGGTCGTCGGCACCGGAGGCATCGCGCGCGGGGCCCATGTCCCCGCGCTGACCGCACTCGCCGCCGAGCAGCCGATCGAGATCGTCGCCGCGGTCGACATCGACCAGGCGTCGGTCGATGCCTTCTGCGGCGAGTACGGCATCGGGCACCCGTACACCGATCTCCAGCTCATGCTCGACGAGCAGCAGCCGGACCTCGTCACCATCTGCACTCCGCCCACCCTGCACCGCGACCAGACCCTGGCCGCGCTGCGGGCCGGTGCCTGGGTCTGGTGCGAGAAGCCGCCCTGCCCCTCGCTCGCCGACTTCGACGCCATCGAAGCGGCCGAGGGCCGGGGTGGTCCGTACGCCGCGATCGTCTTCCAGCACCGCTTCGGTTCCGGCGCCGAGCACGTACGCACACTGCTCACCGGCCAGGAACTCGGCCGCCCGCTCGTCGCGCACTGCCAGACGACCTGGTACCGCGACACCGACTACTACGCCGTACCGTGGCGCGGCCGCTGGTCGACCGAGGGCGGCGGGCCCGCCATGGGCCACGGCATCCACCAGATGGACCTCCTCCTCGACCTGCTCGGGCCGTGGTCCGAAGTCCGCGCGATGGCGGGCCGGCTGGTCCACGACATCGAGACCGAGGACGTCTCGACCGCCCTCGTACGCTTCGAGAACGGCGCCATGGCGACCGTGGTGAACAGCGTGCTCAGCCCCGATGAGGTGAGCCGCATCCGGATCGACTGCGAGCAGGCCACCGTGGAACTCACCCACCTCTACGGCCACAGCAACGCCGACTGGAGCATCACCCCCGCACCCGATGTCCCGGCCGAACAGGCCGCCGCATGGCGGGAGTTCGGCCCCGACATCCCCAGCTCGCACCTCGCCCAGCTGCGCGCGCTCCTCGCCGACCTGCGCGCCGGCCGCCGCCCGCGCAGCAGCGGCGCCGACGGCCGCACCAGCCTGGAACTGATCGCCGCGCTCTACAAGTCGGCCTTCACCGACACCACGGTCCGCAGCGGCGACATCGGCCCCGGCGACCCCTACTACACGGCTCTCCACGGCGGAGCACCCGGCTGGGCACCCGCCACCGAGGAGGTACGGGCATGAACGCCGACCCGCGGATCACCCACACGCACGGCGACCACATCGCGGTCACCGCACCCTCGGGCACCGAACTCCTGCGCTACGTCTACCGGCCCGAGGCGGCCTGGGAGTCCCCGAAGCCCTACCTCCACCCCATCAGGACCCTCGCGGGCCGCACGGTCACCGACTACCGCCCCAACGACCACCGCTGGCACAAGGGCCTGCAGATGACGGCCTCCCACCTCTCCGGCCAGAACCTCTGGGGCGGCAACAGCTACGTGCACGGCGAGGGCTACCTCGAACTCCCCGAACGCGTCGGCTCGATGGCGCACCTCGGCTTCGACGAAGTGGCCTCCGCCGAGGGACGGGCGACCATCGCGGAGCGGCTCAGCTGGCACCCGTACGACGGCGAGCACTGGGCCGACGAGGCGCGCCGTATCGACATCCACGACCTCGACGCGGACGCGGGTTCCTGGGCCCTCACCTGGTCCAGTGCGATCACCAACCGCCGCGAGGTGCCCCTGGTCTTCGGCAGCCCCACCACCCAGGGCCGTGAACTCGCGGGCTACACCGGGCTGTTCTGGCGCGGACCGCGCGCCTTCCGAGAGGGCCGCATCCTCGCACCGCACGACGAAGGGCCGGGCCTGATGGGACAACAGGCGCCCTGGCTGGCCTACACGGGCGAACACGACGGTGCCGACGGCCATGCCACCCTGCTGTTCGTCCACGCACCGGAGAACGACCGCGCGGGACAGCACCCCTCCCACTGGTTCGTACGCAATGACCCGTTCGCCGCCGTCGCCCCTTCCTTCGCGTTCTTCGACGACCTGGTCCTGGCCCCGGGGGAGACGCTCACCCGCGGCTACCGGATCGTCGTCGCCGACCGGGCCTGGGAGCGCGACGAGATCACCGACTACCTGAAGGAGCACCCATGGTGACGCACGCGGGCCCGCCCGGCTCCGTCGCCGTATCGCATCTGCGCGTCTACGACTGGCCGGCCGCCGACGGCTTGCGCGGCGGCACCCCGCACCTGCACCTCACCTGCACCGAGGGATACGTCGTCACCGGAGGCAGCGGCGCCGTCCAGACCCTCACGGCCTCCGGCTTCCTGCAGACGCCGCTGAGCGCGGGCGCCCTGGTCTGGTTCACCCCCGGCACCATCCACCGTCTGATCAACGACGACGGCCTGCGCCTGGTCGTCCTGATGCAGAACAGCGGCCTGCCCGAGGCGGGCGACGCCGTCCTCACCCTGCCGCCGCGCCACCTCACCGACCCCGACACCTATAGGGCGGCGACCGCACTGCCCCTCGACTCGCCGGAGAGGACACAGGAGTTGGCGGCCCGCACACGGCGCGACCTCGCCGTCGAGGGCTTCCTCGCGCTGCGCGCGGCGACGGAAGCGGGCGACCCGGCCCCCCTCGCCGCCTTCCACCGTGCGGCGGCCGCGCTCGTACGGCCAAAACTGCCCGCGTGGCGCGAGCGGTGGCAGCGCGGCGCGGCGGCGGCGTCGGCGGCCACCGGCGAACAGCTGGACCACCTCGCCGAAGGCGACGCCACGTACCTCGCGCAAGCAGCCGTACGCGCCGAACAGCCCGCCGCGTACGGCAGGTTCGGCATGTGCGGCAGACTGGACGTCTATCCAGCCGTGTGACGAAGAGGGGCATCGATGACGGACCCGGCCGCCGGAGAACTCGACATCGCGCGGGCCACCTGTGAGGAGTGGCCGGCGATCGTCGACTGGGCGGCGGCCGAGGGCTGGAATCCAGGCCTCGCCGACCTCGACAGCTTCTTCGCCCAGGACCCCGAGGGCTTCTTCGTCGGCCGTATCGACGGCAAGCCGGTCTCCGCCGTCTCGGTGGTCAACTACGGTCCGGACTACGCCTTCCTGGGCTTCTATCTCGTCCGCCCCGACCACCGGGGCCGCGGACACGGCCTGGCCACCTGGAAGACGGCCCTCGCCCACGCGGGCTCCCGCACGGTCGGCCTCGACGGCGTACCCGACCAGCAGGACAACTACCGCAGTTCGGGCTTCGAACGGGCTCACGGCACGGTCCGCCACGTCGGCACCATCGCCCCCGCGAGCGCACCGCCGGCGCACATCGGACCCATCGGGGCGGCGGACCGCCAGGCCCTCCTCGCCTACGACAGCACCTGCTGCCCGGCGGACCGCCCGCACTTCCTGGACCGCTGGCTGACCCAGCCGGGACATCGTGCGCTCGCCCGGGTCGTGAACGGCAGGCTCACCGGTTACGGAGTGATTCGCCCGGCCCGCGACACGTACCGCATCGGTCCGCTGTTCGCCGACACCGTGACCGATGCATGGGCACTCCTCGCCGCCCTGGCGGCGGAGACCGGGGGAGCCCCCGTCGCTTTGGACGTCCCCGACTCCAACCCGGAGGCCGTCGCGATGGCCGAGTCGCTGGGTCTGGAGCCGACGTTCGCGACGGCCCGGATGTACACAGGGCCGATCCGCCCGGTCGCGGCGCACCGCGTCTACGGCGTGACCACGCTCGAACTCGGCTAGCAGCCTGCGGTCAGGCGGAGTGACGCGCTACACGGAGCGGTGGTACTGGTCGGGAACGTGCACGTCCGCGCCCAGCTCCCGCGCGGCATGCCGGGCCCATGAGGGGTTGCGGAGCAGCTCACGGCCGAGCAGCACCGCGTCCGCCTCGCCGTTGGCCAGGATCTTCTCCGCCTGCTCCGGGTCGGTGATCATGCCGACGGCGGCGACGGGCAGTGCGGTCTCGGCCTTGACGCGCGCGGCGAACGGGACCTGGTAGCCGGGCCCGGTCGGAATCCGGACGCCCGAGGCGTTGCCGCCGGTCGACGTGTCGAGCAGGTCGACCCCATGGGCCTTGAGCAGCCCGGCGAAGCGCACGGTGTCGTCCGCCGTCCAGCCGCCCTCGTCCAGCCAGTCGGTGGCGGAGATACGGAAGAACAGCGGGAGCTCCTCGGGCCACACCTCCCGTACGGCGTCGACGACTTCGAGGGCGAAGCGGGTCCGGTTCTCGAAGGAGCCGCCGTACGCGTCGGTGCGCACGTTGGAGTGCGGCGAGAGGAACTCGCTGATCAGATAGCCGTGGGCGCCGTGGATCTCGGCGACCTGGAATCCGGCGTCCAGCGCGCGCCGCGCACCGTCGGCGAACTGCGCGACGATCTCGCGGATCGCCTCGACGGTGAGCTCGGTGGGGACGGGGTGCCTGGCGTCGAACGCGAGCGCGCTCGGCCCCAGCGGCTGCCAGCCGTGCGCCTCGGGCCCTACCGGCGCCCCGCCCTTCCACGGCTGATCGGTCGAGGACTTGCGGCCGCCGTGACCGAGCTGGATGCCGGGGACGGTGCCCTGCCCCTTGAGGAATGTGGTGATCCGGCGGAAGGCCTCGACCTGGGTGTCGTTCCAGATCCCGAGGTCGTACGGGCTGATCCGGCCCTCGGGAGAGACCGCGGTGGCCTCGACGATGATGAGCCCGGTGCCGCCGACGGCGCGTGCCGCGTAGTGCGCGAAGTGCCAGTCGTGCGGGGCACCGGCCAGCGCGCCGTCAGGGGCGGCGCTGTACTGGCACATCGGGGGCATCCACACCCGGTTCGGAATGGTCAGCGACCGCAGGGTGTAGGGCTCGAACAGTGCGCTCACGGCGGACTCCGCTCAGGACTCGGGACGACGTCTGTACGGGTCGTACGATACCCATCGTAGTACGGTGAATGTCAAACTACGATGAGTCTCGTACAATGAATCCCGTGACCACTGCACCGAGCACCCGAGAACTCGCCCACCCCGCACGCGAGGAGATCAGACTGGAGGGCGTCCTGCACGCGCTCTCCGACCCGATCCGGCTGTCCGTGGTCAGCGACCTGGCGGCGGAGGAACAGGAGCTCTCCTGCTCGCACTTCGTGCTCCCCGTCACCAAGTCCACGACGACCCACCACTTCCGGGTGCTCCGCGAGAGCGGCGTGATCCAGCAGGTCTACCGCGGCACCGCCAAGATGAACGGTCTGCGCCGCGATGACCTGGACGCGCTATTCCCCGGCCTTCTGGACAGCGTCCTCGCGGCGGCTGCCGGGCAGGCCCACCGGCTCGGCGGCAGCTGAACTTCCCTGCCCCGGCAGGTGGTTGAAGAGCAGATTGAGTACGAGAGCGGTCAGGCAGCCCGCACTGATGCCGCTGTCCATCACCGTCTGGAACCAGTCGGGGAACTTCGCGTAGATCCCCGGAACACCCACCGGCAGCATGCCGACCGCGACCGAGACGGCGACGACGGTCAGATTGTGGTTGCCGGTGAAGTCCACCTTCGTCAGGGTCCGCAGCCCGCTCGCCGCGACCGTTCCGAACATCACCAGACCCGCTCCGCCCAGCACGGGCGCCGGGATGGCGGCGACCACCGCACCGAGCTTCGGCAGCAGCCCCAGCACCACGAGAATCCCGCCGGCGGTGGCGACGACCCAGCGGCTGCGGACCCGCGTCATGCCCACAAGACCCACGTTCTGCGCGAACGCGGTGTACGGAAAGGTGTTGAAGACGCCGCCCAGCACGGTCGAAAGGCCGTCGGCCCGCAGTCCGTCGGCGAGCATCCGCGGCTCGACCGGCCGGTCCGTGAGTTCGCCGACCGCGATGAAGTCACCTGTCGTCTCGGTCATCGTCACCAGCGCCACCACCAGCATCGAGATGACCGCCGCCGCGTGGAAGGTCGGCGCCCCGAAGTGGAACGGCGTACTGATGCCCACCCAGTCGGCGTCCCCGACGCCCCCGAAGTCGGTGAATCCGGCCGGAATCGCGACCAACACGCCGACCACGATGCCGATGAGCACGGCGATACGGCTCAGCGCGGGCGGTGCGAAACGCTGTACGCCCAGCACCACCACCAGCACGAAGGCGGCGAGGCCGATGTTCTTCGGCTCCCCGAAGTCCGGTGCACCCGCCCCGCCCCCGGCCCAGTTGCCCGCGACCGGCAGGAGCGAGAGCCCGATGATCAGGATCACCGTCCCGGTCACCAGCGGCGGGAAGAACCGCAGGAGTTTCCCGAACACCGGGGCGAGCAGCATCATCGCAAGGCCCGCCACGATCACGGCACCGTAGATCGCGGGCAGCCCGCCGCCGGTCGTACCGATGAGGACCATGGGCGAGACCGCCGCGAACGTGCAGCCCTGCACGATGGGCAGCCGTATCCCGAACCGCCAGAAGCCGATGCACTGGATGAGCGTCGCGATACCGCAGACGAGCAGATCCGCGGTGATCAGATACGCGAGATCGGCGGGCGAGAGCTTCATCGCTCCACCGACGATCAGCGGCACGGCCACGGCGCCCGCGTACATGGCGAGCACATGCTGGAGCCCGAAGGCGGCCAGCTGGGAAGGAGGCGGGACTTCATCGACCGGGTGCACCGCGGTCTGCGTCGGTGTTGTCATGCCCGAGACCGTAGAGCGGCTAAACAATCTGTTGATTTCAGGGATGTTGCAGCGAGGTGTCGCCGTAGGCGGCCCCCAACAGCCCGGCCCAGTCCGGGATTTTCACCGACCGCCGCCCCAGCGAGATCCCCAGGTCCGCTTCCGCCGCCTCGATCGCCAGCCACCCCGGCCACTCGACCGGACGCAGCCCCAGCTTCCGCATCGCGTCCAGAGGATCGTCGGCCGGCCGCCGTTGTACGAGAAATGACGCGTCCGCGAGCAGCGAGGCCACCGTCTCCTTGGCGCACGGGCGGTTGGTGCCGATCACCCCGGTCGGGCCGCGCTTGATCCACCCCGCCACATACTCACCAGGCGCCTGGGCGCCCTCCCGCAGCATCCGGCCCGCCTCGTGCGGAACGGTGCCGGATGCGGGATCGAAGGGCAGACCCGCCGGCGGAGCGCCCCGGTAGCCGACGGCGCGCAGCACCAGCTGGGCCTCGATGTCCTCGTACCCGCCGGTGGGCCGCACGCCGCCGTGCCCGTCGGGGACGGTCCGTTCGAACCGCACCCCGCTCACCCGGCCGCCGTCGCCCAGCACCTCCACCGGCCGCAGGAAGAAGCGCAGCCGGATGCTGCGTGAGTGCCCCTGGGGCGGGGGTGCCTGCGCCCACTCGCGCAGTACGGCCACATTGCGCCGGTTCACCGCGAGCAGCCCCGAAGGATCCGCGAAAGCCGGATCCAGCGCCAGTTCCGGGCCGTCCACCGTTGCGTCGGCATCCGGGAGGGAGCCGAGCTCGCGCAACTCCTTGGTGGTGAAGCGGGCTTGGGAGGGGCCGCGCCTGCCGACCATATGGACTTCGCGCACCTGGCTGCCGGCCAGCGCTCCGAGCGCCGCCTGCGGAACGTCGGTGGGCAGCAGCTCCTGCGCGCCGCGCGCGAGAATCCGTGCGACGTCGACGGCGACATTGCCCACCCCGACGACCACGGCCGAACGGGCCCCCAGCGCAAAGCCGTTGGAGGCCGCGTCGGGATGCGCGCTGTACCAGGAGACGAAGTCGGTGGCCGAGCAGCTCCCCGCCAGCTCCTCGCCGGGGATGCCCAGCCGGCGGTCCTTCGCGGCCCCCACGCAGTACACGACAGCATGGTAGAGGCCGAGCAGGCGGGCGGGTGTCAGCGCTCCCTTGCCCACCTCGACGCCGCCGACGAAGCTCACCCGCTCGTGCTCCAGCACGGCCCGCAGATTGTTCTGCAGCGACTTGATCTTCTCGTGGTCGGGAGCGACTCCGTAGCGCACCAGACCGTACGGGCAGGGCAGCCGGTCCAGTACGTGCACGTGCACACCGGGCACCGCGCTCTGTTCGACGAGGGACTGGGCCGTGTAGACCCCGCTGGGGCCCGAACCGACTACGGCGACACGAAGCACGACGGTGCCCCTTCCCGCTGGGTGCTCTCAGCATCGCACCGCAGTGCGGCATCGGGGTGCCTTGCGCCGGAGCATTCTGCGCGCCGCCGTCAACGGCGTCAATCAGATAGTTAAGTTGCAGTGGTGACGGAAAGTACCTTTTTTAACACTACAGGCCGTTATGCCCCTAATGGTGCGGTGTCGGTATGGCCTGTGTGGGAACTGCAGGGCCACGGCACCGTCACCTCCGACCCCGTCGGAACTCCTTGGGGTGGCACGGGAATGCGCCGCGAGATCCTGCCGCCCTGGTTCAACATCCGGCTGACCTTTGCCGACGGGGCGCGTATCGATGTGCTTGCCGTGGCCTCGGACGGGCGGATCGCCATCGAGGACATGCGCGCGGACCCGCCGCTGTCGCTGGACGGCTTCGCGGCGCTCGCCGACTGGATCGAGGGACCGCTGGAGGACGCCTGCCAGGTGGTGGTCGAGCAGCACCGGCTCGGCGCGACCGTCCCGCACCCGTACTACGAAGGCGGGTACGCGGAAGAACCTCCCGCCGTACGCAGGGCCCGCCCCTCCTGGCCGCGCGGCAGCGCCGGCCGGCGCATCGCCGCCGATGCGTACCGAGCGGCCCAGCAGGACGGCCGCGATCCGGTGCTCGCGGTGATGTGCGCGACCGGCCACAGCCGCCGCAAGTCGCTCAGGCTGATCGCCGGTGCGCGGGACGAGGGATATCTGGCACCCCGTCACAACCGCCGTTAGGACATCGCGCGCATCCTGCCGATCTCCGAAGTCTGCTGTGCCACGACGTCGTTGGCCATCTCCTCGACCAGCACGTTGTTCCCCTCCGAGAGCACCTCGGTGGCCATGGTGATCGCTCCCTGATGGTGAGTGGTCATCAGCTTCAGGAAGAGTTCGTCGAAGGCTTTGCCCTTCGCCGCGCGGAGCTGGGCGAGTTGGGCCGCGGTGGCCATCCCGGGCATGGACGCGTGGTCGTGCCCGCCCTGCTTGCGCGCACCGCCATGGGTGTCCAGCCAGCCCTGCATCGCGCCGATCTCGGGCCCCTGAGCCGCCGCGATGCGCTCGGCGAGCTTCTTCACGCTCTCGGCATCGGCGCGCTGCGCGACCAGCTTCGTCATCTCCAGCGCCTGGCCGTGATGGATGATCATCATCTGTGTGTACGTGAAATCGGCCGAGTTGGGGGCGTCGTCCCGGCCGGCTTTCGCGGCATCCGCGGCCGACAGCGTCCGGGCCGGTTCGCCGGGTTTACCTGGAGCCACCACCTTTGGTCCGGCGTTTGCCCCGTCTTTGCGACCGCCTTGCGTGCTCTCGTCCGTATCGCACGCGGTCAGCGTCATCAGCGCCGCCAGGACGCCCGCGGCAACGGCCAACCGACAGGCCCGCATTACGTTTCCGTTGCCATCTGTTGAGATGTACATGGGAAGGACGATACTGCCGGAGTCCGTGAACCGTTCAACTACGAACGGATACAAGGGAGGACGCAGTGATCTCGTTGCACGAACCTCGAGCGCGCCGCAGACGACTCGGTGTGATGGCGGCCGCGGCCGGACTCATCGCCACCCTGCTCGCCGCAGGACCGGCGGTCGCGACGCCCGATCCGGGGGACGCCCCGGCCACGACGTCGACCTCGACGTCCCTTGCCGCACAGACCCGTTCGGCGATCGCCGACGGGGAGATACCCGGCCAGGACGAGGTCGTCCACAGCTCCAACATCGAGCATCTGACCAACATCCCCAAGGACGCCCTCGCGGGGACCAACTCGGATCTTGCCTTCCAGGGCAAGTACGCCTTCGCCGGCAACTACGACGGATTCAGGATCTTCGACCTCAGCGATCCGAAGGCTCCGAAGACGGTCGCCCAGGTCCTGTGTCCCGGATCGCAGAACGACATCACCGTCTCGGGGAACCTGCTCTTCCTGTCGACGGACTCCTCGCGGAGCGACAACTCCTGCGCCTCCACGACGCAGCCCGCGACGGAGAAGTCCTCCTGGGAGGGCATGAAGATCTTCGACATCAGCGACAAGCGCAACCCGAAGTACGTCGCCGCCGTCGAGACCGCGTGCGGCTCGCACACGCACACCCTGGTGCCGTCGAAGAAGAACATCTACCTCTACGTCTCCTCCTACTCGCCCAGCGCCACCTTCCCGGACTGCCAGCCGCCGCATGACGGCATCTCCGTCATCAAGGTGCCGCGCAACGCCCCCGAGAAGTCCGCGGTCGTGAACTTCCCGGTGCTCTTCCCGGGCGAGGGACCCGACGGCGGAGGCAACCCCGGAGGCCCCACCAACCCGGGCGTCTCCAAGACCACGGGCTGCCACGACATCACCGTGCTGCCCTCCAAGGACCTGGCCGCCGGCGCCTGCATGGGCGACGGCATCCTCTTCGACATCAAGAACCCGGAGCAGCCGAAGGTCATCGACCGGGTCCAGGACAACGTCAACTTCGCGTTCTGGCACTCCGCGACCTTCAACCAGAAGGCGGACAAGGTCGTCTTCACCGACGAGCTCGGCGGCGGCGGCGCGGCCACCTGCAACGCCACGATCGGCCCGAACCGCGGCGCCGACGGCATCTACGACATCGTTGGCAAGGGCGACAAGCGCAAGCTCGTCTTCCGCAGCTACTTCAAGATCCCGCGTCACCAGGCCGACACCGAGAACTGCGTCGCCCACAACGGATCGCTGATCCCGGTCAAGGGCAAGGACCTCATGGTCCAGGCCTGGTACCAGGGCGGAGTCTCCGTCTGGGACTTCACCGACTCCGCCAGGCCCAAGGAGATCGGCTACTTCGAGCGCGGCCCGATCTCCACGGACACCATGGTCACCGGCGGCTCGTGGTCGGCGTACTACTACAACGGCTACATCTACTCCAATGACATCGCCAAGGGCTTCGACGTACTGAAGCTCAGCGACCGTCGCACCGACCCGGCGAAGCGGGTACGGCTGCACGAGCTCAATGTGCAGACCCAGCCCGACTACTTCGACTAGAGCGGACTACAGCGGCACACCCGCGAAGTCATGACGCGTTCCGCCGGGCGGCTCGTCGCCCGGCGGAACGCCGAGTCCCCAGTCGAGCCCGTACCGCTGGAAAAGCTCGGCGCGCAGCCGTGTCAGCGGCATCGGGGCGCCGGGCAGCAGCTGGGCGAAGACCGTGCCCATCAACTGGGCGCGCAGCAGCGGGTAGTCGGCGTCCGGGTCCTCGGACCCGTAAGAGGCCACCGCCGAACGGAGCAGCTCCGCGAGGCGCTGCTGCTCGGCGCACTTCACGAAGCCGTCCGCCTGCAGGATCTGCGCCATGTGGGTGCGCATCAGCACCGGATGATCACCGGCAAGCCCCAGGATCGCGTCGATCGCCCGCGCCAGGAGTTCCTGACCGTCCTCGGTCCGCGGCTCGCGCTCCAGGGCCGCGGCGAGCGTGCGGTGCATCAGCCGGTGCACGGCCGACTGCAGCAGCTGGCGTTTTCCGGGGAAGTAGTACGAGACGAGCCCGCGGGCCGAGCCGGCCCGGTCGGCGATGTCGCCGAGCGTCGTCGCCTCGTACCCCCGCTCGCCCACGAGCTCGACGGTCGCCTGCAGCAGCCGCTCGCGGGAACGCCGCCGCAACTCCTCATTGACCGATGGGCTGCGCGGGGACATGCTTGACTCCTGCGTTGACTGGCTCTCAGCCAACTATAATCAACGCGTCCTGCAAAGACCCCTGTCAGGGGTCTGTTCTGTGGGGCCCACGGCTGGATCAGGCGACGCGGGGGATCGCCTGATCCGGTCGGTTTTTTTGTGTGGTCCCGGCCAAAGGACCTGCGACCAAAGTCCGATGCGCGCAAGATCGCCTGGCGCCTACGCTCTGAAAAACGGCACGCAGCGGAGCGTGCTGCCAGGAGGGGTCCCATGTCATTCACCGGTCGGAGTCATATCCGCATCGCCCGCCCGTCCCGTGATCTCGCCGCGGCCGAGCGGTTCTGGGTCGGCGGCCTCGGGCTCGGGGTGCTGTGGCGCGCCCAGGGGGAGGCCGCGGGGGAGCACGATCTGCTCATGGTGGGCGGGCCCGACGCGGCCTGGCACCTCGAACTCGTACACGATGCCGCCCATGCTGTCGCGCCGCGTCCCACCGAGGAGGACCTGCTCGTCGTCTATCTGGACGGGCCCGTTCCCGACGAGCTGGTCGACCGTCTCGAGGAGCACGGCGGCAAGCGCGTCCTGTCGCCGAATCCGTACTGGAACGAGTGGGGCGTCACCGTCGAGGATCCGGACGGGTACCGGCTGGTGCTCTGCACCCGCGCCTGGTCCAATTCCTGAACGCGAGGCCCTACCAGGGCAGTTCGCCCTCGGCGTCGACATAGGTCCCGGTGGGACCTTCGGGGCCGACCTGAGCCATGCGGACGATGATCTCGGCGCCCTGCTCGACGGTCTGGACGCCGGTGTTGCCGTTCAGGTCGGTCTTGGTGAAACCGGGCTCGACCGCGTTGATCCGCAGGCCGGGGAAGGCCTTCGCGTACTGCACGGTGATCATGTTGACCGCTGCCTTCGACGCCGGGTAGGCGACGCCCGGGTAGGCGTGGGTCGGCGTATCCGGGCTGCTGACGCGGGTCAGTGAGGCCAGACCGCTGCTGAGGTTGACGACGACCGGCGCGGCCGAGCGCTGCAGCAGCGGGAGGAAGGCGTGCAGGACGCGCACCGTGCCGAAGACGTTCGTCTCGAACGTCGCGCGCATGGTCTCGGCGGTCACGTCCGCGGCGCCGATCACGGTGTTGCCCGGGCCCCGCTCCTCGATGCCTGCGTTGTTGATCAGTACGTCGAGGCCGCCGTCGGCCGCGATGGTCCGCGCGGCGGCATCGACGGATGCCTGGTCGGTGATGTCGAGCCGGACGCTGCGCGCTCCCAGCTGCTCGGCGGCCCCGCGCCCGCGTTCGGCGTCCCGGCTTCCGATGTAGACGGTGTGTCCGGCCGCGACGAGTCGGCGGGCGGTCTCGAATCCGAGACCCTTGTTCGCTCCGGTGATCAGTGTGGTGGTCATGGATCCAGCCTGCGGCCCGCCCGCCCGGACAGCCAGGAGCCCCTGCTTCCTGGGACTGGCAGTACCAGGACGATCCTGGCCGGGCGGTGCACAGTGGAACCATGGCGACCACGGAATTCGGGCATACGGTACGGCGCTGGCGGGACCGGGTCTCCCCGGAGACGGCCGGGCTGCCGGGCGGCGGTCACCGGCGCGCCGCAGGGTTGCGCCGCGAGGAGCTGGCCCTGCTGGCCGGGATCTCCGTCGACTATGTGACCCGCCTCGAACAGGGCAGGGCCAGCAACCCCTCTGAGCAGGTCGTCGAGGCCCTCGGGCGGGCGCTGCGGCTGTCGGGCGCCGAGCGTGCGCAGCTCTTCCACGCCGCCGGACTCGTACCGCCGGGACAGGGCACCGTCCCCGCGTTCATCACGCCCAGCGTGCAGCGGATGCTGGACCGGCTGACCGGGACGCCTGTCGCGGTCAGCGACGCGACGTGGACGCTGCTGCTCGCCAATCCTCTGTACGAGGCCTTGATGGGCCGCCATCAGGGCAACGAGCGCAATGCCGCCTGGCGCCACTTCCTCGGCTCCGGCGGCCGGGTGCGGCACACGCCGGAGTCCTTGTCCTCGCTTGAGGCCGCGCAGGTGTCCGAGCTGAGGGGTGCGGCGAAGAAGTACCCGGCGGACCAGCGACTGCGGCGCCTGATCGCGGAGTTGCGTACGGGCAGCGAGCGGTTCGCGGACCTGTGGGACGCCGGAGTCGTCGGCGAGGTCGCGGCATCCCGCAAGATTGTCGACCATCCGCAGGTGGGTCCGGTGACGCTGGACTGCGATGTGCTCAGTGTCGCGGGCAGCGACCTGCGCATCATGGTCTACACCGCCGCGCCCGGCACCGAGGACGCGGACCGGCTGGCGCTCGTCGGCGTACTGGGAACGCAGACGCTCACGGGGCCGTGAACGTGACGTCCGCCGCGTGGGCGGGGACCTCCAGATCGCTTCCGAGCGCCCATTCGGCGACGCGCGAGACCGTCGCGGCAGGGATGGGCCCGCTGATTCCGGGGGCGGCGGGAATGTTCTGCGTCGCATGGGCGTCGTGCGGCAGGACCACCCGGTAGCCCTGCGACAGCGCCGTACGGGCCGTCGCCTGGACGCACATCTCCGACATCATCCCGCAGACGGCGAGCGCCCGGACTCCCGCTCCGGTCAGCAGACTTCCCAGCGCGGTCCCGGCGAAGCCGTCGTCCACGGTCTTGCGGATCGCGACCTCCAAGGGCCCCTCCTCGACCGGGTGATGGAGTTCCCAGCCGGGTGTGCCGGGCTCGTCGCCCGTTCCGGGGCGGCCGTCGTTCTGGATGTGGACGACGAGCGCTCCGCTCCTGCGGGCGCGGGCGATCAGGTCGTACGACGTGTCCAGAAGCCCGGCCGCGGCGGGGACCGCCCCGGCTCCGGTGGTGGAGCACCGCTGGATGTCCACAACCAGCAGTGCCCCGACGGGAACTGAGCGAGAGGTCATGCCGTCGCCCCCACGAGCCCGAGCACCGGACGCAGACCGTCGGGCCGCTCCGTGACCGGGAGATGGTCCACGAAGTGCACCGCGCACCCCGCGTCCAGCGCCCCGCTGTCGGCCCGCCGGTCGTCGCCGACCATCAGGACGTCGCGCGGGTCCTGGCCGATGGCCTCGCAGGCGATGAGGAAGAGCCGAGGGTCCGGCTTCTGGATCTCGTGCTGGTAGGAAAGGGTGGCGGCGTCCAGATGGCGGCCGAGCCCATGGGCGTCGACCACCGGAGCCGTGTCCCAGCCGATGTTGCTGATCAGGCCGGTGGCGATGCCACGGCTCTTCAGCTCGGCGAGCACCTCCACGGCATCGGGGTACGGGCGCCACGCGGCGGCCGTCATATGGCGGTTGTAGAGCGCGTCGTGCAGCGCGGGATCGGGCAGCGCGACCTGGCGGCTCATCGCGGTGAACGCGGCGCGATGCTGCTCCGCGCTCGCGTCCCGGGTCTGCCACAGCTCCTTGAGGTGCGGCGGCACCTGCTGCGGTTCGGGCCCCCCGGGCTGTGCGCCGGCGTGCGTCAACTGGGCGGTGAGGTCGGCCAGTTCGGCATCCGGGAGGTCGATCCCCGCCTCGCCGAGCACCGCGCTCAGCCAGTCGCCCACCGGTTCGATACGGCACAGAGTCCCGGAGAAGTCGAAGAGCACACCCTTGATCGTCATGGCCGCAGTCTTCCGTACGCGGAGATCGAGAAGGCCACCAGGGCCGCGCCGAGCAGCCACCCGCCCACGACGTCCGAAGCCCAGTGCACCCCCAGATACAGCCGGGTCAGCCCCACCCCGGCCACCGACAGCGCGGCCAGCACGACCGCCGGCCACCAGATCGCCGGGCCGGGACCGCTGCGCCGCAGCAGCCACAGCAGCAGACCCAGGCCGACCGTGGCCGTCAGCGCGTGACCGGACGGGAAGGACGCGTAGTGCGCCGAGTCCACGGGGTCGGGCCACCGCGGACGCGGCCGCCCGACGGCCGCCTTCAGTCCCTGCTGCAGCAGCGTGCCGACCGCACTCGTCACACCCACCCAGAGAGCGAGCCGCCACTCACGGCGCAGGAGCAGCCACAGCACGGCGAGGCTCAGCAGCGCACGCAGCGTCGTGGGATCCCACACCCAGTCGCTGAGCACCCGGTTGACGTGCGTGAACCCCGGATTCGCCACCGCCCGTCGGTGCAGGCCGGTGGCCACCCAGCGGTCGTAGCGCATCAGCGGTGACCACCGGGCCGCGACGAGGACCAGCAGCAGTGCGAAGAGCGCCGCGCACGCGACGCCTGTCCGGCGCAGATCCGCGCGGGGCGAACGGTCTGTCGGCGGCAGAAGTGCGGATTGCATGGGGAGATCCTTGCCGACAGCGGGCGTTCGAAGCTATCCCAGCGCGCTGAGCCCCGGGACGAAAGCCATCAGCAGCGGAATCGCTGGCACCAGCGCGGCCGCCGCGGTCAGCCGCAGCCGGCGGCCCGCCGTCAGCCTCGGGGCCGCGAGCAGCAGACGGTTCACCCGCAGCGGGACCTGGGCATCCGGATTGGCGCAGGGGCCGAACACGCCACGGTGCTCGTTGAGTTCGACCAGGGCGAGCGCGATCGTCAGGCGCCCGAAGCGACGCGACGCCACATCGTCGGCGGCCAGCTCGACCAGCCGGTGCATCTCGTCGCGGAACGCCGCGAACACCGGAATCTGCGGAAAGCCGCCCGCGAGCGCGGCCGAGCAGTGCAGCAGCCAGTCGTGACGCGCCCGCGCATGGCCCTGCTCATGGGCCAACACGGCATCGAGCTGACGCCCCTTGAGGCGTCGGAGCGCCCCGGTGGTGATGGCCAGTTGAGGGGCCGGACCCGGCAGCCACCAGGCGTCGGACCGCTCGCCCTCCAGGATGACCAGACGGTCGACGCCGCTCTCCTCACCGGGCAACAGCGGTGAGCGAACCAGGAGTTCAGCACGCCGCAGCCTGCGCCGGGCACGCGACCGCCGGATCTCCCGTACGAGCATCGCCGCCGTCCAGACGCCGCCGCCCGCCAGGACCAGCGACATTCCGGCGGCCCACTGGGTGTACGCGCCGAGGGCGTACGCATCGACCACGGCGCTGGGGGCGTGCGCGAACACCTGCCCGCGGACCCCCTGCCACGCCACGGCCGCACTGAAGGTCATCGCCAGCGCGAACGACAGCAGGATCGCGGCCACCACGCACTGCCACACCCAGAGCGCCACCACGGGCTCCCGCTCCGGCCATTGGGCGCGCGCCAGCAGACGCGGTGCCCCGACGGCGGCCAGGGCCCCGAACAGCAACAGTGCTACGGAGACCAACACGGGCGTCAGCCTATGAGCGGAGCCCTGCTCAGGGGTATGTCTTGGCACGCCAAGTGACGTACGCCACGGTGCGCCCCTACAGCGTGAGCAGCATCGCCAGCATCCCGATCCCCATGGACAGCCGGCAGGCCAGGGCCAGCTCGGGCCGCGCCCCCCAGCCGGCCCCCGCCGTGGACCCCATCCCCACGCCCGCCGCCGGCTGCACGGGCATCAGGCGCACCCCCGCCCTCAGTACGTACACCGCGAAATAGGCCAGCAGCGCGCCGGTGACCAGGGGTACGCCGCCCGCGCCGTGCCGCATCGCGTGCCCGCCGTGCCCTCCGGCTCCGGCAGGGGCCATCGTCACCGCCATGTAGACCATCGCCGCCGAGCCGACGAGGTGGTGCAGATGGTGTGCGTCCGTCCGCGCCAGCCACAGCGCGCGCAGCGCCGCGCCCCCGAAGACCGCGGCGAACACCGCCCACCCCCACGCGGGAGGTGCGGCCACCGCGGCGGGCAGCGCCATCACCGCCATGCCGAACCCCATCACCGCTTCACTGCCCGCCGCCCTGCGCGCCTGCTCCGAGCCGCTGCGCATCCGCAGCAGGCAGTAGGCCCCGGTCGCCACACACAGCGCCACCAGGAGCCAGCCGGACATCGCCGGTCCGTGCACGGCGTACCTCCCCGTTCGACCGTGTCGCCATCTCGACGAGTCGATTCCCCGGCCGGGCGGTGCGCACGCGAGCGCAGAGGCGTACAGGGGGAGCGCGCTACTCTCGGGCGCGTACACCCACCCACTCCGACAGGAGAGCCCGCACCATGGACACCGCCCCCGCCCGCCTCACCTTCCGGGACGCCGCAGAGACCGACGTACCGGACCTGGTCGGGCTGATCGAGTCGGCCTACCGGGGCGATGCGAGCCGGTCGGGATGGACCACGGAGGCGGACATCCTCCAGGGGCAGCGCACCGACCCCGACGGGGTGCGCGCGGTCATCGCGGCCGAGGGCAGCCGGCTGCTCGTCGTGGAGCGCGACGGCGCGCTGATCGCCTGCTGCCAGCTCGAACACCGCGGTGACGCCGCCTACTTCGGGATGTTCGCCGTACGGCCCGAGCAGCAGGGCGGGGGCCTCGGCAAGCAGATCATCGCCGAGGCGGAGCGCTCCGTGCGCGAGGGGTGGGGCGTCGCCGAGATGCACATGACGGTGATCTCGGTGCGCGAGGAGCTGATCGCCTGGTACGAGCGGCGCGGCTACCGCCGTACGGGAAAGATGACCCCCTTCCCGTACGGCGACGAGCGCTTCGGCATCCCTCAGCGCGACGACCTGCAGTTCGAGCTGCTGGTGAAGGTGCTGGAGCCGCTCACGCCGTGAATCGGCCGGTGCGCCTGATCTCGGGGTAGTCGGTGGTGGCCGCGTCCAGCTCCAGTGCCCGTACGAGACGCAGGTGGTCCTGGGTGTTCACCACCCAGCCGATCACTTTGAGCCCCGCCGTGTGCGCCTGCTCGACGGTTTCCAGCGTCAGCCTGCGGATGTTGAGGGCCAGCGAGGCGGCGCCCACCGCCTTCGCCCGGTCCACCACGTCGTCGCCCCAGCGGCTGGCGATGAGCACGGTGCGCACCCCCGGGACCAGCGAGGAGATCTCGGCGATCGCCTCGTCGTGGAAGGACGACACCTCCACCCGGCCGGCCAGGTCGCGGCGGTGCATCACCTCGGCGAGCGCACGCGCCGCGGCCACGTCCTTGATCTCGGCCTGCAGCGGTGCCCGTACCGCGTCCACGACCTGCTCGAAGACCGGGATCCGCTCGCCCTGACCGGCGTCCAGTTCCCGCAGTTCGGCCAGGGTCTTCTCCGCGATCGCCCCCTTGCCGTCCGTCGTGCGGTCCACTTCCGCGTCGTGCATGACGACGAGGGCGCCGTCCTTGCTCAGATGAAGGTCCAGCTCGATGACGTCCATGCCCGCCTGCTGTGCGTGGACGAAGGAGCGCAGGGTGTTCTCCGGTTCGACACCCATGACTCCGCGATGACCGATGGTGAGGAAAGTCAAGGTTCAACTCGCTTCCGTCGACGGCGGCTCCGACTGGGCATCCCTACCCACGCGGCACGGCCGCAGCCTAACGGTCCGCTTCCGACACCGACCCCCGCGCGACGGAGGGAGCGGAATAGCCGGCTCGGGCCCCGGTCACTCCCAGCAGGAGACCGGTGATGACGGCTGCGACAAGGACGGCTCGGGTGCTCACGCGGCAGGGCTCCAGGGGTGCGGGGGAGGGCGGATCGACTCCGTCCTACCGGCCCGGGCGGCCCTGCGGCGAGTTGCGTCACCCGGGCGTGGGCGTGTCCGGCGGGAGTTGACGCGTCGCCCCGGACGCGTGCGCGAGATCGGCCAGCATCGCCCGTGCCAGCTCCAGTTCGGCGAGCTGCCGGCGCTCGCTCCAGCGCAGCGCGATCTGCGGATACGACCACTCCTCGTTGCCCTCCGCCCCGGCCAGCGCGTCCCGTACCTCCTTCAACTCCCCTTCCGCCCGTGCGACATGGAGCTCGATGCGCTCGCGCAGCCGCGCCGGGGACGCCAGATGCCCCAGCCAGACCCGCAGCACGAGCGGGTGCTTGAGCATCGGCGGGCCGGAGTCCTCCGTCCCGCCCGCCCAGCTCTCCAGGGCCTGCCGGCCTGCCCCGGTGATCGCGTACCGCCGCTTGGTGCGCGGTTCCTCGGGTCCTGATCGCCTCGACGCGGCGTATCCGAGTGCCTCCAGGCGCCGCAGCTCCGCGTAGATCTGGCTGATCGCGGGGGACCAGTAGAAGAAGCGCAGGGAGGCGTCCGCCCACTTCTTCAGCTCGTACCCGGTCCGCTCGCCGGGGAAGGAGAGAAGACCGAGCACCGCCCAGGCGGTGGGCGGGAGTTGCTGTCGTGTGTCTTGCTTCTTCGGCATCTGACTACTAGTCATATGGCTGATTGAAGTAAGGACAGCGCACGGACGCAACCCCCTGGAGGCACCGTGAAGTTCTCGGTCATCTTCGAAGCGCAGCTCACCGACCCCACACCCGAGCGTGAGCACCAGGTCATCCGCGACAGCGTCGAACAGGCCGTGCTCGCCGAGGAGATGGGATTCGACCGCATCTGGGCGGTCGAGCACCACGCCCTCAAGTGGTACGCCCATATGTCGGCCCCCGAGATCTTTCTGACCTGGGTCGCCGCGAAGACCAGCACCATCCGCATCGGCCACGGCGTCGTCTGCATGCCGTTCCGCTTCAACCACCCCGTGCGGGTCGCCGAGCGCGCCGCCATGCTCGACCTGCTCTCCGGCGGGCGTCTGGACCTCGGCGCCGGCCGCGGCGGGACCGTACAGGAGACCTCGCTGTGCGGGGTCGACAGGGACCGCACGACCCAGGAGGTCGAGGAGGCGCTGCGGATCATCGGAAGGGCCTGGCAGGAGGACGAGCTGGAGTACCACGGCGAGCTCATCGACATCGGCCCGCACCCGATCCTCCCGCGCCCCCGGCAGACCCCGCATCCGCCGCTCTTCCTCGCCTGCAGCCGCGCCGACACGCTCCGGCAGGCCGCCGAACTCGGCGTCGGAGCGCTGGTGATGGGGTTCGCGGGCCCCGAGTCGATCGCGGAAATGCGCGAGGCGTACGACACCGCCGTCGCCGCCCGCACCGGCGACCGTCTGGTCTCGACCGTGGTCAACGACCACTTCTCGGTGCTCTGCCCGACCATCGTCCTCGACGACCGCGAGCAGGCCCGGCGCATCGGAACCAGGGGCCAGCGCTTCTTCGCCCAGTCCATCGGCCACTGGTACGGGGGAGCGGGCATCCCCGACGAGGCGGTCGACGGCTCGGTCGACGAGGCCGCCGCGATGCGCGGCGCGGCCGAGCAGGTGGTCGCCCGCCTGCACGAGCAGAACATTCCGGTACGCCCCACGGCCACGGCCACCTTCAACGCCGATCACGCCTACGGCACCGCGGACGATGCCATCGCCTATGTGGAGCGGCTCCGCGACGCGGGCGCCGACGAGATCATGTGCCTCATACAGATGGGAACCGTCCCGCAGGAGGCCTGCCTGGAGACGATCCGCCAGTGGGGCGCGAAGGTCATTCCGTACTTCCGGGGGAGCGCCCGATGACCCCCGACGACGACCGTCTGTCCCCGGCCGCACGGCCCCTGGTCGACCTCATGAGCTCCGTCTTCCCGGACCTCGGCGGCGCCGTGACCGATGCCGCAGAGGCGCGCCGTGCCATCGACGCGCTGGGCGGGCCGCCCGGAGAGGCGGTCCGGGTCGGCTCGGTCGAGGACCGGACCGTGCCGGGCCCTGAAGGGGCTCCGGGGATTCCCGTACGGATCTACCGGCCCGTCCCCGGCCGGTCGCCCTGGCCGCGCCCCACCGTCGTCTACTTCCACGGCGGCGGCTGGGTCATCGGCAGCGTGGACAGCTACGACACCAGCGTGCGCGCGCTGTGCCGTGCGTCGGGCGCCACCGTGGTCTCCGTCGGCTACCGCCTCGCGCCCGAGGCCCGCTTCCCCGCCGCCGCCGAGGACGCCCATGCCGCGCTGCTGTGGGCGGCCGACCGGATCGGGGAGCTGGGCGGCGACCCGGACGCGCTGGTCGTCGCGGGCGACAGTGCGGGCGGCAATCTGGCCACGGTGGCCTCGCTCATCGCGCGCGAGCGCGGCGGGCCCGTGCCGGCCCTGCAGGTGCTCGTCTATCCGGCGACCGGCGGCGGGCAGGAGACCGACTCGTACCGCAGGAACGGCCGCGGCTACTTCATGGACGTGGCGGCCCTGCGCTGGTTCTGGGAGCAGTACATGGGCCCGGAGGGTGACGCCGACCACCCCTGGGCGGCCCCGCTGCGGGCCGCGGATCTTTCGGGCATGCCGCCCGCGTACGTCGTCACCGCGGGCTGCGACCCGCTCTGCGACGAGGGGCAGGCCTACGCGCGACGGCTGCGCGCAGCGCAAGTACCCGTGGTGGAACGGCACTTCCCCGGAATGTTCCACGGGTTCTTCGCCTTCCCCGAACTCCTCGACGAGGCCCGCGATGCCCTGGCCGGTGTGGCAGAAGCGATCGCTGCAGCGGGCTGTGACGGGAAGAACATCTGCGATCAAGGGGGTCAGGCAGGATAATTTACTGAGACCCCCCTTGAGTGGGAGATCCGCACATGTATACGCTGCCTTGACGCGAGGTTCTCCTGTGGAGGAAGTGACATGACGGAAATTCTTGTGCAGGACATGGTCGCCGGAGGCATATCTGCCGACGCGCGCGTGGTCGAGCATCCGGCCTGGCCGACGCTCAAGGATGCCGTCGAGGAGATCAGGCCCTGGCAGTCGAAGGACGGCTCGATCGACTTCGACGCCGAGGGCGCTCCCTCCCCTGAGGCGGCCGAGGCCGCCGTCGACCGCGTGATCGCAGCGGTCCAGGAGCTCTCCCCGCTGCTGCCGCACGACGCCGAATACCACCACGCGCTGGTCGGCGACCTCCGCAAATGGGTCGGCAGCGCCTTCGACGTCCCCGACTTCCTGGACTCGCTGCTCGCCTTCCAGCCGGCGGCCGGCCGCGCCGACGGGCTGCAGCACCTGGCTCTCTTCGCGATGTACACGCAGAACGGCAACCCCGACCGCAACCTCGAAGCGGTCGTCCTGCGGATGGTCTGGCCCGAGTGGCTCGCCGAGCTGGAGGCCACCCGCTACGACAACCCGCTGTTCTGCGGCATCACCTTCGAGGACTTCACCTCCGGGTACGACACCAACTCGGCCGTCCTCTTCCCCGAGACCATCGCGGTGCGCGAGGCGCCCGACCGCTTCAGCTGGGGCGGCATCTTCTGCGACCGCGAAGCCGCCCGCTTCCGTGCCGTCACCGAGGCCTCGGTGGATCTGCTCGGCGTCGAACTCCCCGACGACATCCGGGAGATGATCGGCGACCAGAAGCGCTGCGAGCAGGCCTTCGTGCTCTGGGACATGGTCCACGACCGCACCCACAGCCACGGCGACCTGCCCTTCGACCCGTTCATGATCAAGCAGCGGCAGCCGTTCTGGATGTACGGGCTCGAGGAGCTGCGCTGCGACCTCACCGCCTTCAGGGAGGCCGTGAAGCTGGAGGCCGAGGGCAACGCCCACGGGCGCGACGTGCAGTACGCCGTGCTCTTCGACCGGATGTTCCGCTTCCCGGTCACCGGCGAGCGCGTCCGCAACTACGACGGCCTCGGCGGCCAGCTGCTCTTCGCGTACCTCCACAAGCACGACGTCGTGCGCTGGACCGACAACACGCTCCTGATCGACTGGGAGCGGGCCCCGCAGATCACCAACCAGCTCTGCGGCGAGATCGAGGACCTCTACCGGGCCGGCATCGACCGCCCGAAGCTGGTCCACTGGTTCGCCGCGTACGACCTGGTGTCCGCCTACCTCGCACCGCACCCGGGATCGCGCTGGGCCAAGGGCCCCGACGCCCTGGATCTGAGCCTGCCGCCGCGGAAACTCGTCGACGACGTGCTTCCTGACGAGTTTCCGCTCAGCATGTTCTATGAGGCACTCTCCAAGAAGCTCAAGGACGTGATCGCCTCCACCAAGGGGATCACCGCCGCGGGCGCCCCGGAGCGAGTGGCCGCATGAGCACACCTGCGCAGGAAATTCAGCAGTCTCAGGAGGCGGTTCCCATGAGCAACGGACCCTTGGACGGAGCGGTCGTCGCGGTCGCAGGTGCGGCCGGCCCCGCGGGCCGGGCGGCTCTGCTGAAACTGGCGGAGGCCGGTGCGACCGTCGTCGCGGCGGACGCGGACGTCGCACGCCTCGCCGAGGCCGTCGACGCCGCGCGGTACGCACACGGCGGGGCGACCGTCACCGGCGACACCGTGGACCTGCTCGACCTGGACGCGACCCGCGAATGGGCGGCGCGTACGGAGAAGGAATTCGGCCGCATCGACGGCCTGGTGCACCTCGTCGGCGGCTGGCGCGGCAGCGCCTCCTTCGCCGAAACCGACTTGGCCGACTGGGAGTTGCTGGAAAAGCTCCTGATCCGCACCGTCCAGAACACCTCCCTCGCCTTCCATGACGGGCTGCTGCGCAGCGAGTGCGGCCGCTATCTGCTGATCAGCGCGGCCGGAGCGTCCAAGCCCACCGCGGGCAACGCCGCCTACGCGGCCTCCAAGGCCGCCGCCGAGGCGTGGACCCTCGCGCTGGGTGACGCCTTCCGCAAGGCGGGCGGCGAGGACGGACCGCAGACCGCGGCCTCCGTCCTGGTCATCAAGGCGCTGGTGCACGACGCGATGCGGGCAGAGCGCCCGAACGCCAAGTTCGCGGGCTTCACGGACGTCGGTGACCTGGCCGAGGCCATCGTGGGAGTCTGGGACAAAGCAGCTTCGGAAGTGAATGGAAAGCGCCTGTGGCTGACGCCCGAGCCGTAAAGACCGACGCCGTCCGCCATCACGACCCGGCGGTCCGCGGCTTCGCCAGCGACAACTACGCGGGCGCACACCCCGAGGTGCTCGCCGCCCTGGCCCTGGCCAACGGCGGCCATCAGATCGCGTACGGCGAGGACCAGTACACCGACCACCTCCAGCGGCTGATGCACAGCCACTTCGGGGCGACGGCGGAGGCCTTCCCGGTCTTCAACGGCACCGGGGCCAATGTCACCGCGCTCCAGGCCCTCACCGACCGGTGGGGAGCGGTGATCTGCGCCGAGACCGCGCACATCAACGTGGACGAGGGCGGCGCCCCGGAGCGCATGGCAGGCCTGAAGCTGCTCACCGTGCCGACGCCCGACGGCAAGCTCACCCCCGAGCTCATCGACCGGCAGGCGTTCGGCTGGGACGACGAGCACCGCGCCATGCCGCAGGTCGTGTCGATCACCCAGAACACCGAGTTGGGCACGGTCTACACGCCCGACGAGATCCGGGCGATCTGCGAGCACTCCCACGAGCGCGGGATGAAGGTGCACCTCGACGGGGCGCGGATATCCAACGCCGCGGCCTCCCTCGACGTCCCCATGCGGACCTTCACGAACGCCGTGGGTGTGGACGTCCTGTCGTTCGGCGGAACGAAGAACGGGATGCTCTTCGGCGAGGCGATCGTGGTCATCGACCCCGATGCCGTGCGCCAGATGAAGCACGTGCGGAAGATGTCGATGCAGTTGCCGTCCAAGATGCGCTTCGTTTCGGTGCAGTTGGAGGCGCTGCTCACCCGCGACCTGTGGCTGCGCAGTGCCCGGCACGCCAACACCATGGCGCAGCGGCTGGCCGAGGGGGTGCGCGGGATCGACGGCGTCGAGATCCTGCACCCCGTCCAGGCCAATGCCGTCTTCGCGCGGCTGCCGCACGACGTGAGCGAGCGGCTGCAGAAGCGCTACCGCTTCTACTTCTGGGACGAGGCGGCGGGCGACGTCCGCTGGATGTGCTCCTTCGACACCACCGAGGAAGACGTCGACGGCTTCCTGCAGGCGCTGAAGGAGGAGCTGGCCCGCTAGCTCGTACTGCATGGATATGCGACCGACCGTAAAGTTATTGACTACGGGCCGGTCGCATTCCTATGCTCTGTGGCCATGGAGCTCGTGCAGCAAACCCCGGATCTGTCCGCCTACTTGGCCGCGGACGACGTCATCGATCACCACCATCCCCTCGTACGCGAGACGGCTGCCCGTCTCGCCAAGGGTGTGGCCGACTCATATGAATACGCCCGGGCCGCCTTCGAGTTCGTCCGCGACACCATCCCGCACTCCGCGGACTCCGGCGACATGCGCGTCACCTGGCGCGCCTCCGACGTACTGGCGCAGGGCACCGGGATCTGCCACGCCAAGGCGCATGCGCTCACCGCGCTCCTGCGCGCCGAGGACATCCCGACCGCGCTCTGCTATCAGCGACTGCGGCACGACGCCGGGACCGGCCACTGTGTGCACGGGATGGTCGCCGTACGGTTCCACGGCTCATGGCACCGGCAGGACTGTCGGGGGAACAAACCGGGCGTGGACGCGCAGTTCTCCCTCGATGGTGAGCGGCTCGCCTTCACGCCCGATCCGCAGTCCAATGAGATGGACTATCCGGTACTCTATGCAGTACCGCATCCGGCGCCGCTGCACATCCTGCAGGCCGCCCCGGATCGCGCCCATCTCTGGGAGAACCTCCCCGACGCACTCTGAACGACAAGGCAGCACATGGCACTCCGGTTCACCGTCTCCGACGACGTACGCGCCCTCGCCCCCGGCTTCACCCACCTCGCCATCGAGGCGCGCGGTCTCGTCAACGGCCCGAGCACCGCCGACAGTTCGGCCCTGCTCGACGCCGCCGCCCGCAGGCTGGCGGAGCGCCTGGAGGGCCGTGCCCCGCACGAGGACGCGCACATCGCCGCCTGGCGGGAGACGTACAGCGCCTTCGGCTCGAAGCCGAACCGCACCCGCAACTCGGCGGAAGCGCTTGCCAAGCGTGCCCTGGCGGACGGTGGACTGCCGCGCATCAATCTGCTGGTCGACGCCTACAACGCGATCAGCGTTGCCCACCTGATCCCGGTCGGGGGAGAGGACACCGACCACATCAAGGGCGGAATGCGGCTGATCCGCGCGACCGGCGACGAGCCGTTCCTCACGGTCGCCGGCGGGGAGCGGATCGTGGAGCACCCGGACGCGGGCGAAATCGTCTGGTGCGACGACGAAGGCGTGACCTGCCGGCGCTGGAACTGGCGTCAGGGCGTACGCACCCGGCTCACCGAGGAGTCGGTCAATGCCGTCTTCCTGCTGGAGTCACTGGCCCCCATGACGATCGGCGAGCTCGAAGCCGCAGGCTCCGAACTCGCCGATTCGCTGGAGAAGTTGAGTCCCGGGGCGCAGATCTCTGTCGGCGTCCCGGAGTGACGTTTCGGCCGTGTCAGGCCTGCCGCTCCGCCTCGCGGACCTGCTCCGCGGTCGGTGCCGTACCGCCGAGGTGCGCCGGGATCCACCAGGTGTCGTCGGCGCTCTTCGGCCGTACGGGATAGGCGCGCTGCGCGGCCTCCAGAAGCTCCTGCACACGCCCGCGCAGCCGGCGCGTGATCGCTCCCGCGTACTCGTCCGCCGGAGCGTCCATCGGCTCGCCGACCCGGATGGTCACGGGGATGTGGTGGCGCTTGAGATTGCGCGGCCGGCCCTTGGTCCACAGGCGCTGGGTGCCCCACAGCGCCATCGGGATCAGCGGAACGCCGGCTTCCTGGGCGAGGCGGGCCGCACCCGACTTGAAGCTCTTGAGCGTGAAGGACTCCGAGATGGTGGCCTCGGGGAAGACGCCGATGATCTCGCCGGAACGCAGCGATTCGAGCGCGTGCTTGTACGCGTCCTCACCCTGCTTGCGGTCCACGGGAATGTGCTTCATTCCGCGCATCAGCGGGCCGGAGATCTTGTGCCGGAATACCGACTCCTTCGCCATGAAGCGCACAAGTCGCTTCTGCGGGAGGGCGGCGAGGCCGTCGAAGATGAAGTCCAGATAGCCGATGTGATTGCTGACGAGAACGGCACCGCCGGTACGCGGAATGTTCTCCGAACCCTGAGTATCGATCTTCAGGTCGAGCGCCTTGAACAGCCCGAGAGCCGCGCCGATCACCGGTCGATAGACGAGTTCTGCCATCTGGGAGAGGCCCTTCTGTGCCCGGGGAAGATTGTTCCCCCGGTGGAAGTTACGACACCGTAGGTTTTCGGCATTGGGCAGATCGTGCCCCATGCGCAGCCGAGTAGCCAGTCCTGGTGCCACCGATCCGCGAGATTCTTGTCACGTCATCGCAGGCGGGCGGCCCCTCGGCGCATCACCAGGCACTTCCGTATCGCGGGCCCGGCTGCGGGGGAGCGGGCGGGAATCTTTGCGGTTGAATGAACGCTGTTGCGGTCGATGACCGGAATCGAGGGCCGACGGGAGGCCGAAGGTGCGCGGGCGCGACGGTGAAAGGCGGCTAGGGGTCGCCGAGTTGGGAACCGCTCTCGGGGAGCGGGCCACGCTCGTCCAGTTCTCCAGTGCTTTCTGTGCGCCCTGCCGGGCCACTCGGCGCACCCTGGAGGAGGTGACCGCGATGGTCGACGGGGTGGTCCATGTGGAGATCGACGCCGAGGCGCAGCTCGCTCTCGTCCGCGAGCTGAACATCCTCAAGACGCCGACGGTTCTGGTTCTCGACGCGGGCGGCCGGATCGTCAGGCGGGCATCGGGCCAGCCGAGGAAGGCGGATGTGATCGCCGCGCTGGGGGCGGCGGTGTGAGATCGGTGACGGATCTCCCACATGCCGATACGCCCTTGACTGGGCCCGTGTTGAATCGTCAGTCTGACGCTATGCCGCAGGATCTCCTTCTCTACCGCCGGGCCCATGTGGACCTTGCCCGTAACGCGAGTGCGCGCTGTCCGGGTGCCTGAACAGTCCGGGCCCCGTACGCACCCCTCGCAGAAGGACAACTCCATGACGGCTTCGACCGATCTCGCTTCCGGCCGGCTCGCCACCACTCCCGAACTGCTCCGCTCCGTCTTCCGGCAGCATGCCGCCGGCGTCGCGGTGATCACCGCTGCCGGTGAGCGACCTGTCGGGTTCACCGCAACTTCCCTCAACTCCGTCGCCGCTGAGCCGCCGTTGATCTCGTTCGGCGTGGGCACCGGGTCCTCCAGCTGGCCGGTCGTCGCGGAGGCCGAGCACATCGGCGTCCACATACTCGGCGAGCACCAGCAGGAGCTGGCCGCCACCTTCGCCCGCAGTGGTGCCGACCGCTTCGGCCCGCCCACCGGATGGAGCACGGGCCCCGAGGGTGTTCCCGTGCTGGACGGCGTACTGGCCTGGCTGGTCTGCCGGGTGGTGGCGCGCATCCCTGCGGGGGACCACCGCATCGTGCTCGGGCAGGTCGTCGCGGGAGACCCGGCGGGGACGGGGCGTCCGCTCCTCTATCACCAGGGTCGCTTCAACGCGTTGCGCGACTGAGAGTTCCCCGCATCCCCTGATTACTCAGCGTTGGCAAGGTCACAGTTCAAAGCGCTTGCTTAGTGGGCACACCATAGGTGTACTCGTGAGTAATATTCTGGACGGAGCCTCGGTCGCCCCGACCGGAATCCGCCCCATCAGGCGCCTATGCTGCGTGCAACAAGGCAGCCCGGAAATGACGATGCAGTAGGAGAGCCGGCGTGAGCTTGAGGATCGTTGTCTGTGTGAAGTACGTGCCCGACGCGACGGGTGACCGGCATTTCGCCGAGGATCTGACGGTGGACCGTGACGACGTGGATGGTCTGCTCTCGGAGCTGGACGAGTACGCGGTCGAGCAGGCGCTGCAGATCGCGGGTGAGGCGGACGACGCGGAGATCACCGTGTTGACGGTCGGTGGCGAGGACGCGAAGGACGCGCTGCGCAAGGCGTTGTCGATGGGCGCGGACAAGGCGGTCCACGTCGAGGACGACGAACTGCACGGCACCGACATCATGGGCACCTCCCTGGTCCTCGCGAAGGCGATCGAGAAGACCGGTTACGACCTGGTCGTCTGCGGCATGGCGTCCACCGACGGCACCGCCGGTGTCGTCCCGGCGATCCTCGCCGAGCGCCTGGGCATCCCGCAGGTCACCCTGCTCTCCGAGGTCAAGGTCGAGGACGGCACGGTGACGGGCCGCCGCGACGGCGACTCCGCCTCCGAACAGCTCGAGGCATCCCTGCCCGCCCTCATCTCCGTGACGGACCAGTCGGGCGAGGCCCGTTACCCCTCCTTCAAGGGGATCATGGCGGCGAAGAAGAAGCCGGTCCAGTCCCTGGACCTGGAGGACCT
>NZ_JBFAHN010000025.1:0-68922 GCF_040654175.1 Streptomyces sp. NPDC050738 | reverse complement strand
CGGAAGCTAAGCCTTTCAGCGCCGATGGTACTGCAGGGGGGACCCTGTGGGAGAGTAGGACGCCGCCGAACTTATTTTATGGGGAACCCCCGCACTTTTGGTGCGGGGGTTTTCTGCGTTCCGGGGTCGGTGAATGTACAGGCTGGGTCGGCCGCGCCTTTCAGAGGCGGCCGGCGGATTTGAGCGCGAGGTATGTGTCGGCGAGGGCGGGGGCGAGTTCTGTCGGGGTGGCGTCGACGACAGTGACGCCGTGGTGCGTGAGCTGGTCTGCTGTGCGGCGGCGTTGTTCCTGGGCCTGGGTGGCCGCCGCGGACTCGTAGACCGCTTCGAGAGTTCCTCGAGATGCTGTCATCTTGGCGATGTAGGGGTCGGCGACCGAGGCCACGAGCACCGTATGGCGTTGAGTGAGCTGGGGGAGTACCGGCAGCAGGCCTTCGCTGATGGGGGCGGCGTCGAGGCTGGTGAGAAGGACGACGAGTGAGCGACGGGGGGCGTGTTTCAGTGCTGCGGCGCTGAGTCCGCGGGCGTCTGTCTCCACCAGTTCTGGTTCGAGTGGGGCGAGGGCGTTGACCAGGGCCGGGAGAATCTCGCCCGCGGAGCGGCCTTGGACCAGGGCGCGGGTGCGGCGGTCGTACGCGAGGAGGTCTACGCGGTCTCCGGCGCGGGACGCGAGCGCTGCAAGGAGCAGTGCCGCGTCCATTGCCGCGTCGAGGCGCGGGACGTCGCCCACGCGGCCCGCTGAAGTGCGGCCCGTGTCGAGGACGATCAGGATGTGGCGGTCGCGTTCGGGGCGCCAGGTGCGGACGGCGACGGTGCTCTGGCGGGCAGTGGCGCGCCAGTCGATGGAGCGGGTGTCGTCGCCGGGGACGTACTCGCGGAGGCTGTCGAACTCTGTGCCTTCGCCGCGGGTCAACACGCTGGTGCGGCCGTCGAGTTCGCGGAGGCGGGCCAGGCGTGAGGGCAGGTGCTTGCGGCTGGTGAAGGGCGGCAGGACGCGGACGGTCCAGGGGGCGTGGTGGTGCCCCTGACGGGCTGCCAGGCCCAGGGGGCCGTACGAGCGGATGGTGATGCGCTCGGCTTGGCGGTCGCCGCGGCGGGTGGGGCGCAGCGCCGTGGTGAGTCGGCGTCGCTCTCCGGCGGGGATGTCCAACGTGTGGCGGGAGGCTTCCTGGTCAGTGCCGGGCGGCCAGGCGCTGGGCGGCCAGGCGTCTCTGAGTTGAGCACGCAGACGTCGCGGGGAGGGGTTGGTGACGGTCAGCTGGACCTCGGCTCGTTCGTCAACTCGAACTGATGTATCACCAGTTCGGGTGAATTGCAGCTTTCGTACTGGTGCGGCCCGGGCGTAGTCGTACAGAATTGCGAGTGTGAGGGGGGTGTTGACGGCGAGGATCCCCGTCCAGCTGGGGGCGAGGATGCCTACGGGGAGGGAGCCGAGGGCTGCGAGGAGCGCGGTGCGTCCGGTGAGGGCCATGGGGTCAATCCTCAGCGGGGGACGGGGACTTGGGCGAGGATCGCGTTGATGACGGAGTCGGCGGTGACGCCTTCCATCTCGGTCTCCGGGCGGAGTTGGATCCGGTGGCGGAGGGTCGGCAGGGCGAGGGCTTTGACGTCGTCGGGGATGACGTAGTCCCGGCCGGTGAGCCAGGCCCAGGCCCGGGCGGTGGAGAGCAGCGCGGTGGCGCCGCGGGGGGACACGCCGAGCGTGAGGGAGGGGGAATCGCGGGTGGCACGGCAGATGTCGACGACGTAGCCGGTGATTTCCGGGGAGACAGAGGTCTTGGCGACGGCGGTGCGGGCGGCTTCGAGATCGGCGGGGCCTGCGACGGGGCGTAGGCCGGCGGCTTGAAGGTCGCGGGGATTGAAGCCGTCGGCGTGCCGGGTGAGCACGCTGATCTCGTCCTCGCGGGAGGGGAGGGGGACGGTCAGTTTGAGGAGGAAGCGGTCGAGTTGGGCTTCGGGGAGAGGGTAGGTGCCCTCGTACTCGACCGGGTTCTGGGTGGCGGCGACGAGGAACGGGTCGGGCAGAGGGCGGGGGGTGCCGTCGACGGTGACCTGGCGCTCTTCCATTGCTTCGAGGAGCGAGGACTGCGTCTTGGGGGGCGTGCGGTTGATTTCGTCCGCGAGGAGGAGGTTCGTGAAGACCGGGCCGGACTGGAAGGAGAACTCGGCGGTACGGGCGTCGTAGACCAGCGATCCCGTGATGTCGCTCGGCATGAGGTCGGGGGTGAACTGGACGCGCTTGGTGTCGAGTTGCAGGGAGGCGGCCAAGGCGCGGACCAGGAGGGTCTTCGCCACTCCGGGGACGCCTTCGAGGAGGACATGGCCGCGGCACAGGAGCGCGACGACCAGACCTGTGACGGTCGGGTCCTGGCCGACCACGGCCTTTCCGATCTCGGCTCGCAGGGCCTCCAGGGAGGCGCGGGCCTGGTCCGAGTGGTCGGGGGTCTGCGGGGTCGGGGCGCTCATGAGGTGCGTACCTCTCGTTCTAGGGCGTCGAGTTCGTCTGCCAGGCGGATGAGGGCGGCGTCGTCGGCAGGGGGCGGGCCGAAGAGCAGGGTACGGAGATCGTGCGCTGTGGTGGGGAGTTGGGCGGAGACGGCGGGGAGGAGTGACTCGGGGGTGTGGGTCTCCGTGGGAGGGACGCCGAGGAGCGGGGCGAGCCGGGTGCGGGCTGCTGATCGGAGCACCGCGGCTGCGCGGTCGCGGGCGTTCGTCTTCCGGTAGAGGCGGGCGCGGCCTTCGGTGGATTCGGAGGCGCGGAGTGTGACGGGGAGGCGTTCGGGGATCAGGGGGCCGAGGCGGCGGGATCGCCAGATGGCGGCGAGGGCGGCGGCCAGGGCGAGTTGGAGGGTTCCCCAGAGCCAGCCGGACGGGATGAGGTCGAAGAAGCTCTTATTGCCGCCGTCGGAGGCGGAGACATCCGACAGGGAGGGGAGGTACCAGACGAGGTGGGGGCGGGAGCCGAGGAGCTGGAGGGCGAGCGAGGCGTTGCCCTCGGCGTCGAGGTGGTCGTTGAGGAGGATGTCGGGCGCGCCCAGCAGGACGGTGTCGCCTTGATGGGGGGAGGGGATGGTGAGCAGCGTGGGCAGGCCGTTGGCGGGGTAGCAGGCGGCGGTGCCGGTGCTGGGGGCGGCGGAGTAGCGGATGCCACCGGTGTCGGCGGGGCCTGCGCGGACTGCGGCGGGCAGGGTGCAGTGCGGGGCGCGGGCGGAGACCTCGGCGGGGGCTTCGGCGCGTACCCCGGGGGCGAGGGTCGAGAGGGAGGGCGGACCGGGCGAGAGGAGGACGGTACGGCCGCCGGAGTGGGAGACGGCGGCGTACAGGGTCCTCTGCTGGCGGGGGGTGAGCAGGTCGGGAATGGTCACCAGGACGGTGGTGTCCGGGGATGCCGCGGAGACCGTCGCGTCGAGCGTGGTGACGACACGGGTGGAGACGCCGCGGTCCTTGAGGAGTTCGGCCACGGCGCGGCTGCCATGGCGGTCTGCCGATCGTGGGTCGAGATTGCCGTGCTGGTCACCGGAGCGTACGGCCGCGAAAGCGATGCCGGCCGCGAGCAGGACGGCGAGCGCGATCAGGAGGCCTCGGGTCCGGGTCCACACCTGGCGCGCTGTGGGGGACAGCGAGGTGGCGGGCGTGGCGGTGGCGGTCACTGGGCGGCTCCGTGGGGAGCTGCGGACAGGAGGGGCTTTGTGCGTTCCAGGTCGTGGTCGAGTGCGGTCAGACGGAGGTACGTCTGCTCGTCCGCGGCGCGGCCGCCGTAGGTGATGTCGTCGAAATCGCGGGCTGCGGTGCGCAGCCGGTCCGCGTGGGCGGGGAGGGGCCGGCCGGCTTCGGCTGCTGCCTCGTCGGCGGTGCGGCCGGGGCGGGGGTCGAGCAGGGTGCGTTCTTCCAGGGAGCGGACGACGGCACGCATCCGTTCCTGGACGGCCGGGGTCCAGGCGCGGTCGGCGGCGTGGGCCTCGGCTGCCTTGCGGTGCTCGGCGGCGGTGCGCGGACGGTCGTCGAACAGGGTGGCTGCGGACGCCGGGAGCCGGCTCGGGGTGCCGAGGCGCCACCAGAGAGCGGCTATCAGCGCGAGGACCACCAGGACGATGACGACCAGGCCGAGCGCGCCTCCGGGAGTTGCACCGGAGGCGGCGTCGAAGAGGCCGCCGAGCCACTCCCAGAAGCGGTCGATGCCGCGACGGAGGAGGCTCGGGTCGTTCTCGTGGTACATCGGTTTGGACAGTTCGTGCTTCGCCGCCTCGCGGGCAGGGTCGCGTGAAATATCCACCGGTGGTGTCGGTGCGTCGGTGAATGCGCGGGTCAGCAGCCGCGTTGTTGTCCAGCCCCCCGGAGCCGACACCGCATCAGCTCCCGGTGGTCTCGTAGCCGGGCAGGCCTGCGGCGCGCGCGAGTTCGAGGTCGAGGGCCTCGCGGCGGATGCGCTGGTCGACGTAGAGCAGGACTGTCACACCGGCGGAGATCGGGTAGGTGATCGTAGAAGCGATCACTGCGCCGATGCCGGTGACGATCAGGTAGGGCCAGCCGAAGTCCGGGGTCGTCCCGGAGAACAGGTCGCTGAAGCTGTTGCCGTCCACCGCAATGGCGATCGCGCCGAACGGGATCCCGATGATCATGGAGACGACCAGGGTCAGCACGATGGTGAGCAGGGTGATGCCGAAGATCCGCCACCAGGTGCCGCGGACCAGTTTCGCCGAGCGGCGCAGGGACTGGACGATGCCCCGTCGCTCCAGCATCAGTGCGGGGGATGCGAGGGAGAAGCGGACCATCAGCCAGATCATGACGACCAGGGCCGCGAGTCCGCCGAGGATGGCGAGCGCCGCGCCTGCCGCCGAGTTGGCGAACACTCCGACGAGTACGCCGGGCAGGATGCCGACGGCCACGATTCCGCCGGCCATCAGACCCAGGAGCAGGGTCAGGCCGAGGAGGCCGGCCAGACGGGGGCGGGCCTCGCCCCAGGCCTCCTTGAGGGTCACCGGGCGGCCCAGCACGGAACGGCTGATCACCATGGTGAGCATCGCCGTGGTGAAGAGCGTGCCGACGAGCGAGATGACCAGCGTGGGAGCCAGGGCCGTCAGGCTGGACTGCATCGAGTCGAAGGCCTCGTTCATGGCCTCGGTGCCGGTTGCGTTCGGGTCGACGGTGACCGGGTCGGGCAGCAGGAAGCGCTGGATCAGGATGTCGCAGAGCTGAGTGACCACCGCGACGGTGAGCGTGAGGCCGAGCACGGTGCGCCAGTGGGCGCGCATCGTGGAGACCGCGCCGTCGAGGATCTCGCCGACACCGAGGGGGCGCAGCGGGATCACGCCGGGCTTGGCCGCCGGGGGCCGGCCCCAGCCGCCGCCCTGGTACGGGCCGTTCTGCTGGGGGCCGCCCTGGTACTGGTGACCCCAGCCCGGTTGGGGCTGCGGCGCGGGAGGCGGTGCGTTCGGGGTGTTCGTGGAGCTGGGCGGGGACCACTGGCCGGCGGGCGGCTGGGCGTCGGACCACTTCGGGGCGGCGCCGGACGCGTCGGCGGGCTCGGCGGGCCTGGGCACACCCGGGTCCTGACCGTCGGAGGGGGCGGATCCGGGCGAGGCCCAGCCCGGAGAGTCGTTCACGGGAATTGCTCCTTCACGGTGCCCGTCCGCGGACGCGGCGGCAGGTTGGCAGCCATCGTGCCATGTGGCGCGCGGCAACGGATCAGGTGCTGCATCTCCTTTGCACCTTCAATTGTCGGTGGGTCACGAGGCAGACTGGACGGATGGCCGATCAGGACGTGCACAGCCCTCTGGCATCCAAGCCGCCCGAACTCCCTGTCCTGCGCTGGGACGAGCCACCCGAGGGGCCCGTGCTGGTGCTGCTCGATCAGACACGGCTGCCCGCCGAGGAGGTCGAGCTGGTCTGCACGGACGTTCCCGCGCTGGTGGGGGCGATCCAGACGCTGGCAGTCCGGGGGGCGCCCCTGCTGGGGATCGCCGGGGCGTACGGGGTCGCGCTCGCTGCCGTACGGGGATACGACGTGGACGAGGCGGCCGCGCTGCTCGCGGGCGCGCGGCCCACCGCCGTGAATCTCGGGTACGGGGTGCGGCGGGCCACGGACGCGTACCGGAGGGCTCTGCAGGGTGGCGGCCCCGAGGAGGCGGCCGGTGCCGCGCTCGCCGAGGCCCGGGCCCTGCACCGGGAGGACGCCGAGGCCAGTGCGCGGATGGCCGTGCACGGGCTGGGACTGCTCGATGAGCTGGTACCCGGCGGCGGGCACCGGATCCTGACGCACTGCAACACCGGGATGCTGGTCTCGGGCGGCGAGGGCACGGCCTTCGCGGTGGCCCTGGCCGCGCACCGGGCCGGCAGCCTGCGGCGGCTGTGGGTCGACGAGACGCGTCCTCTGCTGCAGGGGGCGCGGCTGACCGCGTATGAAGCGGCCAGGAACGGGATGGCGTACACCTTGCTCACCGACAACGCGGCCGGTTCGCTCTTCGCGGCAGGTGAGGTGGACGCGGTACTGATCGGGGCGGACCGTATCGCCGCCGACGGTTCGGTGGCGAACAAGGTGGGGAGCTATCCGCTCGCGGTGCTCGCCAAGTACCACCATGTGCCGTTCGTCGTGGTGGCTCCGGTCACGACGGTGGACCTGGGGACCCCGGACGGGGCCTCCATCGAAGTGGAGCAGCGGCCGGGGCAGGAGATCACGGATTTGATGGGTGGGGACGGTCCGGTGGCCCCGTTGGGGACGCAGGCGTACAACCCTGCGTTTGATGTCACGCCACCGGAGCTGGTGACGGCGATCGTCACCGAGGTCGGGGTGCTGTCGCCGGTCACGGGTGCGGCGCTCGCAGAGCTGTGTGCCAGGTCAGGCCAGGTATCGATTGACTGATGGGCAAAGCTGACCTTTTCGGTGGTTTCGGGAGTCCCGTGAGCGTCGACGCCGGCCTGGGCTGCCCGAGCCAGGTTGTACCGGGACGCGCGGACGCGATTCCAGCCTGGTGGAACCTATGGACGCACCGTAGGGCCGGAACCATGGCGTACCGAGGTGTGTTCTCCGGCACCCTGCCGTTCCTCGGGCGAGGTGACTAACATCCGGCTACACGGCGTCAACCCCTTGGGCCGACGGCTGACATCAACGGGTGACATCAACGGGCACGGACGTTGGTAGTCATCCACGGACAAAGACGGACGCAGTCGCAGGCCGGTGACCTATCTCACCTGGGTCTATACGACTGAAACGGAAATGGGATGATGTCGATATGAAGGGACGAGTCCTTGTCGTCGATGACGACACCGCGCTGGCCGAGATGTTGGGCATTGTGCTGCGGGGAGAAGGTTTTGAGCCGTCGTTTGTAGCTGACGGCGACAAGGCACTGGCTGCATTCCGTGACGCCAAGCCGGATCTGGTGCTGCTGGACCTGATGCTGCCCGGACGGGACGGCATCGAGGTCTGCAGGCTGATCAGGGCCGAGTCCGGGGTGCCGATCGTGATGCTCACGGCGAAGAGCGACACCGTCGATGTGGTGGTGGGGCTCGAATCCGGGGCCGACGACTACATCGTCAAGCCGTTCAAGCCGAAGGAGCTCGTCGCCCGGATCCGGGCGCGGCTGCGGAGGTCCGAGGAGCCCGCGCCGGAGCAGCTGACGATCGGGGATCTGGTCATCGACGTGGCCGGGCACTCCGTGAAGCGGGAGGGGCAGTCCATCGCTCTGACTCCGCTGGAGTTCGATCTGCTGGTGGCGCTCGCCAGGAAGCCCTGGCAGGTGTTCACGCGGGAGGTGCTTCTCGAGCAGGTGTGGGGGTACCGGCACGCGGCGGACACCCGGCTGGTCAATGTGCACGTCCAGCGGCTGCGCTCCAAGGTCGAGAAGGACCCGGAGCGGCCGGAGATCGTGGTGACGGTGCGCGGTGTCGGGTACAAGGCCGGGCCGAGCTGATATGACGCGAGGCAGTGCTGCTCCGATACCCGGGGAGCCGGGAAGCCGTGCGGAGCGGCCTGCCGGTCCCGGTCCTCGGCGGACGTCGTCGAGGTTCGGGCGCTTTCTGGACGGGGGACGGCTGCTCCAGGACGGGGCGCCCGGTTCTCCCGTGCTGCGCCTGGTCGCGCGGTGGGTGCGGCGTCCGCTGCTGCCCGCCGTACGACTGTGGCGGCGGAACATCCAGCTCCGGGTGGTCGCGGGCACGCTGGTGATGTCCCTCGGGGTGGTGCTGCTGCTCGGGCTCGTCGTCATCGGGCAGGTGCGCAACGGGCTTCTCGATGCCAAGGGGAAGGCGGCGGTCAGTCAGGCTGCCGGCGGTTTCACCGTGGCCAAGGACAAGGCGAACGCGACCGTCGCGGCAGGTTCCCAGGACGGGGCGGCCGCGGACGGCAGGGCAGCGACGACCGTGCAGTGGCGCACCGATCTGGTGGAGCAGCTCGCCAGTGGCGGGCAAGGGGCTTACCACGTGGTGGCTCTGGGGCCCACCACGGACGAGACGGGTGCGGGCAACCGCGGGGTGCGAGCCTCGGGGGGAATGCTGCCCGAGAGCGTGCCCGACGCGTTGCGTACGAAGGTCGACCAGGGCACGACGCCGTACCAGACGTACACCCAGATCAAATACGAGGCCGGGCGCGAGCCGGAGTCGGGGCTGGTCGTGGGCCAGCGGCTCGAGGACGTCAATCATCAGCCGTACCAGCTCTACTACGTCTTCCCGCTGACGCAGGAGGAGAAGACGCTCAGCCTGGTCAAGACGACTCTGGCGACGGCCGGTCTGTTCGTGGTCGTGCTCCTCGGAGCCATCGCGTGGCTGGTGGTGCGGCAGGTCGTCACACCGGTGCGGATGGCTGCGGGGATCGCCGAGCGATTGTCGGCCGGGCGGCTGCAGGAGCGTATGAAGGTCACCGGTGAGGACGACATCGCCCGGCTGGGCGAGGCCTTCAACAAGATGGCGCAGAGTCTGCAGCTGAAGATTCAGCAGCTGGAGGATCTCTCGCGGATGCAGCGGCGGTTCGTGTCCGATGTTTCGCATGAGCTGCGGACGCCTCTGACGACGGTGCGGATGGCTGCCGATGTCATTCATGACGCGCGCAGCGATTTTGATCCGGTGACGGCGCGGTCCGCCGAGCTGCTCGGGGAGCAGTTGGACCGGTTCGAGTCGTTGCTGGCCGATCTGCTGGAGATCAGCCGGTTCGATGCAGGGGCCGCTGCTCTGGACGCCGAGCCGATAGATCTGCGCGAGACCGTACGGCGGGTGATCGCGGCGGCCGAGCCGCTGGCCGTGCACAAGGGGAGCCGGATCCGGGTCGTCGGGGATGCGCAGCCCGTGGTTGCCGAGGCCGATCCGCGGCGGATCGAGCGCGTGATGCGCAATCTCGTTGTCAACGCCGTCGAGCACGGTGAGGGCAAGGACGTGGTGGTGCGCTTCGGCGTTGCGGGCGGTGCTGTCGCCATCGCCGTGCGGGACTACGGCGTGGGGCTCAAGCCGGGCGAGGCGACGCGGGTCTTCAGCCGGTTCTGGCGGGCCGATCCCGCTCGGGCGCGCACCACCGGTGGTACGGGGCTCGGGCTCTCGATCGCCGTGGAGGACGCACGGTTGCACGGCGGGTGGCTGCAGGCGTGGGGCGAACCCGGTGGCGGTTCGCAGTTCCGGCTGACGCTGCCGCGTACCGCCGACGAACCGCTGCGCGGTTCGCCGATACCGCTGGAGCCGGAGGATTCGCGGCGCGGGCGTGAGCAGGCGCAGGCGCAGAACAGCGCGGACCGGCTGGCGACCGTACCCGTACAGCCCGGTGCCGAGCGCTCTGCGCTTCCGATGGCGCCTCGGGCGATACCGGCAGATCCGACGGCTCTGCCGGGGAACGGCGCGCGGGTGGTGGCGCGGCCGAGTGATTCCGTAACGACGCAGGATTCCGACCGGGAGGACAGGGCCCGTGGGCGCTGAAGGCGGGGGGACTCGGCGCGGGGTGCGGGCGTACGCGCTGCTGGGTTGCGGTGGAGTGCTGCTGGCAGGGTGCGCGTCGATGCCGGACACCGGGGACATCAAGTCCGTGGATCCGTCGCAGCGGGCCGACTCGCAGGTCAAGGTGTACGCCGTGGCGCCGAAGGACGGTGCGCAGCCCACCGAGATCGTCGACGGTTTCCTGGAGGCGATGACCAGTGACGATCTGCAGTTCGCCACGGCCAGGAAGTATCTGACCACGCAGACGGCGAAGACCTGGGATCCGGCCGCCGAGACGACGGTGCTGACCGAAGGGCCGGGCCGGCTGCCGGACCGTGCGAACGACCGGGGCGGGCTGGACGGGTTCACCTTCCGGCTGGACGGCTCACAGGTCGCTGTGGTGGACAAGCAGCATGCGTACCGGCCTGTCACGCGCAAGTACGAGGGGCTCATCCACCTCGTCCAGCAGAAGACCCCCGAGGGCAAGGAGTGGCGGATCGACATCCCTCCGAAGGGGCTGCTGCTCGCGCAGTCGGACTTCGGACGGAGCTATCAGTCCGTCAACAAGTACTACTTCGCCTCCCTGCCCGCGTCCGACGCCACCGGCTCCGCGGGTTCCACCAGTTCGTCCCAGCGGGACTGGCTGGTCGCCGATCCTGTGTACGTACGCAAGCGCATCGACCCCGAGTCGCGCATGGACACGGTGACGCAGACGGTCGCCTCGCTGCTCGGCGGGCCCACCAACTGGTTGAAGCCGGTGGTCGATTCGCGCTTTCCGACGGGTACGGCGCTGAAGGACGGCACCAAGTCGCTGACGTTCGACGACAGCAATGCGCTCAAGGTGCCGCTCAACGCGAAGGCGTCCAACGTCGGGCAGGGGCAGTGCCAGAAGATGGCGGCTCAACTCTTGTTCACCCTGCGGGACCTGACGGCGTCCAAGGTTTCGCAGGTGGGGCTGGAGCGGTCGGACGGCTCACAGCTGTGCGTGCTGAACTCCGCCCAGGCGGAGGAGTTCTCGCCGGACCGGGCTTCGGGGACGGCCACCTCCGCGTACTTCATCGACCCCAAGGGACACCTCGAACGACTGCCCATGTCGGTCGGGTCGGCCACGGGGGCGGCGGATTCGGCGGAGGGCAACAGCGGGCCTGAGCCGGTGCCGGGGCCGTTCGGTGCCGGGCAGCGGACGCCGGCCTCGGTCGCGGTGTCGCGTGACGATCAGCGGGCGGCGGCTGTCACCAACTCCGGGGCGCAGCTGTACGCGGCGTCGATCGTCTCCGACGGAGAGCTGGGCAACCCGCTGGTGACCAGTCAGGGGAAGCGGCCCGAGGACCGTCTGTCGGCGCCGAGCTGGGACGGACTGGGCGACCTGTGGGTCGCCGACAGGGACCGTGCCCATCCGCGGCTGCTGCGTTTGTCCGGCGGCGCCGGTGCGGCGCAGACGGTGAACGTCTCCGGTCTGGGTGGGGCGCGGATCGAATCGCTGCGGATGTCGGCGGACGGGGTGCGGATCGCGCTGCTGGTCTCCGAGGACGGGCACACGACGCTCAAGGTCGGACGGGTGGAGCGGCAGAGCCACGGGGACGTCGAGGCGGTGTCCGTGAGCGAACTCCGGGACGCGGCGCCGCAGATGGCGGAGGTGACCGCCATGTCGTGGGCCGGCCGCAGCAGGCTCGTGGTGGTCGGCAAGGAAGCCGGCGGGGTGCAGCAGATGCGGTACATGCAGACGGACGGGTCGGTGTCCGCGGCGACGATTCCCGGCGCGAACCGGGTGACGGCGGTGGCTGCGGCGGACGACAGCAGGCTGCCGCTGGTGGCGCTCTCGCAGGGCGACGGCATCGTACGGCTGCCGCCCGGGGCCAATTGGAAGACGGTCGTCGAAAAGGGGATATCGCCCGTATATCCCGGCTGACGGCACGGAGCTCCGGATTTCGGCCGGGCTGTGGGGAGTTGTCCACAGGGGTCGCCGGATGGGGTCCTTATGGGCACAGTGGAGTTCATGCGGGGGTGGTGGCGGGAGATCTCCGGTCTGGTGCTTCCGGTGGACTGTGGCGGCTGCGGCAGGCCGCATACGACGCTGTGCGAGGAGTGCGCCGGGTCGCTCCACGGTGCTGCGGCGCGACGGGTGCGGCCTGATCCGGAGCCGGGCGGGCTGCCGGTGGTGCACGCCGCCGCCGGGTACGAGGACGCGGTGCGGGCCGTGCTGCTCGGGCACAAGGAGCGGGGTGCGCTGGGGCTTGCGGGGGCGCTCGGCAGGGCTTTGGCGGGGGCCGTGCGGGCTTCCGCTCCGTACGCCTCCGGAACAGGGCCGCTGCTGCTCGTGCCGGTGCCTTCGGCGCGGAGCGCGGTGCGGGCGCGGGGCCACGATCCGGCGCGGCGGATCGCTCTCGCGGCCTCCGCGGAGCTGCGCAGGACGGGGTCGCCGGCCCGGGTGCTCGCGGTGCTGCGGCAGCGGCGTGCGGTGGCCGACCAGTCGGGGCTGAGTGCCCGGCAGCGGCTGTCGAACCTCTCCGGGGCACTGGAGGCGGCGGCGTGCGGGGCACGGCTGCTGGCGGGCGGCCGCGTGGTGCTGGTGGACGATCTCATGACGACCGGAGCCTCGCTGGTGGAGGCCGCGCGTGCGGTCGGGGAGGCGCGCGAATTCAGTGGGGGCGGAGCGCTCGGCGCCGCCGTGGTGGCTGCTCCTGTTTCCGCTTTCCGTTCTCTTTCGAAATAAACCGGAACTGATAGGCAACTTGCATCGTTGCAGGTAGTGAGAGGGAAGAGTCACCTGAACGGAGGTACGGCCCGGTAGCAGGTGCCGACACCCGTCCGATCGAGCTATGTTCGGTTGTGAGGAATCGCGAAAGCTGTGACTCACTGATTGCACGGGCACGTGTGTGTAAAGCACGGATGGCTCTGGTGTTTTCCGTAACCCCTGAAGTTGGTGGGGTGGGGATCTTCCCTTTGGGGGAGGAGGAGGTGAAAGTCGCCAAGTCCGAGACTCCGGTGCTCACCGGGGTCTGGTGCAAGAGGGAGCAGCTCCGCCGATGAGCGGAGCGACCCGGGAACGGAGTTCTGCGTGGACATCGTCGTCAAGGGCCGCAAGACCGAGGTACCCGAGCGGTTCCGCAAGCACGTGGCCGAGAAGCTGAAGCTGGAGAAGATCCAGAAGCTCGACGGCAAGGTGATCAGCCTCGACGTCGAGGTGTCCAAGGAGCCCAACCCGAGGCAGGCCGACCGTTCCGACCGCGTGGAGATCACACTTCACTCCCGAGGCCCGGTCATCAGGGCCGAAGCGGCGGCCGCGGACCCGTACGCAGCGCTGGATCTGGCCACGGGCAAGCTCGAGGCGCGCCTGCGGAAGAACAACGAGAAGCGGCACAACCGACGGGGCAGTGGCCGCATTTCGGCCGCCGAGGTCGTCGACACGGTGCCGGGTGTGGCACAGCTCAACGGCAACGGTGACGTCGTCCCCGAGGGTTCGGGCGCGGCGGGTTCTGTGCCCACAACCAAGATGGGCTCGCTCGAGGTGCAGGGCGAAGGTCCGCTGGTCGTCAGGGAGAAGACGCACGTCGCAGCGGCAATGACGCTCGACCAGGCGCTCTACGAGATGGAGTTGGTCGGCCACGACTTCTATCTTTTCGTCGACGCGGAGACCAAGGAGCCGAGTGTCGTATACCGGCGGCACGCTTACGACTACGGCGTCATTCATCTGACGACCGACCCGCTCGCCGAGACCGATGCGGGTGGCGCCGGGGGCGCACTCGGCGGATGACGGCTTAGCCGCAGTGGTGTCCCTGGGGGTGTTTTTCAGCCACCAGGGACATCGCCGTGGGGACAATCGCTGCTCTGCCCTCCCGGCATGAAAGCATGGAGTCGCGCGCCAATAGGTGCTCTGTGAGCTGCGATTGGCGCAGTAGGCCTTCAGGGGGAGGAACGATGGCGGACACCTTCGGACCGGTGCAGGACGGCAGCATGAGTGGCAGCAGTGCTTCCGAGGAACCGGGCGCATCACGCAAGGAGCCGATCCGGGTCCTGGTGGTGGACGACCATGCGTTGTTCCGGCGGGGGCTGGAGATCGTTCTTGCCGCGGAGGAGGACATCCAGGTCGTCGGTGAGGCGGGGGACGGGGCCGAAGCGGTCGACAAGGCCGCGGATCTGCTTCCCGACATCGTGCTGATGGACGTACGGATGCCGAAGCGGGGCGGGATCGAGGCCTGCACCTCCATCAAGGAGGTGGCGCCCAGCGCGAAGATCATCATGCTGACGATCAGTGATGAAGAGGCTGATCTGTACGACGCGATCAAGGCCGGGGCCACCGGGTATCTGCTGAAGGAGATCTCGACGGACGAGGTGGCGACCGCGATTCGGGCGGTGGCCGACGGTCAGTCGCAGATCAGCCCTTCGATGGCGTCGAAGCTGCTCACCGAGTTCAAGTCGATGATCCAGCGCACCGATGAGCGGCGGCTCGTGCCGGCGCCGCGGTTGACGGATCGCGAGCTTGAGGTGCTGAAGCTGGTGGCCACGGGGATGAACAACCGGGACATCGCCAAGGAGTTGTTCATCTCGGAGAACACCGTGAAGAACCATGTGCGGAACATTCTGGAGAAGCTGCAGTTGCACTCTCGGATGGAGGCCGTGGTCTACGCGATGCGGGAGAAGATTCTCGAGATTCGGTAGCGCGGGGTGGGGCGGGGCGGGGGTTGCGCTGCGCGGGGCCTGTCCCCTGGCCCGCCCCTTCCCGAAACCGGGGGCAAGCCCCCGGACCCCCGAGCCCCGTCGCTTTTCGGGGGCTCCGCCCCCGGACCCCCGCTCCTCAATCGCCGGAGGGGCTTGATTTTGCTTGGATAGTGCGGGTCGGTGCCTTGCTTCAGATTGATGCCAGGGCTGCCGTCAGGGGGGCACGGAGCGTGGGTGGGGTCACCTGTTCCACGCGGACCGTGTTGCAGCCCACCCAGCCTGCGGCCTCCGTCAGGGCCTGTGCCATCGGGGCCACCGTCTTCTCGTTCTTCAGGGAGACCTGGCGTGCCACCAGCGTCGTCCCCTCGCGGGCCGGGTCGACCCGGCCCACCAGGTGGCCGCCCGCCAGCAGCGGCATCGCGAAGTAGCCGTGGATGCGCTTGGGGCGCGGGACGTACGCCTCCAGGCGGTGTGTGAAGCCGAAGATGCGCTCGGTGCGGGGGCGCTCCCAGATGAGGGAGTCGAAGGGCGAGAGCAGTGTCGTGCGGTGGCGGCCGCGAGGTGTGGTGGCCAGGGCCTCGGGGGACGCCCACGCCGGTTTGCCCCAGCCCTGGACCGTGACCGGGACCAGGCCCGAGTCCGCGACCACCGCGTCGAACTGCTCGGCCTTCAGCCGGTGGTAGTCGGCGATGTCCGAGCGGGTGCCTACGCCCAAGGCATCGCCCGCAAGGCGGACCAGGCGGCGCAGGCACTCCTTGTCGTCCAGGTCGATGTCGAGGAGTGGCGTGGGGATCGCTCGTTCCGCGAGGTCGTACACGCGCTTCCAGCTGCGGCGCTCGGTGCACACCACGTCGCCGTACATCAGGGCCCGCTCGACGGCGATCTTCGAGTCGGACCAGTCCCACCACTCGCCGCCGTTCTTCGCGCCGCCCAACTCCGTTGCCGTGAGCGGGCCTTCGGTGCGGAGCTGCTTGATCACCTGGTCGTACGCGGACTGCGAGAGGTCGTGGTGCCACTGCGGGCGGTTGCGGTACGCGCGGCGGCGGAACGCGAAGTGCGGCCACTCCTCGACGGGGAGGATGCAGGCCGCGTGCGACCAGTACTCGAAGGAGTGACCCTCCGTCCAGTACGCGTCCTCGACGGTCCGGCGGCCCAGGGCGCCCAGGCGTGCGTACGGAATCAGCTCGTGCGAGCGCGCCAGGACCGAGATCGTGTCGAGCTGCACCGCGCCCAGGTGGCGCAGCACGCCGCGCGCACCTCCGCGTCGGTCGGGGGCGCCCAGGAATCCCTGCGCGCGCAGTGCGATCCGGCGGGCTTCGTCTGCGGACAGTTCTGTGGGTGCCATGGGAGAGAGCCTAGGAGGTGGCACTGACATAGGGGGGTTCGGACCGCAGGCCCAGGTCGCCGGGGAGCAGGGCGCCCAGCCAGGCGTCGCGGAGGCTGTCGCGGTGCAGCAGCCCGGCCCGCAGCACGCCCTCGATCCGGAAGCCCGCCCTCTCCGCGACGGCGCGTGAGGCGTCGTTGCCCACCTCGGCCCGCCACTCCAGACGTCCGGTGCCCAGCGTGGTGAAGGCCCAGCGGGCGAGCGCGGTCACCGCCTCGGTGGTGTAGCCGCGGCCGCGGTGCTCCTTGGCCGTCCAGAAACCGGTCTCCCAGGCGCCCGGGGGGTTGCGGTGGACGTTGATCGAGCCGAGGAGCGGGCCGCCGGCCAGGGGGAGCACAGCGAAGTTGTACGCGGAGTCCGTGCGCCAGCCCTCCGGCACCATCGTGTCGATGAAGAACTCCGCGTGGATCCGCTCGTACGGCGAAGGGACGGTCGTCCAGCGCTGGATCGCAGGATCCTGGCAGGCCTCGTACGTGGCCTCGATGTCGCGGCGGTCCAGGGGGCGCAGCAGCAGGCGCTCGGTGGTCAGGGTGAGGGGATCCATCGGTCGATTCTGCGCCCTTCCTCCCGGGGGCCGCCAGAGCTTTCGGCCGCCGCAGCGGCACCTTCCGGCAGCTCCGGGCGTTCTCCTTGACAGTGGACCTCCCGGCGCGGCGGGGTCCTCGCATACGATGGCCGTTGCTCTACCCCCATCACATTCGACCGAGCCAGGCCCGACCGGCAAGGAGACCAACCCCCGTGTCCGTCTTCAACAAGCTCATGCGTGCAGGCGAAGGAAAGATCCTGCGCAAGCTGCACCGCATTGCGGACCAGGTCAACTCCATCGAAGAGGACTTCGTCAACCTCTCCGACGCCGAGCTGCGGGCCCTCACCGACGAGTACAAAGAGCGGTATGCCGACGGCGAGAGCCTCGACGACCTGCTCCCCGAGGCCTTCGCGACCGTCCGTGAGGCAGCCAAGCGCGCACTCGGCCAGCGTCACTACGACGTCCAGCTGATGGGCGGCGCCGCCCTGCACCTCGGTTACGTCGCCGAGATGAAGACCGGTGAGGGCAAGACCCTGGTCGGCACACTGCCGACGTATCTCAACGCACTGTCCGGCAAGGGCGTGCACCTCATCACGGTCAACGACTATCTGGCCGAGCGCGACTCCGAGATGATGGGCCGCGTCCACAAGTTCCTCGGTCTCGAGGTCGGCTGCATCCTGGCGAACATGACTCCGGCGCAGCGCCGTGAGCAGTACGCCTGCGACATCACGTACGGCACGAACAACGAGTTCGGCTTCGACTACCTCCGCGACAACATGGCGTGGTCCCAGGACGAACTCGTCCAGCGCGGCCACAACTTCGCCGTGGTCGACGAGGTCGACTCGATCCTGGTCGACGAGGCCCGTACGCCGCTGATCATCTCCGGCCCCGCCGACCAGGCCACCAAGTGGTACGGCGACTTCGCGAAGCTCGTCACCCGCCTGGCCAAGGGCGAGGCGGGCAACCCGCTCAAGGGCATCGAGGAGACCGGCGACTACGAGGTCGACGAGAAGAAGCGCACCGTCGCCATCCACGAGCCCGGCGTCGCCAAGGTCGAGGACTGGCTCGGCATCGACAACCTGTACGAGTCGGTGAACACGCCTCTGGTGGGCTACCTCAACAACGCCATCAAGGCCAAGGAGCTCTTCAAGAACGACAAGGACTACGTCGTCATCGACGGCGAAGTCATGATCGTCGACGAGCACACGGGCCGTATCCTCGCCGGCCGCCGCTACAACGAGGGCATGCACCAGGCGATCGAGGCGAAGGAAGGGGTGGACATCAAGGACGAGAACCAGACCCTCGCCACGATCACCCTGCAGAACTTCTTCCGCCTCTACAGCAAGCTCTCCGGCATGACCGGTACGGCCATGACCGAGGCCGCGGAGTTCCACCAGATCTACAAGCTCGGCGTCGTTCCGATCCCGACGAACAAGCCGATGGTCCGCCTCGACCAGTCCGACCTGATCTTCCGTACCGAGGTCGCCAAGTTCGACGCGGTCGTCGAGGACATCGCGGAGAAGCACGAGAAGGGCCAGCCGATCCTGGTCGGCACCACCTCGGTCGAGAAGTCCGAGTACCTCTCGCAGCAGCTCTCCAAGCGCGGTGTCCAGCACGAGGTCCTCAACGCCAAGCAGCACGACCGTGAGGCGCCGATCATCGCCCAGGCCGGCCGCAAGGGCGCCGTGACGGTCGCCACGAACATGGCCGGCCGTGGTACGGACATCAAGCTCGGCGGCAACCCGGACGACCTCGCCGAGGCGGAGCTGCGCCAGCGCGGTCTCGACCCGGACGAGAACGTGGAGGAGTGGGCCGCGGCCCTGCCCGCCGCGCTGGAGAAGGCCGAGCAGGCGGTCAAGGCCGAGCACGACGAGGTCACCGAGCTCGGCGGGCTCTACGTGCTCGGTACCGAGCGCCACGAGTCGCGCCGTATCGACAACCAGCTGCGCGGTCGTTCCGGCCGTCAGGGCGACCCGGGCGAGTCCCGGTTCTACCTGTCGCTGGGGGACGACCTGATGCGTCTGTTCAAGGCGCAGATGGTCGAGCGCGTGATGTCGATGGCGAACGTTCCTGACGATGTGCCCATCGAGAACAAGATGGTCACCCGGGCGATCGCCTCCGCGCAGTCGCAGGTCGAGCAGCAGAACTTCGAGACGCGCAAGAACGTCCTGAAGTACGACGAGGTGCTCAACCGGCAGAGGGAAGTCATCTACGGCGAGCGCCGGCGCGTCCTGGAGGGCGAGGACCTGCACGAGCAGGTGCAGCACTTCATGGACGACACCATCGACGCCTACATCCAGGCCGAGACCGTCGAGGGCTTCGCCGAGGAGTGGGACCTGGACCGGCTGTGGGGCGCCTTCAAGCAGCTCTACCCGGTGAAGGCCACCGTCGAGGAGCTGGAGGACGCGGCCGGTGACCGTGCGGGCATCACCGCCGAGTTCATCGCCGAGTCCATCAAGGACGACATCCACGAGCAGTACTCCGGCCGTGAGGAGCAGCTCGGCTCGGACATCATGCGCGAGCTGGAGCGGCGCGTGGTGCTGTCCGTCCTGGACCGCAAGTGGCGTGAGCACCTCTACGAGATGGACTATCTCCAGGAGGGCATCGGTCTCCGTGCCATGGCGCAGAAGGACCCGCTGGTCGAGTACCAGCGCGAGGGCTTCGACATGTTCAACGCCATGATGGAGGGCATCAAGGAGGAGTCCGTCGGCTATCTGTTCAACCTGGAGGTCCAGGTCGAGCAGCAGGTCGAGGAGGTTCCGGTGCAGGACGCGGCCGAGAAGACCTCGCTGGAGAAGGACGACGCCGCAGTGCCCGCCGGCGCGCGTCCCGAGATCCGCGCCAAGGGGCTCGAAGCCCCGCAGCGCCCCGACCGGCTGCACTTCTCGGCTCCGACCGCCGAGGGTGGGGTCGTCGAAGGCGACTTCGAGAACGGTGACGGCGGTCCGGCCCGTTCCGAGGCCGACGGTCTGACCCGCGCGGAGCGCCGCAAGGCCCAGAAGGGCAGCAGCGGTGGCGGCGGTCGCCGCCGTAAGAAGTAACCGCGGGCGGTAGACGCGGGAAGGGCCGGGGCCCGACACCTTTGGGTGTCGGGCCCCGGCCTTTTTGCTACGGCTGCGAAGGGACCCGCTCGCCGCCCAGTTCCACCGCTGCGCAGCGCCAGCGCAGGTCTGCGCCCTGCTCCAGGCGGAACGCCATGGCCCTGACCTGTTCGCCGGCCGCGATGGTGACCGCCGCCTCGACCACTCCCGGGCGGGGGTGGCCGTACCACCGGCACTTGTGCACGACGGGGTGGGCGCGCTGGTCGAGGAACGGGGTGTGCGGGGCGAGGTCGATCAGCTGCTGGTACGCCTCGCCGACGGTGTGGTTGAGCATCCAGTGCACGGGTTTCTGCCCGCTGAGCACGGCCAGGAGCTTCTGCGCGAACAACTCGTGCGGACGGATGGTGTGCCGCTGGGCCGGAACCGTGCCCGGCCTGCGCTGGTCCCGCCTGGATGCGGGCCTCGTGGTGGTCATGTGCGCCCCCGCTCTGCAGGGCCCGGCGATGAACTTCTACCGGGCGGTAACTTTCTGCTTGGGGTTCTTCTACAGGCGGTGAGCGAGGGGTGGCAAGGGGGGAGGGTCCGGGTGGCAGGGAGCGTGCAGGATCACCTATCCGGGTGGCGGGGCGGCTCCGAACGTATCCTGGGGTCCCGTATACGGAACGACGAAAGCAGCCCGCCATGCGCGCGTACGTCCCCCTGACCCTCGCCGGTCTCGCAGCGGCGCATACGTCGGGCGAGCTCGGGCCCGCACCGCTGACCGCCTATGCCGTCACCCCGGCACTGCGCGAGTGGTACGTCTCGGACGACATCGAGGAACTCGAGTACGCGGCCCTCAACCGGGCCGCCTCCGCCTCGCTGCGGCTCCTCGCCGGGGACCCTGCCGCCGTCCGCCGCCGGGTCGTCGTCGCCGTCGACATCCCCGACGGGTCTGCGGCGGCCGACCCCGACCGGGGCCTCGACCAGGCGGCGCTCGGCGAGGTGCGGATCGCCGCGGTGGTGCCGCTCGCCAAGGCGGCCGCCGTACACGTCGACGCGGACGACGCCGAGGGTGATGTGACCGCGGCGGCCGGGGCGCTGGGCGCCGCGGACCAGGGCGACGGCGACGCGCAGTTCACCGTGGACGGTGCGGAAGATCATGAGCTGCTCTGGTTCGGCGTGCAGGAGATTCCCCACCTCATCGGCTGACTGTCAGTCCCTGCGAGTACGGTTTTCTCCATGGGGACGCATCTGGTGTGGGACTGGAACGGCACGCTCTTCGACGACAACGCGGCGGTCATCGGCGCGACCAACGCCGCCTTCGCGGAGCTGGGCATGGAGCCGATCACGCTGGAGCGCTACCGCGAGCTGTACTGCGTACCGGTACCGCGCTTCTATGAGCGGCTGATGGGGCGGCTGCCGACCGAGGCTGAGTGGCTCGTCATGGACGAGGCCTTCCACCGGCACTACTGGGCGGGTGCGGAGCAGGCCCGACTCGCTTCCGGGGCCGCGGAGTTGCTGGCCGGGTGGCAGTCCGGCGGGCTCACGCAGTCGCTGTGCTCGCTGGCCCCGCACGAGCATCTGATACCCATCGTGCGGACGCATGGGATCGAGGAGCGGTTTGTGCGGGTGGACGGGCGGGTGGGTCCTTCGAACACGGGCAAGGCCGAGCACATGGTGCGGCATCTTGCCGGCCTGGAGGGCGTCGACCCTGGGCGGGTCGTCGTCATCGGGGACGCGGTCGACGATGCGAGGGCTGCGCAGCATGTGGGGGCGCGGGCCGTGCTCTATACCGGGGGGTCGCACAGTCGGGGGAGTCTGGAGGCGGCTGGGGTGCCTGTGGTGGATTCTTTGGCTGAGGCGGTGGAGTGGGCGCGGGGGTTTGCTGCTTAGGGGTGGGGCGGGGGTGGGGTGCGGCTGCGGCTGGGGTGCCCTGCGCGGAGCTTGTCCCCTGACCCGCCCCTTCCCGAAACCGGGGTCGCACCCCGGCCCCCGCTTTCGGGGGCTCTGCCCCCGGACCCCCGCTCCTCAATCGCCGGAGGGGCTGAATTTGTCAGGTGACCGGGACCTTTGAGCGCAGCACCGTCAGGAACTCGCGCATCCATGCCGAGTGGTCCGGCCACGCCCGCGCCGACACCAGCGTTCCGTCCACCACCGTCTCCGCGTCCTGGAACACCGCCCCCGCCGCCTCCATGTCCAGTTCCAGTGCCGGGTACGCCGTCACCCTGCGACCGCTCAGGCCGCCGATCGCCGCCGTCAGCAGGGGGCCGTGGCAGATCTGTGCCACCGGCTTGTCCGTGTCGAAGAAGGCCTTGAGGATCTTGCGGAGCTCCAGGTCGTTGCGCAGGTACTCGGGGGCCCGGCCGCCCGGGATCACCAGGGCGGCGTACTGGCCGGGGTCGACTTCCGCGAAGGCCAGGTCCGCCGGCCAGGTGTAGCCGGGCTTCTCGGTGTACGTGTCGAAGCCGGGCTCGAAGTCGTGCACCACGAAGCGGAGCGTCTTGCGGGTGGGGGCCGCGATGTGGACCTCGTAACCCTCCTCGCGCAGGCGCTGGTACGGGTAGAGGACCTCCAGCGATTCCGCCGCGTCGCCGGTGACTATCAGGATCTTCGCTGCCATGGCTGGTGCCCGCTCCCTTTGGCCGTGCAGGTCGTGTGGTTCCCGCCAACGTCCATCCGGCCGGAGTCTTTGTCCAGAGGGGCAGAGTTCGGACCCCAGTTTTGTACAGATATGGCTCATGACGGAGTGCGGTCCGGGGGAGATAGCCTTGACCCGTGATCAGCGCGATATCCCGCGGGGGCAGTGACGCCCCTGCCCTGCGCCCGGCGCACCACCGTGCCCGGGCCATCGCCGCATCCCGTTTCCCCTTCCCCGACCGGACGCCGAAAATGGCCAATAACGGTACGGGCATCTCTCATCGCGGCATAACGTCGACATCGACCGGAAACCCCGCGTCGTGGCGTCGTGTCGCACCCTTCCCCTACGTCACGCAACGGCGCGCGACAGGAGCCAGAGGACATGCAGACCAAGCTGGACGAAGCCAAGGCCGAACTGCTCGCACGGGCGGCCCTGGTAGCCGAGAACAGCCCGTCGGGACTCCCCGGCGGCAGTGATCAGGACACCGTGCTCGCCTACCTCCAGCGCTACTACCTGCACACCGCTCCCGAGGACCTCGGTGACCGCGACCCGGTCGATGTCTTCGGTGCGGCGCTTTCGCACTACCGGCTGGCCGAGACGCGGCCACAGGGCACCGCCAACGTCCGCGTCCACACGCCGACCGTCGAGGAGAACGGCTGGACCTGCAGCCACTCCGTCGTCGAGGTCGTCACCGACGACATGCCCTTCCTGGTCGACTCCGTCACCAACGAGCTCTCCCGGCAGGGTCGCGGCATCCATGTCGTCATCCACCCGCAGGTTCTCGTACGGCGTGACGTCACCGGCAAGCTGATCGAGGTCCTGGCCGCCGGCGCCACCGCCCCGGAAAGCCACGAGACCGTCGTCGAGTCCTGGATCCACGTCGAGATCGACCGCGAGACCGACCGCGCCGACCTGAAGCAGATCACCGCCGATCTGCTCCGGGTCCTCTCCGACGTACGCGAGACCGTCGAGGACTGGGACAAGATGCGCGATGCCGCCCTGCGCATCGCCGAGGAGCTCCCCTCCGAGCCGACCGCCGACGACCTGCGCACCCAGGAGGTCGAGGAGGCCCGCGAGCTGCTGCGCTGGCTGGCCGCCGATCACTTCACCTTCCTCGGCTTCCGCGAGTACCAGCTCACCAAGGACGATGCGCTGGCCGCCGTTCCCGGCACGGGGCTCGGGATTCTGCGTTCCGACCCCCAGCACCACGAGGACGACGCGCACCCCGTCTCGCCCTCCTTCAGCCGGCTGCCCGCCGACGCCCGCGCCAAGGCGCGCGAGCACAAGCTGCTCGTGCTGACCAAGGCCAACAGCCGGGCGACCGTGCACCGGCCCAGCTACCTCGACTACGTCGGCGTGAAGAAGTTCGACAAGGACGGCAATGTCGTCGGCGAGCGGCGCTTCCTGGGGCTCTTCTCCTCCGCCGCGTACACCGAGTCCGTGCGGCGGGTTCCTGTCGTACGGCGCAAGGTCGCCGAGGTGCTGGAAGGTGCGGGCGTCTCGCCGCACAGCCACGACGGGCGTGATCTGCTGCAGATTCTCGAGACGTACCCGCGCGACGAGATCTTCCAGACCCCCGTCGACCAGCTGCGCGCCGTCGTCACCTCGGTGATGTATCTGCAGGAGCGCCGCAGGCTGCGGCTCTACCTGCGCCAGGACGAGTACGGCCGCTACTACTCGGCCCTCATCTACCTGCCGCGCGACCGCTACACCACCGGCGTGCGTCTGCGCCTCATCGACATCCTCAAGGAAGAGCTCGGCGGCACCTCCGTCGACTTCACCGCCTGGAACACCGAGTCGATCCTCTCCCGCCTGCACTTCGTCGTACGGGTGGAGCCCGGCACCGAGCTCACCAAGCTCACCGAGGCCGACACCGACCGCATCGAGGCCCGCCTCGTCGAGGCCGCCCGCTCCTGGGCCGACGGCTTCTCCGACGCGTTGAACGCCGAGTGCGGCGAGGAGCGCGCCGCCGCCCTCCTGCGCCGGTACGGACACGCCTTCCCCGAGGGCTACAAGGCCGACCACTCACCGCGCTCCGCCGTCGCCGACCTGGTCCACCTGGAGCAACTCACGCAGGGGCGCAACGACTTCGCGCTCTCGCTGTACGAGCCCGTGGGCGCCGCCCCCGGCGAGCGCCGCTTCAAGATCTACCGGATCGGCGAGCAGGTCTCCCTCTCCGCCGTGCTGCCCGTGCTGCAGAGACTCGGCGTCGAGGTCACCGACGAGCGTCCCTACGAGCTGCGCTGCGCCGACCGTACGCACGCCTGGATCTACGACTTCGGGCTGCGGATGCCCAAGTCGGCGGGCAGCAACGGCGATTACCTCGCCGACGACGCCCGCGAGCGCTTCCAGCAGGCCTTCGCCGCGACCTGGACCGGCGAGGCCGAGAACGACGGCTTCAACTCCCTCGTCCTGGGCGCAGGGCTCAACTGGCGCCAGGCCACGGTGCTGCGCGCGTACGCCAAGTACCTGCGCCAGGCCGGGTCGACTTTCAGCCAGGACTACATGGAGGACACCCTCCGCACGAACGTCCACACCACCCGCCTCCTCGTCTCGCTCTTCGAGGCGCGGATGTCGCCGGACCGCCAGCGGGCCGGGACCGAGCTCACCGACGGGCTGCTCGAAGAGCTCGACGGGGCCCTCGACCAGGTCGCCTCGCTCGACGAGGACCGGATCCTGCGGTCCTTCCTCACCGTCATCAAGGCCACGCTGCGGACCAACTTCTTCCAGGAGGCGGAGGGCGGCAAGAGCCACACCTATGTCTCGATGAAGTTCGACCCGCAGGCCATCCCCGATCTGCCGGCGCCCCGCCCGGCGTACGAGATCTGGGTCTACTCGCCCCGCGTCGAAGGCGTGCACCTGCGCTTCGGCAAGGTCGCGCGCGGCGGTCTGCGCTGGTCCGACCGGCGTGAGGACTTCCGTACGGAGATCCTCGGCCTGGTCAAGGCGCAGATGGTGAAGAACACCGTCATCGTGCCGGTCGGCGCCAAGGGCGGCTTCGTCGCCAAGCAGCTGCCCGACCCGGCCGCCGACCGTGACGCCTGGCTCGCCGAGGGCATCGCCAGCTACAAGACCTTCATCTCGGCGCTGCTCGACATCACCGACAACCTGGTGGCCGGCGAGGTCGTGCCGCCCGCCGACGTCGTACGCCACGACGAGGACGACACCTACCTGGTCGTCGCCGCTGACAAGGGCACCGCGACCTTCTCCGACATCGCCAACCAGGTCGCCGAGTCGTACAACTTCTGGCTCGGTGACGCCTTCGCCTCCGGCGGCTCGGCCGGCTACGACCACAAGGGCATGGGCATCACCGCCCGCGGCGCCTGGGAGTCCGTCAAGCGGCACTTCCGCGAGCTCGGCCACGACTCGCAGACCGAGGACTTCACCACGGTCGGCGTCGGTGACATGTCGGGCGACGTCTTCGGCAACGGAATGCTGCTCAGCGAGCACATCCGCCTGGTCGCCGCCTTCGACCACCGGCACATCTTCATCGACCCGAACCCCGACGCGGCCACCTCGTACGCCGAGCGCCGCCGGCTCTTCGAGATGCCGCGCTCCTCATGGGCCGAGTACGACAAGAGCCTGCTGTCGGCGGGCGGCGGCATCCACCCGCGCAGCGCCAAGTCCATCCCGCTCAACGCGCACATCCGCGAGGCGCTCGGCATCGAGTCGGGCGTCGCCAAGATGACCCCGGCCGATCTGATGCAGGCGATCCTCAAGGCGCCGGTCGATCTGCTGTGGAACGGCGGCATCGGTACGTACGTGAAGTCGAGCGCCGAGTCGAACGCGGACGTCGGCGACAAGGCCAACGACGCGATCCGCGTCAACGGCGAGGAGCTGCGCGCCAAGGTCGTCGGCGAGGGCGGCAACCTGGGCCTCACCCAGCTCGGCCGCATCGAGTTCGCCCGGGCGGGCGGCAAGATCAACACCGACGCCATCGACAACAGCGCGGGCGTCGACACCTCCGACCACGAGGTGAACATCAAGATCCTGCTCAACGGCCTGGTCGGCGAAGGCGATCTGACCGTCAAGCAACGCAACATCCTGCTCGCGGAGATGACCGACGAGGTCGGCCACCTGGTGCTGCGCAACAACTACGCGCAGAACACCGCGCTGGCCAACTCCGTCGCCCAGTCCTCCTCTCTGCTCCACGCCCAGCAGCGCTTCATGCGCCGCCTGGGCCGCGACAAGCACCTCGACCGCTCGCTGGAGTTCCTGCCCAGCGACCGGCAGATCCGTGAACTGCTCAGCGCGGGCAAGGGGTTGAGCCAGCCGGAGCTGGCCGTGCTCCTCGCGTACACGAAGATCACGGCCGCCGACGAGCTGATCACCACCGGGCTCCCCGACGACCCGTATCTGCAGAAGCTGGTGCACGCCTACTTCCCGCAGCAGCTGCGCGAGCGCTACCCGGACGCGATCGACTCGCACCCGCTGCGCCGCGAGATCATCACGACGGTGCTGGTCAACGACACGGTGAACACCGGTGGTTCGACCTTCCTGCACCGACTGCGGGAGGAGACGGGCGCGTCGATCGAGGAGGTCGTACGCGCACAGGCCGCGGCCCGCGAGATCTTCGGTCTCGCCGCCGTCTGGGACGAGGTCGAGGCGCTCGACAACAAGGTCGCCGCCGACATCCAGACCCGTCTGCGCCTGCACTCGCGCCGGCTCGTCGAGCGCGCCACGCGCTGGCTGCTCGGCAACCGCCCGCAGCCGCTCGACCTCAGCGAGACCATCGCCTTCTTCAGCGAGGGCGTCGCCCAGGTCTGGGCCGAGCTGCCGAAGATGCTCCGCGGCGCGGACCTGGAGTGGTACCAGGGCATCCTCGACGAGCTCACGGCGGCCGGTGTCCCGGAGGAGCTGGCGCTGCGGGTGGCCGGGTTCTCGTCCGCCTTCCCGACGCTCGACATCGTCGCGATCGCCGACCGTACGGACAAGGACCCGATGGCCGTCGCCGAGGTCTACTACGACCTCGCCGACCGCCTGGCGATCACCAAGCTGATGGACCGGATCATCGAGCTCCCGCGGGCCGACCGCTGGCAGTCGATGGCCCGCGCCTCCATCCGCGAGGACCTGTACGCGGCGCACGCGGGCCTCACCCAGGACGTCCTGTCGGTGGGCAACGGAGCGTCCAGCCCCGAGCAGCGCTTCAAGGCGTGGGAGGAGAAGAACGCCTCGATCCTGGGCCGTTCGCGCTCCACCCTGGAGGAGATCCAATCCTCGGACTCCTTCGACCTGGCGAACCTGTCGGTCGCGATGCGGACGATGCGGACCCTGCTGCGTACGCACGTGTAGCGGCAGCGGTACGGACAGGAGAAGGGGCGCCCACCTCGCCGGTGGGCGCCCCTTCTCGTGTGCCGCTACTTCTTGCCGGTGTGCTTCTCGTACGCGGCGACGACCTCGTCGGCGGGGCCGTCCATCCGCATCACGCCGGCCTCCAGCCAGATCGCCCGCTCGCAGGTCTCCAGGATCGAGCGGTTGCTGTGACTGACGACGAAGACCGTGCCGGCCTCCTTGCGCAGTTCGGTGATGCGCTCCTGGCTGCGGCGCTGGAACGTGGCGTCGCCGGTGGCCAGCGCCTCGTCGATCATCAGGACGTCGTGGTTCTTGGCCGCGGCGATCGAGAAGCGCAGCCGGGCGCCCATGCCGGAGGAGTACGTGCGCATCGGCAGCGAGATGAAGTCGCCCTTCTCGTTGATCCCGGAGAAGTCGACGATGCCCTCGTAGCGGTCGCGGATCTCCTCGCGGGACATGCCCATGGCGAGGCCGCCGAGGATGACGTTGCGCTCGCCGGTCAGATCGGACATCAGTGCCGCGTTCACGCCGAGGAGCGAGGGCTGTCCCTGGGTGAAGATTTTGCCTTTCTCGGTGGGAAGGAGGCCGGCGATCGCCTTCAACAGCGTTGATTTTCCGGAGCCGTTGGAGCCGATCAGGCCGATCGCCTCGCCCTTGTGCGCGACGAAGCTCACCCCCTTGACGGCGTGCACCCGGCGGATGCCCGGTGACTCCTTGCGGGAGATGATCCGGCTGAGGGCCGAAGTGGCGCTGCCCTTTCCCGAGCCGGCGCCCAGGACCTTGTAGACGATGTGGACGTCGTCGCAGACGACGGTCGGGGACCTGTCCTCGGGGTTCACCGGGAGCTCTGCGGGCGTTTCGGTACTGGTCTCAGCCACGGCCGTAGCTCTCCTCTGCCTTCCAGAAGTAGATGAACCCGCCGATGCCGGCCAGCAGCGCCCAGCTGCCCGCGATCAGCCACACGTGCGGGGGCAGGTCGCCCGCGGTGACGCTGTCGATGAGGGCGAAGCGCATCAGGTCGATGTAGATGGCGGCGGGGTTGCACCGCAGGGCCAGCATCACCAGATGCGGCAGGTGGTGGCTCTTGGTCACGTTGTCGATGGACCACATGACGCCCGAGACGTACATCCAGGTGCGCAGGAGGAAGGGCATCAGCTGGGCCATGTCCGGCGCCCGGCTGGTGATCCTCGCCATGATCAGCGAGAGCCCGGTGTTGAAGACCGCCTGCAGTGCCAGGGCGGGGACGGCCAGCAGCCAGCTCGCCCTCGGGAACTCGCCGCAGAAGGCGAGGATCGCGACCAGCGCGCCCATGGAGAACATCAGCTGCTGGAGCTGCTGGATGGCGTACGCGATCGGGAGGCTGGCCCGCGGGAAGTGGAGCGCCCGCACCAGGCCCATGTTGCTGGTCAGGGCGCGGGTCCCGGCCATGACCGACTGGTTGGTGAAGGTCCAGATGAAGACGCCGCAGACGAGCCAGGGCAGGAAGTCCGGGATCCCGCGCTTGGTGTTCATCAGGATGCCGAAGATGAAGTAGAAGACGGCCGCGTTGAGCAGCGGCGTCATGATCTGCCAGATCTGGCCCATCTTCGCCTGGCTGTACTGGGCGGTCAGCTTGGCGGTGGCGAAGGTGGTGATGAAGTGCCGGCGGCCCCAGATCTGCGTCACGTACGAGATGAGGGAGGGGCGGGCCCCGCTGATGCTCAGACCGTGGGCGAGTGCGTACGCGCTCAGGTCCTGCGGCGGCTGCGCATCCATGGCCGGCCGGGGGGCCGGCGGTGTCATCACGCTCACGGGCGGTCACTTTCGACGGGGGGCAGGAAGCAGGGTGCCGTGAAGGCAGTGACGATGGGACGGACCCGTTTCGTCGTCACGATGACAGTAAGACCGATCCTGCGTCGAAACGCAACCGTCCCGACGTAAGGTAAAATCTTTCCCATGACGTCGACCGACCCCAAAGCCGCACGTAGAGCGCCCGCCGGAGCCGCAGTGCTCCGCGAGGACGTGACGGACGCCATCCGGGCCGCTGTCTTCGAGGAGCTGGCCACCGTCGGCTTCTCGAAGATGTCGATCGAGGGCATCGCGCGCAGGGCGGGGGTCGGCAAGACGGCCGTCTACCGCCGCTGGAAGTCCAAGCTCCACCTGGTGCTCGACCTGGTCTCGGCCTTCGCCGTCCAGGGGCTCCCCGCCCCTGCCACCGGTTCGCTGTACGGCGACGTACGCGCGCTCCTGGAGTTCGCCTCGCACGCTCTGCGCCACCCCGTGGCGTCCCAGATCATCCCGGACCTGCTCGTCGAGGCGGCCCGCAACCCCGAGATCGCCAACACGATCAAGGAAGTGCTGCTCGACAGTCAGCAGGGACTGGCCGCGGCCGTCGTCCGCGACGCGGTGGCGCGCGGCGACCTGCCGGAGGGCGCCGACCCGGAGCGCGCCCTCGAACTGATCATCGGGCCGCTGTACTGGCGGGCCGTCGTCGTACGGGACGACCTGCCGAAGGGCTATCTGGACTCGCTGGCCCGGGCCGCGGTCGCCGCCCTCACAGCCTGAACTCCGGTACCCGCGCCAGGACTTCACCCGTCACCGGGCTGAAGGCGACGGCCACCGCCTCCGGCGGCAGCGACTGCCGCGGGGTCAGCAGCAGCCAGTGCACGCGGTATCTGCGCGCGATGTCGGCCCGTACGGTCGCCGTGGAGAGCGGCGAGAGATAGCGGTGCACATCCTGCTTCCGCCGCAGCCGGTCCTTCTCGGACAGTGCCGGATCGGGCCAGGTCGGGGCGACGAGATACGCGCCGTACCCGGGCAGCGAACGGCTGATGAAGTAGTCGTCGGCGAGCACGGTCTCGCCCGGCTCGACGTACCGGGTGACCCACTCGTACGTCCGCCAGTCCGGCGGCTGGTCGAAACCGACCGGATCCAGGGACCGCGGCACCACCGCCCCCGCCTGCACCGTGAAGAACCCCAGCGCGGCCGCAGCCACCGCGACCGGGGCGAGCAGCCGCCGGCCGAGCCCGCGCGGGCCCGGGCGTGCCAGCTCGACCGCGAGCGCGAACTGCGGACCGACCAGGGTCAGCCCGAGGAGGCGCCCGTAGGTGTAGTGGCCGCTGATCCAGCCGTACGCGACGAGCAGGCAGTCCGCGGCGAACATCAGGACGAGGGGGTCCCGGCGCGAGCGCCGCCACCGCACCCACAGCGCGGGCACCCCGAGGAGTCCCAGCCAGAAGCGGCCGCCGATGTGGTCGTACAGCCCCCGCTGCACCTGGTCCAGGAGGGCGGAGGTCTCGCCCGAACCGAGCGTGAAGGCGTTGAAGTACGGCCAGGAGGCGGCCACCGCCACCGCCGCCACGACCGTGAGCGACCAGCGCCGTGCCGTGCCGTCGTCCCACTCGCGCTGCCAGCCGGCGACGAAGGCGGCCACGCCCACCAGGGCGCCCACCGAGGTGATCGGGTGGATCAGCATCAGCAGCCCGATGAGGACGCCGAGCGCGGCGTGCTCCAGGTAACCCGTGCGCTCGCGCTCGTGCTCCAGAGCCGCGCTCCCCGTCAGCGCCCAGATGTGGAGCGCGAGCCCGGCCGCGAAGGCGCTCGGGTAGGCGAGCGTCGTCGTCATCGAGAGCAGTCCGAAAGAGCCGCTCCAGCCGGCCGGTTCGGTGCCCCAGAGCAGCACCATCGCGGCGAGCGCGAAGACCGGGGCCCAGCGGCGGGGGGTCAGCAGTCGGCTGAAGCGGCCGATCCCGGTGAGCAGGACCAGGAGGTTCACCGGGGTGGAGAGCTTGACGACCAGGCGTCCCGGCAGGCCCATCGCGTGCGCGAACAGCCCCTGGAAGAGGGCGTAGGGCGAGTAGTACGGACTGCCCTCGCCGGGCAGCGCCGCGAGGGGGTGCGTCGGGTGCAGCCAGTCGGCGCTGAGCCGCTCCACGACGGCGGCGTGCGTGCCGAATTCCCCGGCCATCGGGACGCGCCAGGTCGCCGCGGTCATCAGCGCCCAGAAGAGGCCGCCGACGAGGAAGTACGGGCTGGGGCGCCACGGGGCGGGGGCGGGGGGAGAGTGCACTCCTCATCGGTTCCGTGGCGGGCCGCGCCCGTCACAGACGTCACTCGATGAGCCCCGGCCCATTCGGCCAGCAGCGGAAGCCCGATGGCGGGGAGCAGCCAGACCATGACGATCAGCCGGTCGCCCCAGAGGGTGCTGTCGGGGTGGGCCGCCTGGTTGACCACACCGCTGCAGGCGGCCGCGGCGAGCACCGCCGCGAAGACGGGACTGCGCCGGTACGCCGCCCAGCCCGCGCCGGCGAGCAGTACGGGGAGGAGGGGCTGCAGGCACTGGTGGCGCAGCCAGCCGGTCCAGAAGCGGGCCTCGGTGTAGGCCAACTCCCGCCAGGGGTGGGGGACATCGGGGCGTGCGTAATGGTGGGTGAGGAGGTCCTGGACGCTGTCGTACGCGGAGGGGTAGTGCAGCGCGTGGGCGACGAGGGCGGTGGCGCCCGCCGCGCCCGCGGCCAGGGCGAGGAGTCCGGTCACCTCGGGCCCCGCCCTGCGGCCGCCGCGGCGGCGTACCGCTGCGACGGCGGCGAGCGCGGCGGCCAGGGTGACGCCGAGGAACAGCGCCTGCGTGTGCTTGACGGCGAACAGGGCGGCGAAGGCCGCCGCGGCGAGGGCGAACCCCCGGCGCGGCTTCTCCTTGCGGAGAACGAGCAGGTACCCCCAGACCACGGCGAGGGTCAGCACCATCAGCGTGCCCTCGGTCATGGGGCGCATCGCGGTGGCTCCGGAGGGCAGCGCGTAGTACAGGCCCTGGCCGGCGACCGCGACGGCGGGCCGGGCGCCGAGTGTGCGCAGCACGCGGACCACCAGGAGGCCGCCGGTGACGGTGACGAAGAGCGCCGCTGCCCAGACGCCCCAGGTCACGCCTGCGGCCGCGATGAAGGGGGCGAGCAGGAGGGGGTAACCGGGGCGCACCTCGAAGATGCGCAGGAAGCGGGGCCCGGCGAAGGGGGTGATGGGGGAGGTGGTGCGTGGGCCGCCGTGGCGGGAGATGGCGCGGGTCAGCTTCGCTGTGCAGGTGTGGTGGCCGGTGGGGGGCGGGGGGCTCTGGGCGCAGACGTAGGTGATGGTCCGGGTGGCGGCGGTCCGGGGGGTGTCTCCCTGGAGGGTGAGGGCGTACGAGAGGTAGTTCTTGGTGTCGGGGGTGGCACGGCCTGATACGGAGGTGAGTTGCAGGCAGGCGAAGAGGGTGGCCAGGAGCAGTGACCAGGCGGCGGTCCGTGAGCCTGGGCTCACGGGGCGGGGGTGAAGGGCTCGGTCTGCGCCGCGTCGTGTGGCTGTCGGACCTCGGCTGTGGGTTGGGGGACGTGGGGGGCTTGGATCCGGCGGATCTCTGCGTCGATCACCAGGTGGTCGCCGTCCCGTCGGGTCGCGGTGAACCGCCTTTCCCCGTCCGCCAGTTCCGTGGGCAGACTCGCTCCCAGCGGGGTCAGCACGCGCAACGGCATTCCGTCCAGGTACGCGTGCCAGCGGCCCCCGTCCGGCGGCGGCTCCACCGATGCCGTGAAGCGGGATCCGTCGCGTGACACCGGCGCGTACGTCACCTCGCCCGTCTCCCCGGAGCGCAGCTCCAGTTCCCCGGACGGGGATCCGCCGTGCGTCCCCGCCAGGTGCAGCGCTCCGCGTTCCCAGCGCAGTACGTCGGCGATCGCCTGCCGGGTCGCCTCCAGTTGGAGCTCGCCTGCCGGATCCGCCGTCGCGCACACCTCGCCGTACCGTCCCGGTGCGAGCCCCAGCCTGGCCGCCACGGGCAGTTCGGTGCCGTCCGGCAGTACCAGCCGGGCGCGCCAGCGCACCGAGCGCGGTGCGGCGACCTCCTTCGGGAGGCGTGGGGTGCGGGCGGGGGCGGCCGTCAGGTCCTTCAGCGGGATGCGGGCCGAGAAGGTGTCCGCGGATCCGTCGGCGTGATAGCTGAACTCTCTTTCGCCGTCCGGGTGCTGGATCCGGAGCACCATCGGCCGCACCGTACCGAAGAGCTGCCCCGTCACCTCCAGCCTGTCGCCGTCGAGCCGGTGTGCGTCCACCCGCGCGGCACACTGTCCGACGGTCACCGACGCCCGTCCGTCCCGGAAGTCGAGCGTGCCCCGCCAGCCGTGGCCGAGCTCCTTCACGAGCGGCTGTGCCGCGGACGCCTCCACCGGGCGTACGGCCGCCCGGCGCACCATCTCGCGGCGGACCACCACCACTCCGAGCAGCCACTCGCCGACCGGGAGCGCCAGCGGGTCGACCACCATGTCGAAGGTGTCGGGCTCCTTGCCGCCCTGCAGCGGTACGCGGCGCATCCGCCGGCCGCCCACCTCGCGCGCCATGCCCAGCTTCGGCCCGCGCCCTGCCTTCAGATTGCGGATCCCCGCCGTTCCGTGCAGCAGCAGTCGTCCGTCGGGCTGCCACTCCGCACCCAACAGCCGTACGGCCGAAGGGAGTTCACTGGGGCGCAGTCGCTCCGTGGCGTCCACTCCGGGGAAGGCGGCGCGGCGCCGCCAGGGCAGGCCGCGTACCGCGAACGTCCCCTTGCCGTGCTCCTGTTCGTACAGCAGGACCTCGAGAAGTTCGGGCAGCCGGCCCTCCCGGACCAGGCGCCACTTGATCCGCAGATCCACCGGCAGCTCGCCGGCGATCGACGCGTCGGCCGCTCCGAGGAAGGCCGCGGCCCCCGTCATGAACGCCTCGCGGTACTCGGGGCCGCCCATCGGCAGCCCCTCCAGGAAGTAGACGAAGTCGTCGCGCAGGCACGACACGTCGTAGGTCCGCTTCTCCTCCGCCGAGCGCTCCGCGCCGAGGAAGCGGCTGACCTCCGCGCAGACGTCGATCCGGTCCCGGACGCCCTTCACGTCCGTACGCCGCTGGGTGATCGAACCCTCCCGCACCCGCCAGTAGTAGACGTGGTCGGCGAGCACGTCCACCGCCTCTGCCCGGTAGTGCGCGGGGATCATCACCGGGGTGTCCTCGTACAACTTCCCCTCGGGGAAGGCGAAGTGGTGACGGTCCCAGAAAGAGCGCCGGAAGACCTTGTTCCAGGCGACCCGGTCGGCGAGCAGCTGCGGATCGCGGGTGATGTGGGTGCGCTCGCGCGAGGCGCCGGCGGCCAGCCACTTGTACTGCCAGGCCTGGTGGCGGCCCTGCCCGTCGAGGCGCCACACATTGCCGGTGGCGAAGTCGGATCCGGTGGATTCCAGGGAGGCCAGCATCCGTTCGTACGCGTCGTGCACGACGATGTCGTCGCTGTCGGCGAAGGTCAGATACGGGACCGCGGAAGTGGCGTGCCGCACCCCCGTGTTGCGCGCCGCGCTCAGTCCGGCGTTCTCCTGCCTGATGTACCTGAACCGCGGATCCGCGGCGGCGAATTTCTCCGCGATCACCCCGCTCGTGTCGGTGGAACCGTCATCGACGAGCACCACCTCCAGATCCCGGACGGTCTGCTCCGCGATGGACCGCAGGCACTCCTCCAGGTAATCCTCGACATTGAAAATGGGCACGACGACGCTCAGACGTGGCTTCACGTACACGTCAACACGGGGGCGCGGGAGGAGTTACCAGCGCTAACCCGAACGGGTGGTGGCGCGGTGGCGCGGTGCGACGATGGCACTACTGTCAGCGCCCATGCCCCGCTTCAGTGTCGTCATGCCCGTCCACCGGGTACAGGGATATCTCCGGGCCGCCGTGGAGTCCGTACTCGCCCAGTCCTACGGGGACTTCGAGCTGATCGTGGTCGAAGACCACTCGCCCGACGGATGCGCGGCCATCGCCGAGGAGTACGCCGACCGCGACCCCCGCGTCACCCTGCTGCCCCTCGCCTCGCACCAGGGCGTGGGCGCGGCCCGCAACGCAGGGGCGGGGCTGGCCCGCGGCGACCACCTCCTCTTCCTCGACGGCGACGATCTGCTGCTGCCCGGCGCGCTGGAGGCGATCGCCGGACGCCTCACCGAGACCGGCCACCCCGACGTCCTCCTCTTCGGCCACGACCGCATCGACTGGTGGGAGACGGTGACCCCGGGCGGCGACGACCTCACCGACCCGCTGTCGGCCACCCCCGTCCCCTGGAACCGCGTCTTCGGCCGCGCGTTCTTCACCGGCCACCGCCTCGGCTTCCGGTACGGGCCCTACGGCCACCTCCTCCCCGTCCACCGCGCCACGCGCCTCCTCGACGGGCCGCCCGCCGTCCTGGACCGCAACTGCGTACGGCACAGGATCCGCCGCGGCGGCTCCACCTCCTCCACCCCGGGCCGCCAGCACTTCACGCTCTTCGACGCCTACACCGCCGTGCTCGCGGACTCCGGGCCGCACCCCTGCCTCTTCGGGCCCATGACGGACCACACCCTCGCCGTCCTCGACGACCCGGGCCGCATCGCCCCCGAGGACCGCAAGGCCTTCTTCCAGCGGGCCGCCGAGCACTACCGCATCCATGTCCCCGAGGGGTACGACCCGCCGCCGCACCACCGCCCCCTGGCCACCGGTTCGTACGCGGCGCACCAGGCGCTCGGCGCGGCGGCCGACCGGCGCACCCGGGCCCGCTCGGCGGTCCTCACGTACAAGAAGCACCTGCGCACCCGGGCCATGCGCACGGCCTACAGCGCCGACCTCCGCACCAGCCGCCTCGACCCGAACCTCGCGGTCTACGGCGCCTACTGGAACCGCGGGGTCTCCTGCAACCCGGCCGCGATCGCCGCCCGCGCCCGCGAACTCGTCCCGCACATCCGCCAGGTCTGGGCGGTCAGCAGCCGCCACGCCGACCGGCTCCCGCCCGGCACGGAACACGTCATCGAGGGCTCGCGCGCCTACTGGCGGGCGATGGCGAGGGCGACGTATCTGATCAACAACTCCAGCTTCCCCGGCGGTTTCACGAAGCGTCCCGGGCAGGTCTACCTCCAGACGCACCACGGCACCCCGCTCAAGTCCATGGGTCTCGACCAGCGCCGCTATCCCGCGTCCGGCGGCTCGACGGACTTCGCGAAGATCCTCGCCCACACCGACCAGTGGGACTTCAGCCTCTCCTCCAACCCGCACTCCACGGAGGTCTGGGACCGGGTCTACCCCTCGGCCGCGTACGAGCACCTGGACCTCGGCTATCCGCGCAACGACACCTATTTCACGACGACACCCGCCGAGATCGCCGCACTCCGCACCGGCCTGGGCATCGAACGCGGCCAGACGGCACTGCTCTACGCACCCACGCACCGCGACTACGAAAGGGGCTTCGTCCCGCACCTCGACCTCGAACGGGTCTCGCGCGAACTGACCGAGGAATACGTCCTGTTGGTGCGGGCCCACTACTTCTACGGGGCACAGCCCGGGGTGAGCGGCGCCCGCGTCATCGACGTGTCGTCCCACCCGTCGACCGAGGAACTCGCCCTGGCATCGGACGCGTTGATCACCGACTACTCGTCCCTGATGTTCGACTACGCCTGCCTCGACCGCCCGATCATCACCTACGCCCCCGACTGGCCGGCCTACCGCGCATCGCGCGGCACCTACTTCGACCTCCTCTCCGGCGAGCCGGGCGAGACCCCGGGCGCGGTCGCCACCACCGAGGACGAACTCCTCGACCTGCTGGACTCCGTCTCCTGGGACACCGAAGCGACGACCGCGCTCCGGGCGGCGTTCCGCGCGCGGTTCTGTCCGTACGACGACGGGGGAGCGGCGGAGCGGGTCGTACGGCGCCTCTTCATGGCCTCCTGAGGTCAGCCCGCGTCCTGGGGTCAGCCCCTGCCGCAGAGCCTGCGTTCGGCCTCGACCGGGTCCGACGGGAAGCGGAAGGCGGTGCGGTCCCATGCGCCGGCGAGGTTCCTGGTGAACCGCCGGAGGGTCATGGGTTCCCGTACGGACGCCTGCAGTTCGGCCAGCGGGCCGCAGGTCAGCGCGTGCCGGGCGGCGGCGACGCGGCGGGGCTGGATGCCGGGCGGCGTGGGCGTGCCGGGGTCGGTGTAGTCGGCGATGATCCACTCCCGGGGGAGCGGTTTGTCGTGGCCCGCCTTGGTGAAGACGCGCGACTCGATGTGCGCGCCCAGCGGGTAGGCGAGACCGAGGGTGTCGATCGCCCGGCCGTCGAGCGGGATCACGGTGCCGGAGTGGCCAAGCCGGGCCTCGGCGCCGGCGAGGGGGGCGGGGATGCGCGCGGTGAGCGGCAGGATCGCGTACCGCTTGTCGTAGGACATCTCGATGACGACGCTCCGGGAGCCGGACTGCCGGACGCTGTCGAGGCGGTGGGTGAAGCGGAGGTTGCGTGCCGCGTGGACGCTCTGGCTCACCGGGTGCTCACTGCCGGTGGCGGCGATGTACCCGGCGTGCTCGTCGAGGATCGCCGATGCTCCGCCGTCGAGGTGCGGCGGACGCCAGAACAGGAGGCAGGCCGCCGCCCAGACGCCGAGCGCCGCGACCACGGCTCCGCTCACCCGGGTCAGGGGCACGAGCATCACCGGGAGCAGGAGCAGGAAGAGCGCGGGCAGCAGGGTGCGGCCGTGCATGAAGTCACCACCGACCTTGACCGCGTACAGCGTGCAGAGCAGCCCTGCGACCAGCGGGGCCGCGACGATCGCCGTATCGCGGCGGCCGTGGGTGCTGCGGCGTACGACCTCGACCGTGAGACCGGCGACCAGCAGCAGAGGGAGCCACAGGCGGTACGGCTCGACGAAGTTGCCGAGGTAGAGCAGACCCCGTCCCCACAGCGAGGTCGAGGCCTCCTTGGTGACGCCGGGGAGGGGGACGAGGATGCCGTAGTAGCCGGCCCGGAAGATCTCGTACGCGAGCGGCAGCGCGACGGCGGCGGCCAGCCGGGCCGTGGTCGCGCGCCATCCGGGGCGGCCGAGGAACCAGGCCGTGGCCAGGAACACCGCCGAGACCGCGCCCAGTTCGGGCCTGACCAGCGGGCCGAGACCCAGCACGGCGCAGGTGGCGAGGTGGGTGCGCGCGGCGACAGGGGCGGTCGCCGTCCGTACGAGCAACCACCAGGACAGGCCCAGCCAGCCGAACACCAGACCTGATTCCAGGCCCGAAGTCCCGTAGTCCCACACGGCCTGCACCGGCAGCAGGACCAGTACGCCGGCAGGGACGAGCAGCGACCGGGCGGGGTGGAAGCGGCGGGCGCCGTCCAGGGCGAGCAGGAATCCGGCGCCGGTGCAGAACACCCCGAGCGCCGTGGCCACCCGCGCGGGGTCCGTGCCCGGGTACAGGCTGCCTGCGGCGATCAGCCACTGCCACAGGGTTCCGGTCGAACTCTCCGCGCGTTCCCCGACGTTGAACACGGGGCCGTTGCCCGCGAGGATCTGGCGGACGACCCGCGTGTAGATCAGGCCGTCGTCCCCCACCCAGCGCTGCCGATAGCACGCGAACGCGATCAGCAGCGCAGGCGCGAGGGTGGCGAGGGTGTTCCAGGTGCGGTGGGGCGAGCGGGGAGCCGGCGGGGTGAGCGAGGGCTGTGATCCCGCGGCCGGGGCAGGGGCGCGTGTGAGGGCGGTGTTCACGAAACGGACAATACGCGCTATACGGGCGTAGGGTGGCGTGCGCCGATGGGGTGGCGCCCGGGGATGCGCGTTGCCGTTCTTCCTGCCGTCCCGTTGGAATCGGTGCAGGAACCACCCATCGCGCGCGACCGGAAGGCTGTCATGGACCAGGCTCGCAATGCGGAACGCCCCCGCGGCAGAGGCCGAGTGGTGATGCTCGTCGACAACGCCGTCAACGGCGACTCCCGCGTCCAGAAGTCCGCGCGGACCATGGCCGAGGCCGGCTGGGACGTGATCCTGCTCGGGCAGTCCCCGGACCGGCGCACCCGGAGCTGGCAGCTCGGCGAGGCCGAGGTGCGGCTGATCCCGGTGCCGGCACGGCTCGGCAGGCTGCGCCACCAACTGCGCCACCCGGGCTGGCGCCGGCCCTTCGCCTACCGGACCGCCGAGATGGCGCATCAGCGAGTGCAGCGGGCCAAGGCGTGGCGGGCGGATCTGCGGGTGCGGGGCATCGCGGAGCGACGGGCGTTCCCGCTGTCCCGGACGACTGCGCTGCTCGCCATGCGGTGGACGCTCTTTCGCCGGCGGCAGCTGAATGCGGCCGTCACCGCACGCAAGAACCGTGACACCCCGCTGGCCAAGGCGCGTACGGCCTTCTGGAAGCTGACCCTGCGGGACCGTTTCTGGCGGCGCATCGAACCGGGCCTGTGGGACGGCGAGTTGGCGTTCGGCCCCGTCGTCGACGCCCTGGCGCCCGACCTGATCCACGCCAACGACTTCCGGATGATCGGTGTGGGCGCGCGTGCCGTGCAGCGCGCCCGGGCCGGGGGCCGGACGGTGAAACTGGTCTGGGACGCCCACGAGTTCCTTCCCGGTCTCAAACCCCGTGCCGACCGGCACACCTGGATGCCGGGGCACTGCGCGCACGAGCGGGAGTACGCCCGCTGCGCCGATGCCGTCGTCACCGTCTCGGGAACCCTCGCCGAGCTCCTCCAGGCCGAGCACGACCTCCCGCGCCTGCCGGCCGTTGTGCTGAACGCGCCGGGCGGCGAGCCGCCCGCCGGTCCTGAGGCCGAAGAGACGCCGGACCTGCGGGAGTTGTGCGGCATCGGACCGGATGACCCGCTGCTCGTCTACAGCGGGGCAGCGGCGGAGCAGCGCGGCCTCGGCACGATGGTCGAAGCACTGCCGCAGCTGCCCGGCGTGCACTGCGCCTTCGTCGTGTCGGCGCCTCGGGGGACCTATATGAAGAGCGTGCTGGCCAGGGCGGAGGAACTCGGCGTTGCCGAGCGGATCCACATCCTGCCCTACGTCCCCTACTGGCAGGTCGTCCCCTTCCTGGCGGCCGCCGACGTCGGTGTCATCCCGATCCATCACTGGCCCAACCATGAACTGGCCCTGATCACCAAGTTCATGGAGTACGCGCACGCCCGCCTCCCCGTCGTCGTCAGCGATGTACGGACCATGGCGGAGGCCGTGCGCGAGACCGGTCAGGGCGAGGTGTTCAGGGCCGAGGACACCGCGGACTTCGTCCGGGCGGTACGTGCGGTGCTCGAAGCCCCGGACGGATACCGGGCCGCGTACGACAGGGCAGGGCTGCTCGACCAGTGGACCTGGCAGGCGCAGGCGGAGGTCCTCGACGGTGTGTACAGCGGCCTGCTCCCCACGCCGGCGCACTCGGGGGCATCGCGGCTCGTCACGGCGTAGCCGAGGGGGAGGGGCCGTCGTTGAACGGGCATGGCGACAACTCTCCCTGACGTAAGCGTGATCATCCCCGTCTACAACACCATGCCGTACCTCACCGAGTGCCTGGACTCGCTGCTGCGGCAGAGCATCGGCCCCGGCCGGATGGAGGTGGTCGCCGTCGACGACGGGTCGACGGACGGCAGCGGCAGGGAACTCGACAGATATGCGGCCCTGCGGCCGGGCGGGTTCAAGGTGCTGAAGCAGGCCAACTCCGGTGGTCCCGCGAGCCCGTGCAACCGGGCGCTCGAAGCGGCGCGCGGGCGGTACGTGTTCTTCCTCGGCTCCGACGACTATCTGGGCGAAGAGGCGATGGAGCGGATGGTCGCGGCGGCCGATGAGCACGGCTCCGACGTCGTCTACGCCAAGATGGCGCCGGTCAACGGGCGGGCCGTGCCGATCGCCGTGTTCGCCCGCACCGTTCCGGACATGGCGCTGGGCTCGGGAAAGCTCCCCTGGGCGCTGTCCAACACCAAACTGTTCAGGCGTGCGTTCATCGAGCGGCACCGGCTGCGGTTCATGGAGGATCTGCCCGCCTTCAGCGATCAGCCGTTCACCCTCGAAGCGGTCTTCAGAGCGGGCCGCGTCTCCGTCCTCGGCGACTACGACTACTACTTCGCCGTCAGGCGCAGCGACGAGAGCAATGTGACGCTCAGCAGCCGCCGCGTGGACCGGCTGCGTGCTCTCGTACGGATCATGGAGGTGACGCAGCGCTTCACCGAGCCGGGCCGCATCCGTGACAGCTTCCATCTGCGCCACCTCGACTGGGAGGCCCAACTGCTTCTCGACGAGAACCTGTTGACGGACACACCGGACGAGCGACAGCACCTGTTCGACGGTGTGCGCCGGCTGGCCGTGGCCCACCTGAACGAGGCCGTCCTGCCCAAGCTGAGGGTCAGCCGACGGCTGCGGCTCTCCCACGCGAAGGCCGGTGACCTGGACGGGCTCCTCGCTGTCATCCGCTACGAGCGCGACCACGGGACGCCGCCCGTCGTGGTCCGCGGCACACGGGCCTACGCCGGATACCCGTGCTTCACCGCGCCGGAACGCACCCTGCCCGACGCGTGCTACGACATCACCAAGCCCACCCTGCGGCGCGTCGCCGAGCAGCAGTGCACGGTCACCGGGGTCGACTGGGCGGACGGGGATCTCGTCGTACGGGTGCACAGCACGCTGCCCGACCTCGCGGAGTTCGGACCCGGCGCGGTGCGCAGCAGCATCGGACGGGTCGTGCGGTGCGCCGAGGCCGCACCCGAAGGAGAGGGCTCCGACGTGGAAGTGCGGGTGCCCGCGGCGGAGTTGCCGCTGGGCCGCACCGCTCTCCGGCTGTCGACGTCGCTGATGGAGGTGGCAGGAGCGGTCGAGGTCCCCGGCGCTCTCGAACTGCCCGCGCTGCGCCACCGCAAGGGCCTGAACCTGCGCCGCCTGACCGTGGAGCGCGACAGCACGGGCCGCCTCCAGGTGGCGGTCGCGCCGATCAGGCCGGCCAGGGTGGCCCAGCTGCGGCTGCAACGGCTGGCGCACGCCGCCCGTGGGGCCGACGCGAGCTGAACGGCAGCCGGCCGGCCCCACCCGTTCGGCGTACGCGTGGTGACCGCCGGGCCGATTGCGGGGTTGGTCCTCGCAAACCACAGCTCTCGAAGGACATGTCTTCTTATGCCGCCTCGGCTCAGCGTCGTCGTCCCCATCTACAACGTCGAGGACTATCTCGACGAGTGCCTGCGTTCGCTCGCCGAGCAGACCTGCGCGGACCTGGAAGTCGTCATGGTCGACGACGGATCACCGGACGGCAGTGCGGACATCGCCCGCCGGTTCGTGGCGGACGATGCCCGCTTCAGGCTGGTCACGCAGGAGAACGCCGGTCTGGGCGCGGCACGGAACACCGGCGTGGCGCACATGGACCCCCGGAGCGAGTTCCTGGCCTTCGTCGACAGCGACGACGTCATCCCCGCCGACGCGTACGAGCGGTTGATCGCCGCCCTGGACGCCTCGGGCTCCGACTTCGCCTCCGGGAACGTGATGCGGCTGCGGGCCGGCGGCAAGCTGCGGCAGTCGCCCAACTTCCGCAAACCCATGGCCTCCACCCGGCCGCGTACCCACATCACCCGGGACTGGGACCTGGCCGCCGACCGGATCGCCTGCAACAAGGTCTTCCGCAGGTCCTTCTGGGAGCAGCACGCCTTCGCCTTCCCGGTGGGGAGCCTGTACGAGGACATCCCGGTCGTCCTCCCCGCACAGTTCCTCGCCTCCACGGTCGACGTCCTCAAGGACACCGTCTACCACTGGCGCGACCGCGACGGATCCATCACCACCCGGCGCGCGGTCGTCAGGGGCATCAGGGACCGTGCGGCCCATGTGACCGGCGTCAGCACCTTCCTGAAGGGGCGCGGCGAGGCGGGACACAAGGCGCACTACGAGTCGCACGTCCTGGCCAACGACCTCTGGTACTTCATGGAGGTGCTTCCGCAGGGGAGCCCCGAGTACCAGGAGGCGTTCCTCCGCCACGCCAATGAGTTCGCCGACCAGGCGGAACCCGGCGTCCTCGACGGCCTTCCCGTACGGCTGCGGGTGATGTGGCACCTGGTGCGTGAGCGCCGCCTCGACGAGCTTCTCGCGCTCCTCGCCTTCGACAAGGCCCATCCCGGCAGTTTCGCCGTACGCGGCCTCCGTCGCCGGCGCGCCCAGTACCCGACCCTGCGGCACCCCGTGCCCGCATCCGTTCTGCGGCTCGGTGACACCGATCTGCCGCTCACCGCACGGCTGTTGGAGGCGCAGTGGCGCGACGGCAGGCTCCAGCTGCGCGGCTTCGCCTACATCCGCAACCTCCCGGCCGCATCGCGCCGCAGCGAGGTCAAGGCCGGCTGGCTGCGGGCGGGCGGCCGCAAGGTGCTGCCCCTGCGCCTGCGGACCGTCGCCGACGCGGAGGCCACCGCGCGCTCCCGGCAGCGGCTGCACCGCTACGACTGGGCGGGGTTCGAGACGTCCGTCGACCCCCGGCGGCTGCTGTCGGCCGGAACCGGCGGTGCGGGCACGGCCTGGCGGCTGGAGATCGGCGTCGCAGGACACGGGCTGCTGCGCCGCTCCGCCCTCGGGCCCGCCGACGCCCCGACGCCGCCCGCCGTCCACCGGCCCGACGCGACCTCGCGCATCGTCCCCGCATTCGAGGGGGGCAAGCTGGTGCTGTACGCCGAGGCGGTGTCGGCCAGGTTCGAGGAAAGCCGGGCGGCCGGTGACACGGTCGTGCTCGAAGGGGAGCTGGTCGGGGACGGCGCAGGCCGGGGACCGTTCACCCTGCACCTCGACCACCAGCACTCCGATGCGGTGGTCGTCTGCCCGGTGACGCTTCAGGGGAACCGCTTCACCGCGCAGGTGCCGCTGGCCGACTTCGCGGGCGCGCAGGCGACGTCTGCCAGGCCGGTGGATCCGTACAGCGCCCATCTCGTCGACGCCAAGGGGCGCCGGACGCCGGTCGACGCTCCCGGCACGCGCGCCACGGGCCGCTATCCGCTCGCGGATGCGGGCCGCGAGCTGTGCGTCACGGCGGGCGCCCGCGGCAATCTGCAGCTCTGCGACCAGACGGTGCAGCCTCTGGTCGACCGGGCGGGCTGGAGCGGGGAGGGTGAGCTCGTCATCGAGGGCTCGTATCCCCAAGGGCCTTCGTACGAGGTCGAGTTGGTCGCCCAGCACAGCGCACACCGCGAGGAGCTGGTCTTTCCCGTCCAGTACGAGAACGGCCGCTTCCGCGCCGCACTGCATCCGCACACCGTGGAAGGGCCCGGCGGCGAGCTGCCGCTCGCGGAGGGGAACTGGTATTTCTTCCTGCGGGAATCCGGAACCGGCACCGAGCAGGAGTCGCCCGGTGTCCCGGTCCGGCTGCTCCCCGTCCTGCATGCCTCCGTCCCCGCCCAACGCACCTTGAACGAAAGGGACTTCACCCTGGACCGGCGCTTCCACGACCAGCTGCTGCTGGTGTCGGGCTCCGTCCTCGCGGCCGACGAGCGCGGCGCCCACGGGCAGCACCGGCTGGCGGAGGGCTACCGTGCCGCCCGTACGCAGCCGCTGCGCGCCGCCGTCCTCTACAGCAGTTTCGACGGCCGCCAGTACTCGGACTCACCGCGCGCCGTGCACGAGGAACTCCTCTCCCGTGGCGGCGAGTTGGAGCACCTGTGCGTCGTACGCGACCAGCAGGCCCAGCTGCCGTCCGGTGCCCGCGCGGTGATCCACGGCTCCACCGCCTGGCACGAGGCGCTCGCCCGGTCGGCGTACATCGTGACCAACACCCAGCTGCCGGAGTGGTTCGAGCGCCGCGAGGACCAGTACGTCGTACAGACCTGGCACGGCACCCCGCTCAAGCGCATCGGGATCGACCTCACCGGCACCGCCGCGGCGAACGAGCCGTACATCGCGACACTTCCCCAGCGGGCCCGCCAGTGGAGCCTGCTGGTGTCGCCCAACCGCTTCAGCACCCCCGTGCTGCGCCGGTCCTTCGGCTACGAGGGCGAGGTGCTGGAGAGCGGCTACCCGCGCAACGGCCTGCTCCACGCGCCGGACCGGGAGAAGATCGCCGCGAGCGTACGGGAGAGGCTCTCCCTCCCCGAAGGCAAGCGCGTCGTCCTCTACGCGCCGACCTGGCGCGAGGACCGTCCGGCGGGAGGCGGCCAGTACGCCCTCGACCTGCGCCTGGACCTCAAGGCCGCCGAGGAGGCACTCGGCGATTCCACCGTCATGCTGGTGCGCCGCCACTACCTGGTCACCGACCGGCTGCCCGCCACCGCCGACGGCTTCGTGCGGGACGTCTCGCGCTACCCGGACGTCGCGGAGCTCATGCTCATCAGTGACGTGCTGGTCACCGACTACTCCTCGCTGATGTTCGACTTCGCCCAGACCCGCCGCCCGATGCTCTTCCACACCTACGACCTGGAGCACTACCGGGACACCCTGCGCGGGTTCTGCTTCGACTTCGAGTCCCAGGCGCCGGGCCCGCTCGTCCCCGGCTCGGCGGAGCTGATCGAGGCGCTGCGCGCCCCCGCCACGGCGACGGAGGCGTACGCCGGGGCCTACGAGGCGTTCCGCGAGGTCTTCTGCGACCTCGACGACGGAGCGGCGGCCGCCGCGGTGGCCGACCGGATGCTGGCACGGTGACCCTGGGGGCGGTCCGGGTGATCCGGGCCGCCCCGTCCCGCCGTCCTCCCGCTAGCCGGAGATCTGCACCCTGCTGTGGTCCCCGAGGACCAGCCGGTGGGCGGCCGGGATGCTCGGCGCGGGCGTGATCTCGACGTCCCGGCCGATGAGGGACGCCTCCACGCGCCGTACGCCGTCGAGCGAGGATCCGCTCAGCACGATCGAGTACTCGATCTCGCTGTCGGTGACCCGGCAGTTCTCGGCGATCGACGTGGAGGGCCCGATGTAGGAGTTCTCGACGGTCGTACGCGGCCCGATGATCGCCGGGCCCACGATCCGCGATCCGCGTACGGTCGCGCCCTTCCCGATCCGCACCCGGCCGATGATCTCGGTGGCGGCGTCCACGCTGCCCTCGTCGCTGGGTTCGAGCAGTTCCAGCACGGAACGGTTCACCTCCAGCATGTCGGCGACGTTGCCGGTGTCCTTCCAGTAGCCGCTGATGATCGTCGAACTCACCATCCGCTGCTGGTCGATGAGCCACTGCAGCGCGTGCGTGATCTCCAGCTCGCCGCGCGCCGAGGGCGTGATGGACCGTACGGCCTCGTGCACGGCCGGGGTGAAGAGATACACCCCGACCAGCGCCAGATCGCTCTTGGGATCGGCCGGCTTCTCCTCCAGGGACGCCACCCGGCCCGTCCCGTCCAGCTCCGCGACACCGAAGGCGCGCGGGTCGGGGACCCGGGTGAGCAGGATCTGGGCGTCGGGGCGGGTGGTGCGGAACTCCTCGACCAGCGAGGTGATCCCGCCGACGATGAAGTTGTCGCCGAGGTACATCACGAAGTCGTCGTCGCCGAGGAACTCCTCGGCGATCAGCACCGCGTGGGCCAGCCCGAGCGGGGACAGCTGGGGGATGTACGTCACCTCGAGGCCGAAGCGCGACCCGTCGCCGACCGCGGCCTCGATCTCCGGGGCGGTGTCGCCCACGACGATGCCCACCTCGCGGATGCCCGCCTCGGCGATCGCCTCCAGGCCGTAGAAGAGCACCGGCTTGTTGGCGACCGGTACGAGCTGCTTGGCCGAGGTGTGGGTGATTGGCCGCAGGCGGGTGCCGGCACCACCGGAGAGTACGAGTGCTTTCACTGGTCCGACCCGTCGTCAAAACTGTGAGTTGGCTGCGCGGTTGCCGCACAAGGGACAGGTTGTGAACGAGAGTTGGCGTGCCGAATTACGGGTTCCCGTGCGCCGTATGGGTGATTCACCTGAAGTGATGTTTGTGTAGATCCGCAGGGCAGCGAACTCGCTTGCGGCAATAGTGATTTCATCCCTCCGGAACGATGGAACAGATCGTTGCTACGTTCGGCGGCCATGAGCTTGCTGAACTTTCGGAAGGTCTTGGCCGCGCACCGTGGCATGGCCGTGGTCGTGCTGGTCGCGGCAGTGGGTCTCATCGGAAAGATGATGCTCGCCGCCGGCACGGGAGGGCCCGCGGACGTCCGCTTCTTCCATGGGTTCGCCCGGAACATCGCCGAGGTCGGACCGGTGCGCATCTATGACCACCCCATGGCGCATCTGCCGGTCTACAACCACCCGCCGCTGGCCGGCTGGATGCTGCTGGTGCTCAATGAACTCGCGGGCCGGGTGGCCGACTTCAGCACACTCATTCGCCTTCCGGCCTGCCTGGCCGATTTCGTGTCCAGCATTCTGGTGTTCGAAATCGTGCGCAGGCGTCGCTCCGTCCGTATGGCCGTGGCGTGCGGCATCGGGGTCACGCTCTCCCCCGTACTGATTCCCACCTCGGGATTTCACGGCAACACCGATTCGGTCGCGGTGATGTTCGCGCTGGCCGCCGCGTATCTGCTGGCGGACCGGAAAAGCCCGCTGGCCGCCGGGGTGTGCGCCGCACTCTCCATCAGCGTCAAGTTCGTGCCGGTCGTGGCGCTCCCCGCACTGGTGATTGCCGCGTTCCGTGGTGGACGCCGTCCGTTCGTGCGTTTTGCCGCCGGGCTGGGTGCCGTCTTCCTCGTCGTCTGGGGACCGGCACTGGTGACCGTGCCCCTGGCGCTCAAGGAGAAAGTCCTGGAGTACGAGGGCGGCCGGACTCGCCTCTGGGGGCTGATCCGGTTCGCGGACTGGCTCGGTGCGCCCGAGTCGACCATCGCCTTCATGCGCGGCGACGGGCACTACGTGGTGGTGCTGATCACGGTTGCCGCCGGGGCGTGGCTCGCCTGGCGGCGACCCGCCGAACTGCCCGCCGTGGTCGGCGTGACCATGGGCGTTCTGCTGCTGCTGAGCACTGCGTCCGGTGTGCAGTACCTGGCCTGGCCGGTGGCCGGACTCTTCGTCATCGGGCTCTGGGAAGGGCTGGGTTACAGCCTCGTCGCCGGCGCTCTCGCCTCCTGGGTCTACGCCGTCCACCGGGCCGTCAGGTGGAACTCCTTCGAACTCACCGTCGGCGCCGTCGGCTGGCTTGTCCTCGCGATCGCCCTCGCGTCGGCGGTCCACAAGGTGCTCGGAGCGCGGCCGCCGCAGGCCGGCGCCGGCTCATTCCCCCGTCAAGCAATCGAACCCCAACAGACCGTGGAGACACGTACGTGAAGGAAAGCAGCAGCTCCAGCCCCGGCCCCCGGATCGGGATCATGGTGGTGGCGTACAACGCCGAAACCACGCTGGAGAAGACGCTCGACCGCATTCCGGAGGATTTCCGCTCGCGCATCGCCGAGATCCTGATCCTGGACGACGCGAGTCACGACGAGACATTCACCGCCGGATGCCGCTGGTCGCAGGCGGAGGGAATGCCGCAGACCGTGGTCATGCGGCACACGAAGAACCTCGGTTACGGCGGAAACCAGAAGGCCGGTTATGCACTCGCCGCCGAGCGAGGTCTGGACATCGTGGTGCTGCTGCACGGCGACGGCCAGTACGCCCCCGAATCGCTGCCCGACATGGTCGCCCCCATCGAACGCGGCGAATGCGAGGCGGTGTTCGGCTCGCGCATGATGAAGTCCGGCGGGGCCCGCAAGGGCGGCATGCCGATGTACAAATGGCTCGGCAACCGCATTCTCACCCGGGTCGAGAATTCACTCCTCGGGTCGCAGCTCACCGAATTCCACTCCGGATACCGCGCGTACAGCGTGGCGGCGCTCAAGCAGCTGCCGATCGACCGGAACACCGACGCCTTCGACTTCGACACCCAGATCATCGTCCAGCTGATCAATGCCGGAATGCGGATCAAGGAGATCCCCATTCCCACGTATTACGGCGACGAGATCTGCTACGTGAACGGCATGAAGTATGCGAAGGACGTCATCAAGGACGTCCTCGAATACCGGCTCGCCGTCAAGGGATTCGGCACCTGCGCCTGGATCCCCAAGCCCGCCGAGTACGCCTTCAAGGAGGGCGACGGCTCCTCGCACTCCGTCATCCTGGACCGGATGCGCACCCTGCCGCCCGGCCGGGTCCTGGACCTCGGCTGCTCGGGCGGGCTCTTCGCGGAGCGCCTGGAGATGCTCGGCCACAAGGTGACCGGCGTGGACTACATCGAGGTCGAGGGCGTACGCGAACGCTGCTCGGAGTTCTTCCTCGCCAACCTCGAGGAGGGACTGCCCGAGGACATCGGCGTCGACTACGACTACGTGGTCGCCGGCGATGTGATCGAGCACCTCTCGCGGCCCGAGCGGGTCCTCGCCGAGATCGCCGACATCCTGGCACCGGGCGGCAAGATGCTGCTCTCCGTACCGAACTTCAGCCACTGGTACTCGCGTCTTCGGGTGGCCTTCGGGGCCTTCGACTACGACCGCAGGGGCATCCTCGACGAGACGCATCTGCGCTTCTTCACCCGCGCCAGCCTGCGCCGCACCGTCACCTCGGCCGGTTACGACGTCCTCGACATCACCTCGACCGGGGCGCCGTTCTGGTCCGTGATGGGCGGCGGGCCGCTCGCCAAGGTGCTCGGCGGAATGTCCAAGCTGCTGACCCGCCTCAGGCCGACGCTGTTCGGCTATCAGCACGTCGCACTGCTCACTCCGCATGCGGCCCGGACGATCATCGCTGGAGAGCACGTCGATGTCCAAGACATTCTCAACCGCCAGTACAGCCCCGCCGAGCGAGCCGACCACGTGGGCGTCTGAGCCCGCCGAGGACGCCGCGGAACACGAACTATCCGATGGGAGGCGGACGTTGACTCTGCCGAGTCTCGTACTGCTGCTGTTCGCCGTCTTCTCCTCGGCGGCCGGCCAGATCATGCTCAAGCACGGAATGAAGGTCGCGGCCAAGACCGCGGACCACGCCGGAGGATCGCTGGCCGTACGCGCGGCTACCACCCCCTGGGTGGTCCTCGGGCTCGCCGTCTTCGGCATCTCCGCCATCGCGTGGATGTCCACGCTGGCCCAGGTGCCGCTGTCCATCGCGTACCCCTTCAACGCGCTGGGCTATCTGCTGATCGTGCTGGCGAGCTCCACCGTCCTGCACGAGCAGACCTCCCCGTGGACCTGGGCGGGATCCCTGCTGGTGGTGGTCGGCCTGGTGACGGTCTTCGCGGGGCAATCCGGCTGACCCCGCGGTCGCGTACGTGACGAAGGGCGCTCCCCGCCGGGGGGCGCCCTTCGTCACGGTTGGTTTGCGGTGTGCCCTCTGCGGTCGACAGATAGGCAGGTCTCCTGTTTCCCGCAGAGGTAGAGGAAGTACCACCTTGCGTCCCATCACCGCCGCCACCGCCGCATCACGCGTGACCCTGGTGATCGCCGTGCTGGCCTGCGCCGGTAAACTCTGGCTGGCCGCGCACACGTTCGGGACGGGAGACGTCCGCACGTTCCAGGTGTTCGCCCATGCGGTCGGCCGGCTCGGGGTGGCGGGCGCGTACGAGCATCCGTTCTACAGCGGGAGGCTCTACAACCACCCGCCCGTCACCGGCGCCTGGCTCTCCCTCGCCGGTGCGGCGCACAGCGCGGGCATCCCCTTCCCGCTGTTCATCCGTGCCCCCGCCTGCCTCGCCGACGCGGGCACCGCACTGCTCGTGTACGCCATGGTGCGCCGAAGGGCCGGAACCGCGCGGGCCGTCGCCGCCTCGGTGATGGTCAGCCTCAGCCCCGTCCTCGTCGCGGTGTCGGGATTCCACGGCAACACGGATCCGGTCTTCGTCTTCCTCACCCTGCTCGCCGTGTACCTGCTCGCCGATCTGCGGCGCCCCGGCGCGGCCGGCGTCGTCTTCGCCCTCGCTCTCGGCGTGAAGATCGTCCCCGTCGTCGTCCTGCCCGCGCTGCTGCTGGCCGCACTCCTGCAGGGGCGGCGGAGCCTGCGGCACTTCGCCCTCGGCTTCGGCGGTGCGTCCCTGGTGGTGTGGGGGCCCGCCGCCTGGTCCCAGTGGGCCGGGCTGCGCCACAACGTTCTCGGCTACGCGGGCGGCACCGGCGACTGGTGGGGGCTCAACGAACTGGTGCGGCTGCTCGGCATCCACCCGGGCCCCGTACTGAACCTGCTGCACGGCCCGGGCCGGTTCGCCGTCGTCGCCCTGTGCGCGGCCGCCGGCGCCCTGCTGGTGCGCCGTGCGCCCGACCGGCTCCCCGGCGCCGCGGGGCTGACCCTGGCGCTCTTCCTGCTGCTGAGCACGGCCAGCGGAGTCCAGTACCTGGCCTGGGCCGCCGCAGGACTCTTCCTCGTGGAGTTCTGGACCGCGGCGCTCTACGGTCTGAGCGCCGGGACCTGTCTCGTCATCACCTACACCAGCGGATGCGGCGCCCCTTGGTGCGTCATCGGCCGCTCCGCATCCGTCCGGCTCACGCTTCCGCTCTGGTGGGCGATGGCCGCCTGGGTCTGCCTGGCCTTCGCCGTCGCCGTCGGGCTGAAGCTGCTCACGGAGGGCGCGGGGGTGCGTTCGGCGAGCGGCACCAGCGGCACCGGGGCGCTCTCGCCCAGCAGGACACGGCGCACGACCCGCTCGGCGGCGCGCCCGTCGTCGTACGTACAGAAGCGCGCGCGGAACGCACCGCGCAGCGCGGTGTTCTCCTCGCTGCACCAGGTGCCGTCGCTGAGGACCGCGACGAGCTCGTCCGTGGACGTGGTCACCGCGCCCGGCGTCTCGCCCGGCGCTCCCGACAGCAGGTCGAAGTAGACGCCGCGCACCGTGCGGTAGATGTCCCAGTCCGGGGCGTGCACCACGATCGGGCGGTCGAGGTTGGCGTAGTCGAACATCACCGAGGAGTAGTCGGTGATCAGCGCGTCCGCCGCCAGACACAGGTCCTCGACCCTGGGGTGCGCCGAGACGTCGATCAGGGAGGGGTGGGAGGGCAGGCCGGCGGCCGCGTAGAAGTAGTGCGCGCGGACCAGCACCACGGTGTCCGGGCCGAGTTCGTCGCAGAGGCGGGCGAGGTCGATGGTGGAGCTGAAGCCCCGCTCGTAGTCGCGGTGGGTGGGCGCGAAGAGCAGGGCGCGCTGGTGCGGGGCGATGCCGAGCTCTTCGCGTACGGCCACGACGTCCGCGGCCGTCGCCGTGGTGAACACGTCGTTGCGCGGATAGCCCGACTCCAGGAAGCGCACCGCGCTCGGGTGCGCGCGCGACCAGGCCTCGGTGGTGTGCGGATTGGCCGTCACCGAGTAGTCCCAGCGGTCGACGCGGGCCAGGAAGCGGCGGAAGTTGAGGCCCTGGGCCGCGGCCGGGTGGTCCTGCTGGTCGAGGCCCATCTTCTTCAGCGGCGTGCCGTGGTGGGTCTGGAGGTGGATCTGGCCGGGGCGTTTGACGACCTTGTCGGGGAAGTTGACGTTGTTCACGAAGTACGTGGCGCGGGCCATCGTGCGCCAGTAGCGGCGCCTGCCCGGCACGATGTGGGCGGTGCCCGGGGGCAGTGCTGCGGCGTTCTTCCCTGAGACGACCCAGACGCTCCTGATCGCGGGGGCCAGTTCGGCCGCCTTGCGGTGGATCGCCTCCGGGTTGCAGCTCATCCCGCGGTCCCAGTACGCCGAGTAGACCGCCAGCGCGGGGTCCAGGGGCAGCAGCCGCTGGAGGCGGTAGTAGCGGCTGACGGCTGTGCGCGCCGCCCGCTTCCTGACGGAGCGGACCGTGCCGTGCACGGCACGGCGGGCGCCGAGCGCGGAGTCGAGCGCCGTCAGGGCCGCGTACCTGCCGTCGGTGAGCAGCCGTTGGCGCAGTCCGGCCCGGCCGCCCGCCGGGCGGTGGCCCTCGGGGCGGTGGGCCGAGCTGAAGCGGGCCACCGCGCGGACATAGGCGCGGCGGCCCGTGCGCAGGTCCCCGTACGCCTTGAGCAGTTCCTGTACGGCCTCGGTGAACAGCGGGGCGGTCAGGGGGGCCAGGCGCGGGCGCTCGGCGAGGAAGGCGAAGAGCCCGGTGTACTGGTCCACGAACTCCAGCGGCGAGCCCTCGGGCTGCGCGGTCCCCGGCACAGGGCGTCGCCTGCGGTGGTCCACACAGGCGGTGGGCAGGGCGGCGACGGTCGATGCGGCGGCGAGGGTCTTCAGCGAGAGGAGCCCCTCCGCGTACCGGCCGGACCCGAAGGCCAGCGACTCGGACTGCCAGAACTCCCGGCGTACCGCCCGGTTCCAGCACACCGCGGCCAGGTCCAGGAGGCGCGGCCGGTCGACGAGGGTGTGGGTGCCGTCGCCGACCGCCCGCAGGGTGGCGAGGGAGCGGCCGGGCTCCGGCTTGCCGAGGAACGGCGTACGGATGTGGCCGAACACCAGCAGATCGGGGTCGTCCGTCGCCGCCAGCCGCTCGGCGAGGGCCTGCAGGGCGCCGGGCAGCTGGACGAACGCCGGGTCGAGGAAGAGGAGATAGTCGCCCCTGGCCTCGCGGACACCGGCGTTGCGCCGCTCCCCGATGCTCACCGCCGCCGGCAGATGGACGGCCCTCACCCGGCCGTCGCCGGCCGCGAGAGCGTCCAGCAGACGGCCCGAGCCGTCGGCGGAACCGTCGTCGACGCCGATGATCTCGAAGTCCGGATGCGACTGTGCGAGCACCGACTCCACGCACCCCCGCAGATATCCGAGGGACTCGTGGACGGGGACGATGATGCTGAAGCGGGGCATTCACTCTTCCTTGCGTTGCTCAGGACGTACGGCGTGCGGCGATCGCCCGCGTGAGGACCGGCGGGAGCAGATCCTTCGCCAGGCGGCGCGCGAGCGAGGGGTGCGCGGCGGGCGCGGGGGCGCCGGCGTCCGCGGTGGTTCCCCGCTGGGCCGGAATGGCCGCCGCGTGACGGGACTTGGGGTGCGGCGGCGGGCTGGCCTTCTTGTCCGAGACCCGGATCAGCGGGTGGCCCGCGACCTCCTCCACCCCGTGCCAGAGGTCCGACCTGCGGGTCTTCAGCCAGGCGCGGAGTGCCTCGCGCGGGGCGGCGGGGTCGCCCCACGTTCCGTAGAACTTGGTGCCGGTCACGCAGATCGGCTTGAGGCCGGTCGTCGCGACCGCACCCCAGACGGCGGCGGCGACGCCCGGGCAGTGCTCGGAGCGGAAGTCGTCGAAGGCCACGATGCCCTCGGGGAGCAGGAGTTGGCGGGCGGCCGCGATATCGCCGTGCACATGCTCGTAGAGGTGCGAGGCGTCGACGTGGACGAAGCGGCAGCTGGCGGGGGCGACGTGGTCGGTGACCGCCGACGTGGGGGCCTGGATCACCGTGGGGAGCTGGGGGTGGAAGGAGAGGTAGTTGGCCTCGAACGCGCGGCGGGTGAGGGTCGCGTACGAGCGGTTCATCTCCCGGGTGTTCGAGGCGTCGGGGGCCGGGGAGTCGAAGAGGTCGCAGACCGTGAACGTCTCGTCGGGCTTCAGATAGGAGCCCAGGAAGATCGCGCTCTTGCCGAGGTACGCGCCGAGTTCGAGGAGGTCGCCTGCCGGCTGCTGCTCGCGCTGGTGGGTGAGGAACCAGTCGAAGAGCCACTGGTCCGCGGTGAAGAACCAGCCCTTGACGTCGGAGAGCCGGGTCGGCTGCGGGAGCTGTTCGGTCGGTTCGGCGGCGGTGGAGGTGGTGGTGGTGGTGGCTGCGGGGGGCACGGTGGGCGCCATGGTGGCGGGCCTCTCAGCTGTGGGTGTTGGAGGGGATGTAGCCGGCGGTGGCGGCCGCTGTGCGGGGGAAGTGCTGGGGCGCGGGCGCCGGGGTGCGGTTCTCCAGGGGGAGGGGCGCGGGGAGGCCCGGTGTCCCGCCGAGGAAGACATGGCGGACCACGCGCTCGGCGGCGCGCCCGTCGTCGTACGTACAGAAGCGCGCGCGGAAGGCGGACCTGAGCTGGGCGGAGCGCGAGCCGCGCCAGTGGTCGGTGGTGAAGATGTCGATCAGCTCGTCCTCGGTGCGGGCGAGCGCGCCGGGGGGACAGGCGCGGACGTCGAAGTACGTGCCGCGGGACGCCTCGTAGGCCTCCCAGTCGTCGATGTGCAGGACGATCGGGCGGTCGAGGGACGCGTAGTCGAACATCAGGGACGAGTAGTCGGTGATCAGGGCGTCCGAGGCGAGGCAGAGGTCCTCGACCGAGGGGTGGGCGGAGACGTCGATCACGCGGGGGAGCGGCGTGGGGGAGAGCGGCGCCTCGTACGAGTAGTGGGCGCGCGTGAGGATCACGCAGCGCGGGCCCAGCGCGCGGGCCAGGCGCTCCAGGTCCAGGGTGCGGCGCTGGCCGGCGACGTAGTCGCGGTGGGTGGGCGCGTACAGGAGCGCGGTGAAGCCCTCGGGGATCGAGAGGGACTCGCGGATGCGGGAGACATCGGCCGAAGTGGCGTTCTGGAAGCGGTCGTTGCGCGGGTAACCGTATTCGAGCGTGGTGTAGCGCGAGGGGTAGGCGCGCTCCCAGACCAGCGTGGAGTGGCGGTTCGCCGAGAGGGTGTAGTCCCACTTGTCGGTGTTGGAGAGGAGGTCGTGGAAGTTCATTCCGTGCGAGGCCGCCGGGTGGCGCCGGAGGTCGAGGCCCATCGACTTCAGGGGGGTGCCGTGGTGGGTCTGGAGGAAGGTCTGGCCGGGGCGCTTGACCAGACGGCGGTCGAAGTTGACGTTGTTCACGAGGTACGCGGAACGGGCGAGCGCCGTCCAGTAGGAGAAGGTGCCGGGGGCGAGGCGGCGGGTGGCGAGCGGGACCGTGTGGCGGTGCGCCGGGGCGCTGATCCAGGCGGTGCGGATGTGGGGGGCCAGTTCGCGGAGCTTGGACTCGATGGCGGCCGGGTTGCAGGAGTAGGCGCCGTTCCAGTAGGCGGCGAAGACCGCGGTGTTCTTGCGGACCGGCAGGCGGAGTTGGACCCGGTAGTGCAGCTGGAGGAGGGCCGCGCGCACGGTGCGGTGGGCCGTCGCGAGCAGGCGGTGCGCCCGGCGTCGTAGGGCCAGAGCCTTGAAAAGGGTGCCGTAGGTGCGGTGTGCGCCGAGGCGGACCATGGAGTGGCGGGCCCGGGTGGAGAGGCGGGGGGTCGCGCCGGGGGTGCGGTAGCGGGCGTAGTGGGCGCGGGCGCGGCGGAAGAACTCGGCGCGCGATCCGCGCGGGAGGCGGTCGCGCTTGGTGAAGACCGTCGTGAAGTGGTCGATCATCCGCCGGAAGATGACCGGACGCCAACTCGCCAGCTCGGGGCGGGAGTCGATGAAGGCGAAGACGCGGTCGTACTGGTCGAAGAGGTCGAAGTGCTTGCGGCTGGTGGTGGAGAGGATGTTGCCGAGGCGCCGCTGGCGGTAGTGGACGCAGACCCGGTCGAGTGTGGTGAGGGAGCCGGCGGCCATCAGGACCGGGTAGGTCCAGGGGGTGTCCTCGTAGTAGCCGGGCGGGAAGGTCATGGACTGCTTCTCGATGAACTCCCGGCTGTAGGCCTTGTTCCAGACCACCATCAGGACCTTGAGGAGACCCGGGCGGTCGGCCAGCCTGAAGGTGTCAGGGCCTTCCTCGGTGAGCTGGGTCGCGCGCTCGTTGCGTACGGCCTCGCCCGACCAGTAGGTGCGCGCGTAGTCGTAGACCAGGACGTCGGGGCCGCCGGTCTCCTTGAGGCGGTCGGTGATCGCCTGGAGCGCGCCGGGGGTGAGGGTGTCGTCGCTGTCCAGGAAGAGGACGTAGTCGCCGGTGGCGCGGGCGAGGCCGGCGTTGCGTGCGCGGCCCAGGCCCTGGTTCTCCTGGAGGTGTACGGCGGTGACCCGGCGGTCCCGGGCCGCGTACTCGTCGATGATCGCGCCGCATGCGTCGGGTGAGCAGTCGTCCACCGCGATGAGCTCGAAGTCTTCGAAGGTCTGCGTCAGTACCGAGTCCAGGCATTCCTGGAGGTAGGCCTGGACCTTGTACGCGGGGACGATCACGCTGAACCGGGGCATGGCCGGGGAACGGCCGAAGGGGTGAGGCGGTTACGCCGGATGTGGCATTCGGGGGGCTGATGGGTTTGTGCAGGCCCGGCGCCTCCCGCTTATGGGTGAACCGGGCCTGCGGTGCGCTTACTTGAGTGCCTACTTGACGGCGCCCGCCATGACCCCCGAGACGAACTGCCTCTGGAAGGCGAAGAAGACGGCGAGCGGGATGACCATCGAGACGAAGGCGCCCGGCGCGAGGACGTCGATGTTGTTGCCGAACTGACGGACCTGCTGCTGGAGCGCGACCGTGATCGGCGGGTGCTTGGAGTCCGCGAAGATCAGCGCGACCAGCATGTCGTTCCAGACCCAGAGGAACTGGAAGATGCCGAGCGAGGCGATCGCCGGACCGCCGAGCGGCATGACGACCCTGGTGAAGAGGCGGATCTCGCCCGCACCGTCCAGGCGTGCCGCTTCGAGGAGTTCGCGCGGGATCTCCGCGAAGAAGTTGCGGAGGAGGAAGATCGCGAACGGCAGACCGAAGGCGACGTGGAAGAGGATCACGCCCAGCGTCGTACCGAAGAGGCCCACCTCCCCGAAGATCTTCGCCACCGGGACCAGGGCGACCTGGACGGGGACCACGAGCAGGCCGACGACGATCAGGAACCACCAGTCCCTGCCGGGGAATTCCATCCAGGCGAAGGCGTAGCCGGCGAGCGAACCGATGATCACGACCAGCAGGGTCGCGGGGACCGTGATCAGGACGGTGGTGAGGAGGGAGTCGGTGATGACCTTGTTGTCGAGGAGATTGGTGTAGTTGTCGAAGTTCATCTGGGACGGCGCGGAGAAGACCTTCCACCAGCCGCTCGCCGCGATGTCGGAGGGCGAGCGGAGGGAGGAGAAGAGCAGCCCGACCGTCGGCATCAGCCAGATCAGCGCCACGACGAGCAGCAGGAGCCGTACGACGCCGCCGCCCGTGCGGGCCGCGATCCTGGCCGGGAGGGACTGCTTCGCCTTCACCACCTGGAGTTGTGTGGTCACCGCCGGGCCTCCTTCCGCATCCTGCGAATGTTGACGATCATGATCGGGATCACCAGGAGGAGCAGGATGACGGCGATCGCGCTGCCGACGCCCAGGTCCGCGTCCGTACCGAAGGACGAGCGGTAGAGCTGGAGGGCGAGGACGTTGGCGTCGTCCTGCGACGAGCCCGGGGCGATGATGAAGATGAGGTCGAAGACCTTCAGGACGTTGATCATCAGCGTGATGGTGACCACGCCGAGTACCGGGCTCAGCAGGGGCACGGTGACGCGGCGGAAGACCTGCCACTCGTTCGCGCCGTCCACCCGCGCCTGTTCGAGCAGTTCGCGCGGGATGCCGGCCAGGCCGGCCGCGATGAGGACCATCGCGAAGCCCGTCCACATCCAGATGTAACTGCCCATGATGGCCGGGGTGACGACCTTCGGGCCGAGCCAGTCCACTCCGTTGTACGGCTCGTGGAAGTTGGAGTCGGGCAGGCGCAGCTGCGCGCCGTCCGCCTTCGCGGGGAGAGTGAAGGTGCCGTCGGGCGCCGCCTTCGCCGAGGCCACCACCTTGCCGTCCTTGACCGCCTCGATCTTCAGCCCCTTGAGGCCGAGTTCGGTGGAGTCGATGGTGTTGGGCTTGCCGCCGCCGCCCTTGGTGAAGTCCAGCCAGGCGGTGCCGGTGATCTTCCCGCCGGTGGCGGCCTTTGGTGCCTGGGCGGGCTTGGCGTCCGAGGGCATCTTCGCCGGGAGGACGCCGACGAGCGGCAGCTGTACGGGAGTCGACGCGCTCACCGGCTGCTTGGTGAGGAAGGAGCCGCCGCCGGCCGCCTTGAGCGGTGCCACCGGCAGGGGGTGTGCGCCCGGGTAGCCCGCCGACTCGGCGAACGTGTCGTGGACGCTCACCCAGACGGCATTGGCGACGCCGCGGTGCGGGTCCTGGTCGTACACCAGCCGGAAGATGATCCCCGAGGCGAGCATCGAGATGGCCATCGGCATGAAGACGACCAGCTTGAACGCCGTGCTCCAGCGGATCCGTTCGGTGAGGACCGCGAAGATCAGACCGATGCCGGTGGCGACGACGGGCGCGATCAGCCAGATGCCGTTGTTGATGACGGCGGTCTGCATGGTGTCGTCGGTGAAGACCGACGTGTAGTTGTCGAAGCCCGCGAAGCCGTTGCCGGACTTGTCGAAGAAGGACCGGTAGACCGAATACCCGATGGGGTAGACCACGAGCGCGCCGAGCAGCACCAGCGTGGGCAGCAGGAAGCCGACCGCGATGGTGCTGCGCGTGCCTGTCACGCTCTTACGGGGGGTGCGATTCCCGGTGGGGGGCGCCTGGTTGAGCGCGCCGCCCGCCGCAGCGTCCGACGTCATCGTCGTGTCTCGCGTTTCGTGTCTCGCGCCGTCAGCTCGTGTAGGCCTTGGCGGCGTCCGACTCCAGCGTCGCCTGCGTCCCCGCGATGTCCTTCGGGTTCTTCAGGAAGTCCTGGAGCGCCTTCCACTCGCCCTTGCCCGGCGTACCGCCGAAGGACTGCGGAGCCTGGTCGGACATGTCGAAGCGGATGTCGTCACCGGCGGCGATGAGGGCCTTGGCGATCGTGCGCTGGATGTCATTGGGGTACGCGGCCATGTCCAGGCCCTTGTTGGGGGAGATGAAGCCCCCGGACTCGGCCGCGACCTTCGCCGCGTCGGCGGAGGCCAGCCAGGTCAGCAGCGCCTGGGCTCCCTTGGAGTCCTTCAGTACGACGGCCGCGTCACCGCCGGTGACCACCGGGGACTTGGCGCCCACGGCAGGGAACGGGAAGACCTTGGCGTCGGTGCCTACCTTGGCCTTGGTCTGGCCGATGTTGACCTGGACGAAGTCGCCCTCGAAGACCATGCCGGCCTTGGGGGTTGCGCCGGTGAAGGTCTGGGTGACGGACGCCGGGAACTCCACCTGCAGCGCGCCGTTCGCGCCGCCCGCGATCAGGCTGGGCTTGCCGAAGAGCTGGCCGAGGGTGGTCAGCGCGTCCTTCACGGACGGGTCGGTCCACTTGATCTTGTGGGCGGCGAGCTGGTCGTACTTCTCCGGGCCCGCCTGGGAGAGATAGATGTTCTCGAACCAGTCGGTGAGGGTCCAGCCGTCCGCACCGCCGACCGAGACCGGGGTGACACCGGAGGCGGAGATGGTCTCGGCGGTCTTCAGGAAGTCCGGCCAGGTCTTGGGCTCGGTGGCGCCCGCGTCGCCGAAGACCTTGGTGTTGTACCAGACCAGGGACTTGTTGGCGGCCTTGTAGTACACCCCGTACTGGGTGCCCTTGACCGCGCCGAGGTCCTTCCAGATCTTCGAGTAGTTCTTGTCCAGCTCGGCCTTGGCCTCGGGGCCCGCCGGCTTGAGCCAGCCCTTGGCGGCCGCCTGGGTGATCGCGCCGACCTGGGGCAGCATCGCCACGTCCGGCGGGGCGCCGCCGGCGATCTTCGTACCGAGGAAGTTGACGATCGGGTCCTGGGCGGGGACGAAGGTGACCTTCGCCCCGGTGCGCTTGGAGAACTCGTCGAGCACCTTGACGAAGTTCTTCTGCTCCGCGCCCGTCCAGACGGCGGCCACGGTGAGCGAGACGCCGTCGAGCTTGGGGAGCGTGACCCCGGACGACGTACTGGAGCCTGCGCTCGGTGAGTTGGTGTCCTTGCCGTCCGACTTCTTGTCGCTGCTCCCGCAGCCTGCGGCGAGCACGAGCGAACCTGCCGCGAGTACCGCGAATGCGGAGTTCCGTGTACGACGAGCCGTGCGTATGGTGCGCATGTCTGCCCCGACCTCTCCCGTTGCGCGCGCGTGCGGATCGGCGCAGCCGTGGAGCGCGTGCCGGTGGTGGCCACGTCGGCGACGCCTGTGTCCCGTGCGTCAGTCCTACGCCCGGTCCACGGGGCCCGCAATACTGCCTCAGGTGTCAACTCCCGGATCGTGATGGGCCTGTGACGTTACGTCAGTGGTCATGTCGGGGGATATGTCAGCAGACGAGCGGCGGTATCGGGACGGCCTCCACCGACCGGGCGGCCCGGTCCAGGGCGCTGGCCAGCAGGGCCAGGTCGGTGGGTCCGTTGCCCAGCTCACGGACGGGGCGGCGGGTGGGCGGATCGCCCATCCGCTCCCACTCCAGGGGTACGACGGTGGGGCGCAGGGTGGCCGTGCGCGGGATGCGGCCGGTGACGCGCCCGCCCTGGAACGGCGTCACCCTGCCGTCCGGGTGGCCGAGGCGGCCGCGCCCCGGGCTCGGGTCCTCGGGGCCCGGCGACACGGGCGCGGGGTCGAGGACCACGCGCAGCCGTGCGATGTGGGCGAGCTCGGTGTCGGCGGTGCGGTCGGGGCGCGCCGAGGTCGCGATCAGATGCACCCCGAGACGCTCGCCGTCCCTGGCCACCGCCTCCAGCGCGCGGACCACCGATCCGGCGGCGGGGCGGCCGGGGCTGCCCAGGGCGGGGGCGACCAGCGCGTCGAAGTCGTCGACGAGCACGACCAGTCGGGGCAGGGGCAGGGGCGGGGGCGGCTGGGAGGCACCGTCCGTCGCTGCCGCCGCGTCGGCCCGGGCGATGCGTCCGCGCAGCCGGAGCGTGCCGGAGTCGGCGGACTCTATGTCACCGGGGCGCCCGGGGGGACCGACCCGGGGGGCGGCGGCCCAGGCCGCGGCCTCGTCGCCGCCGGTTCCGCTCCCGCTCCCCGCGCCGCCTCCGACACCGCCTACGCGTCGGCCCGCGGGGGAGCCCGAACCGGTGCGCTGGCCGATCATCCGCTCCGTGACCTCGCGCTGGGTGTGCCATTCGGCGAAGCCGATGGAGCCCAGGAGCTCGGCCCTGCGCTTCAGTTCGCCGCCGAGGGACTGGGCGAACTCGCGCATGCGCACCGGGTCCGACGCCACCAAGTGGGTGGAGGTGTGCGGCAGTTCCGTACAGGGGGACAGGCCGTCGCCGCCCGATCCGTCCACCAGGATCAGCCCGAGCCGGTCAGGGCGCGCGGCCGCGGCGAGCGAGGCGGCCGCCGCGCGCAGCAGTTCCGTACGACCGCTGCCGGCCGGGCCCTCGATCAGGAGATGCGGGCCCTCGGCGGCCAGGTCCACGGTGAGCGGTCCGCGCGGTCCCGCGCCGAGCACGGCCAGGGCGCGGGCCCCGGGTGTGGCGGAGCCGCCCTCGGGCGTGCGGTGCGGTCCGCCCGCACCCTCCGACGCCTCTTTGCCGTCTGCCGCCGATGCCCAACGGGCCATCAGGGAGGCCGGGGTGGCCCTGGCGAGCCCCAACTCGTCCAGGAGGCGGGCCGACTGGGGCAGCGCCGCGGCCTGACGGGCCGACGACTCACCGCCCCCGCCGCTGCCGTCCGCGCGCAGCGGCGCCAGCGCCCGCCCGAACCGCTCGGCCCAGGCCGCGGACACCGCGTCCACCGCGGCGAGCGTGCCGTGTCCCGCGGGCTGCCCGCCCGCCGTGCGCAGCAGCCGCAGCGTGGTCGCCACGTCCCCGCTGAGCAGGGCGACGGCCCCGCACTCACGGAAGGCGAGCGAGGCCGCGCAGGCCGTCTCGTACGTCGCGTCGACGGGGGAGAGCGCGGAGGCGGCCGGGGTCTCGGCCAGACAGAGCAGATGGATGCCGGCGGCGGCGCCGGCCGAGGCGAGGCGCGCCGTCGTCTCGCGCAGGACGGCGGAGCCGGGGTCGCCGTCCACGACGACGACCGTGCGCGGCCCGTCGTAGTTCTGGGCGGCGGCATCGATGCTCCGGGCGTCCGCCGAGGCCCAACTCGTCCCGAGCGGGCCGTAATCCAGGCGCCGTACGAGCTCGTCGGTGCGGGCGGAGGCCTGCTCGCGGTCGTAGGCGAGCAGCAGCCGGCAGTCCTGTCCGTGCGCGGGCCGCAGATGCGGCAGCCAGCCGAGCCAGCCCCAGTCCGCCGTGCGCTCGGCGGCCGAACGCCCCCGGTCCGTACTGATCAGCACGATCTCCAGACCGGCGGGGGAGTGCAGGGCCGCGAGCTGCGCCACGACGGCACGGGCCAGACCGGCCAGCCGCTCGCGCGGGCCCGCGAGACCGAGCGAACCGGCCTCGCGCAGCGACACCGTCACCGGCACGGAAGCCATCTCGGCCCGGTCCGCCGTCCCGAGCCGCACCACCAGCGACTCCGGGTGCCCTGGCCCGCGCTCCCACAGCCGCGCCCCGGGGCCGAGCGCGGTCAGCAGCAGCGCGGCCGGATCGGGCCAGGACTCGGGGAGGCGGACCGGCGAGGCGTCGGGCGCCCCGGTGGGCGGGCCCTGCGCGGGCGGACTCTCCCGCACGCTCTCCGTACGCCCGCCGGTCAGCCGCCGGGCCCATGTCCCTATCCCGCCGCGCCTGCGCGCGCCGCCGGGTCCTGCTTCGGTGTCGCCCTCGCTCTCGGCCCGGGCGTGCTCGTCGATGTCGTCGTCCCGCAGGGGCATACGGGTGCCGCGCGGCGGCGTGCCGACCCGCCCGCTCGGGCGGGTGCCGGGGTGCGGCGTGCTGTACGGGTCGCGCACGGGCGCGGGCGCCGTGCCGCCGTACCCCGAAGTCCCTTCTGCGGCCGCGGTGTTCACACGGCTGTCCGAGCCGGCGTCCGCGTGCGCCTCCGCGACCGCGCTCGACACCCGCAGATGCCCCTCGCCGTCCGGCACCACAGCGGCAGCCGCACCAGCGGCGGGACCCCCCGTGCCCGAGGCGATCCGCAGCGCCGATTCGCCGATCCGCAGCAGCGCGCCGGGTGCGAGCCGCACCGGCCGCCCGCCGATCTCCCTGCCGTCCACCGTCGTGCCGTTGGTCGAGCCGAGATCGGCGACCGTGACCCGGCCGTCGTCGCCGACGGTGACCGCGCAGTGCAGCCGCGAGACATCGGGGTCGTCCAGCGGAACGTCCGCGTCCGCCGAGCGTCCGATACGGATCTGCCCGCCGTGCAGCAGATGCACCCCGCCGGCGTCAGGACCGGCGACCACATGGAGCTGGGCGGCCGTGTCCTCGTCGCCGCGCGCCGCCGCCCCGTCGTCCTCGGCCGGGATCTGGAGCGACAGCACCGCTCCGTCCACCAGCGGCGGCTCACCCAGAGCGCACTGCTGTACGTCGAGCCGCCGATGCCCTGCGTACAGCACGACGGCGCCCGACCGGCCGGCTTCGGCGCCGGCCTCGGCGCCTGCCACAGCCGCGGCCAGGCCGGAGGTCACAGCCGCCAGTGCCGTACCCGCGGGCGCGGTCACCAGCACGTTGCAGGAACGCACCTCGTTGGAGGGTTGGCCGCTTCGCGGCGCGAGGACGGTCAGCCGGATCTGCATAGCCGTCGGCGGTCCCTTCTGCGCGGGGTGCCCGGCAGGGGAAGCCGCCCTGTGATCTCCCCCACCCGGCAGGTCGGCACGGAACGAAGGGCTCCCGACCCCACAACTCCGTGCTGTAGGGCATCCTCGCACCTGCCACTGACAACACGCCCGGGGGTGGCCGGAAAGTGATCTTGAACGGTCGGCTCTGGACGTAAAAGTGCCTGGTTGGGACGGGTTCGGCAACCATCAGGGCCGCGCTTGCGTCTTCCACTCGAACACAGCGGGAACACAGCCCTGCGCACATCCGGAACTTCCCCGGCCGGTGCCCCGTTCGGCGGCACTAGAGTGGACCGGAAACGCTGGAGCCGGGATGCACCACCAGCACGACCTCCGGACCAGCGGCGCAGGAACCAGGACCCCGATCAGCAGGGAGCGCATGACGTGCGGCCGGTAGGCAGCAAGTACCTGCTCGAGGAGCCCCTCGGGCGCGGTGCCACGGGCACCGTCTGGCGAGCACGCCAGCGCGAGACCGCGGGCGCCGAGGCGGCCGTGGCCGGCCAGCCCGGCGAGATGGTCGCGATCAAGGTCCTCAAGGAGGAGCTCGCGAACGACCCGGACATCGTGATGCGCTTCCTCCGTGAGCGCTCCGTACTCCTGCGTCTGACGCACCCCAACATCGTGCGCACCCGCGACCTCGTCGTGGAGGGCGATCTCCTCGCCCTGGTCATGGACCTGATCGACGGCCCCGACCTGCACCACTACCTCCGCGACAACGGCCCGTTCTCCCCGGTCGCCGCCTCGCTCCTCACCGCGCAGGTCGCCGACGCGCTCGCGGCGAGCCATGCGGACGGCGTGGTCCACCGCGACCTCAAGCCCGCCAACGTCCTGGTCGCCACCAGCCCCGACGGCCAGATGCACCCGATGCTGACGGACTTCGGCATCGCGCGCCTCGCGGACTCCCCGGGCCTGACCCGCACCCACGAATTCGTCGGTACGCCGGCCTATGTGGCCCCCGAGTCCGCCGAAGGCCGCCCGCAGACGTCGGCCGTCGACATCTACGGCGCGGGCATCCTCCTGTACGAACTGGTCACCGGACGCCCGCCGTTCGCGGGCGGAACGGCCCTGGAGGTCCTCCACCGCCACCTCAGCGAGGAGCCCCGCCGCCCCACGACCGTCCCCGAGCCCCTCTGGACGGTCATCGAGCGCTGCCTCTCCAAGAACCCCGACCGCCGCCCCAGCGCCGAGAACCTCGCGCGCGGCCTGCGTACGGTGGCCGCCGGTGTCGGCGTCCACTCCACGCCGGCCCAGGTCGACGCGGCCCTCGGCGTGGCCGCCCTGCTGGCCCCCGACCCGGCGCCCACGACGGTCCCCGACATGCCGGGTGCGGCCGACCCCACCCAGGTGCTGCCGTCCAACGCGGCGTCGTACGACCCGAACGCGCGCACCAGCGTGATGCCGAACACCCCGCCGCGCCCCATGGCGGACCCGACGGCCGTCATGCCCAACCAGCCTCCGGGCCAGCCGCAGCAGCCCCCGCAGCCCGAAGGCCCGCACCCCTGGCAGAGCCAGCTCCAGGCGGCGCGCGACCGCAACGAGCAGACCCAGGTCCAGTATCTGGATCCCAACCAGGACCCGCTGCGCCACCGCCCGCACCGCTCTCAGCAGCAGCAGCCCCAGCAGCAGCGCCCGCCCCAGAGGCAGCAGCCGCGCCCCCAGCAGCAGCAGCAGCGCCCGCAACAACAGCGCCCGCAACAACAGCGCCCGCAACAACAGCAGTACGCACCTCAGCGTCAGCAGTACGCACCCCCGCAGCAGCCCCAGCCTCCCGCACCCCGCGAACCGCGCCAGCCGCGTCAGCGCAGCGCCAACCCGATGAAGATCCCGGGCCTGGGCTGCCTCAAGGGCTGCCTGTTCATCGCCCTGATCCTCTTCGTCGGAGGCTGGCTGTTCTGGGAGTTGGCCCTCCAGGACTGGGTGGGCTCGACGAAGGGCTTCTTCGCTCAGGTCGGCGACATCATCGACAAGGTGAACGATTTCATCTCGAGCATCGGCGGCTCGGACTCAGGAAACTGACGCGATTCAGCCCCACCCTGTAAACAAGTCGACTTCTGCGGACCAATTTCACCCGCAGAAGTGAAGGTTGGTGCCATCCGGGGCACTGAACACCCCGGCACCCGCGTATTTTGGGTGCGATCGCCAGCCGCTGAGGGAGCAGTCTTGGCACGGAAAATCGGCAGCCGGTACACCGCGCACCAGATCCTGGGGCGCGGCAGCGCGGGCACGGTATGGCTAGGCGAAGGCCCTGAGGGCCCCGTCGCCATCAAGCTGCTCCGCGAGGACCTGGCATCCGACCAGGAGCTGGTGGGCCGCTTCGTACAGGAGCGCACGGCCCTCCTGGGCCTGAACCACCCCCACGTGGTCTCGGTACGCGACCTGGTGGTCGACGGCAACGACCTCGCCCTGGTCATGGACCTGGTACGGGGCACGGACCTGCGCACCCGCCTCGACCGCGAACGCCGCCTGAGCCCCGAAGCGGCGGTGGCGATCGTCGCGGACATCGCGGACGGCCTGGCGGCGGCGCACGCGGCAGGCGTGGTCCACAGGGACGTGAAGCCGGAGAACATCCTCCTGGACATGCAGGGCCCGTTGGGCCCCGGCAGCTCGCATCCCGCGCTCCTGACGGACTTCGGCGTGGCAAAGCTGATCGACACCCCACGCCGCACCCGGGCGACCAAAATCATCGGCACCCCGGACTACTTGGCGCCCGAGATCATCGAAGGCCTGCCCCCGCGCGCCTCGGTCGACATCTACGCGCTCGCCACCGTCCTCTACGAACTCCTGGCAGGCTTCACGCCGTTCGGCGGAGGCCACCCGGGCGCGATCCTGCGCCGCCACGTGACAGAGACGGTCGTCCCCCTCCCCGGCATCCCCGACGAACTCTGGCAACTCCTCGTCCAGTGCCTGGCGAAGGCCCCCGCATCCCGCCTGCGCGCCTCGGAACTGGCGGACCGCCTCCGCGAACAACTCCCGCACCTGGCAGGCATCCCACCGCTGGACGTGGACGAACCGGACGACGAAGCGCAGCCGGAGGGCGAGGCCGCGTACGACGATTCCCAACCCACGCCCGCCACCCCGCAACGCAGAGGCGCGGTCCCCCTGGTCCCGGGCTCGTCCCCCGACTCCAACAGGGACACGCACACGAGCATGCGCGTGCCGGCCCCCGACGAGTTGGCAGGCGGCCCCAGAGGCACGGCCCGAGCCCCCCGTACGTCCGCTCAGCGCCGCCCGGGCTCGGCCCGCCACAAGTCCAGCGCAGAGGCAATCCGCAAACGCCGCCTGAAGCTGGGCGCGGCAGCGCTGGTGCTGGCGGCAGCGGTAGGCGTGGGCGGCTGGCTGGCGACATCGGGCGGCGACGACACGAAGCCGCCCCAGGACACAAAACAGTCGGCCCCGACGCAGCCCTAGCAGTACGGAACGATGCTCAAATTGTCGACGTACCGAGCGGAGACCCACCCGCTCCCGTCGCCGAGCATGTACCAGAGGCTGTTCCCGCCCACGCTCTGCCCGTTTTTCTTGCAGTAGAGCGGGATGACGGACCCGGGCTTCAGATCCTTCACAAAGGCCGAGGAAGTGGAAGCGCCCTTCCGCACATGCAGTTCGGTACGCGAACTGACCCGCCCCTGAGCCCGCGCCCCGCCGTTCCCCACACCGCTGTTGCAGGTCGGCACGGCGGACAGGTTGTCGACGTACCGCGCGCTGACCCACCCACCGTGGGCGAGGTTGTACCAAATCCGGTTCCCCTCGACGCTGGGCCCATTGACCTTGCAGCTCAGCAGCACGAGCTGCTGATACGCGAGGACCTTGGTGACCCGGGCCGACATCGAAGGGCTGCTGTGCACGTTCAGCCCGATATGCGAGCTCACACGCCCTCCGGGATCGGATGCGGCGGCGGGCAGGACGGTAACCAGGGTGACCACCCCGGCAGTCCCCAGAACAGCGGCCGTACCAAGCAACGGAAGTCTCATCACACGCTCCTTCCAGCCCCTCCGGACAGCCTTACCCCAGGTACGCGCGCCCGCATGTCGATCATGCGAGACAGGGCGCAATTCCGTTCGAGTGACCTGGCGGTGATGGAGGGACTGTCGGCCTACGAACGGCCCTTCCATCAGCGTGGCGTCGGAATGGTGCTTGGCCCGCTCACGCCCTGGGACGTCTTGGAAATGACGGGACTTGGCGCCGTGCAGGCGATCGATGCTTACTTGATCACCGGAGGCCTCCCGCTGATCTGCCAGGAATGACGCCCGGGTTGGAGTCGCAGGGACTTCCTCTGGCACTGTCTGAACGACCCGACCAGCCCGCTCCTGGTGTCCGGTGAGCGGATACTGTCCGCCGAGTTCCCCGCCGCTCTCCAACCCCGTCGCATCCTAGAAGCGGTCGGATCGGGTGAACGTACCTTCACGGGAATCGCCAGCAGGGCAGGCTCGTCGAACGCGCCGGCCAACCCCGGTGCGAGGACACGGCGCTCTTCGTGCTCTCACAGGCCTGTTACTGAGCTTGAACTCGTGAAGTCGTAGCTGCTGACAAGCCTTGATCCTCGCGGTACGCCGTAGTTATGAGGTACGCGCAGGGTGGTGGTCTGA
>NZ_JBFAHN010000024.1:0-78077 GCF_040654175.1 Streptomyces sp. NPDC050738 | reverse complement strand
TCGTCCTCGTACGCCGTGAGCTCGCCGCCCGTGTAGCCGAAGCGGCGGCGGAGCGCGATGTCGAGGGGGTCCTTGGCGGAGGCCCGGTAGAAGGGGCAGGGGACAAGCCCCGCAACCCCGGCAACCCCGGCAACCCCAGGTTCACCCGCACACGTCCCGCCAGGCCCCCGCCAACTCCTCCGCCACGCCCCAAGCAGAAGCGGGCGCCCCCTCCGAGGCCCGCCGCCCCGCCACCCCGTGCAGATAGGCCCCCACAGCCCCCGCATCCCGCGCACCCAGCCCGCCCGCGAGCAGCGCCCCCGCCACCCCGGACAGCACGTCCCCGCTCCCCGCCGTGGCGAGCCAGGCGGTCCCCGTCGGATTCACCCGCACCGGAACCGCGCCCCCCGCTCCCTCCGGCGAAGCCACCAGCGTGGTCGATCCCTTGAGCAGCACAGTCGCCCCGTACCGCTGGGCCAACTCCCGTACGGACTCGAGCCGGGCCCCCTCCACCACCTCCCGCTCGACCCCCAGCAGCAGAGCCGCCTCCCCCGCATGCGGAGTCAGCAGAGTCTCCGCGCTCCGGCCCCGTACAACCCCCGCGTCCAGTCCCCGCAACCCGTCCGCGTCGACGAGCACCGGCACATCGGAAGCGAGCACCTCCCCCACGACATCCGCTGCCCCGTCCCCGATCCCCGGCCCGACGACCCAGGCCTGCACCCGCCCGGCGTCCCCCACGGCCCTCGAGGAGACGAGCACCTCGGGGAACCGGGCGATCACCGCGTCCCCCGCACTCCCCCGCCCCACATAGCGCACAGCCCCGGCCCCGCCCCGCAACGCGCCGGCAACGGCCAGCACAGCGGCCCCCGGATACTGCGCGGACCCGGCGACGACCCCCACGACACCCCGCCGGTACTTGTCGCTCTCGGCCCCCGGCACAGGGAGCAACTCGGCGACATCCGCATGCTGCAGAGCCTCGACCTCAGCCGATTCGGCCTCCCACTCGAGCCCGATGTCGACAAGCCGCAGCGCCCCCGCGTACTCCCGCGCAGGATCGACAAGCAGCCCCACCTTGTAGGCCCCGAACGTCACGGTCGCATCGGCGCGCACGGCATCACCCCGCACCTCACCGCTGTCCGCCTCGACTCCACTGGGCAGATCGACAGCGACAACAAAAGCCCGGGACTCGGCGACCAGGGCGACGACCCCGGCCGCATCCTCCCGAAGCCCACCGCGCCCCCCGATCCCGGTGATCCCGTCCACCACGAGCTGCGCCCGCGCGAGGACACCCGCGGCCCCCGAAGCGCCCACCGCCGACCCACCCGCGGCCCGCAGCGCGGCAAGCCCGCCCTCGTGAGCCCGCTTCTCGTCGAGCAGTACGGCACAGACCCCCGCCCCGCGCCGAGCCAGCCGCGCCCCCGCGTACAGCGCGTCGCCCCCGTTGGCCCCGCTCCCCACGAGCAGGACGACGCGAGATCCGTAGACGCGTCCCAGCACATCAGCACACGCTGCGGCCAGCCCGGCCGCAGCGCGCTGCATCAGAGCCCCTTCGGGCCCCCGCGCCATCGCCGCGGCCTCAGCCGCCCTTACCTGTTCCACGCCATAGGCACGCCTCATGGCATCAACCCTCGGCGATCACCACGGCCGACGCCACCCCCGCGTCATGGCTGAGGGACACGTGCCACCCCCGCACGCCCAGCTCAGCGGCCCGCGCGGCGACGGTCCCCTTCACCCGCAGCCGGGGCTGTCCGCTCTCCTCGACCCACACCTCGGCATCGGTCCACAGCAGATCCCCGGGCGCACCCAGAGCCTTGGCCAAGGCCTCTTTCGCCGCGAACCGGGCAGCCAGCGAGGCGATCCCCCGCCGCTCCCCGCTCTCAAGCGTCAACTCCCCCTCCACGAAAAGCCGTTGAGCCATCTGAGGCGTACGCTCCAACGCCGCCCCGAACCGGGCGATCTCCGCCACGTCGATCCCGACCCCGATGATCACCGCGCACACCCCACTACTACGACTCCGCTCATGCCCGGCACATTACGGCGGCCCGCCACCGAACCATCGCCGCCATCCACCCACGTGACCGACCCCACCCCCCACAATCGCCCCGCACCCCCGACAATGGCCAAGTGATCACTTCGCCGCCACGGAGCAGCTCCCACCGCAGGGCCGAGCCGTCGCCCTACCTGGACCTCACCCGCAGCGAGTGGAGCGCCCTGCGCGAAAAGACCCCGCTCCCGCTCACCGCCGAGGAGCTGGAGCGCCTGCGCGGGCTGGGCGATGTCATCGACCTCGACGAGGTCCGCGACATCTACCTGCCGCTCTCGCGCCTCCTCAATCTCTACGTGCAGTCCTCCGACTCCTTGCGCGGCTCCCTGAACACCTTCCTGGGCGACGCGGGCAACGGCCACGGCACCCAGCACGGCACGCCCTTCGTCATAGGGGTCGCGGGCTCGGTGGCGGTCGGCAAGTCCACGGTCGCCCGCCTCCTCCAGGCGATGCTCGCCCGCTGGCCCGAGCACCCGCGCGTGGAGCGGGTCACCACCGACGGCTTCCTCTACCCCCTCGCCGAGCTGAAGAAGCGCGGCCTGGTCGCCCGCAAGGGCTTCCCCGAGTCGTACGACCGCCGCGCCCTCACCCGCTTCGTGGCCGACATCAAGGCGGGCAAGGACGAGGTGTCGGCGCCCGTCTACTCCCACCTGATCTACGACATCGTGCCGGGCGAGCGCCTCACCGTCCGCCGCCCCGACATCCTCATCGTCGAGGGCCTCAACGTGCTGCAGCCGGCGCTCCCCGGCAGCGACGGCAGAACCCGCGTCGCCCTCGCCGACTACTTCGACTTCTCGGTCTACGTCGACGCCCGCCCGGACGACATCGAGACCTGGTACCTCAACCGCTTCCGCAAGCTCCGCGAGACGGCGTTCCAGAACCCCTTCTCGTACTTCCGCAAGTACACCCAGGTCTCCGAGGAGGAGGCACTCGACTACGCCCGCACCACCTGGCGGACCGTCAACAAGCCCAATCTCATCGAAAATGTGGCTCCGACCCGCGGACGTGCGAATCTCGTCGTACGCAAGGGCCCGGACCACAAGGTCCAGCGCATCTCCCTCCGCAAGCTCTGACACCTCAAGCACAAGGGGTACGAAACCGTGCTGCACCTCCGCCTGATCGTCCCGGCCGATCGCACCGACGAGGTGGTCGGCGCGATCGAGTCCACGGTCGGCACCACGCACCTCGCGGTGCTGCCCGGGGCCGCCCGCACCCCCGCGGGCGACCTGGTCCTGTGCGACGTGGCGCGCGAGGCGGCGGACGAACTCCTCGCCCAGCTCAAGGAGTTGGGGATCCCGGAGACCGGCTCCATCTCGGTCGAGAACATCGACCTCTCCCTCTCCACCCGCGCCGACAAGGCCGAGCAGGACGCCCCGGGCGAAGGCGCGGACGCGGTCCTGTGGGAGCACCTCAGCGAATCGACGGGCGAGGAGTCGACGCTCACCATCACCTACATCGCGTTCCTGACGATCGCCACGATGATCGCGGCCTGCGGTGTGGTCCTCGACAACGCGATCCTGATCGTGGGCGCGATGGCCGTGGGTCCGGAGTTCGGTCCGCTCGCGGGCTTCTGCACGGCCCTCGTCCAGCGCGCCCCGCGCCTGGCGTGGCGCTCGCTGACGGCCCTGGTCGTCGGCTTCGCGGCGGCGATGGCGATCACCGTCGGCTTCAGCTGGTTCATGAGCGCGGTGAATCTGTTCTCGGAGACGCAACTGCACGCGGACCGGCCCAACACGGGCTTCGTCTTCGCCCCCGACTGGTTCTCGTTCGTGGTGGCGGTCCTGGCGGGCGCGGCCGGCACGCTCTCGCTCACCTCGGCCAAGTCGGGCGCCCTGGTGGGTGTGGCCATCTCGGTGACCACGGTCCCCGCGGCGGCGAACGCGGCGGTGGCCCTGAGTTACGGCGACCTCGGCCAGACCAGAGGCTCGACGGAGCAGCTTCTGCTCAATCTGCTGGGCATCGTGGTCGCCGGCACGCTCACGCTGCTCGCCCAGAAGTGGCTCTGGGCGAGCACCCGCAAGCGTGCCCGCGATCAAAAGGCCCAGCGGGCCCAGAAGTCCTAGCCCAGCGCGGACTTGACCACATCGGCGAGGCGCCCGGCCACCGATCGCGCCTGGTCGATGTCGGCGGCCTCGACCATGACGCGTACCAGCGGCTCGGTGCCCGAGGAGCGCAGCAGCACCCGCCCGGTCGACCCGAGTTCGCGCTCCGCGTCGACCACGGCAGCGGTCAGCTCGGGGGAGGTGGCGACCCGCGACTTGTCCACGTCGGGGACGTTCACCAGCACCTGCGGCAGCCGCTCCATGACGCCCGCGAGGTCGGCCAGGGACCGGCCCGTGGCCGCCATGCGCGCGGCCAGCATCAGCCCGGTCAGCGTGCCGTCACCGGTGGTGGCATGGTCCAGGACGATCACATGCCCGGACTGCTCGCCGCCGAGCGCGTAACCGTGCTCCTTCATCGACTCCAGTACGTACCGGTCGCCGACCGCCGTCTGGACGAGCTCGATGCCCTCCCGCTCCATGGCGATCTTGAAGCCGAGGTTGGACATGACGGTGCCGACCACGGCGTTCCCGCGCAGCGTGCCCGCCTCGCGCATGGCGAGCGCGAGCACGGCGAGGATCTGGTCCCCGTCGACCTCGGCGCCCGTGCCGTCGACGGCCAGGCAGCGGTCCGCGTCGCCGTCGTGCGCGATGCCGAGGTCGGCGCCGTGCTCGACGACGGCGGCCTTCAGCAGCCCCAGGTGGGTCGAGCCGCACCCGTCGTTGATGTTGAGCCCGTCGGGCGAGGCACCGATGGTGATGATCTCGGCGCCGGCCCGCGTGAACGCCTCGGGCGAGACCCGGGAAGCGGCGCCGTGCGCCTCGTCGAGTACGACCTTCAGCCCTTCGAGGCGGTTCGGCAGCACCCCGAGCAGGTGGGCGACGTACTGGTCGAGGCCCTGGTCGTAGCTCCGGACGCGGCCGACACCGCCGCCCGTCGGCCGCTCCCACGGCTCCCCGCTGCGGTGCTGCTCGTAGACCGTCTCGATGGCGTCTTCCAGCTCGTCGGCGAGCTTCTGCCCGCCCCGGGCGAAGAACTTGACACCGTTGTCCGGCATGGCGTTGTGGCTCGCGGAGAGCATCACACCCAGATCGGCGCCGAGCGCACCCGTGAGATACGCCACCGCAGGGGTCGGCAGCACCCCGACCTTCAGCACGTCGACGCCCGCACTCGCGAGACCGGCGACGACGGCCGCCTCCAGGAACTCACCCGATGCACGCGGGTCGCGCCCCACCACCGCGGTGGGCCGGTGGCCCGCGAAAGTCCCTGCCTCGGCGAGTACATGCGCCGCTGCGACCGAGAGACCGAGCGCGAGCTCGGCTGTCAGATCCGCGTTGGCGACACCACGTACACCGTCCGTGCCGAAGAGTCGTCCCACTGATGTCCTCCGAAAATGCTCCGAAAAAGCAAGCTTCTGAGCGCCTCTTGCCGTTATACGCCCGAGGCACCGATAAACGAACGCCCCGGCGGCACGAAGAGTGCCGCCGGGGCGAACGAACAAACAGTCGAGCAGGCGGTGATTAGCGCTTGCTGTACTGCGGGGCCTTGCGGGCCTTCTTGAGACCGGCCTTCTTGCGCTCGACCGCACGGTCGTCGCGGGAGAGGAAGCCGGCCTTCTTCAGGATGGCGCGGTTGTTGTCCACGTCGGCCTCGTTCAGGGAACGGGCGACACCGAGACGGAGCGCACCGGCCTGACCGGAGACGCCGCCACCCGAGATGCGGGCGATGACGTCGTAGCGGTTGTCGAGCTCGAGCACCTTGAAGGGCTCGTTGACTTCCTGCTGGTGGACCTTGTTCGGGAAGTAGTCCTCGAGCGTACGCCCGTTGATCTTCCACTTGCCGGTGCCCGGAACGATCCGGACGCGGGCGATGGCGTTCTTGCGACGGCCAAGGCCGGCGGCGGGCTGCGGGTCACCGAAGCGGCCCGCGAGGGACTCGCTGGTGTACTCGCCCTCGACGGGAACCTCCGACTCGAAGGTGGTCACCTCGGCAAAGGTCTCTTCGCCTTCGGTGCCCTCGACGGGCGTCTCAACAGTGGTCTCGGCCACGATTCTCCTCAGATCTTTCTGTACGTCTTAGGGGGTGGCCGGAACTACTGCGCGACCTGGGTGATCTCGTACGGCACCGGCTGCTGGGCAGCGTGCGGGTGCTGGTCGCCCGAGTAGACCTTGAGCTTCGAGATCATCTGACGCCCCAGGGTGTTCTTGGGGATCATGCCCTTGATGGCCTTCTCGACGGCCTTCTCCGGGCTCTTCTCCATGAGCTCGTCGTAGCGCATCGAGCGGAGACCGCCCGGGAAGCCGGAGTGGCGGTACGCCATCTTCTGGGTCTTCTTGTTGCCGGAGAGGTGGATCTTCTCGGCGTTGATGATGATGACGAAGTCGCCCATGTCCATGTGCGGGGCATAGGTCGGCTTGTGCTTGCCCCGGAGGAGGTTCGCTGCCGTGGTCGCCAGACGGCCCAGGACGATGTCCTGAGCGTCGATGATGTGCCACTGGCGAGTGACATCGCCGGGCTTGGGGCTGTACGTACGCACTTCGTAGCCTTCGCTTCTTCAGTGGATGGGGTCCAACACATGGCACCGCTGAAGCGATAGTGCAGCTGGGGCTCACAGCGCCGGGAACGATGCCCGTATGCGAACCACTGGTAACTGCTCCAGGGAACCTACGTAAGGGCCCTTCGCGTGAGAACGACGAAGCCAATACGTATAACAGTCTCCGAGAGTACCCGCGCGCCCCCGGATGGGTCAAAACGCGCGTGCGACCAAGCCCGCCACCACCTGCACACGCAAGCCGGAACCAGCAAAATCCAGCCCGTCCGGCGTTTGAGGGGGCTCACGGGGTCTGGGGCGCAGCCCCAGTTTCGGGAAGGGGCGGGCCAGGGGACCAGCCCCGCGCAGCGGCCACCCCCTACCGCGCCCGCTCCACCCTCCGCTCGTCCCACACCGGCTCAGCAGTCTCCCGGACGACCCCGTCCGACCCGAAGACCAGATACCGGTCGAAGGACTTCGCGAACCACCGGTCGTGCGTGACGGCAAGCACCGTCCCGTCGTACGCCTCAAGACCCTCCTGCAGAGCCTCAGCCGACTCCAGGTCCAGGTTGTCCGTCGGCTCGTCGAGCAGCAGCGCGGTCGTCCCCTCCAGCTCCAGGAGCAGAATCTGGAATCGCGCCTGCTGCCCGCCCGAGAGCTTCTCGAAGGGCTGGTCCCCCTGCCGCTCCAGCTCGTACCGCCGCAGCACACCCATCGCCGCGCCCCGGTCCTTCGCATGCCCGGACCACAGGATGTCGACGAGCGTCTTCCCCAGCAGCTCAGGATGCGCGTGGGTCTGCGCGAAGTGCCCCGGCACCACCCGCGCACCCGTCTTCCACAGCCCGGTGTGCGCCACCGACTGATCACCCGCGAGCAGCCGCAGGAAGTGCGACTTCCCGGAGCCGTTCGAGCCGAGGACCGCCACCCGCTCCCCGTAGAAGACCTCCAGCGAGAAGGGCTTCATCAACCCCACCAGCTCAAGGTTCTCGCAGGTCACAGCCCGCACCCCGGTACGTCCGCCCCGCAGCCGCATCTTGATGTCCTGCTCGCGCGGCGGCTCCGGCGGCGGCCCCGCGTCCTCGAACTTCTTGAAGCGCGTCTGCATCGCGTGGTACCTGGAGGCCATGTCCGGGCTGATCGCCGCCTGGTTGCGCAGCCGCAGCACCAGCGCCTTCAGCCGCGCATGCTCCTCGTCCCAGCGCCGCTTCAGCTCCTCGAAGCGCGCGAAGCGCTCGCGCCGCGCCTCGTGGTACGTCCCGAAGCCCGCGCCGTGCACCCACACATCCGTGCCGGCCGGACCCGGCTCAAGGCTGATGATCTTCTCCGCGGCCCGCGAGAGCAGCTCCCGGTCGTGCGAGACGAAGAGAACGGTCTTCCGGGTCTCCCGCAGCCGCTCCTCCAGCCACCGCTTGCCCGGCACGTCCAGATAGTTGTCCGGCTCGTCGAGCAGCAGCACCTCATCAGGCCCCCGCAGCAGCGCCTCAAGCACCAACCGCTTCTGCTCACCCCCACTGAGCGTCCGCACCTCACGGAACTGCGCCGTGTCGTACGGGATGCCCAGCGCGGCCATCGTGCACATGTCCCAGACGGTCTCCGCCTCGTACCCGTGCGCCTCAGCCCAGTCGCTGAGCGCCTGCGCGTACTTCATCTGCGCGGCCTCGTCGTCGACGGTCATGATCAGGTGCTCGGCGGCGTCGACTGCGGCCGCCGCCTCCCTGATACGCGGCTGCGCCACCGAGACCAGCAGGTCGCGCACGGTCCGCTCGTCGCGCACCGACCCCACGAACTGCGACATCACGCCGAGCCCGCCGCTCACCGAAACACTGCCGCCGTGCGGCTTCAGCTCCCCGGAGATGATCCGCAGCAGCGTCGTCTTCCCGGCGCCGTTGGCGCCCACCAGCGCCACGACGGCGCCTTCGCCGACCCGGAACGAGGCGTCACCGAGCAGCACCCGCCCGTCCGGCAAGTAGTACTCAAGATGACCAGCCTCTAGATGTCCCATGCTTCGAATTGTCGCCCACACCGCCCGACCGGCGGCAACCGCTTTATGGCGAGCGCGGGACGACCAGCCCGGATTCGTACGCCGCCACCACCGCCTGCGCCCGGTCGCGCACCCCCAGCTTCGTCAGCACCCGGCTCACATGGGACTTCACGGTCTCCCCGCTGACCACGAGCCGCCCCGCGATCTCCGGATTGGAGAGCCCCTCCGCGATCAGCACGAGGACCTCGCGCTCGCGCGGAGTGAGCGCCTCCAGAGGTACGCCGCCGCCGCGCGGCCGAAGCCGTACGAACTCCCCGATGAGCCGGCGCGTGACCGTCGGCGCGAGCAGCGCCTCGCCCGCCGCGACCACCCGCACCGCCTCGAAGAGCCGCTCGGCGACCATGTCCTTGAGCAGGAAACCGCTGGCCCCCGCGGCCAGCGCGTCGTACACGTGCTCGTCGAGATCGAAGGTCGTCAGCATGACGATGCGGGTGTCCGCCCGCTCCGCCACGATCCGCCGGGTCGCCTCGATGCCGTCCATCTCCGGCATCCGTACGTCCATGAGCACGATGTCGGGCCGCACCTCACGGCAGACGCGCACCGCGGCCGCGCCGTCGGACGCACTGCCGACGACCTCGAAGTCGTCCTGCGTGTCCAGCAGCGCCCCGAACCCGGCGCGCACGACGTCCTGGTCGTCGACGACGACAATCCGCGTGGCCCCATTCGCGGTCACCGCACGGCCTCCCGCGCCGGCAGCACGGCCTCCACGACGAAGCCGCCCGCGGGCCCGGCCCCCGTACGCAGCGTGCCCCCGGCCATCGCGGCACGCTCCCGCATCCCGACCAGGCCGTGGCCACCCGCCCCCTCCCCCGAACCCGCACCCGCGCCCGCACCCGGCCCGCAGTCCCGCACAGACACCCTCAACTCACCCTCCCCATAGACCAGCTCCACATCCACTCCCACCCCCGGCGCATGCCGCCGCGCATTGGTCAGCGCCTCCTGCACGATCCGGTACGCGGTGAGTTCGACGCCCGGGTCGAGCGCCACCACCTGCCCCCGTACGGTCAGCCGCACCGCCCCGCCCGCCGTCGCCCGCGCCTCGTCGACGAGCGCGACCAGCTGGTGCAGCCCGGGCTGCGGGGCCCGCTGGGCCACCGTGTCCGCCGCAGGCGGCACGTCCTCGCGCAGCACGCCGAGCAGCCGCCGCATCTCGGTCAGCGCGAGCCGTGCCGTCTCCCCGATGGCGAGGAAACGCGCCGCCCCCTCGGGCGGCAGCCCGCGTGTGGTGAGCCTGGCGGTCTCGGCCTGCACCGAGAGCGTCGAGATGTGATGCGCGACGATGTCGTGCAACTCCCGCGCGATACGGGCGCGTTCACCCCGCGCTGCATGTTCCAAAACCGTGTCCGCATACGCCCAGTCCGCCGCCGTACGCCGCCGCGCCTCCCGCCCGGCCCGCCGCCAGCTGCCCGCAGCCAGCGCCGCCACCGCCGCGCAGAGCAGCCCGACCGGCAGGCCCCGGCCGCCCGCCCACAGCGCGTACGCGACAAAGGGAGCGGCGAAGCCGACCGCCGTACGCGTGGAACAGCGCACCCCCACCTGCGCAAGGACCACCACCATCGCGACCGCCCCCGACCAGGCCGGCTGCCCGACGGCAGGCACCGCGAGCAACACCGAGGCGCAGACCACGGCTGCGGAGATCCGCAGGTGGCCGCGTACGAGAGCGACCGGCGCCGTCGAGCAGACGGCGAGCACCAGCGCCGAGAACAGGTCCACCGGCAGGCTCGCCGCGGGCGCGGCCCCCTCGATCACCGCGGCGAAGCACAGCACCGCGGCAGCCACGAGCGGCAGATCGGGCGCTCCCGCCGCCTTCTTCCACACCGCACTCGTCCAGGTCACGGACACATTGTGGGCGGGCGCTCCCGATCTGTCCTCCCCCTCGCGGGGGAGCCGCCCCCGCCCAAGACGCCACCCTGACGGGATGGCCGCACCCCGCCCGCTCCCTACCTTCGTAGGCATGTCACCCGACACAGCAATCGAAGTCAGCGCCCTGCGCAAGCGTTACGGTCCGACCACCGCCGTCGACGACCTGACCTTCACCGTCGCCCCCGGCAAGGTCACCGGCTTCGTCGGCCCCAACGGAGCCGGCAAGTCCACGACGCTCCGCATGATCCTGGGCCTCGACGCCCCCGACAGCGGGCGGGCCCTGATCGGCGGCCGCCCGTACGCGACTCTCCGCGACCCCCTCACGGTCGTCGGCGCGCTCCTCGACGCCGAGGCGGTCCACCCGGGCCGCCGGGCCCGCGACCACCTCCTGTGGATGGCGCACTACAACGGCATACCGGCCCGCCGCGTCGCCGAGGTCCTCGATCAGGTCGGCCTGACCGCCGTGGCGAAGAAGCGCGCGGGCGGCTTCTCGCTCGGCATGCGCCAGCGCCTGGGCATCGCGGCGGCGCTCCTCGGCGACCCGCAGGTCCTGATCCTCGACGAGCCGGTCAACGGACTCGACCCCGAGGGCATCCAGTGGATCCGCGCATTCCTCAAGTCCCTGGCAGGAGAGGGCCGTACGGTCCTGATCTCCAGCCACCTCATGAGCGAGCTCCAGGACACGGCGGAGCATCTGATCGTCATCGGCCGTGGCCGGCTGCTCGCCGACACCGACGTACAGCAGCTCCTCGACACCACCTCCGGCGACCGCGTCACGCTGCGCACCGACCGGCTCCCCGAGGCCATGACGGTACTGGCCCGCGAAGGCGCCACGGTCTCCGCCAACGCGCCGGGAACACTGACCGTCACCGATCTGCCCGCCGAGCGTGTGGTGGCGCTGCTGTCCGAGGCCCGTATCCCCTTCTCGGAGATCTCCGCGCACCGGGCGTCCCTGGAGGAGGCGTACATGGAACTGACCCGTGGCGCCACGGAGTTCACCGCCACGTCCGCCGCGCCCGCCGCCCAGGAGGCATCGTGATCCGCGCCCTGCGCGCCGAGTGGACCAAGTTCCGCTCCGTACGCTCCACCGCATTCGCGCTGGTCGCCCTGGTCGCCGCCACCCTGCTGCTCACCGTCGCCACCGCGAAGGGCTCCGTGACCAGTTACGAGGGCCCGCTGAACCGCGACGAATTCAGCTTCGCCCACGCCCCGCTCACCGGCGACACCACCCTCACCGTCCACCTCGCGTCCCTCACCTCCAAGTCCTCCTGGGCCAAGGCGGGTCTGATGCTGAAGGACGGCACGACCAACGGCTCGTCGTCGGCCTCCGTGATGCTCACCCCGGGCCACGGCGTCCGCATGCAGGCGAACGGCGCCAAGGAACTGACCGCCAAGGTCCCCTCCGGACAAGGCCGTTGGCTCCGCCTGACCCGCACAGGACAGAAGGTCACGGGTTACGAATCCGCCGACGGCCAGAGCTGGCACACCATCGGCACCCTCGCCGTCCCCGGCCTGCCCGCCCGTACCGAGGCCGGCCTCTTCGTGACCTCGTCGACCATCAGCACCGCCGAGCAGGTGAGCCCCGGCGCCGTGACGGCCCATTCCACCCTCACCGTCGGCCGCGCGGTCTTCGACCACTTCGCGCCCGCCGCCACGCTGACCCACACCGACATCGTCGCGCCCCGCGTCTCCGGCCCGGCCGGAAACGACCGCACGCCGCCCGGCACCCTCCAGCAGACCGCCTCCGCCATCACCCTCACGGGCAGCGGCGACCTCGGCCACTTCGGCATCGGCAATGTGGGCGCCGACCTCTCCAAGGCCGACACGGTCCACCAGTCCCTGGACGGCCTCCAGCTCAGCCTGATCACCGTGCTCGCACTCGGCGTGCTCTCCATGACCTCCGAGTACAAGACGCGCACCATCCGCACCACTTTCACCGCCAGCGCGCAGCGCGGCCGCGTCCTCGCCGCCAAGTCGACGATCCTGGCCGGCACGGTCTTCGCCGTGGCCGCGCCGACCACCATCGCCGCGTTCCTCATCGCCCAGCCGATCATGCGCAAGAACGGCTACAGCCCGCCCATCTTCCCCATCGCCTCCCTCACCGACCCGACAACCCTGCGCGCGGTGCTCGGCGGCGCGGCCTTCCTCGCCGTACTGACCCTGTTCTGCCTGGGAGTCGGTGCACTGTTCCGCCGTACGGTTCCCGCGGTGATCACCGTCTTCGTCGTGCTCGTCGTGATCCCGATGGTCGCCCACTCCACCTCGGTCCCGGTCAGCACCTGGGTCGAGCGCGCCACCCCCATCGCCGGTCTCGCCCTCACCCAGACCAGGACACTCACCGAGACGTCGATCGGCCCGTGGGCGGGCTTCGCGGTCCTGTGCGCGTACGCGGCCGCCGCACTCGGCGCCGCACACTGGCGGCTCGCCCGGCGCGACGCATGAGCCCCGCCCTGCACCGCGCCGTGCACGGCGAGTGGACGAAGCTGCGCACCGTCCCTTCCCACCTCTGGACGCTCCTCGCACTGCCCGCCGTGATGACGGGCCTCACCGCCCTGATCGCGACGGGCACCCGCCCGGAGGAGACGCACCCCGACCCCACCGCCCTCGCCCTTTCAGGGGTCTACTTCGCACAGCTGGCGGCCGTGGCGATCGCGGTGGCGGTGGTCACCTCGGAGTACCACCCGCGCGTCATCCTCACCACGCTGGCCGCGAGTCCCCGCCGGACGACGGTCTTCACGGGCAAAGCCCTCACGGTGACCGCCGCTGTGCTCCTGGCGGCCCTCCCAGGGGTCCTGGGCGCCCTCCTGGCGGGCCGCAGGGCCCAGCACGGCACGGCGCAACTCCCGCTCTCCGACAGCTCGTTGCAGCGAGCCGTGCTCGGCACGGTCCTCTACCTGCTGCTGGTGGCGCTGCTGAGCACGGGCGTCGCCCTGGTCGTACGCCACCAGGCAGCGGCCACCGGCGTGGTCCTCGCGCTCCTGTACGGCCCGTACCTGGCCACCCAGATGATCAAGATGTCGACGCACACCCTGCACCTGGTGCAGAAGCTCTCCCCCATGACGGCGGGCCTCGCCGTCCAGACCACCACGGGCGAGGGTACCGCCCCGCTCGCCCCCTGGACGGGCCTGGCCGTACTGGCCGCCTACGCCGCCGCGGCCCTCGCCGTCGGATGGACGCTGCTACGGCGCCGCGACGCGTAAACCTCTCGGTCTAAGATGCGCACCATGAGCATTGGGCAAGGGGGGCCCTCCTGGGGCCCGGGGGACACACAGACACCGGACTGGGCGGCACTGGCCGAGGAGTCCGAGGCGCGCGGTCGCCGAAGGAAACTGCTGTTCATCGGCGGTGGCGTGCTGGCCACCGCCGCGATCGCCGGGATCGTGGCGACGGCGGTGGTCTCCTCGAACAAGAACTCCACGTCGAGCGACAAGAACGCCAGTCAGCTGCCCGCCCCCGCGACCCTCCCCGCCGAGAGCGACGGACCCGCGCCGACGTTCTCCTCGGTGGCGCCCAAGCCGGTCCTGAACCCCAAGGACTTCATCAACAGCTCCAAGCGGGACAAGGCGCCGCTGAGCGCCGACACCCTCTTCCCGGGCAAGCGGCTGACGATGATCAACCGCCCGTACACCAAGGGCGCGACGAACCGCACCACCAACTGCGCATCGGTCGCCCAGGGCACGCTGGGCGCAGCGCTCAAGAACAACGGCTGCCGCCAGGTCATCCGCGCGACCTACGTCAGGAACGGCGTCGCGATCACGGTCGGCGTAGCGGTCTTCGACACCGAGGCATCCGCCCTGAAGGCGAAGTCCCAGGCCTCCAAGGGCGCGGCCATCGCGCCGCTCCCCGGCGCCGGCGTCGCCGACTTCTGCCACGCCACGGTCTGCCTGCGCCGCGCCAACTCCGTGGGCCGCTATGCCTACTTCACCCAGGCCGGCTACACCAACGGCAAGAAGGTGACGATGCAGGACAAGCCGGTCTTCCAGGCCAGCGACGACCTCGGCACCTTCGTCTTCAACCAGATCTACGCCCGTGGCCGCGCCCAGGCGTCGGCCGCGGCCTCGGCCCCCACCGCATAGAGGTCTCCGGGGGTCAGCAGCAGCCGGCCCCCGGCAGCGTCCGTACGTTCCGCGCCTCTTTGCTCCGCGCGGCCAGCAACTCGTCGGCCGGATAGCCGACTTCCTCCAGCGTCAGCCCATGCGGCCTGACGACGTGCACGGAGGAATCCCGCACACCCGCCGCAAGAACCTTCGCCGGCCACTCCACCCCACGATGCCCGTCCCCCACGAACAGCATCGCGCCGATCAGCGACCGCACCATGTTGTGGCAGAAGGCATCGGCACGCACGGTGGCGGTGATGACCCCGTCGTCCCCGCGCACGAGACTCAACTCCTGCAGCGTACGAATGGTGGTGGCGCCCTCCCGCCGCTTGCAGTAGGCGGCGAAATCGTGCTCGCCCAGCAAGCCGGCAGCGGCAGCGTTCATGGCATCGACGTCCAACGCCCAGTCGTGCCACAGCACATGACCCCGCATCAGCGGATCGACACCACCCGGCCGGTCGGTCACGCGATACGCATAACGACGCCACACAGCGGAGAACCGCGCATTGAACCCCGCCGGGGCCTCCACCGCACTCCACACCCGCACATCGCGCGGAAGCCGCCCGGCGAGCCGCTTCAGCAGCTTCTCCTGATGCTCGGCCCACACCGCCTCCGGCAGATCCGCGGTGGCCACCTGCCCGCGCGCATGCACCCCGGCGTCGGTCCGCCCGGCCACGGTCAGCGGAAACATCACGTCCGACCGCGTGACGGTCTTCAACGCGTCCTCGATCTCCCCCTGTACGGTCCGCCGACCGCTGGGCTGCCGTGCCCACCCGGAGAAGTCGGCACCGTCGTAACTCAGATCGAACCGCACCCGCACGAAGCCGGGCTCCACGTCATCGCTCACCGAAGGATCCTCTCAAACAAGAACGGACCCGCACCGCCCCGAGGGGAGATGCGGGCCCGTACAAAGCAGTCCAGGAACGCCTAGGCGTCCTTCGACTCCTCGGCACCAGCCTCGACCGGCTTGGCGTCCTCGACGACCTCGGCCGGAGCGGCCTCGGCGTCCTTGGCCGCACGCTTGGTCGCAGCCTCGGCCTCACCAGTGGCCGCCTGGGCCACGGTCAGGGCCTCGACCAGCTCGATGACGGCCATCGGGGCGTTGTCGCCACGACGGTTGCCGATCTTGGTGATGCGGGTGTAACCACCGGGGCGGTTCTCGTACCGCGGGGCGATCTCGGTGAAGAGCGTGTGCACGATGCCCTTGTCCGTGATCGACTGCAGCACCAGGCGACGGTTGTGGATGTCGCCCTTCTTCGCCTTGGTGATGAAACGCTCAGCAACCGGGCGCAGGCGGCGAGCCTTGGCCTCGGTCGTGGTGATACGGCCGTGCTCGAACAGCGACTTCGCAAGGTTGTTGAGAAGAAGCTTCTCGTGCGCAGCGCTGCCGCCCAGACGGGCACCCTTTGCGGGACGCGGCATGGTATTTCTCCTTGTGATCTGCACCGGCCGTACGAGGTACCGATGTCAGTGCCCGACGAGCGTATGCCCGCCGGAACCCGGACCCGAGGGCCCGGAAGTTCATTGCTGCGGAAACGGGCGGGCAGGGCCGGAGCCCCGCCCGCCCACCCCGACTAGTACTGCTCGGTCTCCACGAAACCGGCGTCCGCGTCGTCGTCGGCGCCGAAGGCGTCGGCGGCAGCGGTCGGGTCGAAGCCGGGAGGCGAGTCCTTGAGCGCAAGGCCCATGCCCGCGAGCTTGGCCTTGACCTCGTCGATCGACTTCGCACCGAAGTTACGAATGTCGAGCAGGTCGGCCTCGGAGCGGGCGACGAGCTCACCCACGGAGTGGATGCCCTCGCGCTTGAGGCAGTTGTACGACCGAACGGTGAGCTCGAGCTCCTCGATCGGCAGGGCGAGATCGGCGGCCAGGGCCGCGTCCGTCGGCGACGGGCCCATGTCGATGCCCTCGGCGTCGATGTTGAGCTCGCGCGCCAGACCGAACAGCTCGACCAGGGTCTTACCGGCCGACGCCATGGCGTCACGGGGACGCATGGCCTGCTTGGTCTCGACGTCGACGATCAGCTTGTCGAAGTCGGTACGCTGCTCGACACGGGTCGCCTCGACCTTGTACGTGACCTTGAGCACCGGGGAGTAGATGGAGTCGACCGGAATGCGGCCGATCTCCTGGCCCAGCTGCTTGTTCTGCACGGCGGAGACGTAGCCGCGACCGCGCTCGACGGTCAGCTCCATCTCCAGCTTGCCCTTGCCGTTGAGCGTGGCAAGAACGAGGTCGGGGTTGTGGACCTCGACACCGGCCGGGGGCGCGATGTCGGCGGCGGTCACGAGGCCCGGTCCCTGCTTGCGCAGGTACATGACGACGGGCTCGTCGTGCTCCGAGGAGACGACGAGCTGCTTGATGTTCAGGATGAGGTCGGTGACGTCTTCCTTGACGCCCGGCACGGTGGTGAACTCGTGCAGGACACCGTCGATCCGGATGCTGGTGACAGCGGCACCGGGGATGGACGAAAGAAGCGTACGACGCAGGGAGTTACCGAGCGTGTAGCCGAAACCCGGCTCCAGCGGCTCGATGACGAAGCGCGAGCGGTACTCGTCGACGACCTCTTCGGTCAGCGACGGACGCTGAGCGATAAGCATGTGGTGATCCTTCAGTCGTGGGCGCCCACTATTTGACGCCCCCAGTCACTACAAGGGTACGGGCGATACGACCGATGAAGGCCGTACCGCCCGAACCTCAAAAACCGAACCCAACCGCTGCGTCAGACGCGGCGGCGCTTGGGCGGACGGCAGCCGTTGTGCGGGGTGGGGGTGACGTCCTGGATGGAGCCAACCTCAAGACCCGTCGCCTGGAGCGAACGGATGGCGGTCTCGCGACCGGAACCCGGGCCCTTGACGAAGACGTCAACCTTGCGCATGCCGTGCTCCTGCGCGCGACGGGCAGCCGACTCGGCGGCCATCTGCGCGGCGAACGGAGTGGACTTGCGCGAGCCCTTGAAGCCGACGTGGCCGGCGGAGGCCCAGGAGATCACGTTGCCCGAGGGGTCCGTGATCGAGACGATGGTGTTGTTGAACGTGCTCTTGATGTGCGCGTGGCCGTGAGCGACGTTCTTCTTTTCCTTGCGACGCACCTTCTTGGCTGCGCCCTGACGACCCTTGGGGGGCATGTCTTAACTCCAGATGGAGAGGGAGGTGGTCGGTCCTACAGCGAAGACCGCTGATGAGCGTCCGCTGTGGACTACTTCTTGCCCGGCTTCTTCTTACCGGCGATCGCGCGACGCGGGCCCTTGCGGGTACGAGCGTTCGTGCTGGTGCGCTGGCCGTGAACCGGCAGGCCGCGACGGTGACGCAGACCCTGGTAGCAACCGATCTCGACCTTGCGGCGGATGTCGGCGGCGATCTCGCGACGGAGGTCACCCTCGGTGCGCAGGTTGGCGTCCACGTACTCGCGGATCTTGACGAGGTCTTCCTCGGCCAGGTCACGAACACGGGTGTTGGGGTTCACGCCGGTCGAGGCGAGGATCTCCTTCGACCGGGTACGGCCAACGCCGAAGACGTAGGTGAGGGCAACCTCCACGCGCTTTTCGCGCGGGATGTCAACACCTGAAACGCGTGCCATTCAATGGCTCCAGTTGTTATTCGGAGGTCTTCCACAGAACCAACCCCCGACCGCCGTATTAGGTACAGTCCGGGTCCCCGGCCTCCACCGGGGGTGTCGCCAGCCGCTCAGCGGCTAGGCGGGTCCTGCGTATGTACATTTCGCTTGCGTCGCGCGAAGAACTGCGAGGTGCAGATCGGTGTGCGTCAGCCCTGGCGCTGCTTGTGGCGCAGGTTGTCGCAGATGACCATGACCCGACCGTGACGGCGGATCACCTTGCACTTGTCGCAGATCTTCTTGACGCTCGGCTTGACCTTCATGGGATGTCAGGTTCTCCGGGTCAGTGCCACCACTCACGCCGAAGCGGAAGTGCGGGCAAGATCTACTTGTATCGGTAGACGATCCGGCCACGCGTCAGGTCGTACGGAGAAAGCTCCACGACGACCCGGTCATCCGGGAGGATGCGGATGTAGTGCATACGCATCTTGCCGCTGATGTGCGCGAGGACTTTGTGACCGTTCTGAAGTTCCACCTTGAACATTGCGTTCGGGAGGGACTCGATCACGGTGCCCTCGATTTCGATGGCACCTTGCTTCTTGGCCACGCTTCGCCCTTCGAATCGGCTACCTTGATCAGCTCCGTGCAGGCATGCAGACATGCGGGTGCACGAGAGCCGACGAGTCAGTCTACGTCAGGGCCCCCGGAAAGACGAATCGAGGAAGAATGCCCCATTGTCAAGATCATTAAGCGGAGGGGGCCCAATCCCTCCACGCCCGGCTCAGGCCGAGCTCGGCGCCAGGGCGCCTCACGAGCGTCGAACGGCCTGCGGCGACCGCCGGACCCGGCCCGGACCCGGGCTCAGGCCGACGGATCCGGGGCCGTCGCAATCCCGAACTCCGCCAGCTTCGCCTTGCCCCCATCGGGAGAGGTCAGCACCAGCAGACCCTCCTCCGTCAGCGCCACAGAGTGCTCCCAGTGCGAGGACCAGGTCCCGTCCGTCGTGATGACGGTCCAGTCGTCCTCCAGCACCTCGGTCCTGGGCGTGCCCAGCGAGACCATCGGCTCGATCGCCAGGCAGAAGCCGGGGACCAGCTTCGGGTTGTGGCGGCCGATGAGCCGGCGCCGGTCCACGTAGTTCAGCAGGTGCGGGTCCATGTGCATCTCGGAGCCGATGCCGTGGCCGCCGTAATCCTCGATGATCCCGTACTTGCCCGAAGCGGGCCGCGGCTGGCGGCGGATGTAGCCCTCGATCGCCTTGGAGACGTCCGCGAGCCGGCCGCCCTTCTTCATCGCGGCGATCCCGGCCCACATCGACTCCTCGGTCACCCGGGAGAGCTCCACGAGCTCCGGCGCGTGCCCGGTCCCGACGAACGCCGTGTATGCCGCGTCCCCGTGCCAGCCGTCGATGATGGCGCCGCAGTCGATCGAGATGATGTCGCCGTCCTTGAGGACGGTCTTCTCATCCGGGATCCCGTGGACCACGACCTCGTTCACCGAGGTGCAGATCGTCGCCGGGAAGCCTCCGTAGCCAAGGAAGTTGGGCTTCGCGTCGTGCTCCGCGAGCACCTTGCGCGCGACCTGGTCCAGGTCGTTCGTGGTGGCGCCGGGCACGGCGGCCTCACGCGTCGCCGCGTGGATGGCGGCGACCACCAGCCCCGCCTCGCGCATCTTCGCGATCTGCTCCGGGGTCTTGATCTCCACCATTACGCCTGACGCCACCTTCGTGATCGCTACTGCTCTGCTGTCTGCTGACAAGACTCTGGCCGTGCCGCCCGAAAAGGGCGACACGGCCAGTATGGCTCTTACGGAACCGCTACGCCGCGTCGCGGCCCAGCGCCTCCATGGCTCGCTTGGTCACCTCGGTGACCTTGCCGAGCGCGGAGATCGTGACCACCAGGCCCTGGGCCTTGTAGTGGTCGATGATCGGCTCGGTCTCGGCGTGGTAGACCTCCAGGCGACGGCGGACCGTCTCCTCGGTGTCGTCACCGCGCTGGTAGAGCTCGCCCCCGCAGGTGTCACAGACGCCCTCCTGCTGCGGAGCGCTGTACGCGACGTGGAAGACATGGCTCGAATCGTTACGGCAGATCCGCCGGCCGGCGATCCGCTTCACGACCTCGTCCTCGGGGACCTCAAGGTCCAGCACCGCGTCGAGCTTCTGACCGTCGGTCTTCAGCGACTCGTCGAGGGCCAGAGCCTGCGAGACGTTGCGCGGGAAACCGTCGAGGAGAAAACCGCCCTCGGCGTCGGGCTGGGCCATGCGGTCCTTCGCCATCCCGATGGTGACCTCGTCGGGTACCAGGTTGCCGGCGTCCATGAACGCCTTGGCAGCCTTGCCCAGCTCCGTGCCCTGGCTGATGTTGGCACGGAAGAGGTCGCCCGTGGAGATGTGCGGGATCGACAGGTTCTTGGCAAGGTACGCGGCCTGCGTTCCCTTGCCAGCACCGGGCGGTCCGACGAGGACGATACGCATCAGCGGAGGAACCCTTCGTAATTACGCTGCTGGAGCTGGCTCTCGATCTGCTTCACGGTCTCCAGACCCACACCCACGATGATCAGGATGCTCGTCCCGCCGAACGGGAAGTTGGAATTCGCGCCGAAGCCCACCAACGCCATCGTTGGCACGAGAGCAATCAGGCCCAGGTACAGCGACCCCGGCCAGGTGATCCGGTTGAGTACGTAGCTCAGGTACTCAGCGGTCGGTCGGCCAGCCCGGATGCCCGGGATGAAGCCACCATACTTCTTCATGTTGTCGGCGACTTCCTCGGGGTTGAACGAGATCGCCACGTAGAAGAACGCGAAGAAAACGATCAGCAGGAAGTACGTGACCAGGTAAGCAGGGTGATCGCCCTTGGTCAGGTTGTCGTTGATCCACAGCGCCCAGCCCGACTTGGAGCCGCTGAACTGAACGATCAGCGCCGGGATGTAGAGCAGCGACGACGCGAAGATGACAGGAATCACACCCGCCTGGTTGACCTTGAGGGGGATGTACGTCGATGTGCCCCCGTACGACCTGCGCCCGACCATGCGCTTCGCGTACTGCACCGGGATCCGGCGCTGGGCCTGTTCGACGAAGACCACCAGGCCCACCATCGCGAAGCCGACCAGGATCACCGCGGCGAACTCGATCCAGCCGCCCGCGAGCTTGCCCTGCGACTTGATGGCCCACAGGGCGCTCGGGAAGCCGGCGGCGATCGAGACGAACATCAGGATCGACATGCCGTTGCCGATGCCCTTGTCGGTCACGAGCTCACCGAGCCACATGACCGCACAGGTACCGGCGACCATCGTGATGACCATGACGACAGTGGTGAAGATCGACTGGTTGGGCACGATCTGGTTGGCAACGGTGCAGCTCCCGAAGAGCGCACCGGTGCGGGCCGTGGCCACCAGGCCGGTGCCCTGAAGGACGGCGAGCGCGACGGTCAGATAACGCGTGTACTGCGTGATCTTCGTCTGACCCGACTGCCCCTCCTTCTTGAGGGCCTCCAGCCGCGGAATCACCACGGTCAGCAGCTGCAAGATGATGCTCGCCGTGATGTACGGCATGATCCCGAGGGCAAAAATCGTGATCTGGAGCAGCGCGCCGCCACTGAACATGTTGACCAGACCGAAGAGTCCCTGACTCGACTTCGTCTGGTCCATGCAGATCTGGACGTTCGTATAGCTGACACCAGGGATCGGGACGTGCGCCCCGAGCCGGTACACCACGATGATGCCGAGCGTGAAGAGCAGTTTCTTGCGCAGGTCAGGCGTCTTGAACGCCTGGGCGAACGCGGTGAGCACGGTGCCTCCTGCGACCCCCGCGCTTCTGCGTCAGAGGTGACGGTATTGAGATTCGATGGATGACGGTTTATGTATCAGCCAAAAAACGCGTGGTCCGCCATACGGGCCCACCACACGCAGATTTAGACAGTGCACGCCACCATACCGGCCGCCCTGCCCCCCTAGGGCCCCTCCGGGGTGCTATCTGAGTACGCTCCCAGCAAAGGCCCTGGAACGACCAACCGGGGATGCCCCTTTTGGGAGGCATCCCCGGTCGGTGTTCACGCCAACAAGCCGTCTCAGACGAGCTCGTTGACCGTGCCGCCTGCGGCGGCAATCTTCTCCTTGGCGGAGCCGGAAACGGCGTCAACCGAAACCGTCAGCGCCACGGAGATCTCGCCCTGGCCCAGGACCTTGACGAGGCTGTTCTTGCGAACCGCGCCCTTGGCGACCAGGTCGGCCACCGTGACCTCTCCACCCTGCGGGTAGAGGTCCGCGAGCTTGTCCAGGTTCACGACCTGGAACTCGGTGCGGAACGGGTTCTTGAAGCCCTTGAGCTTCGGGAGACGCATGTGGAGGGGCATCTGCCCACCCTCGAAGCGCTCCGGGATCTGGTAACGAGCCTTCTGGCCCTTGGTACCACGACCTGCGGTCTTACCCTTGGAGCCCTCACCACGACCAACACGGGTCTTGGCGGTCTTGGCGCCCGGGGCAGGCCGGAGGTTGTGGACCTTCAGCGGGTTGTTCTCCGCCATGTCAGTCGACCTCCTCAACCGTCACGAGGTGGCGGACGGTCTGCACCATTCCGCGGAACTCGGGGCGGTCCTCCTTGACAACCACGTCGTGCAGGCGCTTGAGCCCGAGCGAACGCAGGGTGTCGCGGTGGTTCTGCTTGCTACCGATGTACGACTTCGTCTGCGTGATCTTGAGCTGTGCCATTACGCACCAGCCCCGGCACGCGCACGGAGCAGAGCTGCGGGAGCAACGTCCTCGAGGGGCAGACCACGGCGAGCCGCGATCTCCTCGGGGCGCTGCAGACCCTGCAGGGCTGCCACAGTCGCGTGCACGATGTTGATCGCGTTCGACGAACCGAGCGACTTCGACAGGATGTCGTGAACGCCGGCGCACTCGAGGACGGCTCGCACCGGGCCACCGGCGATAACGCCGGTACCGGGGGAAGCCGGCTTGAGCAGGACGACGCCCGCAGCCTTCTCGCCCGTGATCGGGTGAGGGATGGTGCCCTGGATGCGCGGAACCTTGAAGAAGGACTTCTTGGCTTCCTCGACACCCTTGGCGATGGCCGCGGGAACTTCCTTGGCCTTGCCGTAACCGACACCTACGGTGCCGTCACCGTCTCCGACCACGACGAGCGCGGTGAAGCTGAAGCGACGACCACCCTTGACAACCTTGGCAACGCGGTTGATCGCGACAACGCGCTCAACGTAAGCGGTCTTCTCGACGGCTGCGCCGTCGCGACCCTTCCGGTCCCGCCGCTCGCCGCCACCGGCACCGCTTCCGCGGCGCTGGGGTCCAGCCATTGGATTTACCTCTCTCTGTTACGTCCGTTAGTCCCGGAACCGGGGCTTAGAACTTCAGCCCGGCTTCGCGGGCGGCGTCAGCCAGAGCGGCAATGCGCCCGGCGTACCTGTTGCCACCACGGTCGAACACGACGGCCTCGACACCAGCAGCCTTGGCACGCTCGGCGACAAGTGCGCCGACCTTCTGTGCCTGGGCGCTCTTGTCGGCCTCTCCACCACGGATCGAGGTGTCAAGCGTCGACGCCGACGCGAGCGTGTGGCCCGCGATGTCGTCGATGACCTGAGCCACGATGTTGCGGTTGGAGCGCGTCACGACCAGACGAGGACGCTCCGGCGTACCGGAGACGTGCTTGCGGACGCGGATGTGGCGACGCTTGATGGCAGCGCGCTTGTACGCGTCACCCTTGGCGATCTTTACACCGTATGCCATGGCTTACTTACCCGCCTTTCCGACCTTGCGGCGGATAACCTCGCCGGCATACTTGATGCCCTTGGCCTTGTACGGGTCGGGCTTCCGCAGCTTGCGGATCTTCGCCGAAACCTCGCCGACCTTCTGCTTGTCGATGCCCTCGACAGTGAACTTCGTGGGCGTCTCGACCTTGAAGGTGATGCCCTCGGGGGCCTCGATGGTGATCGAGTGGCTGTATCCGAGCGCGAACTCCAGGTTGGAGCCCTTCGCCTGGACGCGGTAACCGACACCGCTGATCTCGAGCGCCTTGACGTAACCCGTGGTCACGCCGGTGATCATGTTCGCCACCAGCGTGCGGGACAGGCCGTGCAGGGCCTTGTTCTGACGCTCGTCGTTGGGACGGGTGACGTTGAGAACGCCGTCCTCGCCCTTAACAATCTCGATGGGAGCGGCAACGGTGTGCGAGAGGGAGCCCTTGGGGCCCTTCACTGCGACCGTGCGGCCATCGATGGTGACGTCCACACCAGCGGGAACCGGGATGGGGAGCTTGCCGATACGCGACATGAGCTTTCCTTCCTTTCCCGACTACCAGACGTAGGCGAGGACTTCCCCACCTACGCCCTTCTTGCTGGCCTGCTGGCCGGTCAGGAGACCGTGGGACGTGGAGATGATCGCCACGCCCAGGCCGCCCAGAACCTTCGGCAGGCTGGTGGACTTCGCGTAAACACGCAGACCCGGCTTCGAGATGCGCTTGATGCCGGCAATCGAACGCTCGCGGTTCGGACCGAACTTCAGGTCGAGCACGAGGGACTTGCCGACCTCGGCGTCCTCGACCTTCCAGCCGGTGATGAAGCCCTCCTGCTGGAGGATCTCCGCGATGTGCGACTTGATCTTGCTGTGCGGCATCACGACGGTGTCGTGGTACGCCGAGTTAGCGTTACGCAGACGCGTGAGCATGTCCGCGATGGGGTCAGTCATGGTCATGAATTGGCCTTCGGCCTCTCTCGCCGGGGTTTCCTGTATGCGCCATCCCTCTCCCTACTCAGAGGCAGGACGGGTGCGGTGCGGGGACCTACGGCGTAGTAAGTCGGTCATGAGCGGCAGGCGCCCAACCCTTCTAGCCTACGGCATGAAAGGGAGGGCTCCTGCCGACCAGATACTTACCGAGAGCCCTGGATAATGCCCGAAATTACGGGATTACCAGGAGCTCTTGGTCACGCCCGGGAGCTCTCCACGGTGAGCCATCTCACGAAGGCACACGCGGCAGAGGCCGAACTTGCGGTAGACGGAGTGCGGGCGGCCGCAGCGCTGGCAGCGGGTGTACGCGCGCACACCGAACTTGGGCTTGCGGGCGGCCTTGGCAATCAGGGACTTCTTCGCCACGGTCAGTTCTCCTTGAACGGGAAGCCGAGGTGACGAAGCAGCGCACGACCCTCGTCGTCGTTGGTCGCCGTGGTGACCACGGTGATGTCCATGCCCCGCGTACGGTCGATCTTGTCCTGGTCGATCTCGTGGAACATGACCTGCTCGGTGAGACCGAAGGTGTAGTTGCCACGGCCGTCGAACTGCTTCGGCGACAGACCACGGAAGTCACGGATACGCGGCAGCGCGAGCGACAGCGTACGGTCCAGGAACTCCCACATGCGGTCACCGCGGAGGGTGACGTGGCAGCCGATCGGCTGCCCCTCGCGCAGCTTGAACTGCGCGATCGACTTGCGGGCCTTGGTGACGGCCGGCTTCTGGCCAGTGATCGTGGTGAGGTCGCGGATGGCGCCATCGATCAGCTTGGAGTCGCGGGCTGCGTCGCCCACACCCATGTTGACCACGATCTTGACGAGACCGGGGATCTGCATGACGTTCTCGTACGAGAACTCCTCACGCAGCTTGCCGGCGATTTCCTCGCGGTAGCGCAGCTTGAGACGCGGCGCGGTGGTGGTAGTCATCAGATGTCCTCACCGGTGCGCTTGGCAACACGGATCTTGTTGCCCTCGTCGTCAAAGCGGAAACCGACGCGAGTAACGACCTTCTTGCCGTCCTTCTCAACAACCAGCTGCACGTTGCTGACGTGGACCGGAGCCTCGGTCGTCACGATGCCGCCGGTCTGCGAACCGCGAGCGGTCTGACCGGCCTTGGTGTGCTTCTTGACCCGGTTGACACCCTCGACCAGGACACGGTTCTCAGTAGGGATGGCCATGATGACCTTGCCCTGCTTGCCCTTGTCCTTACCGGTGATGACCTGAACCAGGTCGCCCTTCTTGATCTTCATGCTTACAGCACCTCCGGCGCGAGCGAGATGATCTTCATGAACTTCTTCTCGCGCAGCTCACGGCCCACCGGGCCGAAGATACGGGTGCCGCGAGGGTCGCCGTCGTTCTTCAGAATGACGGCGGCGTTCTCGTCGAAGCGGATGTACGAGCCGTCCTGACGACGACGCTCCTTGACGGTGCGAACGATGACAGCCTTGACGACGTCACCCTTCTTCACGTTGCCGCCCGGGATCGCGTCCTTGACGGTGGCGACGATGACGTCACCGACGCCCGCGTAGCGGCGACCGGAACCACCGAGAACACGGATGCAAAGGATTTCCTTGGCACCAGTGTTGTCGGCGACCCGAAGTCGCGACTCCTGCTGGATCACGTCTATCTCCTGATCGTCTGCCGGTTCCCGGCAGGGGCTTCGGTGAAGAAGCCCCTGCCGAGCCTGGCGGAACTACATCTGAGGGATACCCCTCGGATGAATTACTTGGCCTTCTCGAGGATCTCGATGACACGCCAGCGCTTCGTGGCGGACAGCGGACGCGTCTCCATCAGGAGAACGCGGTCGCCGATGCCGGCAGCGTTGGCCTCATCGTGGGCCTTGAGCTTGTTCGTACGGCGGATGACCTTGCCGTACAGCGCGTGCTTGACGCGGTCCTCGACAGCGACGACGACGGTCTTGTCCATCTTGTCGCTGACGACGAGACCCTCACGGGTCTTGCGGAAGCCGCGGGCGTTGTCAGTCGTCTCAGTCACAGTGTTCTCGCTCATCAGACGCTCTCCACCGATTCGATGCCCAGCTCGCGCTCGCGCATCAGGGTGTAGACCCGGGCGATGTCCTTACGGACGGACTTGAGCCGACCGTGGTTCTCGAGCTGCCCGGTCGCCGCCTGGAAGCGGAGGTTGAACAGCTCTTCCTTGGCCTCACGGAGCTTGGCGACGAGGTCCTCGTCGTTCAGCTCGCGCAGCTCGGTCGCCTTCGTACCGGCCACCATCACGACTCACCTGCCTCGCGCCGCACAATGCGGCACTTCATCGGAAGCTTGTGGGCGGCGCGGGTGAGCGCCTCCTTGGCGACCTTCTCATTCGGGTAGGACAGCTCGAACATCACCCGACCGGGCTTGACGTTCGCGATCCACCACTCGGGAGAACCCTTACCGGAACCCATGCGGGTCTCGGCAGGCTTCTTGGTGAGCGGACGGTCCGGATAGATGTTGATCCAGACCTTGCCGCCACGCTTGATGTGGCGGGTCATCGCGATACGAGCGGCCTCGATCTGGCGGTTCGTGACATACGCGGGCGTGAGCGCCTGGATGCCGTACTCGCCGAACGCAACCTCAGTACCACCCTTGGCCATACCACTGCGCTTGGGGTGGTGCTGCTTGCGGTGCTTGACCCTACGAGGGATCAGCATGTCGGTCAGGCCTCCGTTCCGGTGCTCTCAGCCGGAGCAGCGGCGGCGGGAGCGTCGGCCTTGGGGGCCTCTGCTGCCGGCGCGGACTGCTGCGGCTTGCGGCCACCACGGCCGCCGCGCTCGCCACCACGGCCACCACGGCCGGCGGGACGGTCGCCGCCAGCGCCGGCGCCACGGGCCGGGCGGTTACCCGCACGGGCCGCAGCGTTCTCGGCGCGGACCTCGGCGATGTTCTTGACGTCGCCCTTGTAGATCCAGACCTTGACGCCAATACGACCGAAGGTCGTCTTGGCCTCGAAGAAGCCGTAGTCCACGTTCGCGCGGAGCGTGTGCAGCGGCACACGACCCTCGCGGTAGAACTCCGACCGGGACATCTCGGCGCCGCCGAGGCGACCGCCGCACTGGATCTTGATGCCCTTGGCGCCGGCCTTCATCGTGCCCTGCATGCTCTTGCGCATGGCACGACGGAAGGAGACGCGGGAGGAGAGCTGCTCGGCAACGGCCTGAGCAACCAGCTGAGCGTCCATCTCGGGGTTCTTGACCTCGAGGATGTTCAGCTGCACCTGCTTGCCCGTGAGCTTCTCGAGGTCACCGCGGATGCGGTCGGCCTCGGCGCCACGGCGGCCGATGACGATGCCCGGACGAGCGGTGTGGATGTCCACACGCACGCGGTCACGGGTGCGCTCGATCTCAACCTTCGAGATGCCGGCGCGCTCCATGCCGGACGTCATCATCCTGCGGATGGCGACGTCTTCCTTGACGTAGTCCTTGTACAGCTTGTCGGCGTACCAACGCGACTTGAAGTCGGTGGTAATGCCGAGTCGGAACCCGTGCGGGTTTACCTTCTGGCCCATTACCGGGTTCCTTCCTTGCTGCTGACGACCACGGTGATGTGGCTGGTCCGCTTACGGATCCGGTAGGCACGGCCCTGAGCACGCGGACGGAACCGCTTCAGGGTCGGGCCCTCGTCCACGTACGCCTCGCTGATGACCAGCGAAGTAGCGTCCGGGTGGTCGTAGTTGTGTGCAGCGTTGGCGATGGCGCTGTCAAGCACCTTGCCAACCGGCACGCTCGCGGCCTGCGGGGCGAAACGCAGGACCGCCTGAGCCTCCGTGGCATCCATGCCACGGATAAGGTCCACCACTCGGCGGGCCTTCATGGGCGTGACGCGGATGTACCGCGCCTGGGCCCTGGCTTCCATGGTTGTCCCTTCGGTGTCGTTCATAGTCTTCGCACCCCGCCTTTAGCGGCGCTTCGACTTGCGGTCGTCCTTGACGTGGCCGCGGAAGGTGCGGGTCGGCGCAAACTCGCCGAGCTTGTGGCCGACCATCGACTCGGTGACGAACACCGGGACGTGGATCTTGCCGTTGTGCACCGCGATGGTGTGCCCCAGCATGCTGGGGATGATCATCGAGCGCCGGGACCAGGTCTTGATGACGTTCTTGGAGCCTGCCTCGTTCTGTACGTCCACCTTCTTGACAAGGTGTCCGTCGACGAAAGGCCCCTTCTTGAGACTGCGCGGCATCTAAACCCGCTCCTAGCGCTTCTTGTTCGACTTGCGGCGGCGGACGATGTACTTGCTCGATGCCTTCTTCGGCGAGCGAGTACGACCCTCCTTCTGACCCCACGGGGAGACCGGGTGGCGACCACCGGAGGTCTTACCCTCACCACCACCGTGCGGGTGGTCGACCGGGTTCATCGCGACACCGCGAACGGAGGGGCGAACGCCCTTCCAGCGCATACGGCCGGCCTTGCCCCAGTTGATGTTCGACTGCTCGGCGTTGCCGACCTCGCCGATGGTGGCGCGGCAGCGGACGTCGACGAGGCGAACCTCACCGGACGGCATACGAAGGTGGGCGTAAGCGCCCTCCTTCGCCAGCAGCTGGACCGAAGAACCCGCGGAACGGGCAATCTTCGCTCCGCCGCCGGGACGCATCTCGATGGCGTGGATGGTCGTACCCACCGGGATGTTGCGCAGCGGCAGGTTGTTGCCCGGCTTGATGTCGGCGCCAGGGCCGTTCTCAATCCGGTCACCCTGGCTGAGCTTCGCCGGGGCGATGATGTAGCGCTTCTCGCCGTCTGCGTAGTGCAGCAGCGCGATGCGGGCGGTGCGGTTCGGGTCGTACTCGATGTGAGCGACCTTCGCCGGCACGCCGTCCTTGTCGTGACGACGGAAGTCGATCACTCGGAAGGCGCGCTTGTGGCCGCCTCCCTGGTGACGAACCGTGATCCGGCCGGTGTTGTTACGGCCGCCCTTGCTGTGCAGAGGGCGAACCAGCGACTTCTCCGGCGTGGACCGCGTGATCTCGACAAAGTCGGCGACGCTGGAGCCACGACGGCCCGGCGTAGTCGGCTTGTACTTGCGGATTCCCATTTCTCAGTCCTCGTCCGATTCCGGACGATCCAGACCACCGTTAGGCGGTCGGACCGCCGAAGATGTCGATACGGTCGCCCTCGGCAAGGGTCACGATGGCGCGCTTGGTGTCAGCGCGCTTGCCGAAACCGGTCTTGGTCCGCTTGCGCTTACCCTGCCGGTTGATCGTGTTGACCCCGGTGACCTTGACCGAGAAGACCGCTTCCACGGCCTGCTTGATCTGGGTCTTGTTGGAGCCGGGCGCGACGATGAACGTGTACTTGTTCTCGTCGAGCAGCGCGTAGCTCTTCTCGGACACAACCGGCTTGACAAGAATGTCGCGGTGGTCCGTGAAGGTCTTGCTGGTGACGGTGGTCGTCATCAGACGTCACTCCCTTCGGTCTCAGTGGTGGCCTTGGGGCCAGACACGAAGGACTCGAAGGCGGCCTTGGTGAAGACCACGTCGTCGGAGACGAGCACGTCGTACGTGTTCAGCTGGCCCGGCGCCAGGAGGTGCACCTGGGGCAGGTTGCGGGCGGACAGCCACGCGGCCTCGTCCGACGTGTGCGCGACCAGGAGCACGTGCTTGCGCTCACTGATCTTGCCCAGCAGGGACTTGGCGGCCTTCGTGGAAACCGCACCCTCGACCACATCGGTGACGATGTGGATGCGAGCGTTACGGGCCCGGTCGGTGAGGGCACCGCGCAGGGCGGCGGCCTTCATCTTCTTGGGGGTCCGCTGCGAGTAGTCACGCGGCTGCGGGCCGTGGACGACGCCACCGCCTACGAACTGCGGAGCGCGGGTCGAACCCTGACGGGCGCGGCCGGTGCCCTTCTGGCGGTAAGGCTTGCGCCCACCACCACGGACCTCGCCGCGACGCTTGGTCTTGTGCGTGCCCTGACGGGCCGCGGCCAGCTGCGCGACGACGACCTGGTGGAGCAGCGGAATGCTCACCTTGGCGTCGAAGATCTCCGCGGGGAGCTCAACGGTGCCGGTCTTGTCGCCTGCCGGCGAAAGGATGTCAATGGTGCTCATCGGTTCCTCAAACCCCCTTGGCCGCGGTGCGGACCAGGACGAGGCCACCGTTGGGGCCGGGGACGGCGCCCTTGATGAGCAGCAGACCCTTCTCGGCGTCAACGGCGTGGACGGTCAGGTTCTGGGTGGTGACCCGCTCGTTGCCCATGCGACCCGCCATGCGCATGCCCTTGAAGACACGGCCGGGGGTGGCACAGCCACCGATGGAACCAGGCTTGCGGTGCACGCGGTGGGCACCGTGAGATGCCTTGCCGCCCTTGAAGTTGTGACGCTTCATGACACCGGCGAAGCCCTTGCCCTTGGACTTCGCGGTCACATCGACCTTGATGCCCGACTCGAAGACCTCAGCAGTGATCTCCTGGCCCAGCGTGTACTCGCTGGCGTCAGGGGTGCGGAGCTCGACCAGGTGGCGACGGGGGGTCACGTCGGCCTTGGCGAAGTGACCCTTGAGGGGCTTGTTCACCTTGCGCGGGTCAATCTCGCCGAAGGCGATCTGGACCGACTCGTAGCCGTCGTTGTCGTTCGTACGGACCTGCGTCACGACGCACGGACCGGCCTTGACGACGGTCACCGGGACAACCCGGTTGTTCTCGTCCCAGACCTGGGTCATGCCGAGCTTCTCGCCCAGGACGCCCTTGATGTTCTTGCTCATCTCGGCCCGTCCCTTCAGAGCTTGATCTCGATGTCGACGCCAGCCGGCAGGTCGAGACGCATCAGCGAGTCAACCGTCTTCGGGGTGGGGTCGAGAATGTCGATGAGGCGCTTGTGCGTGCGCATCTCAAAGTGCTCGCGCGCGTCCTTGTACTTGTGCGGCGACTTGATGACGCAGTACACGTTCTTCTCAGTGGGCAGCGGCACCGGGCCTGCGACCGACGCACCAGTGCGGGTCACCGTCTCGACGATCTTCTTCGCCGAGGAGTCGATGACCTCGTGGTCGTAGGCCTTGAGCCGGATGCGGATCTTCTGTCCCGCCATGGCTACTTCGTAGTCCTGTCTCTTGGAAAAGCTCTGGAACCCGGTCGGCACTGCGATCGACCTCCGACCCACGCGGTCGGGCGTGTCGCGTTCCCTCTACGCAGAAATCCCGAAGGAATTTCCCAACCAAGGGTTCGCGGGCCGATGACCGCAGGCCGGGGGCGACTGCATCCACCTTCGATGCGACCCACCGGGTGCCTGGTATGCACACCGCACTGACGCTTCCCGAAAGATTCCCGTACGTCCGACCGGTACCACCCGAAGGCGATGTGGTCGACGAGTACTGTGGGACTCGCTTCCGGTTCTCCCGACGGGAGACGCGCAGCATCGGCACTCAACCGAGCAACCTGAACAGTGTGCCATATGGGGCACTCCACTGGCCAATCGCGGCCGGAGAGAGTACCCCACTCGAGCGCATTCGACGCACAGGCCGCGTCCCCGAGGCAACCTCCGCGAAAAAATCTCCGTCAAGCAAGTCGGTACGGAGCACGGGACAGCCCGTGCGGGGGGCTCGGACGGAGCAGTTTGTTGAGCGCATTCCAGGGTTCTGACCTGCCCAGACGCGTGCTGCTGGCGGGTCTGGGGGCGACCGGCGCGGGCCTCGCGCTCTCCGCTTGTTCCGTCCCCGAGGCCCCCCGCCGCAAGGCCCCGCAGGCCGACCCGCTGCCCGGCAAGCCGATCTCCACCGACCACAGCCGGCTCGTGATGCAGATCCTGGCCCACCCGGACGACGATCTGTACTTCATGAACCCGGACACCCAGCGGATGCTCGACGGCGGCACCTCACTGGTCTGCGTCTACACCACCGGCGGCGAGCACACCGGCATCAACCGTCCGCCCGGCGGCCCGAAGCCCCCTCCGGACAAGGCCGCGTACTCCTCCGCCCGCCACCAGGGACTGCGCCAGGCTTACGCGACACTGCTGGGCCTGGGCAGGTTCACCCCGTGGCAGAAGGGCGTGACCAGGCTCCGCGGCGGGCACCTGGCGGAGATCAACACCCTTGCCGCCGGTGACCGCAAGGTCGAGCTGATCTTCCTCAACACCGCCATGCACCTCTCCTTCGGCCGGCTGGGACTGCCCACGCTCTGGCAGTCCCGGGGGCTCAATCTGCGCACCGTCGTGGCCGAGGACTCCCCGCTGCAGAAGGCGCAGGCGTACGACTACGACGAGCTGGTCGACGCCCTCACCGGCCTGATGAGCACCTACCGCCCCACGGTGATCCAGACCCTGGACCCCGACCCGGACATCCAGCACAGTCCCGAGGCCGTACGGATCAGGGACAGCGAGCAGGCCGGCTACTCCGACCACGCCGACCACACCGCGACCGCCTCCTTCAGCTGGGCGGCGATGATCCGCTGGGTCGCCGAGTCGACCCGGACCGGCGGCGAGGTCCCCGCCTTCGTGGCCACCGCCTTCCGCGGCTACTACAACCGTCACTGGCCCAAGAACCTCCCCCGGCCGGTCATGCTGGCCAAGGCCGCGCACCTCGTCCCGTACGGCGGCAGCCCCGCCTGGCAGTGCGGCAACCCCGGCGGCTGCGGCGACTACGGCGTGGGCGGCACCGCACCCGTACGGAACAAGAAGGGCTGGGTCCGCTCCACCCACTACCGCTACCCGGGGCCGCGGCCCGCGCTCGGCTCCGACCCGGACGGCCGTCTCGTCGCGTACGGCGTGCTCGGCCTGCGCGCGGTGCGCTGGCGCGAGACCTCCCCCGGCAGCGGCCAGTGGTCGCCCCCCGACGATCTCGGTGGCGGACCGCTCGCCCCAATCCTCGGCGCCACGGCCCTGGCGGACGGCAGACAGCTGCTGTTCGGGCTGCGCTTCGACTCCCTCGCCGGGCACGGATCGCGCAACACCCGCGAGCTCGTGGTGCTCGAACAGCGCACGCCCGGCGGGGAGTTCGGCCCCTGGGCCGGCCTCGGCAACCCCGAGTCGACCCCCGACCGCGGCCGCCGCCTGGGCGTGCCGGTGGCCGTGGCCGCGCCCGACGGGCAGGTCCATCTCTTCGTACGGAACGCGGCTCAGGGCATCAGCACACGCATCCGGAGCGCGGCCGGCGCCTGGGGTCCCTGGCGCAGCCTCGGCGGCGGCCAGGTCCAGGACGGGCTGAGCGCGACGGTCGACACGGCGGGCCGGGTGCATGTGTACGCGGCCGGCCGCGACACCGTGCACGAGTGGACGCAGAGTGCGCCGGGACAGCCGCTGAAGCCGGGCCTCACCGGGCTGCCGACTCCCGGGGACTCCCCCGTCGCGCTGCCGGGACCGGCCGGCACCGTCGACCTGATCATGCGCAGGCCCGCCACCTCGAAACTGACGGTCCTGGGCCGCCCCAAGGGCCCGGCCCTGCTCGGCAAGGACGACCGCGGCCAGGTCCAACTCCTGCTGAACGGCAAGGTGTTGACCCGCCCCAAGGGGGTGGTCGCACTCGACGGCCCGGCGCTGCACGCCGGCCCCAAGGGGGTGAGCGTGGTGGGTCTGGGCCCTGACGCGCGGCCCTGGCTGTGGCGGCCGGCCCGCTCGCGCTCGGCATGACCCCGTACGACAACGCAAAGGGCCCCGCACCTCTCGGTGCGGGGCCCTCTCTGTGCTTGGTGCTCTGTGTCGAGCTACCAGGTCAGACCATCAAGTGATTACTTGGTGATCTTGACGACCTGGCCGGCGCCGACGGTCCGGCCACCCTCACGGATGGCGAACTTCAGGCCCTCTTCCATGGCGACCGGCTGGATCAGCGCGACGTCCATGAGGGTGTTGTCACCCGGCATGACCATCTCGGTGCCCTCGGGGAGGGTCACAACGCCCGTTACGTCCGTGGTACGGAAGTAGAACTGCGGGCGGTAGTTGTTGAAGAACGGGGTGTGACGGCCACCCTCGTCCTTCGACAGGATGTAGGACTGCGCCTGGAAGTCCGTGTGCGGCGTGACCGAGCCCGGCTTGATGATGACCTGGCCGCGCTCGACGTCCTCGCGCTTGATGCCACGAAGAAGCAGACCGACGTTCTCACCGGCCTGGCCCTCGTCGAGCAGCTTGCGGAACATCTCGATGCCGGTGACCGTGGTGGTGGTCTTCTCGGTCTTGATACCGACGATGTCGACGGTCTCGTTGACCTTCAGGACACCACGCTCGATGCGGCCGGTGACGACCGTACCGCGACCGGTGATCGTGAAGACGTCCTCGATGGGCATGAGGAACGGCTTCTCGACGTCACGCTCGGGCTGCGGGATCGACTCGTCGACGGCGGCCATGAGGTCCAGAACGGTCTGGCCCCACTCCTTGTCGCCCTCGAGCGCCTTGAGCGCCGAGACCTTGACGACCGGAAGGTCGTCGCCCGGGAACTCGTACTCGGAGAGGAGCTCACGAACCTCGAGCTCGACGAGCTCCAGGATCTCCTCGTCGTCCACCATGTCGGCCTTGTTCAGGGCGACGACGATGTACGGAACGCCGACCTGGCGGGCCAGGAGCACGTGCTCCTTGGTCTGCGGCATCGGGCCGTCGGTGGCGGCAACCACGAGGATCGCGCCGTCCATCTGCGCGGCACCCGTGATCATGTTCTTGATGTAGTCGGCGTGCCCGGGGCAGTCGACGTGCGCGTAGTGACGCGACTCGGTCTGGTACTCGACGTGCGCGATCGAGATCGTGATACCGCGCTGGCGCTCTTCGGGAGCCTTGTCGATCTGGTCGAAGGCCGAGGCCTCGTTCAGGTCGGGGTACGCGTCGTGCAGCACCTTGGTAATGGCGGCCGTAAGGGTCGTCTTACCGTGGTCGATGTGACCGATGGTGCCGATGTTGACGTGCGGCTTAGTCCGCTCGAACTTTGCCTTCGCCACTGAATCCTCCTGCGGAGTGGTTCTGTACGCCTTGCTTCATCGGCGCCAGGTGATCTTTGCTGGGATGCCGGGGCCCGGGGCATTCGGCACGGATTGCGCTGAATGCCCCAGTGGCTCCGGTGATAAGCCTAAAGCGTGTACTCGGGTGAGTTACTCGCCCTTGGCCTTCGCGATGATCTCCTCGGCGACGTTCCGCGGAACCTCGGCGTAGGAGTCGAACTGCATCGAGTAGCTTGCGCGACCCGAGGTCTTGCTGCGGAGGTCGCCGACGTAGCCGAACATCTCCGAGAGGGGCACGAGGCCCTTCACGACGCGGGCGCCGCTGCGCTCCTCCATGGCCTGGATCTGGCCACGGCGGGAGTTGAGGTCGCCGATCACATCGCCCATGTAGTCCTCGGGCGTGGTGACCTCGACGGCCATCATCGGCTCGAGGAGCACGGGAGAGGCCCTGCGAGCACCCTCCTTGAACGCCTGCGAACCGGCGATCTTGAAGGCGAGCTCCGAGGAGTCGACCTCGTGGTAACCACCGTCGAGAAGGGTGACGCGGACGCCGACCATCTCGTAACCGGCCAGGATGCCGAACTGCATGGCTTCCTGGGCGCCCGAGTCCACCGAGGGGATGTACTCCCTGGGGATACGGCCACCGGTGACCTTGTTGACGAACTCGTACGAGGCGTCGCCGCCTTCGATGGGCTCGATGGCGATCTGCACCTTCGCGAACTGGCCAGTACCACCAGTCTGCTTCTTGTGCGTGTAGTCGATACGCTCGACGGCCTTGCGGATCGTCTCGCGGTACGCGACCTGGGGCTTGCCGACGTTCGCCTCGACGCGGAATTCGCGCTTCATGCGGTCGACGAGCACCTCGAGGTGAAGCTCGCCCATACCACCGATGATGGTCTGGCCGGTCTCCTCGTCGGAGTGCACCTGGAACGAGGGGTCCTCTTCAGCGAGACGCTGAATGGCGACGCCCAGACGCTCCTGGTCACCCTTGGACTTCGGCTCGATCGCGACCTGGATGACCGGCGCCGGGAAGTCCATGGACTCCAGGATCACCGGCTGCTTGTCGTCGCACAGAGTCTCACCGGTGGTGGTCTGCTTCAGACCCATGACGGCGACGATGTCGCCGGCGCCCACCGAGGGGATCTCTTCACGCTTGTTCGCGTGCATGCGGTAGATCTTGCCGATGCGCTCCTTCTTGCCCTTGACGGAGTTCAGCACCGAGGTGCCGGCCTCCAGGCGACCGGAGTAGATCCGGACGAAGGTGAGCTTGCCCAGGTGCGGGTCGCTCGCGATCTTGAACGCCAGGCCGGAGAACGGCTCGTCGTCCGACGGCTTGCGCTTGACGACCTTCTCCGGGTCCTTGACGTCGTGGCCCTCAATTGCCTCGACGTCCAGGGGGGAGGGGAGGTAGCGCACAACGGCGTCGAGCAGGGGCTGGACGCCCTTGTTCTTGAACGCCGTACCGCAGAACACCGGGGAAACGGTGACGGAGTCGGCAGTGCCCTTGGAGGCAAGCGTGATCCGGCGGATGGCCGCGTAGAGCTGGTCCTCGGTGGGCTCCTGGCCCTCGAGGTACATCTCCATCATCTCGTCGTCGTGCTCCGAGACGGACTCGAGCAGCTTCCCGCGCCACTCGTCGGCCGCCTCGGTGTGCGTCGCCGGGATGTCGACGATGTCGTACGCCTCGCCCTTGGCCGCCTCGGCGGACCAGACGAAGGCCTTCATCGTGACGAGGTCGACGACACCCTGGAAGTCGGCCTCTGCACCGATCGGCAGCTGCATGACGAGCGGGACGGCGCCGAGGCGGTCCACGATCATGTCGACGCAGCGGTGGAACTCGGCGCCCGTACGGTCGAGCTTGTTGACGAAGCAGATACGCGGAACGCCGTAGCGGTCCGCCTGACGCCAGACAGTCTCGGACTGGGGCTCGACGCCCGCGACACCGTCGAACACGGTGACAGCGCCGTCGAGGACGCGGAGCGAACGCTCCACCTCGACGGTGAAGTCGACGTGACCCGGGGTGTCGATGATGTTGATCGTGTGATCAACCTCATTGAGCGGCCAGTGGCAGGTCGTCGCGGCAGACGTGATCGTGATGCCGCGCTCCTGCTCCTGCTCCATCCAGTCCATCGTGGCAGCGCCGTCGTGGACTTCACCGATCTTGTAGCTCACACCGGTGTAGAAGAGGATCCGCTCAGTGGTGGTCGTCTTGCCCGCGTCGATGTGGGCCATGATCCCGATGTTGCGGACCTTGGCCAGGTCAAGCGAAGTGGTGGCCATATGGCTCAGTCTTCTCTCGGTCTCGATGTGGGTAGGGACTACCAGCGGTAGTGCGCGAAGGCCTTGTTGGACTCGGCCATCTTGTGCGTGTCCTCACGCTTCTTGACGGCCGCACCGAGGCCGTTCGAGGCGTCGAGGAGCTCGTTCATGAGGCGCTCGGTCATCGTCTTCTCGCGACGGGCGCGGGAGTAACCCACGATCCAGCGGAGGGACAGGGTCGCAGCGCGGCCCGGCTTGACCTCGATCGGCACCTGGTAGGTGGCGCCACCGACACGGCGGGACTTGACCTCGAGCGAGGGCTTGACGTTCTCAAGCGCACGCTTCAGCGTGATGACCGGGTCGTTGCCGGTCTTCTCGCGGAGGCCTTCCATCGCGCCGTAGACAATGCGCTCAGCGGTGGAGCGCTTGCCGTCGAGCAGGATCTTGTTGATCAGCGACGTGACAAGAGGAGAACCATAGACCGGGTCAATGATGACCGGGCGCTTCGGGGCGGGGCCCTTACGAGGCATTCTTACTTCTCCTTCTTGGCGCCGTAGCGGCTGCGGGCCTGCTTGCGGCCCTTGACACCCTGGGTGTCAAGGGAGCCGCGGATGATCTTGTAGCGAACACCGGGCAGGTCCTTCACACGGCCGCCGCGCACGAGCACGATCGAGTGCTCCTGCAGGTTGTGTCCCTCACCCGGGATGTAGGCCGTGACCTCGATGCCGGAGGTCAGGCGAACACGCGCGACCTTACGGAGGGCCGAGTTGGGCTTCTTCGGGGTGGTCGTGAAGACGCGGGTGCAGACACCACGACGCTGGGGCGAACCCTCGAGCGCGGGGGTCACGTTCTTCTTGACCTTGTCCTGCCGGCCCTTCCGGACCAGCTGCTGAATTGTAGGCACTACTTCTCCGGTTTCTGTGTGCCGTCGGTGAAACTAACCTGGAACATCTCCGACCCACGCGGTCGGGTGTGTCGAATCATGCAGACCCCCGCCGCCAAGGCGGAGAGGGCGCAGATTGCGGTGGCCGTTCGTTGGTTCCGTATGCGGTTGAGGACACGCAACGGAGCCAGGGCACACCCCAGGCACAAGGTCAGATCGTACCTACCGCATCGGCTCTGGTCAAAACAAGTGCCCACGCGCACGACAGCGGGGGCGCAAGATACGCCACTGGGCGGCCACCCGCGAGGGGTGACCGCCCAGTGGACGTGACCTATTCGCTCTTACTGGTTGTACGGACCGTAGTCGTAGTCCTCCAGCGGGACGGCCTGGCCGGAGCCGGTGCCGAACGGCGAGTAGTCGATGTCGTCGTAGCCGACGGCCGAGTACATCGCTGCCTTGGCCTCCTCGGTGGGCTCCACCCGGATGTTGCGGTAGCGGGAGAGACCCGTACCGGCCGGGATGAGCTTACCGATGATGACGTTCTCCTTGAGGCCGATCAGGGAGTCGGACTTGGCGTTGATCGCCGCGTCCGTCAGAACCCTGGTCGTCTCCTGGAAGGAAGCCGCGGACAGCCACGACTCCGTCGCCAGCGAGGCCTTGGTGATACCCATCAGCTGCGGACGGCCGGAGGCGGGGTGACCGCCCTCGGTGACCACACGACGGTTCTCGGTCTCGAACTTCGAGCGCTCGACGAGCTCGCCCGGCAGGAGCTCCGCGTCGCCGGACTCGATGATCGTCACGCGGCGCAGCATCTGCCGGATGATGATCTCGATGTGCTTGTCGTGGATCGACACGCCCTGCGAGTTGTAGACCTTCTGGACTTCGCCGACCAGGTGGACCTGGACCGCACGCTGACCGAGGATCCGGAGCACGTCGTGCGGGTTGGTGGCACCCACGGTGAGCTTCTGGCCCACCTCGACGTGGTCGCCCTCGCCGACCAGCAGGCGGGCACGCTTGGAGATCGGGAACGGAGTCTCCTCCGAGCCGTCGTCCGGCGTGACCACGAGCTTCTTGGTCTTCTCGGTCTCCTCGATACGGACGCGGCCTGCCGCCTCCGAGATCGGGGCGACACCCTTGGGCTGACGGGCTTCGAAGAGCTCGACAACACGGGGCAGACCCTGGGTGATGTCGTCACCCGCCACACCACCGGTGTGGAAGGTACGCATCGTCAGCTGGGTACCGGGCTCACCGATGGACTGGGCGGCGATGATGCCGACCGCCTCACCGATGTCGACCAGCTTGCCGGTGGCGAGCGAGCGTCCGTAGCAGAAGGCACAGGTGCCGACCGCGGACTCACAGGTCAGGACCGAACGGGTCTTGACCTCCTCGACGCCCGCGTTGACCAGCGCGTCGATGAGCACATCGCCCAGGTCGACGTTGGCCGGCGCGATGACCTTGCCGTCGATGACGACGTCCTCGGCGAGCATGCGGGCGTAGACCGAGGTCTCGACGTCCTCCGTCTTGCGGAGCACACCGGCCTCGTCCTTGACCGCGATCTTCAGCTTCAGACCGCGCTCGGTGCCGCAGTCCTCCTCGCGGATGATGACGTCCTGCGAGACGTCCACCAGACGACGGGTCAGGTAACCCGAGTCGGCGGTACGCAGGGCGGTGTCAGCCAGACCCTTACGGGCACCGTGCGTGGAGATGAAGTACTCGAGGACGGTCAGGCCCTCACGGAACGACGCCTTGATGGGACGCGGGATCGTCTCGTTCTTGGCGTTCGACACCAGACCACGCATACCGGCGATCTGACGCATCTGCATCATGTTTCCTCGGGCACCCGAGTCAACCATCATGAAGATGGGGTTCACCTTGGGGAAGTTCGCGTTCATCGCCTCGGCAACCTCGTTGGTCGCCTTGGTCCAGATCGCGATGAGCTCCTGCGTGCGCTCGTCCTTGGTGATCAGACCGCGCTCGTACTGCTTCTGGACCTTCTCGTCCTGAGCCTCGTAGCCCTGGACGATGGCCTTCTTGGCCTCCGGGACGACGATGTCCGAAACGGCGACGGTGACGCCGGAACGGGTCGCCCAGTGGAAGCCGGCCGCCTTCAGGTTGTCGAGCGTCGCCGCCACGATGACCTTGGGGTAGCGCTCGGCCAGGTCGTTGACGATCTCGGAGAGCTGCTTCTTGCCCACCGAGTAGTCGACGAACGGGTAGTCCTCGGGCAGCAGCTCGTTGAAGAGCGCGCGGCCCAGGGACGTACGCAGCCGGAAGGTGTCACCCGGCTGGTACTCGGGCTCGCCCTCCTCGGCGACCGGCGGCACCCAGCCACGCGGCGGCATGGTGCCCACCGGGAAGCGGATGTCGACCTGCGACTGCAGCGCCAGCTCACGGTTGTCGAACGCCATGACCGCCTCGGCCGTGGAGCCGAATGCACGGCCCTCGCCCTTGGTGTCACGGAGCTCGCCGTCGGTGGTCAGGAAGAACAGACCGAGGACCATGTCCTGGGTCGGCATCGTGACCGGCCGGCCGTCGGCGGGCTTGAGGATGTTGTTCGAGGACAGCATCAGGATGCGGGCCTCGGCCTGCGCCTCTGCCGAAAGCGGCAGGTGCACGGCCATCTGGTCACCGTCGAAGTCCGCGTTGAACGCGGTGCAGACGAGCGGGTGGATCTGGATGGCCTTGCCCTCGACCAGCTGGGGCTCGAAGGCCTGGATGCCGAGGCGGTGCAGGGTGGGTGCACGGTTCAGCAGCACCGGGTGCTCGGCGATGACCTCTTCGAGGACGTCATACACGACGGTGCGGCCACGCTCGACCATGCGCTTGGCCGACTTGATGTTCTGCGCGTGGTTCAGGTCCACCAGGCGCTTCATCACGAACGGCTTGAAGAGCTCCAGCGCCATCGCCTTCGGCAGACCGCACTGGTGCAGCTTGAGCTGCGGACCGACGACGATCACGGAACGCGCGGAGTAGTCCACACGCTTGCCGAGGAGGTTCTGGCGGAAACGACCCTGCTTGCCCTTCAGCATGTCGCTGAGGGACTTGAGCGGGCGGTTGCCGGGACCGGTCACCGGGCGACCACGACGACCGTTGTCGAAGAGGGCGTCCACGGCCTCCTGGAGCATGCGCTTCTCGTTGTTCACGATGATCTCGGGAGCACCGAGGTCGAGAAGCCGCTTCAGGCGGTTGTTGCGGTTGATCACGCGGCGGTACAGGTCGTTCAGGTCGGAGGTCGCGAAGCGGCCACCGTCCAGCTGCACCATCGGGCGAAGGTCCGGCGGGATGACCGGCACGCAGTCGAGCACCATGCCCTTGGGCTTGTTGGCCGTCTGCAGGAACGCGGAGACGACCTTCAGGCGCTTGAGCGCACGGGTCTTCTTCTGGCCCTTGCCGGTACGGATGATCTCGCGGAGGCGCTCGGCCTCCTCGTCGAGGTCGAAGGACTCGAGGCGCTTCTGCAGCGCGGCGGCACCCATGCAACCGTCGAAGTACGTGCCGAAACGGTCACGCAGCTCGCGGTAGAGGAGCTCGTCGCCCTCGAGGTCCTGGACCTTGAGGTTCTTGAAGCGGGCCCAGACCTCGTCGAGACGGTCGATCTCGCGCTGCGCACGGTCGCGCAGCTGCTTCATCTCGCGCTCGGCACCTTCGCGCACCTTGCGGCGCACGTCGGCCTTGGCACCCTCGGCCTCGAGCTCGGCCAGGTCGGTCTCGAGCTTCTTGGCGCGGGCCTCCAGGTCGGAGTCGCGACGGTTCTCCACGGTCTGACGCTCGACGGAGACGTGAGCCTCCAGCGAGGGCAGGTCGCGCGTCCGGCGCTCCTCGTCCACGAAGGTGATCATGTACGCGGCGAAGTAGATGACCTTCTCGAGGTCCTTCGGCGCGAGGTCGAGCAGGTATCCCAGACGTGACGGGACGCCCTTGAAGTACCAGATGTGCGTGACAGGGGCGGCCAGCTCAATGTGGCCCATCCGCTCACGACGCACCTTGGCGCGAGTGACTTCGACGCCGCAGCGCTCGCAGATGATGCCCTTGAAGCGGACACGCTTGTACTTACCGCAGTAGCACTCCCAGTCCCGGGTCGGACCGAAGATCTTCTCGCAGAAGAGCCCGTCCTTTTCCGGCTTGAGCGTGCGGTAGTTGATTGTCTCCGGCTTCTTGACTTCGCCGTGAGACCAGGTTCGGATGTCGTCCGCGGTGGCAAGGCCGATCCGCAGCTCGTCGAAGAAGTTGACGTCGAGCACTTGTCGTCAATCCCTCTTTCAGGGTCGAGTGTCAAACATGGTCTGAACGGTCCGGGGCGGCCGGGACTCCCCGAGGGAAGTCCCGGCCAGGCCCGTCAGACCTCTTCGACGCTGCTCGGCTCGCGCCGGGACAGGTCGATTCCGAGCTCTTCCGCAGCGCGGAAGACATCCTCGTCCGTGTCGCGCATCTCGATGGACATGCCGTCCGAGGACAGCACCTCCACGTTGAGGCAGAGCGACTGCATTTCCTTGATGAGCACCTTGAAGGACTCGGGAATGCCGGGCTCGGGGATGTTTTCGCCCTTGACGATGGCCTCGTAGACCTTCACGCGGCCGGTCACGTCGTCGGACTTGATGGTGAGGAGTTCCTGGAGTGCGTACGCGGCGCCATATGCCTCCAGCGCCCACACCTCCATCTCACCGAAGCGCTGACCACCGAACTGAGCCTTACCACCCAGCGGCTGCTGCGTGATCATGGAGTACGGACCGGTCGAACGCGCGTGGAGCTTGTCGTCGACCAGGTGGTGCAGCTTGAGGATGTACATGTAGCCGACCGAGACCGGCTCCGGGAACGGCTCGCCGGAGCGGCCGTCGAAGAGGTTGGCCTTGCCCGAGGGCTGGACCAGCCGGACACCGTCGCGGTTGGGGATCGTGGACTGGAACAGTCCGGTGATCTCGTCCTCGCGGGCGCCGTCGAAGACCGGGGTCGCGACGTTGGTGCCGGCAGGCACCTGGTCGGCGCCGATGGCCTGCAGTCGCTGCGCCCAGTCGTCCGCCAGACCGGAGACGTCCCAGCCGCGGCTGGCGAGCCAGCCGAGGTGGATCTCCAGGACCTGTCCCGGGTTCATTCGGGACGGGACACCCAGCGGGTTCAGGATGATGTCGACCGGCGTGCCGTCCTCAAGGAAGGGCATGTCCTCGATCGGAAGGATCTTGGAGATGACACCCTTGTTGCCGTGGCGGCCGGCGAGCTTGTCACCGTCGGTGATCTTGCGCTTCTGCGCCACGTAGACACGAACCAGCTGGTTCACGCCCGGCGGCAGCTCGTCGCCCTCTTCACGGTCGAAGACGCGGACGCCGATGACCTTGCCGATCTCACCGTGCGGCACCTTCAGCGAGGTGTCGCGCACTTCGCGCGCCTTCTCACCGAAGATCGCGCGGAGCAGGCGCTCTTCCGGCGTCAGCTCGGTCTCACCCTTGGGCGTGACCTTGCCGACGAGGATGTCGCCGGCGACGACCTCAGCACCGATACGGATGATGCCGCGCTCGTCGAGGTCGGCGAGGACCTCTTCGGAGACGTTCGGGATGTCCCGGGTGATCTCCTCCGGGCCGAGCTTGGTGTCACGGGCGTCGACCTCGTGCTCCTCGATGTGAATCGAGGAGAGGACGTCGTCCTGGACCAGCCGCTGGCTGAGGATGATCGCGTCTTCGTAGTTGTGGCCCTCCCACGGCATGAACGCCACGAGGAGGTTCTTGCCGAGCGCCATCTCGCCCATCTCGGTCGCGGGACCGTCGGCCAGAACCTGGCTCTCGATCACGCGGTCGCCCTCGTTGACGACAACCTTCTGGTTGACCGAGGTGCCCTGGTTCGAGCGGGAGAACTTGGCGATGCGGTACGTGGTGTACGTGCCGTCGTCGTTGGTGACGGTGATGTAGTCCGCGGAGACTTCCTGGACGACACCCGACTTCTCGGCCTTCAGTACGTCACCGGCGTCGACCGCACAGCGGTACTCCATGCCGGTGCCGACGAGGGGAGCCTCGGACGTGATCAGCGGCACGGCCTGACGCATCATGTTCGCGCCCATGAGCGCGCGGTTTGCGTCGTCGTGCTCGAGGAACGGGATCATCGCGGTCGCGACCGACACCATCTGGCGCGGCGAGACGTCCATGTAGTCGACGTCGTCACCGGGGATGTAGTCGATCTCCCCGCCACGACGGCGGACCAGCACGCGCGCCTCGGTGAAGCGCATCTCCTCGGACAGCGTCGCGTTCGCCTGGGCGATCACGAAGCGGTCTTCCTCGTCCGCGGTCAGGTAGTCGACGTCGTCGGTGACGACGCCCTCGACGACCTTGCGGTACGGGGTCTCGACAAAGCCGAACGCGTTGACGCGGCCGTACGAGGCGAGCGAACCGATCAGACCGATGTTCGGGCCTTCAGGCGTCTCGATCGGGCACATGCGGCCGTAGTGCGAGGGGTGCACGTCACGGACCTCGAAGCCGGCCCGCTCACGGGAGAGACCACCCGGGCCAAGCGCCGACAGACGGCGCTTGTGGGTGAGACCCGACAGCGGGTTGTTCTGGTCCATGAACTGCGACAGCTGGCTGGTGCCGAAGAACTCCTTGATGGAGGCGACGACCGGCCGGATGTTGATCAGGGTCTGCGGCGTGATCGCCTCGACGTCCTGGGTCGTCATGCGCTCACGCACGACGCGCTCCATACGAGCCAGACCCGTGCGGACCTGGTTCTGGATGAGCTCGCCGACGTTGCGCAGACGACGGTTGCCGAAGTGGTCGATGTCGTCGGTCTCGACGACGATGGACCGGCCGGACTCGCCGACCGTCTCCAGCTCACCGGCGTGCAGCTTCACCAGATACTTGATCGTGGCGATGATGTCGTCGGAGGTCAGGACGCCCGCGTTCAGCGGCTCGTCGGCGCCGAGCTTCTTGTTCACCTTGTAGCGGCCGACCTTCGCGAGGTCGTAGCGCTTCGGGTTGAAGTAGAGGTTCTCGAGCAGCGTCTGAGCAGCCTCACGCGTGGGCGGCTCGCCCGGGCGCAGCTTGCGGTAGATGTCGAGCAGTGCGTCGTCCTGGCCCTGGGTGTGGTCCTTCTCCAGGGTGGCGCGCATCGACTCGTACTCGCCGAACTCCTCGAGGATCTGCTCGGTGGTCCAACCGAGAGCCTTGAGCAGGACGGTGACGGACTGCTTGCGCTTGCGGTCGATGCGGACACCGACCATGTCGCGCTTGTCGATCTCCATCTCCAGCCAGGCACCCCGGGAAGGGATGATCTTGGCGGAGAAGATGTCCTTGTCGGACGTCTTGTCGATGGAGGAGTCGAAGTAGACACCCGGCGAGCGGACCAGCTGCGACACGACGACACGCTCGGTGCCGTTGATGACGAAGGTGCCCTTGTTGGTCATGAGCGGGAAGTCGCCCATGAAGACCGTCTGGGACTTGATCTCGCCGGTCTCGTTGTTGGTGAACTCGGCGGTGACGAAGAGCGGGGCCGCGAACGTGAAGTCGCGCTCCTTGCACTCGTCGATCGAGTTCTTCGGGGGCTCGAAGCGGTGGTCGCGGAAGGTCAGCGACATCGACCCGGAGAAGTCCTCAATCGGAGAGATCTCCTCGAAGATCTCCTCCAGGCCGGACTTGGTGGGGACGTCCTGTCCACTCTCGAGAGCGGCCTCGACGCGACCCTTCCATGCGGCGTTGCCGAGAAGCCAGTCAAAGCTTTCGGTCTGCAGCGCAAGAAGGTTCGGAACCTCGAGGGGCTCCTTGATCTTTGCAAAAGAGATGCGCAGCGGGGCAGTGCTTGCGCCGTTGTTCGTATTGGCGGTCGAGGCGTTGCGCGAGGCGGCCAAGAGGGGGTCCTTCCGAGGGCTCGGACTCACTACGCGCGTACCGGTCCCAGCGGGGCACAGAGACAGCCCGTTCCTGAATCAGCCGAAAGGCCAGGTCAGGAAAGTTCGGTCATCGATGCTCAAGCAAGGGCATGCCCCTGGTGACGGGCAGGGGGCAGCTAACAGGCAGCGCAAAGGGTCAGTGTAGCCATTCGGCACACCGATGTCCAGTGCGGGTTTTTAGACACCCTCAGATCTTTCACTGTTCTGCTGCCCTGCGCTGCTGACCTGCGGAAGAACCTCTGCGCCAGAGGCGCACAACGATCCTGCCCTCTTCGTCTTCGATCCATGCCTCGGATGCGGATCGAAGCGACGACGCGTCCTGAGAATTGCGCGCTGCGTGCGGTTCGTCAAGGCCCCTTGGTGCCCGCTACGTTGCCGTCCGGCGCACAACGAAGATCACCATACTCGTCATAGCCGGAAGAGCAAGGCAGGCGGCAGGGGCGTCACCGTACGCCGAAGGGCGACCACCCTTACGGGTGATCGCCCTTCAGTTCAGAGAGTCGGAAGACTCGCCTCCACCCGGCCGTAGCCGCGTGTCAGGTACTTACTTGACCTCGACCGAGGCGCCGGCGCCCTTGAGGGACTCGGCAGCCTTCTCGGCGGCCTCCTTGGCGACCTTCTCGAGGACGGGCTTCGGAGCGCCGTCGACGAGGTCCTTGGCCTCCTTCAGACCCAGGGAGGTCAGCTCGCGCACGACCTTGATGACCTGGATCTTCTTCTCGCCGGCACCGGTGAGGATGACGTCGAACTCGTCCTGCTCCTCAGCGGCCTCGGCGGCGCCGCCACCCTGGGCGGGGCCGGCAACGGCGACGGCCGCGGCGGCGGTGACGTCGAACTTCTCCTCGAACGCCTTAACGAACTCGGAGAGCTCGATGAGGGTGAGCTCCTCGAACTGGGCGAGCAGGTCTTCCTGGCTGAGCTTCGCCATGATGGCGGGTCCTTCCACTAATTCGGCAGGTGCCGAGGTACATGTCGGCGGGCGTACAGGCCCGCTGCGACCTTCGCCGAGTGGCGTCGGTCATTGCGCGAGCCGAATTACTCGGCACCGCCCTGCTCGTCGGCAAGCTTGACGCGAAGCGCTTCCGCGGTGCGGACGAACTTCGACGGCAGCGCCTGGAAGAGCTGTGCAGCCTGAGTCTGCTTGCCCTTCATGGCACCGGCCAGCTTGGCGAGCAGAACCTCGCGGGACTCGAGGTCCGCAAGCTTCTTGATCTCATCGGCGGACAGCGCCTTACCGTCAAGGACACCGCCCTTGATGATCAGGTTCGGGTTCTCCTTGGCGAAGTCACGAAGACCCTTCGCCGACTCCACCGGGTCACCGGTGATGAAGGCAACCGCCGTCGGACCACTGAAGTGGTCGTCCAGCGAAGTGATCCCGGCCTCGTTGGCCGCAATCTTGGTCAGCGTGTTCTTCACCACGGCGTACTGGGCGTTCTCACCGAGCGAACGACGCAGCGTCTTGAGCTGCGCCACGGTGAGACCCCGGTACTCGGTCAGCACGGCGGCGTTCGAGCTGCGGAACTGGTCCGCGAGCTCGGCTACCGCGGCAGCCTTGTCGGGCCTTGCCATAGAGCGTCGGCCTCCTTCCGGGTGATGAGGACCGCTCAGAAGGTTCCGCAGAAAACGAAAACGCCCCAGCACAAGTGCATGGGGCGTGCGCTCAACCGGCTGTGTTCAGTGAAGAACAGCGTCCGGGAGTACTTCCACAAACACCTGCGCGGGTCGTCCGCTTCCAGCGGATCCTTCGGCCACCGCACTCCCTTGCGAGAACACGGCAACGACCAGCGGTCTTTGGCTTCTGTGGAAGATTACGTGAAAGGGGCGGCGTCAGGCAAATCCGCTCCCGTGGTGAGGTTTGAACCGCCTACTGCTTCTTGATCAGCTGGGTGAAGTCGACCGTGTCCCCGGCCGGCGGCGCCTCGGCCGGAGCGCTGGTGCCGTAGTCCGAGTAGTAGACCGTCGAGTTGAGTTCGCCCGTCTTCATCTGGCCGCGCTCGACCTTCTTCACCAGCAGATTGTCCTTGTCGACCCAGATGTCGACCTGCTCGGTGGTGATGCCGGACTTCTCCAGTTGGGCCTTGAGCTCATCGAGCTTCTCGGCGCTGAGGGAGGAGTTCTTCGCCGTCAGCCTGGCCACGTCGACCGTGCCCGAGTAGTGCGTCGCGGAGACCCCGCGCACGTCCTCCGCGCCCACCTTCTTCACGTCGCCTGAGGCAAGCAGTGACTTCACACCCTGGTCCGGGGTGGTGTTCTGCATCTGGTCCTTCATGGCGTCGCCGGAGGCGCCCATGATCTTGGACAGATCGGCGTAGCGGTACTCGATCCAGTGCTTGCCGCCCGTCTGCTTGGCGAAGGCGTCGCCCATGTTCACGTAGTACGCGTCGTGCAGATAGCGGGCCTTGGCCGTGCCGTCGGAGCCCATCTGCTTCATGGAGTCCGCCATCGAGCCGGCGGTGTAGGTGATGTCCATGGTGCCGGTGACGCCGTTCGACCAGGCCATCACGCCGCTCTGCTTCATGGACACGGCGGAGCCCATCACCGTCGTGCCCTCGACCTTGGCCGACTTGGCCCCGCTGGTCTTCTGCTGGGCCAGCCGCAGCGCCGCGATCGGGTTGGCCACCTCGGCCGCTCCCCCGCCCCCGGAGCCGCCGGAGCCGCAGGCCGCGATGCCGGTCAGTGCCACGGCCGCGACGACGGCCGTACAGGTGTTCCGTACGGTGCTCGTACTCATGAATTGCCCGCCCCTCAGGTGCTGTTGGTACCCCTGCATTCTGTCGGTACCCGGTGCGGGTTCCTCGACGAAGCACAAAAGAAACCGGGCCCCGCACCTCCGAAGAGGTGCGGGGCCCGGTGCCACTTGGCAAGCCGTCAGGCTCAGACCGCGGCCGGGTCCTCCTCGACGAGGAGGTTGCGGGTGCGGTTGGCGTCCAGCGGGATGCCCGAGCCCATCGTGGTGGCCAGGGTGGCCTTCTTGATGTAGCGGCCCTTGGCGGCGGACGGCTTCAGACGGAGGACTTCCTCCAGCGCCGCGGCGTAGTTCTCGACCAGCTTCGTCTCATCGAAGGAAACCTTGCCGATGATGAAGTGCAGGTTCGAGTGCTTGTCGACGCGGAACTCGATCTTGCCGCCCTTGATGTCGTTGACAGCCTTCACGACGTCGGGGGTGACGGTGCCGGTCTTCGGGTTCGGCATCAGACCACGCGGACCGAGCACGCGGCCGAGGCGGCCGACCTTGCCCATGAGGTCCGGGGTGGCGACGACGGCGTCGAAGTCCAAACGGCCCTTCGCAACCTCGTCGATGAGCTCGTCGGAGCCGACGATGTCGGCGCCCGCGGCGAGTGCGGCCTCTGCACGGTCGCCGGTCGCGAAGACCAGGACCCGGGCGGTCTTGCCGGTGCCGTGCGGGAGGTTCACGGTGCCACGGACCATCTGGTCGGCCTTGCGCGGGTCAACGCCCAGACGCATGGCGACCTCGACGGTGCCGTCGAACTTCGTGGCCGAGGTGGCCTTGGCGAGACGGACGGCCTCGAGCGGCGCGTAGGTGCGCGCCGAGTCGATCTTGGCGTCCGCAGCGCGGAGATTCTTGCTGCGCTTCACTGCTTCTCCTGTGTGTCAGGTATGGAGTCGTGGTGCGGACCAGCGCTGGCCCTACCACTGAGGTGCTACGGGGGCTGGATCAGCCCTCGACCGTGATACCCATCGAACGGGCGGTGCCAGCGATGATCTTCGACGCGGCGTCGAGGTCGTTGGCGTTCAGGTCGGGGAGCTTGACCGTGGCGATGTCGCGGACCTGGGCGGCCGTGAGCTTGGCAACCTTGGTCTTGTGCGGCTCGCCTGAGCCCTTGTCCACACCTGCGGCCTTGAGGATCAGCTTCGCGGCCGGCGGAGTCTTCGTGATGAAGGTGAAGGAACGGTCTTCGTAGACCGTGATCTCCACCGGCACGACCATGCCACGCTGCGACTCGGTCGCGGCGTTGTAGGCCTTGCAGAACTCCATGATGTTGACGCCGTGCTGGCCCAGTGCGGGGCCGACCGGCGGCGCCGGGTTAGCGGCGCCCGCGTTGATCTGGAGCTTGATAAGCCCCGTGACCTTCTTCTTCTTGGGAGGCATTGCTCTCTCCGGGTCCTAGTGAGAGTTTTTCGCCCACATCCGGTCATCCGGATGGAGGCATACCGCACAACGATAACGGGTATAGCTGCGCGACCAAAAACCAAGCAGGTCAGACCGGCTGCGAGAGCCTGTCTGACCTGGTCGGTAGGCGTGTGTCCAGAAGGACTTAGCTGTTCTTCTGGATCTGGTCGAAGCTGAGCTCGACCGGAGTCTCGCGGCCGAAGATCTCGACGAGGCCCTTGACCTTCTTCGAGTCGGCGTTGATCTCGTTGATCGTGGCCTGGAGTGTCGCGAACGGGCCGTCGGTGACCGTGACCGAGTCGCCGACCTCGAAGTCCAGTACCTGGACCTCGAGCTTGCGCTGCGGCGCCGGCAGACCGGCCTCTTCCGCGGCGGCCTTGGCGGCCTTCTCCTCGGCCTCCGGGGCGAGCATCTTGAGGATCTCGTCCAGCGTCAGCGGGTACGGGTCGTAGGCGTTGCCGACGAAGCCGGTGACTCCGGGGGTGTTGCGGACAACGCCCCAGGACTCGTTGGTGAGGTCCATGCGGACCAGCACGTAACCGGGAAGCTTGTTCTGGCGGACGTTCTTGCGCTCGCCGTTCTTGATCTGGACGATTTCCTCTTCAGGCACCTCGGCCTGATAGATGAACTCCTCCACGTTCAGCGAGACGGCACGCTGCTCCAGGTTGGCCTTCACGCGCTTCTCGTAACCGGCGTACGTGTGGATGACGTACCACTCGCCGGGCAGACCGCGGAGCTCCTCGCGCAGGGCCTCGACCGGGTCGAGAGCCTCGGCGGGCTCGGCCTCGGCGGGCTCCTCGTCGCCTTCGGCGGCGTCGGCCTCTGCCTCGACGGCCTCGACTGCGGCTTCGTCCTCATCGGTCTCTGCGACCGCTTCGGCCTCGTCCTCGATGTGCACGGCGGCCTCTTCGGCCGGCTCGCCAGCAGCGGCGTCAGCAGCTTCTGCCTGGTCGGGGTCCACAGCGTCTGCCGCCTCGACGATGTCGAGCTCGGCCTCGGCGGACTCGTTCAGGTTCGGGTCAGACACGGTGGCTGCTTCTTCCTGGATACAAAGGTGTGGAACATGCGAAAGGGGCGCCGCTCCGGGCGCCCTTCGCGGGATCAGCCAAAGACGTACTTGACGGCCTGGTTGAACCCATAGTCAATCACGGTCACGATGCCGATCATGATGACAACAAAGACAATGACCACTGACGTGTACGACGTCAGCTGGTTGCGCGTCGGCCAGACCACCTTGCGGAGCTCCGCAACGATCTGACGGTAGAAGAGCGCGAGACGGCCGAAGGGGCCCTTCTTGCCGCGCTTTCCACCCTTGCGCGCCTTCTTGCTCGACTCCGGCGCCTCATCCTGTGCATCAGGCATGTCGATGGAGCCGACGGCGTCCGTCACGATCTCTCACCTGATTCCGGGTCGTGACCATGCCGCGCCCGGTGGAGCCGCATGGCAATCAATGAAGTACTTACATGCGCACACAACCGGCGAAGGTGTGTGTAGCAGGGCCGGAGGGACTTGAACCCCCAACCGCTGGTTTTGGAGACCAGTGCTCTACCAATTGAGCTACGACCCTTTGTGGTTCCCCCAACGTACCGCATCCGAAGATGTGGTTGCTGTGGGCCAACGGTGAGTGAGTGTACGTGCTCACGGGGCTGACGTCGAACAGATCATTCCTGCCCAGTCCGTGAAACCCGTGTGCCGAGCGCGTTTCAGGTCTGGGACGATGGGCCGTATGAGCGCTGCAACTCCTCCTACCGAGCGCAGGGTCTCCGCCCGCATCGGTGCTATCTCCGAGTCCGCGACCCTCGCCGTCGACGCGAAGGCCAAGGCCCTCAAGGCCGCCGGACGCCCGGTGATCGGCTTCGGGGCCGGTGAGCCCGACTTCCCGACGCCCGACTACATCGTCGAGGCCGCGATCGAGGCCTGCCGCAACCCGAAGTACCACCGCTACACCCCGGCCGGCGGGCTCCCCGAGCTCAAGGCCGCCATCGCCGCCAAGACGCTGCGTGACTCCGGTTATGAGGTGGACGCCTCCCAGGTCCTGGTCACCAACGGTGGCAAGCAGGCGATCTACGAAGCGTTCGCCGCGATCCTCGACCCGGGCGACGAGGTCATCGTCCCGGCTCCGTACTGGACGACGTACCCCGAGTCGATCCGCCTCGCGGGCGGTGTCCCGGTCGATGTCGTGGCCGACGAGACCACCGGCTACCGGGTCTCGGTGGAGCAGCTCGAGGCTGCCCGCACCGAGCGGACCAAGGTCGTCCTCTTCGTCTCGCCGTCCAACCCGACCGGCGCCGTATACAGCGAGGCCGACGCCGAGGCGATCGGGCGCTGGGCCGTCGAACACGGTCTGTGGGTGCTCACCGACGAGATCTACGAGCACCTCGTCTACGGGGACGCCACCTTCACCTCGCTGCCGGCGATCGTGCCCGAGCTGCGCGACAAGTGCATCGTCGTCAACGGCGTCGCCAAGACGTACGCGATGACCGGCTGGCGCGTGGGGTGGATCATCGGCCCGAAGGACGTCGTCAAGGCCGCGACCAACCTGCAGTCGCACGCCACGTCGAACGTCAGCAATGTGGCGCAGATCGCCGCGCTGGCCGCCGTCTCCGGGAGCCTGGACGCGGTCGCCGAGATGCGGACCGCCTTCGACCGGCGCCGGCAGACCATCGTGCGGATGCTCAGCGAGATCGACGGAGTCGTCTGCCCGACGCCGGAGGGTGCCTTCTACGCGTACCCCTCGGTGAAGGGGCTGCTCGGCAAGGAGATCCGGGGCAAGCGGCCGCAGACCTCGGTCGAGCTCGCCGCGCTGATCCTGGACGAGGTCGAGGTCGCCGTGGTGCCGGGTGAGGCCTTCGGGACCCCGGGTTACCTGCGGCTCTCGTACGCGCTGGGCGACGAGGACCTGATCGAGGGCGTCTCGCGGCTGCAGAAGCTGCTGGCCGAGGCCCGCGACTAGTTTTTGCGGGTATGGACACGGGCTTCCGGTTTCGGCCGGGGGCCCGTTTCTTCGTTCGGGCAACTACTCATAGGGGGAAAGCCGCTACCGGGGGGACGGGTGCGTACGGCAGGATCTTGGGATGGAGCACGTACGTGATGTGAGGCTGTTGCCCAAAGCCCATCTGCATCTGCACTTCACCGGGTCGATGCGGCCCTCGACCCTGCTGGAACTGGCCGACAAGTACGGCGTCCACCTGCCCGAGGCGCTGACTGGTGGGGAGCCCCCGAAGCTGCGGGCCACCGACGAGCGGGGGTGGTTCCGCTTCCAGCGGCTCTACGACATCGCGCGGTCCTGCCTGCGTACCCCCGACGACATCCGGCGCCTCGTGCGCGAGGCCGCCCAGGAGGATGTGCGGGACGGGTCGGGGTGGCTGGAGATCCAGGTCGATCCGACGTCGTACGCGCCCCTGCTCGGCGGATTGATCCCGGCTCTGGAGATCATCCTGGATGCCGTCGATTCGGCTTCGCGGGAGACCGGGCTCGGGATGCGGGTGGTCGTCGCGGCGAACCGGATGAAACATCCGCTGGACGCACGGACACTTGCGCGCCTCGCGGTGCGTTATGCCGACAGGGGGGTGGTGGGGTTCGGACTGTCCAATGATGAACGCCGGGGCATGGCGCGGGACTTCGACCGGGCCTTCGCGATCGCGCGCGAGGGCGGGCTGCTGGCCGCACCTCATGGCGGGGAGCTGAGCGGGCCCTCTTCCGTACGGGACTGCCTGGACGACCTGCACGCGACGCGGATCGGGCACGGGGTGCGGGCGGCCGAGGACCCGCGGCTGCTGCGGAAGCTCGCTGAGCGCGGGGTGACGTGCGAGGTGTGTCCGGCGTCCAATGTGGCGCTGGGGGTCTATGAGAAGCCCGAGGACGTACCGCTGCGGCGGCTGTTCGACGCGGGGGTTCCCATGGCGCTGGGGGCCGACGACCCGCTGCTGTTCGGGTCGCGGCTGGCGGCGCAGTACGAACTGGCGCGCAAGCACCAGGGGTTCAGCGACGAGGAGCTGGCCGAGCTGGCGCGGCAGTCGGTCAGGGCGTCCGCCGCACCGGTGGACGTACGGGAGAAGCTGCTGTCCGGGGTGGACGACTGGCTGGCCGTCTGACCCCGGACACCGGGGTTGCCAGGTGAGCTTCGGGCGGGCCGACGGGGACAGCTCCATGGTCCTGACGACCGTGTGGTGCTCCGCGAACTTCTTCATCTCCAGCGCCGCACACAGGGCGTTGGCCGCGCGCTTGGGGCACTGGCCGCCGAGGGTCCTCGTAGACCTGCACGGCCGTCCTGCTGGACATGCCGACGATGATCGTCGTGCCGTCCCTGTCGAGCCGCTCAAGGGTCTGCTCGGAGCTTGTGTCCACCGTGCTGCCCGCGCCAGGAGCGGGGAGGACCCTATGCGATCCCTTTGAGCAGCGTGCGGGCGATTCCTGCGGCGAACTCGTCCAGGGGGTGCGGGGGGACGCCGTCCTCGGACATCTCGTAGGCGAAGGCGCGTTGGGCGCAGGCTCCGAGGAGGAGGGAGGCCGCGGCGTACGTGTCCGCTTCGGGGCCGACGCGGCCTGCCCGCTGTTCGGCGCGGAGATAGGCGTCGAGGCGGCGGATGGGCATGTGCGGGCCGGCGCCGATGGCGCGCATGGCGTCGTCGTGGCGCTGCTTGAGGCGGGGTTCGGCGTAGAGCGAGGCGGCGATCGGGAAGCTCTCGGCGTAGAAGAGGGCGGCCTGGCGGGCGATCGTGGTCAGGTTCTCCTCGACGCTGTGGCCGCCGGGGCTTTCGACCAGGGTGTTCAGCAGGGGTGCCAGTTTGGGCAGCCGTTCGCTGAGGACCGTGATGAAGAGGTCCTCCTTGCTCGGGAAGTACTTGTAGAGCGCTGCCTCCGAGCAGCCCGCCGCCCTGGCGATCTCCTTGGTGGTGGTGCGGGCGAGGCCGGCTGTGCGCATGAGTTCGTGAGCTGCGTCGACGATGCGGACGCGGGCCGGCTTCTGCTGCATGGAGGGACCAACCAAGCTTGACGAGTGGGTGAGCGTTTACTCACTATAGGGGTGAGTGAACACTTACCCACCCGGGAGGAAGCGCCATGAGGCTCACCGTTTTCGGAGCGACCGGCGGTATCGGTCAGGAGATCGTCAAGCAGGCGGTGGCGGCAGGGCACCAGGTCACCGCGGTGGTACGGGATCCGGCGCGGCTGCCCGTCCGGCTGTCGGAGGTGGAGGTCTTCACCTCCGCTCTCGACGACGCGGAAGAACTGCGGGCCGCCGTGTCCGGACGCGACGCGGTGCTCTCCGGGCTCGGGGCGAGGAAGCGGTCGGACGCGGGGGTCGCGGCCCGGCTGACCCGGCCGGTGCTGCGCGCCATGGAGGCGGAGGGGACGCGGCGGCTCCTCGTGGTCAGCGCGGCGCCGCTCGCACCTGCGCCGGAGGTACGGGAGGCGCTGCTCGACCGCGTCATGCTCTCCGCGATCAACGCGATCCTGAAGGACGTGTACGCCGACCTTCGGGCCATGGAGGAGGAGATGGCGCGGAGCGCGACGGACTGGACGGCCGTACGACCGCCGAAGCTCACCAACGGGGCGCGGACGGGTGCGTACCGCACCGAGATCGGGGGCAATCCGCGCAAGGGGCGTTCGATCGCGCGGGCCGATGTGGCCCACGCGATGCTCGCGCTGGTGGACGATGCGCGGGCCTTCAAGCAGGGGGTCGGGGTCGCGTACTAGGGGCGGAGGACCGCGCCGCCGTATCACTGGCACAGTCCGGGCGGGCTTGCGAGCGGGTGGAAGGTGGCCGTGCGGCCCCCGAGGTAGGTGACCTCGGCGGTGTCCGGGGCGCGCAGTTCGATCGTCCCCGACGGGGCCTGCTCCCAGGCGCCCTCAGGGGTCTTCTCCTCCGAGGCCCACCAGCGTCCGTCGATGCGCGTGATGTCAGGACCCATGTCGCACGGGTGGCCGCCTCCCAGCCGCACGGGGTAGATCGCCCCGGTCCTCGGCTTCTTGACGTCCGATGCCAGCCGGTCCAGGCAGCCGGGTGAGACGGCCTCGACATCGGCCGCGCCGGCCGGGTGGAACGTCATCGGAGGGATGCCGCCGGCTCCGCTGAAACGCAGTGCGTTGTGGGACCGGAGGGTCATGCGCCCCGTCAGATAGTCCCCGACGAGCGAGATCGCCCAGGTGTCGTGACGGGCCGTCCACAAGCGCCCGTCGAACAGGGCGACTCGCAGGTCGCAGACACCGGGCAGCCCGTACGCGTACGCCTTCCCGGTCACCGCCTCAGGCGTCCGTACGGCTGCGGTGGAGGCAGCCGAGGACCCGTCGCGCCCCTCCCCGCCTGCGAGGTTCAGGCCCAGCAAGGACCCGCCCAGCGCCACCAGAGCCGTCGCGCAGGCCGCCAGCGCCGCCCTGTGCCGCCCGCGCGTGCGGCGGCCGCGTGCCATCAGGGCCGGGGCCTCCACTGCCGCCGGGGAGGCGTCCGCTCCCGCCAGATCGTGCAGCGCCTGCCTCAACAGGTCTTCGTCCGAGTGATCGGAGTGGTCCGTATCGCTCACCGTGCACCCCTCTGCGCGTAACCGGTCAGCGCACCCGTGGCGCGCAGCCGTTCCAGGGCCCTGTTGGTACGGCTCTTGACCGTTCCGGGCGAACAGCCGAGCAGCTCGGCCGTCTGTTCCACCGACAGGTCCTCGTAGAAGCGGAGCACCAGCACCGCCCGTTGGGCACGGGGCAGGGAGGAGAGTGCGCGCCGGAGTTCGATCCGGGTGTCCGTGCCGCCCGTCGCGTCGTCCGCGCGGTCCGGCTGACCGCCCTCCCCCTGGATCGCGTGGGGCACCTCGCGGTGCCAGCTGCGGCGGCGCCAGGTCGCGTAGAGATTGACGACCACTTTGCGGGCGTACGCCTGCGGCGATTCCCAGGCCGCCGAACGGCCCCAGTGCAGATAGACGCGGACCAGAGCGGCCTGCACCAGATCCTCGGCCGTGTGCCGGTCCCCCGTCAGCAGACGGGCGGTGCGCAGCAGCGAGGCGTACGCGGACGCCGTGAACTCCGTGAAATCCGCATCGCGCGTGGCCGGCTCCGTCCCCACCTGGTGTCCCCCTCGATGAGCGTGCGGTCCTCAAGGGCAAAGACCCTGTCACTCACTCGACAACCGGGGGTGCCCGGTGGGTTCCACCGGGTTTCGGAGGGGGCTTCAGAGACTGACGCCGACGGTCACGGGTTCGTTGACCAGGGTGACGCCGAAGGCCTCCTGGACACCCGCGACGACCTCGCGGGCCAGCGCGAGAAGGTCTTCGGTGGTGGCGCTCCCCCGGTTGGTGAGGGCCAGGGTGTGCTTGGTGGAGATACGGGCCGGGCCCGTGCCGTACCCCTTCGTGAAGCCCGCCTTGTCGATCAGCCAGGCCGCCGATGTCTTCGTCAGCCCCTCCCCCGCCGGGTAGGCGGGCGGGACGACGTCGGAGCCGAGACGCGTCCGGGCCCTGGCCAGGAAGGCTTCGTACTCCTGCGCCGACAGGATCGGGTTGGTGAAGAAGGAGCCCGCCGACCAGGTGTCGTGGTCCTCGGGGTCCAGGACCATGCCCTTGCCGGCGCGCAGCGTGAGCACCGTCTCGCGCGCCTTGGCCGCCGGGACGCGGTCGCCTGCCTCGACACCGAGGGCGCGGGCCGTCTCCGGGTACTTGAGGGGGGCCGAGAGGCCGCCCGCGTCTTCCAGTTCGAAGCGGACGCGGAGGACCACATAGCGGTCGGGGTCCTGCTTGAAGCGGCTGTGGCGGTACGAGAAGTGGCAGTCGGCCGCGGGGATCGTCACCGTTTCGGCGGCCTGGCGGTCGTAGGCGACCACCTCGGTGATCGTGGCGGACACTTCCTGGCCGTACGCACCGACGTTCTGGATCGGGGTCGCGCCGGCGGAGCCGGGGATTCCGGCGAGGCACTCGATGCCGGCCAGGCCTGCCTCGACGGTGCGGGCGACGGCGTCCGACCAGTTCTCGCCTGCCGCCAACTCGAGCTTCGTACCGGAGAGTTCGAAGCCACGGGTGGCGATGCGCAGGGCGGTGCCGCGGAAGCCCTTGTCGCCGATGACCAGGTTGGAGCCGCCGCCGATGACGAGGAGGGGTGTCTCCGTCGCGTCCGCGGCGCGGACCGCCTCGATCACTTCGGCGTCGGTCTCCGCCGTGATCAGCCGGGTGGCCGGGCCGCCGAGGCGGAAGGTGGTCAGGGGGGCGAGGGGGGCTTCGTGGAGTTCCTGCACGGGGTCAAGCGTACGAGACGGCAGACGGACAGCCCCGCCGGTCGCGGCGGGGCTGTCCGTACGGCGGGGGCGTCACACCTGCGTCTGCTGCTTCTTTTCGTCTTCCTCGTCCAGGCGCCGCAGCGCCTCCTCCCAGCCGAGCGGGACGTCATCCGTGTTCGCGGCCCAGTAGGTGAAGGTCGAATCGCTCATCAGGCCCCTCACGGCGCGGACGCCCGCGCGGTGCGCGCCGGTGCCGGCGAAGCGGTACAGCGCCTCCTTCGACTCCCATACGGAGAGCGTCCAGAAGGTCCGGCGCAGCGGGCGGGCCCGCAGCGTCACCCCGTACGCACCCGGGGCCTTGCGTATCTGGAGCATGATCCCGGGGGCCTTCGCGAAGAACCTGAGCGCGCCGAGCAGGGTGCGGGTCTCGAAGCGGGAGGCCATGGCGTAGGCCTCGGTGTGCGGTGCGGGTGCTTGAGGAACGATCCAGGGCAGGTCCGGCATGGCTGGCCTCCGCTTTCGTGAGTGTCCGGATTGGTCGTGTCCGGATCGGTCATCGTATGGGCCAAGATCGTTCAGGCGGAGGCGAATTCGCGTTCTTCGGCCTGGTCCTCGGCGGCCTGGGCCGCGGCCTTGGCGCGGCGCGGAATCAGCAGGGCCACCAGGGCGGCGAGGGCCACCGTGCCGGCGCCGATCCACAGCGCGGGGACCGTGCCGTCGGTGAAGGACTGCGGGGTTTCCAGCCCGCCCTGGGCGGAGAAGACCGCACCCATGATGGCGACTCCGAGCGATCCGCCGACCTCGCGCAGGGCGTTGTTGGCGCCGGAGGCGATGCCCTGCTCGGCGGGGCGGACGCTGGACATGACCACGCTGGCCGCGGGGGCGAAGTACAGCGCCATGCCGATGCCGCTGAGGATCAGGCCCGGGAGCTGGGCCGCGTACGAGACGTCGGGGCCGATGACCGCCGCGAAGAGCCCGAGGCCCAGCGCCTGGAGTGCGAGACCTGCCGCGACGACCGGGCGGCCGCCGATCCGGTCCGAGAGGATCCCGGCGAACGGCGCGACGATCAGCGGCATTCCGGTCCAGGGGAGCATCCGCAGTCCGGCCTCGGTGGGCGAGTATCCGGCGACACCCTGCAGGAACTGGCTGAGCAGGAAGATCGAGCCGAACATCCCCAGGAACATCAGCATGGACGCCATGTTGATGCCGAAGAAGGCGCGGTTACGGAAGAGCCGCATGGGGAGCATGGGGTTCTTGGCGGTGAAGCCGTGATGGACGAAACCGGCCAGGAGGGCGGCACCCGCGAAGAGGCTGATGAGGATGGTGGGCGAAGTCCAGCCGTCGGCCTGGCCGTTGACCAGCCCGTAGACGATGCCGAACAGGCCGCCGCTGACGAGGACCGTGCCGGGGATGTCGAGACGGGCGTTCGGGGCGTACGACTCGGAGAGGCGGAGGCGGGCGAAGGGCAGCAGGGCCAGACCGACCGGGACGTTCAGCCAGAAGATCCACTCCCAGGAGAAGTGCTCGGTGAGGCTGCCGCCGATCAACGGGCCGCTGGCGACCGCGAGGCCGGTGACGGCGGAGAAGATGCCGAGGGCGGCGCCCCGGCGGGCGGCCGGAACGGCTGCGGTGAGCAGGGTGAGCGTGAGCGGCATCATGATCGCCGCGCCTACGCCCTGGACCGCGCGGGCGGCGATCAGGGAGTTGATGCCGGGGGCCATGGCAGCGGCGGCGGAGGCGAGAGTGAAGACCGTGAGGCCGGAGATGAAGAGCTTGCGGCGGCCGAACCGGTCACCGAGGGCTGCGCCGAACATCAGCAGGACGGCGAAGGTCAGCGTGTAGGCGTTGACCGTCCACTGCAGGTCGGAGAGCGCGCCGCCCAGGTCCTCGCGGATGGAGGGCAGGGCGGTCGTGACGACGAGATTGTCGAGAGCCGCCATGAAACCGGCGACGCTGGTGATGATCAGGGCCCAGGTGGCGCCCCCGCGCCGTCCTGCTGCTTGCTCGTTCATTACTCCCCCTCGGAGTTAGTTATTGATGACTAAGTTTTGCGGGCGTGGAACAGCGGAGCGGAAAAGCGGGATCACGTGCGTCATTTCACTGCAGCTTCGACTCGTAGAAGTTCGCCCAGACCCGGTGCTCGGGCTTGAAGCCCAGGGACACCAGCGTGTTGATGAGCATCCCGTCCGCCAGGAACGTCGTCGTCCCCGTGGCGTCCGCGCCGAGCTTCAGGTGGATGGTGTCGTACATCTCCAGCCAGGCGGCCCGGACCGACTCACCGAATTCGTGGTCGCCTACGATCTCCGCCGACGCCACGGCCACGTACGCCTGCATCTGCATCAGCAGCTTGTCCGGGTCGTCGGCGATGAGCGACTCGTACGCCATCCCCATGGCCATCCGGAGCCCATCGGCCTCCACCCCGTCGGCCGCCTTCAGTAGGACCTCGGTGATCTCCTGGCAGCAACGGGCCGCCGCGGCAAGGAAGATGGCCTGCTTGTTCGGGAAGAGCCGGAAGAGATACGGCTGCGAGACGCCCACCCGCTTGGCGATCGCCTCCGTGGAGGTGCCGTTGTAGCCGCCGCGGGCGAACTCGGTCACCGCCGCGCGGATGACGCTCTCGCGCCTCTCGTCTGCACTCATCCTGGCCATGCGGTTAAGTTAGTGGCCAATCACTACCTGAGTCAAGGGGTGGAGATGCGTAAGGGGCGTCCGCCATGGCGGACGCCCCTTACGCACTGCTCTCGTCAGGCGAGGCGGACCACGGCGCGGGACATGCCCAGCACCTTCTGGCCTGCGCTCATCGCCGTCAGGTCGACGCGCACCGTACGGGCATCGTCGTCCAGCTTGGCCGCGACCTTCGCGCTGACCTCGATCAGCGCACCCGTCTCGTCGTTGGGAACGACGACGGGCTTGGTGAAGCGCACGCCGTACTCCACGACCGCCGCCGGGTCGCCGGCCCAGTCGGTGACCACGCGGATCGCCTCGGCCATGGTGAACATGCCGTGCGCGATCACATCGGGCAGCCCGACGCCGACCGCGAACTTCTCGTTCCAGTGGATCGGGTTGAAGTCGCCCGAGGCGCCCGCGTACTGGACAAGCGTGGCACGCGTCACAGGGAAGGACGCCGCCGGCAGCTCGGTGCCGACCTCGACGTCCCCGTAAGAGACCTTCGCTGTCATCGTCACGCCTCCTCTGCCGTCGCCGCGCGGGACACGAGCTTGGTGAGGGCGGTCACGACATGCTCGCCGGACTCGTCGTGGACCTCGCCGCGGATGTCCAGGATGTCGTTGCCCGCCATGGACTTGATCGCCTCGATGGTCGAGGTGACCGTCAGCCGGTCCCCCGCCCGTACCGGACGCGTGTACGCGAACTTCTGGTCGCCGTGCACCACCCGGCTGTAATCCAGACCCAGTTGCGGATCTTCGATGACCGCACCCGCGGCCTTGAAAGTGATCGCGAACACAAAAGTCGGCGGAGCGATCACATCGGAATGTCCGAGCGCCTTGGCGGCATCCGGATCCGTGTACGCGGGATTGGTGTCACCCACAGCAACCGCGAACTCGCGGATCTTCTCCCGGCCGACCTCGTACGGAGCGGTGGGCGGATAGGTCCGCCCCACGAAGGACTGGTCGAGCGCCATGACTCGCTACCTCCTGATGAAAGAGCCTGTACCTGCAAAAACGACACAAGGCCGCCCCCCGAGGGGGACGGCCTTGCATACGAGCCTGTGTGTTAGCGCGTCTCGCGGTGTGCAGTGTGCGAGTGGCAGCGCGGGCAGTGCTTCTTCAGCTCCAAGCGGTCCGGGTCGTTACGCCGGTTCTTCTTGGTGATGTAGTTCCGCTCCTTGCACTCCACGCAGGCCAGCGTGATCTTCGGGCGGACGTCGGTGGCAGCCACGTGAGTGCTCCTGGGACGGTCGTTGGACGGATGAACGCATAAAAGAGTAGCCGATCGAAGGACCGACCCCACAATCGGCTACTGTGTGTAGCGGTGACCGGACTTGAACCGGTGACACAGCGATTATGAGCCGCTTGCTCTACCGACTGAGCTACACCGCTTTGATACGGAATCCCTCACCCGAAGGTGAGGGCTACCGCACCAGAGCCCCAATGCGGAATCGAACCGCAGACCTTCTCCTTACCATGGAGACGCTCTACCGACTGAGCTATTGGGGCGAGCGAGGAAGACATTACCCGCTCCCTCGCCGATCGACCAAATCCTTAAGCCGGCCCTCCGTCCCACCCCTCGCACGGGCCTCACGAGGCCACACCGGTACGACTATTCCGCTCCTCCTCGAAGCGCGCCCGGCCTCGCTCTAGGCTCGCTCCACCGCTGCGTGATCTTGATCCACCAGCCCCCAGGAGGAGCGCGATGCCCGACAGTCAGCCGCAGCCTCCCGAAGGCGTCACCGCCGGCACCACCGCTCTCCTGCTCTGCGGTGCCCGTCTCACCGACGGCCGGACCGTGGACGTATCGCTCGGCGCCGGGCGCATCGAAGCCGTCGGCACTGCGGGCAGCCTCCCCTCGCACGGTTCGCGGATCGACCTCGCCGGCTATCTGCTGCTCCCCGCCCCCGCAGAACCGCATGCCCACAGCGACACCGCGCTCACAGCGGACGAGCCGGCCTCACGGGCGCCTTCGTACGCACCCGAAGACGTCCAGCGGCGCGCCACGGAGGCCGCGTTGCTGCAGCTCGGGCACGGGGCCACCGCCCAGCGCGCGCACGTACGGATCGGGGACGCCCAGGGCCTCGGGGCGCTGGAGGCCGTGCTGAAGACCCGGCGGTCGCTGCGCGGGCTCGCGGACCTGACCGCGGTCGCCGTGCCCCGGCTGCTCACGGGCGTCGCGGGGGCCGACGGACTGGCGATACTGCGGGACGCGGTGAAGATGGGCGCCGCGGCGGTGGGCGGCTGCCCCGATCTGGACCCCGATCCGACGGGGTACGCGGAGGCGGTGCTCGGCGTCGCCGCCGAACACGGGTGCTCCGTCGATCTGCATACGGAGGGTGACGATCCGGCCCGCCTCGCCCGGCTCGCTGCCATGGCCGGGGGACTGCGCGGCGGTGTCACGCTCGGGCCCTGTGCCGGCCTCTCGCGGCTGCCGCTGGACGTGGCGACCCGGGCCGCCGACCAGCTCGCCGCCGCGGGGGTGCGGGTGGTGTGCCTGCCGCAGGGCGGGTGCGGGGAGGTGCGCGGGGTCGCTCCCGTACGGCTGCTGCGGGCGGCCGGGGTGCAGGTCGCCGCGGGCAGCGGGGCGGTGCGCGACGCGGCCAATCCGGTGGGGCGCGGGGATCCTCTGGAGGCCGCCTATCTGCTGGCCTCGCAGACGGGGATGCGCGTCAACGAGGCGTACGTGACGGTGAGTTCGGCGGCGCGCGAGGCGATGGACCTGGCCGAGGTGCGGGTGGAGGCGGGGTTCCCGGCGGAGCTTCTGGCCGTACGGGGAGAGCGGCTGGACGCCGTGCTGTCGCTGGCGTACAGCAGGATCGTCGTCCATCGCGGGCGGGTGGTCGCGCGGACGAGCGCGGTGCGGGAGTACTGCGATTCGGCGGTGGCCGTCGCCCTCGAACTGCCGCGTCAGGGGCGGTCGGACACGGCTTCGTGAGCGCGGGGCGCTTCGCGGGCGTACGGTCGGAAACATGCGCATTGTCATCGCAGGTGGACATGGTCAGATCGCGCTGCGGCTGGAGCGTTTGCTCGCCGCACGCGGTGATGAGGTCGCGGGCATCATCCGCGCCGAGGGACAGAGCGAGGACCTGAGGTCGGCGGGTGCCGAACCGGTCGTGCTCGATCTGGAATCGGCTTCCGTGGAGCAGGTCGCCGAGGCGCTGAAGGGCGCCGACGCGGCGGTCTTCGCGGCGGGCGCGGGGCCCGGCAGCAGCGTGGAGCGGAAGGACACCGTGGACCGCGACGCGGCGGTGCTCTTCGCCGATGCGGCCGAGCGTGCCGGGGTGCGGCGGTATCTGGTGGTCTCGTCCATGGGGGCGGACACGGAGCGTGAGGGCGACGAGGTCTTCGACGCGTATCTGCGGGCGAAGGGTGCGGCCGACGAGGAGGTACGGCGGCGGGCCGGCCTGGAGTGGACGATCCTGCGGCCCGGCGCGCTGACCGACGACGCGGGGACCGGTCTCGTACGGCTGGAGGCGCGGACGGGGCGTGGTTCTGTGCCGCGGGACGATGTGGCGGCGGTGCTCGCGGAGCTGGTGGAGAGTCCGGCCACGGCGGGGCTGACGCTGGAGCTGATCGGCGGGTCCGTGCCGGTGGCGGTGGCGGTGAAGTCCGTGGCCGGGAACTGAGGCCGGATGGCCGGGCCTGCGCCGGGGCGGGCCGGGCCGGGGAAACAGAACAGCCCCTGACCATTGCTGGTCAGGGGCTGATTTCCTGTGGCGACGCCAGGGTTCGAACCTGGGTAGGCTGAGCCGGCAGATTTACAGTCTGCTCCCTTTGGCCACTCGGGCACATCGCCAAGGGTTGTCGTCCGAGTCCGCCTTGCGGCGTTCCGGGGCAACGACGTAAACGATACCCGATGGGTGGGGGTGGTCCGCCACCCGATTGATCAGTGCCCCACCCCACCAGGGCCCCACTAGGCTTGTGCACCCGAATACGTATCCCGATACAAGGAGCCACAGGACATGGCCGACTCCAGTTTCGACATCGTCTCGAAGGTCGAGCGGCAGGAGGTCGACAACGCCCTCAACCAGGCCGCCAAGGAGATCTCGCAGCGTTACGACTTCAAGGGCACCGGTGCCTCCATCGAGTGGTCCGGCGAGAAGATCCAGATGCAGGCCAGCGGCGAGGAGCGGGTGCTCGCGATCCTCGACATCTTCCAGACCAAGCTGATCAAGCGCGGGATCTCGCTGAAGTCGCTCGACGCGGGTGAGCCGCAGCTCTCCGGCAAGGAGTACAAGCTCTTCGCGACGATCGAGGAGGGCATCTCCCAGGACAACGCGAAGAAGGTCGCCAAGGCCATCCGCGATGAGGGCCCCAAGGGCGTCAAGGCGCAGGTGCAGGGCGATGAGCTGCGGGTTTCCTCCAAGAGCCGTGACGACCTGCAGGCTGTGCAGTCGCTGCTCAAGGAGAAGGACTTCGAGTTCGCGATCCAGTTCGTGAACTACCGCTGAGCGGTGGCTGTGGGATGGATGCGATGTCCGGAAACCGCCAGCCGTGGCGGTGCGGGGGTCGCAGACTCGTAGATGTCCCGGCGGATTCGCTGCCGGGGCGCTGCGAGGGAAGGAGGCGGTGGTGATGACGTTCTACGGGACGGTGCACAGCCCGCTGGGTGAGCTGCTGCTGGTCGGCGAGGAGTCGGCCACGGCGCCGGGCGGGGTGGCGCTGACGTCGCTCTCCGTGCCCGGGCAGAAGGGTGGCGCGGTCGTCGAGGACGGGTGGCGGCGCGCGCCGGAGGTCTTTGGGGCTGTCGCTGAGCAGCTCGAGGCTTATTTCGACGGGGAGTTGACCCGGTTCGAGCTTGAATTCGGTGCGGGCGGCAGCGACTTCCAGCGGCGCGTGTGGGGTGCGCTGGAGGGGCTGGCGTATGGGGAGACCGTTTCGTACGGGGAGATCGCGACCCGGATCGGGATGTCCGCCGGGGCCGGGGTCAGGGCTGTGGGGACTGCCATCGGGCGCAATCCGCTGCTGGTCGTGCGGCCCTGCCACCGGGTGATCGGGGCGGACGGGGCGCTGCGCGGGTACGCGGGCGGGATCGAGCGGAAGCAGGCTCTGCTGGAGCTCGAAGGGGCTTTGGTGGCGTGAGCGGGGCACTGTTTCCGCGGGACCGCAGTCGTACGGAGGTCGCGCCGGGCGCGGTGCATGTGCCCGGGTGGCTCTCGGCTGAGCGGCAGCGGGAGTTGGTCGGGGCGTGCCGGGAGTGGGCGCGGGGGCCCGTGCCGATGCGGCGCACGGTGCTGCCGGGGGGCGGGGTCATGTCCGTACAGACGGTGTGTCTGGGGTGGCACTGGCAGCCGTACCGGTATGCGCGTGTGGCGGGTGATGTGAATGGGGCTCGGGTCGCCGAACTGCCGGGGTGGTTGGTGGAGTTGGGGCGGGCCGCTGTTGTTGAGGCTTATGGGGATGCTGGGGCTTACGCGCCCGATGCGGCGCTGGTGAATTTCTACGACGGTGACGCGCGCATGGGGATGCACCAGGACAAGGAGGAGCGGGCCGGGTGGGCTCCTGTGGTGTCGCTGAGCCTGGGCGACACGTGCGTGTTCCGGTTCGGGAACGTGGAGGGGCGCGGGCGGCCTTATACGGACGTGGAGTTGGAGTCCGGGGATCTTTTCGTCTTCGGTGGGGACTCGCGGTTCGCGTTCCACGGGGTGCCGAAGGTGATGCCGGGGACCGGTGATCCGGGGCTGGGGGTCGCTGGGCGACTGAACATCACCTTGCGGGAGACGGGGCTTGGGTGAACGGCCGGTTCAGCGGCGGTTCAGGACCGGTTCAGCGCCGGTCTCGGGAGTTGCCGAAGATCAGGCGGTACGCGATGAGCAGGACCAGTGCGCCGCCGATGGCGGAGACCCAGGTGGCGCCGTCGTAGAAGTGCTTGGCCACGGGGTGGTGCCAGAAGTGGGAGGCCATCCAGCCGCCTATGAAGGCGCCTGCGATGCCGATGAGGGTGGTGCCGATCAGGCCGCCCGGGTCACGGCCGGGCAGCAGGATCTTGGCGATGGCGCCTGCGAGGAGGCCTAGTGCGATCCAGCTGAGGATTCCCATGGGCTGAGCCTGCCTTCCGTACGGTGTTGTAAACAGGGACGTCGGGGTGTGTGGGCGTGGTTGCGGGGATCGCCGTGGTGCGGTGGGGAGTGGTGACGGCATGAGCTCATTTACGACGCATCGGCTGCGGGTGTACGACGAAGCGCTGCCTCCGTACCGGAGATTGAGCAACCTGCGGACCTGCCTGGAGCGCTTCGCGCCGTACGGCTTTCGGGCCACGTACCACCACCTCGTACGGAGCGCGGGCATACCGGGGCGGCTGGCGGACGATCCTGCGGCGTTGGTGCGGGCAGTCGAGGAGTTGCACGCGGCACGCGAGCTCTGGCTGCCCGACACGCGTCTCTACGCTGCCCGTCGGCGACGGGAGAAGCAGGCGGGGCTTCGGGGAGCGGCGGCCGGGGACAGCTGGCGCAGATGGGGGCAGATCGCGTACTGCCCGGCGCCGGAACTGCATCCGCGCGATCCGCTGCCCGTGGTCGTCGCCCGGGTACTGAGTGCACCGGACGACGGCCCCCTGTGCCGCGCATGCGGGCTGGGGCCGCCCGGGATGCTGTGGAACAGCGGCTACGGCACGTACGAACTGTGCACCGGATGCGGGGTGCAGCGGTCCAAACGCATCGAGCCCCCCAGCGATCGCTCGTCGGCGATCGAGCAGGGTGCCCGTTGGAAGGCTGTCTGGGCGCGCGAGCTCTGAAGCCGGCCGGTCAGCGGGTGGCGAAGGGCTGGTCCGTGGGGACGATTTCCTTGCCCAGGGGCATCAGGGAGAGCGGGATCAGCTTGAAGTTGGCCAGGCCCAGCGGGATGCCGATGATCGTGATGCACAGCGCGATGCCCGTGAAGAGGTGGCCCAGCGCCAGCCACCAGCCCGCCAGGATCAGCCAGAGGACATTGCCGATGCAGGACGGGGCGCCCGCGTCGTGGCGGTCCACTGCCATGTGGCCGAAGGGCCAGAGGGCGTAGATACCGATGCGGAACGCGGCCAGGCCGAAGGGGATGCCGATGATCGTGATGCACAGCAGGAGCCCGGCCAGCATGTAGCCGAGGAACATCCAGAAGCCGCAGAGGATCAGCCAGATGACGTTCAGGATGGTCTTCACGGGCGGCCTGCCATTTTCTCGAGTCGGGCGATGCGTTCTGCCATGGGCGGGTGCGTGGAGAACATCTTGGAGAGACCCTGGCCCGGGCGGAACGGGTTCGCGATCATCATGTGGCTCGCGGTCTCGATACGGGGCTCGGGCGGCAGCGGCAGCTGCTTGGTGCCGAGTTCCAGTTTGTGCAGGGCGCTGGCCAGGGCGAGCGGGTCGCCGGTGAGCTGGGCTCCGGAGGCGTCCGCTTCGTACTCGCGGGAGCGGCTGACCGCCATCTGGATCACGGTGGCCGCCAGGGGGCCGAGGATCATGATCAGGAGCATGCCCAGGAGGCCGGGGCCGTCGTCGTCGTCCGAGCGCCCTATGGGGATCAGCCAGGCGAAGTTGACCAGGAACATGACGACCGAGGCCAGGGCTCCCGCTACCGAGGCGATGAGGATGTCTCGGTTGTAGACATGGCTCAGTTCGTGGCCGATCACGCCCCTGAGCTCGCGCTCGTCCAGGATCTGGAGGATGCCTTCCGTGCAGCAGACCGCGGCATTGCGCGGGTTGCGGCCGGTCGCGAAGGCGTTCGGGGCCTGGGTCGGGGAGATGTAGAGGCGGGGCATGGGCTGGCGCGCGGCCGTGGAGAGCTCGCGGACCATGCGGTAGAGCTCGGGGGCCTCGAACTCACTGACCGGGCGTGCCCGCATCGCGCGCAGGGCGAGCTTGTCGCTGTTCCAGTAGGCGTAGGCGTTGGTGCCGAGCGCGATGAGGAGCGCGACGATCAAGCCCGTACGGCCGAAGAAGCTTCCGATGACGAGGATGAGGGCCGAGAGGCCCCCGAGGAGTACAGCTGTCCTCAGTCCGTTGTGCCGGCGGTGCACGGTAGCCCTCCAAATGGTGCGGCAGGGGAACCCTTTGCGGTTGTCTCCAGTGGACCCTTCTGTACTGGTCAACGCCAGGCAGAGGGTCCTAGTTCCCTTGTGCGCGCGGGCGGCCGTGTCCGCCGTACGGGTGTCAGCGCGGAGCGGGGAGCTCCGCCATGGCCAGCGCCTCGGGGTCGGGCTTGATCTCGCTGGTGCAGTGGGCGCAGCGGGAGGCGATGGCCGGGATCTCCGTGTAGCAGCGCGGGCAGTCGCGCAGGGCGGCCTTGATGTCGACCGGCTTGTCGCTGGTGAACCGGGACTGGATCTTGGCGAGGGGCGCTATGACGGCGAAGTAGAGGACCGCCGCGGTGATGAGGAAGGCCACGGAGGCGTTGATCAGGACGCCGTAGTTGAAGTGCGAGCCGTGCAGCGTGAAATGGGCCTTGCTGAAATCACCCATCGTGGAGTGGGTCGCCATGCCGATCAGCGGGGTGATGAACGCTGTGCTGAACGCGGTGACCACGGCGGTGAAGGCCGAACCGACCGCGAGGCCGACCGCCATGGATATGACGTTTCCGCGGAGGATGAATTCCTTGAAGCCGGTCAGCACTGCCTTCTCCTTGATGCGTGGGGGGGGACGGAAGGTGGGGGACATTCAGCCCGCGACCGTAGCAAACCTCAGAAGAGGGTGACGGACGCGTAGCGCAGCACCAGCTCCGGGACACCGGAGAGGACGACTGCCGCGGCTGCCGCGAGGGCGATCGCGGCAGTGATCGCTGTGGGGGCGCGATGCTTCGTCGCTTCGCCTTCGGGGGCTCTGAAGAGCGCCGCCGTCCACTGGAGGTAGTAGTAGAGGGCGATGACGACGTTCGCCGCCATGATCACCGCGAGCCAGCCCAGGCGGGCGTCGACCGCCGCCTGGAAGACCGTGACCTTCGCGAAGAGGCCGATGATGCCCGGGGGCAGGCCTGCGAGGCAGAGCAGGAAGAAGGCCATTGCGAGGGCGGCGAGGGGGCGGGTGGCGTAGAGGCCGCGGTAGTCGGAGATGCGGTTCTCGGGGTTCGTACGGGAGACGAGGGCCACTACGGCGAAGGCGCCGAGGTTCACGACCGCGTACATCAGGGCGTATCCGACGGTGGCGCCCACCTCGTCGTCCGAGGTGTACGCGGCTGCCGCGATCGGGACCAGGAGGTAGCCGGCCTGGGCCACGGAGGACCAGGCCAGGAGGCGTACGGCGCTGTGGGAGCGGGTGGCGATCTGGCGCAGGGCCGCTACGTTCCCGACCGTCATCGTGAGGGCGGCGAGGACCGCGATCGCCGGGCCCCAGACGTCGGCGTACGCGGGGAACGCCATGACCGTGACGAGGATGAGGCCGGAGAAGCCGACCGCCTTGCCGACCACGGAGAGGTACGCGGCGATGGGCAGTGGGGCGCCCACGTAGGTGTCGGGGACCCAGAAGTGGAAGGGGACCGCCGCTGTTTTGAAGGCGAAGCCGACCAGGGTGAGGACGACGCCGGCCTGGGTGAGGGTCTCCAGCTGGGGGTCGATCTGGGCGTCGGCGATGCGGTTGAGGTAGAGGGTGCCGGTCGTCGCGTAGATGAAGCTGATGCCCAGGAGCATCACTGCTGTCGCGGTGACCGAGGAGAGGAAGAACTTGAGGGCCGCTTCGGAGGAGCGTGCGTCGCCGCGCTTGAGGCCTACGAGGGCGAAGGCGGGGAGCGAGGCCACTTCGAGGGCGACCACGAGGGTGGCGAGGTCGCGGGAGGCGGGGAGCAGCGCCGCACCGGAGGCCGAGGAGAGGAGCAGGAACCAGTACTCCCCTGCGGGGAGCTTCTTCTCGGCTGTCGGGGTGAGGGAGAGCAGCGCGGTGAGGAGCGCGCCTGCCAGGACCAGGACCTGGATGGCGAAGGCGAAGCGGTCCACGGTGTAGCTGCAGGCGGCGGGGTCCGTGGTGAGGCAGAAGGTGCGGCGCTTGTGCTCGTAGAGCGGGATGAGGGCGAGGAGGGACGCGACCAGGCCGGTGATCGAGATCGCGCCGAGGAGGGGCTTGCGGTTCTCCGCGACGAACAGGTCCGTGACCAGGACGATCAGGGCGGTCGCGGCGGCGATCGTGGGGGGCGCGATGGCTACCCAGTCGACGGACTGGACGAGGGAGCTCATGCCTTGCCTCCTGCGAGAAGCTTCTGGACGGCCGGGTCGGAGAGGCCGAGGAGGGCCGCGGGCCAGAGGCCGGCGAGGACGGTGAGGGCAGCGAGGGGGGTCCAGGCGGCGAACTCGTAGCCCTGGAGGTCGGGGATGTGCTGGGCGTTGTCCGTTGCGGGCTGCGCGCCCATGCAGACGCGGCGGACCACCTGGAGCATGTACGCGGCCGTGAGGAGGGTGCCGACCGCGCCGATCGCCATGAAGGTGAGAAAGGCGGGGCGGCTGAGTCCGGGGGCCGGGTCGAAGGCGCCGAAGAGGGTCAGCATCTCGCCCCAGAAACCGGCCAGGCCCGGAAGGCCGAGGGAGGCCACGGCGGCGAAGGCGACGAGGCCGCCGAGGCGGGGGGCCCTGCCGTAGAGCGCTGCTCCTGTGGTGCCGGCGAGGGTGTCGAGGTCCGCCGTGCCGTATCGGTCCTTCACCGCTCCGACCAGGAAGAAGAGGAGGCCGGTGATGAGGCCGTGGGCGATGTTGGCGAACAGCGCGCCGTTGACGCCGGTGGGGGTCATCGAGGCGATGCCGAGGAGCACGAAGCCCATGTGGCCGACGGAGGAGTACGCGATGAGGCGCTTGAGGTCGCCCTTGGCGCCGGGACGGACCAGGGCGATGCAGGCGAGGGATCCGTAGATGATTCCGGCGACCGCGAAGGCCGCGAGGTACGGCGCGAAGGTGTGCATGCCGTCGGGGGCGATGGGCAGGGCGATGCGGACGAAGCCGTACGTGCCCATCTTCAGCATGACGCCCGCGAGGAGGACCGAGCCGACGGTGGGGGCCGCGGTGTGGGCGTCGGGGAGCCAGCTGTGGAGCGGCCACATCGGGGTCTTGATCGCGAGGCCGATCGCGATGGCGAGGACCGCGATGACCTCGGTGGTGTGGGTGAGACCGCGGCCGTTGTCAGTGGCGAGTGCCACCATGTCGAATGTGCCGCTTTTCAGACCGATGAGGAGCAGGCCGAGCAGCATGACGACGGAGCCGAGGAGGGTGTAGAGGATGAACTTCCAGGCTGCGGCCTGACGTTGGGCGCCGCCCCAGCGGGCGATGAGGAAGTACATCGGGATGAGGACCATCTCGAAGGCGAGGAAGAAAAGCATCAGGTCGAGTACGGCGAAGGTGGCGAGGGTGCCGGACTCGAGGAGCAGGAGAAGCGCCACGAAGGCCTTGGGGGACGGGCCTTGGGGGAGCTTGAAGTAGCTGTAGAGCGCGCAGAGGAAGGTCAGCAGCGCGGTCAGGAGCAGGAGGGGGAGCGAGATGCCGTCGACACCGAGGTGGATGTGGACGCCGAGCGCCTTGATCCAGGTGATGTCGGTGGTGGCCTGCATCGTGGAGGGGTGGTCGAAGCCGAGCGCGAGGACGATCGCGGCGATGAGCACGACTCCGGTGACCACCACGCCGTGGCGCAGGACCGCCTGGTCGGGTGACTTCCCCTTCAGCCCGGGCGGGGCCGGGAGAAGGGCCGCGGCGGCGCCGATGAGCGGACCGGCGACGGTGAACGCGAGAAGGAACTGCATCACTGATGCATTGATATCGATCACGGCTCACGATCCGGCGTAGACGTTGGCGAGGGTGACTGCGGCGATCGCCAGGACGACCGAGCCGGCGAGCAGGGCGCTCAGATAGGTCTGCAGATTGCCGGTCTGGGCGCGGCGGACCAGGTATCCCAGCCAGCGCGGGACGGCGCCCGCTCCTCGTACGTAGGTGTCGACGACCTCGCGGTCGAGGAAGCGGACCAGCTTCGCGGCGGCCAGGACGGGGCGCACGAACAGGGCGTCGTAGACCGCGTCGACGTGGAAGCCCGCGGCCGCGTGGCGGTGGAGCGGGCCCAGGAGGAGTCGGCCGGGGTCCGAGGGGTCGGGGGCCGAAGCGATGTCGCCGTACGCCTGGGTGTGCGTGGCGATCGCTTCGATCTCCGAGGTGGCCGGGTCCGCTTCGGGGTGAGCGGCTACCGCGCCGAGAGGGGTGGCCGCGCCCTCCTTGAAGTGGACCGCGCGCCAGGCGCCGTAGGTGAGGAGGCCGCCGACGAGGGCGACTCCCGTACCGAGGACGGAGGTGGTGAGGGACGGCGAGAGGGTGTGGCCGTCGAACCAGTCGGTGATCGCGCCCGCGCTGAGGCCGAAGCCGATGGAGGGGACGGCCAGCACCCAGAGCACGGCGTTCATGACGGCGGGCTGCTTGCCGTGGTCGGGGGCTTCGGGGCCGCTGCCGCGGAAGGCCATCAGCCACAGGCGGGTGGCGTACGCGCCGGTGAGGAGGGCGGTGGCGAGGCCTGCGAGCAGAACGGTCCAGCCCGCGCCCGTCGGGGCGATGTGGCTGTCGCCGAACGCGGTGTGCTCGGCGGCGACCAGGACCGATTCCTTGGAGAAGAAGCCGGCGAAGGGCGGGATCGCGGCGAGCGCGAGCAGGGCGATGGACATCGTCCAGAACGCGTCGGGGATGCGCTTGGCGAGGCTGCCCGTACGGGACATCGCCGAGAGGGAGTTGGTGCCGGCGGCGTGGATGATCACGCCGGCGCCGAGGAAGAGGAGCGCTTTGAACGCGCCGTGGGAGAGGAGGTGGAAGACGGCGGCCGAGCGGTCGCCGACGGCCAGCGCGCCGGACATGTAGCCGAGCTGGCCGATCGTCGAGTACGCGAGGACGCGTTTGATGTCGTCCTGGGCGAGGGCGGCGAGTGCCGAGCCGACCATGGTGACCGCGGCCATCACGGCGAGGACGGTGAGGGCTGCCTGGGAGGCGGCGAAGACGGGGAGGAGGCGGGCCACGAAGTAGATGCCGGCGGCGACCATCGTCGCGGCGTGGATCAGCGCGGAGACCGGGGTGGGGCCGGCCATCGCGTCGGGCAGCCAGGTGTGGAGCGGGAACTGGGCCGACTTGCCCGCGACGCCCGCGAGCAGGAGCAGGGCGATCAGGGTGGGGTGGGTCAGTCCGCCGTCGGCGACCGTCTGCAGGATGCCGGTGATCCGGAAGGTCCCGGCGTCGGTGGCGAGCGCGAACAGGCCGATCAGGAAGGGGACATCACCGAGCTTGGTGACCAGGAAGGCCTTGAGGGAGGCGGCGCGGGCTTCGGGCGTCTCCCAGTAGTGGCCGACGAGGAAGTACGAGCAGATGCCCATGATTTCCCAGCCGACCAGGAGAACCATCAGGTCGCCGGAGTAGACGACCAGGAGCATCGCGGAGGTGAAGAGCGAGACCAGGGCCGCGTAGGAGGGGTAGCGGGGGTCGTCGCGGAGGTAGCCCGTCGAGTAGATCTGCACGCAGGTCGCGACGACCGTCACCAGGATCGCGACCAGGGCGGCGAAGCCGTCGATGTGCAGGGACAGGTCGATGGGGACCGAGCCGGTCGGGGTCAGGCGGGTCGCGGCGTCGAGCGTCTTTCCGCTGCCCTGGCGGGTGGCGAGGGTGATCGCGAAGGCTGCCGCGGCCAGGGTGGGGAGGACCGCGAGGGGGCGTACGAAGCCGGGCGCGGTGCGGCCGAGGAAGAGACCTGCGGCGGCGCCGAGGAACGGGAGGAGGGGGACGAGGACGGCGAGGGTCGTGGTGGTCACGCGGCGGCCTCGGCCTTCTCGTCGGCGTCGGTTGCGGCGTCGGTTGCGCTGGGATCGCTGGGGTCGCTGCCTTCGGCGGTGTCGCGCAGTGCGTCGATCGCCGAGGTGGAGCGGTTGCGGTAGACCGCCAGGACGATCGCCATGCCGATGCCGATCTCGGCGGCGGCGATGGCGATCGTGAAGAGGGTGAGGGCCTGTCCGGAGTGGAGCTTGTCGCGCAGCCAGACGTCGAAGGCGACCAGGTTGAGGTTGACGGCGTTGAGCATCAGCTCGACGGCCATCAGGACCAGGATCACGTTGCGGCGGGCGAGGACTCCGTACAGCCCCGTGCAGAACAGGAGGGCGGAGAGCACGGCGGGATAGACGAGGTGCATCAGCTCTTCGCCTCCGATTCGGTGCCGGCGTCGACGGGTGTGTCCTTGCGGGACAGGACGATCGCGCCGATCAGGGCGGCGAGGAGGAGGACCGACAGCGCTTCGAAGGGCAGGACCCAGTGGCGGAAGAGGACTTCGCCGGTGATCTTGGTGGAACCTTGCGCCGTCGCGCCGTCGAGGTTGATCCAGGTCGTACGGAAAGCGTCGGCGACGACCCAGACGAGGGATGCCGCCGCGGCGAGCGCCACGGCCAGGGCGACCCAGCGGTTGCCCGAATCGGCGTCCGGGGAACGGCCGATGGGGGCCTTCGTGAGCATCAGGCCGAAAAGGAGGAGGACGACGACCGAGCCGACGTAGATCAGGACCTGGACCCAGGCGATGAACTCCGCCGTGAGGAGGAGGTACGTACCGGCCAGGCCGCCCAGCGTCACGACCAGCCAGAGTGCGGCGTGGACGAGGTGCTTGGTGGTGACCGTCATGACGGCCGCGCCGAAGGTGACGAGGCCGATGAGGAGGAACGCGATCTCCACGCCGGAGGGCGAGAGGAAGCCGGGGTGGCTTGCTGCGGCAAGGGTCTTCATGCCGGGCCCCCCTGCTCCTGCTGGGCTGCCAGCTTCTCCGCCGCCTTGCGGGCCGCGGCGATCTCCTTCGGCTCCTCGGCTCCCGGGTCGAGCGCGGGCGGGGCCGGGACGGTCCACATCCACTCGCGGAGCTTGTCGCGCTCGTGGGTCAGTTCGTGGATGTCGGTCTCCGCGTACTCGAACTCCGGCGACCAGAACAGCGCGTCGAAGGGGCAGACCTCGATGCAGATCCCGCAGTACATGCAGAGCGAGAAGTCGATCGCGAAGCGGTCGAGGACGTTGCGGCTGCGCTCGCGGCCGCCGGGGGTGGCCGCCGGCGTCGTCTCCTTGTGGGAGTCGATGTAGATGCACCAGTCGGGGCACTCGCGGGCGCAGAGCATGCAGACCGTGCAGTTCTCCTCGAAGAGGCCGATCACGCCGCGGGTACGGGGCGGGAGTTCGGGCTGCACCTCGGGGTACTGCTCGGTGACGGTCTTCTTCGTCATCGTGCGGAGGGTGACGGCCAGGCCCTTGGCGAGGCCGGATCCGGGGATGGGGGACATGGCTAGGAGATCGCCACCTTCACGATGCCGGTGAGCGCGATCTGGGCGAGCGCGAGCGGGATGAGTACGGTCCAGGCGAGCTTCTGCAGCTGGTCCTCGCGCAGGCGCGGGTAGGTGACCCGGAGCCAGATCACGCCGAAGGCGAGGACCGCGGTTTTCAGGAGCATCCAGACCCAGCCGAGTCCGTCACTCCCCCACGGGCCGTGCCAGCCGCCGAGGAAGAGGACGGCGGTGAGGCCGCAGAGGACGACGATGCCCGCGTACTCGGCGAGGAGGAAGAGCGCGAAACGGAGCCCGGTGTACTCGGTGTACGCGCCGAAGATGATCTCCGAGTCGGCCACCGGCATGTCGAAGGGCGGGCGCTGGAGTTCGGCGAGGCCCGCGGTGAAGAAGACCAGGCCGCCGACGATCTGCCACGGGATCCACCACCACGCGAAGGCGTCGAGGATGCCGGGGAGCGAGACCGTGCCCGCCGCCATCGCGACCGAGGCGGCGGTGAGCAGCATGGGGAGTTCGTACGCGAGGAGCTGGGCGGCGGTGCGGAGGCCGCCGAGGAGGCTGAACTTGTTCGCCGATGCCCAGCCCGCCATGAGGGAGCCGAGCACGCCGACGCCCATGACGGCGAGGACGAAGAAGATGCCCGCGTCGACTACCTGGCCGACCGCGCCCTCGCCAGGGCCGATCGGGATCGCGACGAGGACCAGGAGGTACGGGAGGAGGGCCACGGCGGGGGCGAGCTGGAAGATGCGGCGGTCGGCCTCGGCCGGGACGATGTCTTCCTTCTGCGCGAACTTCACGCCGTCGGCGACGAGTTGGGCCCAGCCGTGGAAGCCGCCCGCGTACATGGGGCCGAGGCGGCCCTGCATGTGGGCCATGACCTTGTGCTCGGTCTGGCCTACGACCAGGGGCAGCACGAGGAAGACGGCGAAGACGATGATCAGCCGGAGGGCGACGTCGAGTACGTCGTTCACGCGGTATCGCCTCCGGCGGGGGTGTCGGGGTGGGGCTTGTCGTCGTCAGGGGTGGGGTTGGGTTCGGCGGGTGCAGGTGCGTTGGGGGTTTCGGGGGCGCCCACGTACGCCGCCAGCTCACCGGTGCCGGCCACGACCGGCTGCGTACGGCCAAGCGCCCCCTGTTCGCGGGAATCGGCGC
>NZ_JBFAHN010000023.1:0-98123 GCF_040654175.1 Streptomyces sp. NPDC050738 | reverse complement strand
ACCCCCCCAGTTGGTGCCTACGCCCCTCACCACCCCCCGCCCCCCGGCGTGGGCGCACCCCGGGGGGGGGGGCTGGGGGGGCGGGGGGGGGGTGGGGGGGGGGGGGGGGGGGGGCCCCCCCCCGCCCCACCCCCGTGCCCCCTAATCCACCTCCGCGACCGCCTGCGCGAACTGCGCCGCGTACAGCCGCGCATACGCGCCGTCCGCCGCCAACAGCTCCTCGTGCGTGCCCTGTTCGACGATCGACCCGTTCTCCATCACCAGGATCACGTCCGCATCGCGAATCGTGGACAACCGGTGCGCGATCACGAACGACGTCCGCCCATGGGCCAGCCGCGCCATCGCCTTCTGGATCAGCACCTCGGTCCGGGTGTCGACCGAGCTCGTCGCCTCGTCCAGCACCAGAATCACCGGATCGGACAGGAACGCCCGCGCAATGGTGATGAGTTGCTTCTCACCGGCGCTGACCCCCGTCCCCTCGTCGTCGATGACGGTGTCGTACCCGTCCGGCAGCGTCCTGATGAACCGGTCCGCATGCGCGGCACGGGCCGCCTCCTCGACCTCCTCGCGCGACACCTCGCGCCCGGGCGCGGCCCCGTAGGCGATGTTGTCCGCGATGGACCCGCCGAACAGCCACGTGTCCTGCAGCACCATCCCGATCCCGGCCCGCAGGTCCTCGCGCGTCATCTTCGCGATGTCGACCCCGTCGAGCGCGATCCGCCCGCCCGTGACCTCGTAGAACCGCATCAGCAGATTGACCAGCGTGGTCTTGCCCGCACCCGTCGGCCCCACGATCGCGACCGTGTGCCCGGGCTCGACGGCCAGCGAAAGCCCCTCGATGAGCGGCTTGTCCTCTTCGTAGCGGAAGGCGACCTTCTCCAGCGAGACACTGCCCCGCAGCTCCTCGGGCCGCTCCGCGGAAGGCGAGTCGGCCTCCTGCTCCTCCGCGTCGAGCAGCTCGAAGATCCTCTCGGCGGAAGCGACACCCGACTGCACCAGATTCGCCATCGAGGCGACCTGGGTCAGCGGCATCGAGAACTGCCGCGAGTACTGGATGAAGGCCTGCACATCACCGATCGACAGCGCACCGGTGGCGACGCGCAGCCCGCCCACCACAGCCACCAGCACATAGTTCAAGTTGCTCACGAACATCATCAGCGGCTGCATGATCCCGCTGTTGAACTGCGCCTTGAAGCTCGCCTCGTACAGTGCGTCGTTCTGCTCCTTGAAGAGCTCCGCCGACTCGTCCTGCCGCCCGAAGACCTTCACCAGCGCATGGCCGGTGTACATCTCCTCCACATGGGCGTTGAGCTTCCCGGTCACCTTCCACTGCTGTACGAACTGAGGCTGCGACCTCTTCCCGACACGCGCCGCGACCACCACCGACAGCGGCACGGTCACCAGCGCGACGAGCGCCAGCAGCCACGAGATCGAGAACATCATGATCAGCACACCCACGATGGTGAGCAGCGAGTTGATCAGCTGCCCCATCGTCTGCTGCATGGTCTGCCCGATGTTGTCCACGTCGTTGGTGGTGCGGCTCAGCACCTCGCCGCGCTTCTGCTTGTCGAAGTACGACAGCGGCAGCCGCGACAGCTTCGCCTGGATGTCCTCGCGCATCCGGTACGCCATCGCATTCACGATCCGCGCCGTCAGCCGCGTGGCGACCAGCATCAGCAGACCCGCGCACACGAAGATCGCGAGCGCGGCGAGCAGCACCATCCCGATCTTGTCGAAGTCGATGCCCTGCCCCGGGGTGAAGTCCGTCCCCGAGAGCATGTCGGCGAGCCCGCCCTGCCCCTTGTCCCGCAAGCCCTGCAGCGCCTGTGCCTTGGTGATGCCCTTCGGCATCTCGCGCCCGACGATCCCCGAGAAGACCAGGTCGGTCGCCCGCCCCAGTATCTTCGGCCCGACCACCGACAGCGCGACGCTGCAGATCACCGCCAGGATCATCCCGGACAGTGCCGCGCGCTCGCGCGCGAGCATCTTCACCAGCCGCTTGCCCGACCCGCGGAAGTCCATCGACTTCTGCGCCGGGCCCATCATCATGCGTCCACCAGGACCGGCCATCAGGCTGCCTCCGCCTCGGTCAGCTGGGAGAGCACGATCTCCCGGTACGTCTCATTGCCGGCCATCAACTCGTGATGGCGGCCCGTCCCGACCACCCGCCCCTCGTCCATGACCACGATCCGGTCGGCGTCGCGGATGGTCGACACCCGCTGGGCCACGATCACCACGGTCGCCTCGGAGGTCTCGCGCCGCAGTGCACGGCGCAGGGCCGCGTCGGTCGCGTAGTCGAGAGCCGAGAAGGAGTCGTCGAACAGATAGATCTCCGGCCGGGCGACGAGCGTCCGTGCAATGGCCAGCCGCTGCCGCTGCCCGCCCGAGACATTGGTCCCGCCCTGGGCGATGGGCGCGTTGAGCCCGCCCTCCAGGTTCTCCACGAATCCCTTGGCCTGCGCGACATCCAGCGCGTGCCACAGGTCCTCGTCGCTCGCCTCCGGATTCCCGTAGCGAAGATTCGTGGCGACGGTCCCCGAGAAGAGATACGGCTTCTGCGGCACCAGCGAAACGGTCTTCGCGAGCAGCACAGGATCCAGCGTCCGCACATCGACACCGTCGACCAGCACCTCACCACCGGTCGCGTCGAACAGCCGCGGCACAAGCCCCAGCAGCGTCGACTTGCCGCTGCCCGTCGACCCGATCACCGCGGTCGTCTCACCCAGCCTGGCCTCCAGCTCGACTCCGCGCAACACGGAGGCCTCGGCCCCCGGGTACTTGAAGTCGGCGCCCTTCACGGCCAGATGACCGTGCCGGGCGAGCTCCTTGACCGACGCCGAAGCGTCCGGCGGCACGACGCTCGAATCCGTACCGAGGACTTCCTCGATGCGCTCGGCGCAGACCTCGGCGCGCGGCACCATCATGAACATGAAGGTGGCCATCATCACGGACATCACGATCTGCATCAGGTACGCGAGGAACGCGGTCAGCGCCCCGATCTGCATGGCGCCGCTGTCGATGCGCATCGCGCCGAACCAGACCACGGCGATGCTGGAGATGTTCACGACGGTCATGACGGTCGGGAACATCAGCGCCATCAGCCGCCCCGTACCGAGTGACACCTCGGTCAGGGATTCATTGGCGCCGCGGAAGCGGTCCTTCTCGTACCCGTCCCGCACAAAAGCGCGAATGACGCGGTTCCCGGTGATCTGCTCGCGCAGCACCCGGTTCACCGTGTCCAGCCGCACCTGCATGGTCCGGAACAGCGGCCGCATCCTGCGGACGATCAGCGTCACCGCGGTCAGCATCACCGGCAGTACGGCGACCAGCACCAGCGACAGAGGCACGTCCTGCCCCAGCGCCAGGATGATCGCGCCGACGCACATGATGGGCGCGGAGGCCATCAGCGTGAACGCCATCAGCACCAGCATCTGAACCTGCTGGACGTCATTGGTGGTCCGCGTGATCAGGGACGGCGCCCCGAAGTGCCCGACCTCGCGCGCGGAGAACGACTGCACCCGGTCGAAGATCCCGGCCCGCAGATCCCGGCCGACCGCGGCGGCGGTCCGTGCGCCGTAATAGACCGCACCCATGTTGCAGACGACCTGCACCAGGCTGATGGCGATCATGACGCCACCGAAGGTGAGGATGTAGCCCGAGTCGCCCTTCACGACACCGTTGTCGATGATGTCCGCGTTGAGCGTCGGCAGATACAGGGAGGCGCTGGTCTGGAGCAGCTGCAGCAGCGCCAGCAGTGCCATCGGCTTCTTGTACGGACGCAGATAGGTCCGCAGGAGTTTTATCAGCACGCTGTCTCTCGGGGTCGGCGAAGGAGGGTGAGGCGACCCCATTTTCCGACACCCGCGGCCCCAACCTCGAACCGTTTTCTTCAAGCGCGGGTCAAGAACCACCGTCGCCGAATGCGCCGGGGTGGATCTGGTCACGCGTGGCGACGTACTGCTGACGCACCGCCTGCCCCACCGGCAGCTCCTCGCCGGGCTCCAGCACCTGCGCCGCGGCCCCCTGCCAGGACGGCGGAGTCGCCTCGTCGAGCGTCCCCTCGGCAACCCCCAGCGCCCAGGCGGCCTGCCGCGCGGCACCGATCGCCGCATAGTCGGCGGGCTGCGGAACGACGACCTGCGCACCGAAGAGCGAAGGCGCACAGGCCTGTACGGCACCGAGCTCGGCGGCCGCACCCAGCAGAAACACCCGCCGCACCTCCACGCCCCGACCCCGCAGCACCTCCATGGCGTCCGCCAGCGAGCACAGCATGCCTTCGAAAGCGGCCCGCGCGAGATGCTCCCGCTTCATGGACTCGCGCCGCAGCCCTGACAACGTCCCGGCGGTGTGCGGCAGTTGAGGTGTCCGCTCACCCTCCAGGTACGGCAGCAGCACCAGCCCCGACGCGCCGGGCGTCGACTTCAGGGCCAGCTCGGAAAGTTCTTCGAGCGTGTCCACCCCGAGCAGCTCAGCAGTGCCGCGCAGCGCCCGTACGGCATTGAGCGTATGGACGACCGGCAGATGCATTCCGGTGGCATCGGCAAACGAAGTGATGACCCCGCTCGGATCAGCCAGCGCCTCGTGGTGCACGGCCATCACGGACCCGGAGGCACCCAGCGAAACAACGACATCACCCACACCCACCCCGAGCCCGAAGGCGGCGGCCATGGTCTCCCCGGTCCCTGCCGAGATCAGCAGCCCCTCGGGGGTGGTCCCCGCAGCCTCCGAAGGCCCGAGCACCTCGGGCAGCGCGGCCTGGTGCCCCAGCGCCAGCTCCACCAGATCCGGCCGCCAGCCCCCGCTCTCCGCGGACCAGAACCCGGTGCCCGAAGCGGCCCCTCGGTCGGTGATCCGCCGCGCCGGCCGCCCCAGGAGCTGCCACACCAGCCAGTCGTGCGGCTGCATCACGGCAGCCACCTTCGCGGCGATCTCAGGCTCGTGCCGGGCCATCCAGCGAAGCTTCGCTATGGGCTGCGCGGACTGAGGTACGGAACCGACGGCCTCGGCCCAGGCCTGCCTGCCGCCCAGCAGATCCACCAGATCCGCGGCGGCGACCTGCGCCCGCTTGTCGTTGCCGACCAGTGCGGGCCGTACGAGATTGCCCTGCCGGTCCAGCGGCACCAGCCCGTGCTGCTGCGCGGAGACCCCGATGGCCTGAACGCCCTCGAGCAGCCCTCCGCCCGCGGCCTCGCCCAGCGAAAGCAGCCAGGCCTGCGGATCGACCTCCGCTGCTTTCGCCTCCACTGGGTGGGGCGCATACCCCTGGCGCAGCACGGCGCCCGTGTCCGCATCACAGACGACGATGCGCGTGAACGCGGAAGAGCTGTCAAGACCGGCGACTATCCCCATGCCGGTGATTGTGCCGCACCTCGGGCGCCTCAGGTGTTACTGGTACCCCAGTCGTCCTCGCCACCGCCGCTGCGCTGCTTCAACGAGCGCACCCGGGCGGCCACGGACTCGGGCATTTTGTCCCCGACCGTCGCACTGACCTTGTCGCTCACCGAGTGGTACGCCTTGCCCGCCGCCTCGCGCCCGGTCTGGGCCGCGGACTCCACGGTGTTGCGCACGGCCGGATTCTGCGCGACCTGGCGCGCGGACTTCTTGAGCTGTTCGTAGCGCTCCCTGCCGGCCCGGGTCCCGATCACGTACCCCAGAGCCAGTCCGGCGACGAACGTGAGCTTGTACCGCATGGCAGCCACCCTTCCCTCAGTCGGTGCGGACCGCCTACCCGGCCGCGCCCCTGATCACCCGGGGCGGAACCGATTGGCGGAGCACCCCCCTGCTTGCGCTAATGTATGTGTCGCAGCGGACGCACGCCCCCCGGGAACATCCGAGGTAGGTACGTTCGAGGCACCGCAGCAATCCCCTGTAGCTCAATTGGCAGAGCAGCCGGCTGTTAACCGGCAGGTTACTGGTTCGAGTCCAGTCGGGGGAGCGCAGTTCAGCACAATCCCCTGTAGCTCAATTGGCAGAGCATTCGGCTGTTAACCGGAGGGTTACTGGTTCGAGTCCAGTCGGGGGAGCAGTAAACGGAAGAGGGGCCCCGAGGGGCCCCTCTTCCGCTGTTTCGGGTGACTTCAGGGCCTTGATGGAACCGCTCGGGCCGCCCCGCAGTCCTCATGGTCATGCGAAGCCGACCATCCGAGGCAGGAGATCGTATGAGCGGCTATGCTGCGGCAGACGGCGCGCACAAGTGTGCGCGACGCGCCGTAAGGGGCGGTAGCTCAGCCGGTTAGAGCAGCGGACTCATAATCCGTCGGCCGTGGGTTCGAGTCCCACCCGCCCCACCACCCGCTGACTTTGCAGAAACGTTCTGACCAGTCGAGACGTAACGATGAAGGGCCCGCCACCATTCGGTGGCGGGCCCTTCATCGTGGCGGTGACGTGTCAGGCGCTGGGCTGCGCCTTGCACTTGTCGAGCACCTTCTCGGCGCGCGCCAGCAGCTTCTGTGTCTTGGCGCGGTCTTCCAGGAGCTGGGGGTTCTGCTTGACCTCCTGCAGGGCCGCGTAGGCCTTGCGCTCCTCGGCGTTGGCCTTGTCCAGGTTGGCCCTGGCCTCGTCGCGGGCCTTGACCGCGGCCTCGTAGTCGGCCGCGGAGAAGTCGCCCGACTCGTCCTCTTCGAGGTACTTGACCCAGTCGCGGGCCTCGTACCAGGCGGTGTGCCAGTACTCGGCCTCGTTGTCGGCGTCCTGGTACGCGTGCTCCAGCTCTTCGGTCTTCTTCGTGACCGGGTCGATCTGCGAGCTGAGCTCGTCGAGGCGGTCCTGGTGACGGTTGACCGTCGCCTGGTAGCGCCAGCACGGGTCCTTCGGCGCGGTGTCGGCGGCGGCCTGGGCGACGCCCGGGAAGGCGACCGCCAGCAGGGACACCGCGGTCACGGCGATCCGGGCGAGGGGGCGAGTAGTCACGTGTCGCTTCCTTCGGTGTGCGAGGTGCGGCCCGGACGAGCCGCGCGAACCCGTCCACTTGCACATGAAATGACCGGCATACGGGTGCCGCCGCTCCGGGGGACGCCGCCCCGTCACACGGACAGCGGTGAGGGGTCCCCGATCCAGGTGCGCAGCCCGGTGCGGGTGCCGGCGGTGAACGTGCCCGTCTTTGGGTGGATGCGTGCAGAAGCGGGTCCCGGTACGCGCCGCGATGCGATTCTGGAGTACAGCAGGTCGTGGAACACATGCAGCGCGTGGGGGAACTCCATGGTGGATGCAATCGTTTTGGCGAACCAGGTCGTGCCGTATGTGACGGCCGCCGTGCAGAGTTACGGAACGGCCGTGCTGACCCGCGCGAGTGGGGCCGGGGCGGACGCGACCGTCTCGCTCGGTACGCGGATCCTGCAGCGGATCTGGCGCCGGGAGGAGAGCCGGGCGGCCGTAGAGGGGGCCGTGGACGACGCGGTCGCCAACCCCGAGGACGAGGACTTCCAGGCCGCGCTGCGCGCCCAGATCAAGAGGGTGCTGCGTGCCGACGCCGAACTGGCGGCCGAGCTCGAGGGGCTGCTCCCGCCGGCCGGGGTGTCGATCACGGCGTCCGGCGACGGTGCCGTTGCCGCCCAGCGCAATGAGGGCGTGATCAGTACCGGCGACAACGCCACCATCCGGCGATGACGCAGCCGCTGCCCTGGATCCCGGAACCGCTCCGCCCGACGGTGATGCTGCCGGGGGCGGGGTCGTCCGGTGTGGGCGCGGTGGCGGCGAACAACAACACCGGAGTGATCGCCACCGGTGCGGGGCCGACGATCGACGCCCGCAGCCTGCACCTCCCGGCCCAGCTCCTCAGATCGCCGACCGAGGTCGAGGCGCCTCCCGGGCTGAACAACCTTCCCGCGCCCCGCAACGGCGTGTTCGTCGGCAGGGACGACGACCTGGCCCGCCTCGACGCGGCCATGGGCAACGGAGACAGCAACGGCAACGCTTCCGGAGGGACGGTCGTCCGTGTCGTGCACGGCCTCGGCGGCGTCGGCAAGAGCACGCTCGCGCTGGAGTACGCCCACCGGTTCAGGCACCGGTACAACCCGATCTGGTGGATCGCGGCCGACACCGCCGAGGGCATCGTCGCCGAACTCGCGGAACTGGCCGCGCGCCTGAACCCGCTCGCGGCCCTCGGCGCCGCGGCCGGCGGACACAGTGCCGAGTGGGCCGTCTCCTGGCTGCAGGCCCACGACGGCTGGCTCCTGGTCTTCGACAACGCCCATGACCCCCGGGACCTCGCCCCGTGGATCGGTCCCCTCAGCACAGGGAGGCACCTCATCACCAGCCGTCGCGCGGGAGGTTGGCACAACATCGGTGACCGGATCCCGGTCCACACCCTGGCTCCAGAGGCCGCCGTCGACCTGCTCGGCCGGGTCAGCGGCCGGCCCGAGGACCGGCGGACGCTCGCCGCGCTCGCGGCCGAGCTGGGATACCTGCCACTGGCGCTGGAACAGGCCGCCGCGTACATCCAGCAGACCGCGACCGAACCGGCCCGCTATCTGGAGCAGTTCCGGCGGTTCCCCGCCCGGATGTTCGCCACCCTCGTCGTCGGCGGCGACCCGGGACGCACCGTCGCCTGCGTATGGCTGCTCACGCTGGACATGATCGGCGCCCAGGACCCGCTCGCGGCCGACCTGCTGCGCGTACTGGCCTGGTTCGCCCCCGACGACGTGCCGCGCGACCTGCTCACCGCGCTCGACGACGACCCGTTGGCCGTCGACCAGTCGCTCGCGCTGCTCGGCAGCTACAGCATGGTCACGCTCACCTCGGACACCGTCAGCACGCACCGGCTCGTGCAGGCCATCGCCCGCACCCCCGACCCCGCCGACCCGCACCGCACCGTCGCCGCGATCGCCGACGCGCGCCGGAGGGCCACCGAGTCGCTCCTCGCCGCCCTCCCCGGCAAGCCGAACAACGACGCCACGGGCTGGCCGCTCTGGCGCGCGCTGCTGCCCCATGTCGAGGCGCTGGTCTCCGCCGTGCCGCCCGCGCAGGACGACGAGGCGCTGAGCCGTCTGCTCCTCGAGGCGGGGAAATTCCAGGCGGGCCAGGGCAGGATCGCTCCGAGCTTCGAGTTCGCGCAGCGTTCGCTGGAGTCGGCGCTCCGCTTGCTGGGCCCCCATGACCCGCACACCCTGGCGGTCCTCAACCGCCTCGCCGGGGCGTACTGGGACGCGGGGGACTTCGGCCTCGCCCTTCCGCTGTACGAATCGACGCTCGCCGACCGTGAGCGGGTGCTGGGCCCCGACCACGAGGACACCCTCACGTCCCGGGACAATCTCGCGAGTGCGTACGCCGAGGCGGGGGATCTCGCCCGGGCGCTTCCGCTGCTGGAGTCGACGCTCGCCGACCGTGAGCGGGTCCTGGGCCCCGACCACGGGGACGTCCTCACCTCCCGGGACAATCTTGCCTACGCCTACCGGGAGGCCGGGGATCCGGCCCGCGCCATCGACCTGCACGAAGCCGCCCTCGCCGACTACGTACGCATCATGGGCCCTGACCACCGCGACACGCTGATCTGCCGGGTCGCCCTGGCCGGCGCGTACCTCGTTGCCGGTGACCTCGCGAAGTATGTTCCCGCGTACGAGACGGCGGTCGCGGACTGCGAACGGGTCCTGGGCGAGGAGCATCCCACCACCCTCGTCACCCGGATCGGCCTCGCCGCCGGGTATCTGGCCGCAGGTGATCTGGTGCGGGGCATCGCCCTGAGCGAAACCCTGGTCGGCGCATGCGAGCGGGCACTGGGCCACGACCACCCGTATATGCGCAATGCCCGGATCCAACTCGCCTACGGCTACCAGGTGTCGGGGGACAACGCCCAGGCCGTCGTCCAGTACGAGCTCGTGGTCGCCGAAGGGGAGCGCCTGGGCCGCACGGACCTTCCCGAGTTCCTCCACGCGAGGATCATCTGCGCCGCGGCGTGCGAGGCGGCCGGAGATTCGGACCGGGCCGTCGCGCTGGCGGAGCCGGTACTGGCCGACTGCGAAAGGACGTTGGGCCCGGACCACCCCTACACGCTCAGTGCCCGGTCCGCGCTCGCGATCGCGCGGCAGACCACCGCGGCGGACGGAGCCGTGTCCCTCCATGAGCTCTGTGCGGCCGAACACCAGCGGGTCCTGGGCCCGGACCACCCGTGGACCCTGTCCGCACAGGTCAACTTCGCTGCCACACTGGTGGCTTCGGGCGACTGGGCGCGGGGCGTCGCCCTGTACGAGCAGGTCGTGGCCGACAGCCAGAGGGCCCTGGGACCCGATCACCCCGACACCCTCGGGGCCCGCTTCAACCTCGCCTTCGCCTATGGGGAGGCCGGCGACCCGGCACGTGCGGAGTCCGCCTGCCAGGCCGTACTCGCCGACTGCGAAAGGGCGTTGGGGCCCGGGCACCCGCACACCTGGATCTGCCGCGACGGGTGCGCCTATCAGTTGCTCCAGGCGGGCGAGGTGCAGGCGGCCCTGGACCTGTACGCGGCTTCCCGGGCGGACCGGGAGCGGGTGCTGGGCCCGGACCATCCCGCTGCCCTCGTCGCGCGGTGGGCGGTGGCCGGTGCGGTCAGGGATGCGGGGGACCTGGATCAGGCCCTGCACCTCTTCGAGGAGCTGGCCGCCGACACCGAACGCGTACACGGGCCGGATCACCGGGAGACGTTCGTCGCGCGCGACAACGTGGCCGCGGTGTGCAAATCGGCAGGTGATTTCGCTCGTGCCGTCGCCCTGTTCGAGACCACGCTCACCGACTCCGAGCGGGTCCTCGGCACGGACGACCCGGACACCGTCGATTCCCGGGAGAACCTTGCCTACGCATACCAGAGTGCGGGGGATCCGGGACGCTCCATGCCCCTTTGGGCGAGCCTCGTCGACCGCTGGGTACGGGTGCGGGGCACCGACGACGAGCGGACACTCCAGCTCCGCGAGAACCTGGCCCTGGCCGCGCTGTCCGCGAACGCACCGGACGCGGTCTCCCTCTATGAAACCGCCCTCGTCGAGCGCGAACGCGTACACGGCCCCGATCACCCCGACGCCCTGTCCAGCCGTCTCAACCTGACGATCGCGCTCCAGCAGATCGAGGAGATGGACAGGGCGCTGTCCGTCGGCGAGGCCGTCCTTCCCGACCTCGAGCGGGTGCACGGCCCCGGCCACCCGCACACCACCCAGGCCCGCGCCAACCTCGTCGCCCTGTACATGGCGGTGGGCGAGGGGGAGCGAGCCGTTCCGCTGTGCGAGGTCCAGGTCGAGCAGAGCATCCGCACGCACGGCGCCGACCACGAGGAAACCCTGATCGCGCGGCACAGCCTGGCGGCCGCGTGCGGCGACAGCGGGGACCTGGAGCGTGCCACCGCACTGTTCGCCGAGGCCTTCGCCGACAGCGAGCGGATCCTCGGCCCCGACCACTTCCAGACGGTCTCGCTGCACCGCGGGCTCGCCCTGGCCTACGACGTGTCGGGCGACCTCCGGGCCGTCCCGGAGCTCGAAGCCGTCCTCGCCGACTGGCAGCGCCTGCTGGGCCCCGATGCCGAGGAGACCACCGAGGCACGCTCCACACTCATCGAACTGCACACGGCGGCGGGCGACGCCGCGAAGACCGTCCCGCTGTACGAGGACGCCCTGGCCGGCACCGAACGCCTCAAGGGCCCTGACCACCCGGACACCTTCCAGGCACGGGACGAACTGGCCAACGCGTGCCGGTCGGCCGGAGACCTCGCGCGGGCGGTCGCCCTGTTCGAGGCCACGCTCGACGACTCGGCGCGGGTGCTGGGCACCGACGCCGCCGACACGGTCGTCTCACGCGGCAATCTGGCGTCCGTCGTCGGGGACGCGGGCGATACGGACCGGGCGGTCGCCCTGTTCGAGGCAACCGTGACGGGAGGCGAGGAGGTCCTCGGGACCGATCACGCCTATACCGTCAAGTGGCGCAAGGAATACGCCCATGCGCTGGTGAGGGCGGGCGATCCGGACCGAGCCCTCCAGGTCCGCGAGGAACTGGTCGCCGCTTCCGTCCGGCTGCTCGGACCCGACCACCGGGAGACCTTCGTCGCCCGGGACGATCTCGCCTACTCCTGTCAGGCGGCAGGCGCGTGGGACCGTGCTGTCGCGCTGTTCGAAGAGGTTCTCGCCGACTCGGTGCGCGTCCTGGGGGCGGACGACCCCGACACCCTCGTCTCCCGTACGAATCTCGCCCGCGCATACGGAGCCGCAGGCCACCGGGCGCACGCGCTCACGCAGTACGAGGCGGCGCTCTCCGCGTACGCGCGCGTGCACGGCCCCGATCACCCCCTGACGCAGGCGGTCCGAGAGAGTCTCGCCCAGGCGCGATCCGACGAGGTGTGAACGGAGGGTCAGCCGACGTGTGGGGCGACCGCCGACACCAGATCGCGGATGCACTGCCGGGTGCGGTCGCGCGCCTCGTCCAGCTCCGCGCGTGACTCGATCCGGTGGAGCACGGTGATCTGCGCCATCGCCTCCTCGGCCAGGGCGGTGAGCGCCGGGCTGTTGCCGACCAACTGGGCCCGGAACATGGCCTCCTGGGCCGCGTACCTCTTGGTGTACGTCTCGTTCAGCAGGGCCGGGGTGTCCTCCGCGAAGCGTCCCTCATGGAGGACGAACCAGCGGAACACCAGCACACGGCGGTAGTTGAGCAGTGCTCCCGCGTACGCGCTGAACGCGTCGATGCGCTCCTGGCGCAGGCGCTCGACGCGGGTGAACGCCTCGGAGCGCTCCTGGGCCTTGCGCTGGAAGTAGTACGTGGACCCCGCGCCTATCAGGGTTCCCAGTACGGCGATCACACTCACTGCTACGGCTTCCACCTGCACAGGGGATCACATGCGGGGGCGCAGGCGCACCCGGTGGTCTGGTTTCAACTCCCGCTGCGGGGCAACCCGTCGAGTATGTCCAGACGCTACGGCGGAAACCCCGCCGCGACGGCCATCCTCATCGCCGCCGACATCGCTGCGCTGATTCTGATCCTGTGGATCGCCTTCTACCTCTTCAAGGCCAACCCGGCCAACGACCTCGTCGACTGGGTCCATCATGCGGCGAACTGGCTGGCGGGCTGGTCCCGTGACCTGTTCACCGTCGACTCGGCCAACTGGCGCACCGTGCTCAACTTCGGTCTGCCCGCGGTCGTCTACCTGCTGATCGGCCAGGCTGTCGCCGGGCGGGTCAACCATTCCTAGAGGAGCACGTTGTCCCGGACTCTGATGGCCTCGGCCCGGCGTGCCACCCGGCGTGCCACCCGGCACTCCGCCGAGAACGAGACGCTGACCGTCGCAGGGCGCGCGGGGTTCGTCGCGCGCGGAGTGGTGTACGTACTGATCGGCGCGCTCGCCGTCCGGATCGCCTTCGGTGACGGCGGCGGTTCGGCCGACCGGCAGGGTGCGCTGCATCAGATCGCCGCCCAGCCCTTCGGGAAGGTGATGCTGTGGGCGCTGGTCGTCGGTTTTGCCGGCATGGCCCTGTGGCGGGGTTCGCGGGCGCTGCTGTCCGCGGGACCTGAGCGGAAAGCGGGGTCCCGGCTGCTCGACGGCGGCCGGGCCCTCTTCTACGGCTCCGTCTGCTGGGGAACCGCCGTGTTCGCCGCCGGGGGCGGAGCGGGCTCCGGCTCCAACGCGCAGTCGCAGGACTGGACCGCGAAGGTGCTGAAGCTGTCGTACGGCAGGTTCCTGGTGGGCGCCGGCGGCTGTCTGCTGATCGGCATCGGGGTCGTACTCGCCGTACGGGCGGCCATGCGGAGCTTCCTGAAGCGGCTGGAGACCGCGCGGATGGGCCACCGTACGCGGCAGGCCGTCACGGTCCTCGGCGTCGGCGGCGGGGTCTCCCGCGGCGCGGTGTTCGCCGCCGCGGGAGTCTTCGTCCTGGTCGCGGCCGTCCGCTACGACCCGCACCGGGCCAAGGGCGTGGACGCCACACTCCGCAGCTTCGCGCACACGCCCGCGGGCCCCTGGCTCCTGGTGGCCGTCGCGGTGGGGCTCATGCTCTTCGGTGTCTTCTCCTTCGCGTCGGCGCGCTGGCGCCGGCTGTAGCCGGGCCGGCCGGCGCCCCGTCAGCGCCTGCGGCCCCGGCCGCGACCCCGCGCCGCCCATCCGGTGCCGACCCCGGCCAGGTGCAGGGCGAGGAAGGCAAGCCCCAGGAGCATCAGGCTCGTCGGGCCGAAGACCACATCCGTCGATGTCTCGGTGACATGGATGAGGAACGCGACGATGAAGAGCACGGCCGCTGCGATTCCGAGCATCTGGCTTCTCCTGCCGGGTGACGGCCGGCCGAACCAGGTGGTGTCGGCCGTGCCGTTGTCCGCCGGGTTCCCCCGAACGGGCCGAACAGGCCGAGCAGATCGAACGCTCGCGCGAGCGTGCGGCCGATTCGCACCCGGTGGTGTGGGCAGGTAGGTGGTGTGGAATCCGGGGCGGGACGCGAGGGGAGCATGCGGGTGATGGGGCAGACGGGCTGGGAATTCACCGATGACCGGGGGCAGTTGGCAGCGGCCGCACGGCGGCCGTCCAGGGTGGTGGCCTACGTCCAGGCGGGAGCCACCCTGGTCGACCACGGCGTGGTGTGCGCCGGGGTGTTCGGGTCGCTGCACGACGGGGCGGAGCTCGACCGGGCGAAGGCCGGAGCGCTGACCGGGGACACGACCGCGTACCTCGGGGCGGGCGGGACGCTGGACGTGGAGCGTCTGCTGCGCGGCGCACCCGATCTGGTGGTCGCGGTCAGCTATGGCGGCGGGCAGGTGTACGGGCTGGATCCCGGGGTCGCCAAGCAGCTGGAGGAGCACGTCCCCGTGGTGGTGCTCGACGTGGGGCAGACGCATGAACTGGCCGGGATCCGGGCGAGGTTCGACGACCTCGCACGCTCGCTCGGCGCGACGGTGGATCCGGAGGGCGTACGGCTCCTGGGCGCGGCCGAGCAGCGGCTGCACGCCGTCGGCGCCCGGCCGGGAGCGGCCGAGGTGCTCGCGCTGTCGTCCGCGGGGGCGGAGCAGGTGCACCTGGCGCGCCCCGGAGCCTGGCCCGAACTGCGCGCGCTCACCGCGTGCGGGGTGAGCCTGGTGGAGCCGCCGGCCGAGGGCGGGGTCAACTGGTCCACCGTCGGCTGGGCCGAGGCGTCCGCTCTGCGTCCGGAGATCGTGCTCGCAGACGTACGGTCCAATGCCGGTCCGCTCGATGGTCAATTCGCGCGCGGCGCAAGGGTGGTGGCGTGGAACCCGGAGGCTCCGTGCAGTGCGCGGGCCCACGCGGATTTCCTCACCGAGGTCGCCGACGCGCTGGAGGGCGCGTCGGCGGTGTAGTGGCTAGCTGTGCGCCTCGAGGTGGGCGAGCGCGCGCAGGGCGCCTCCGCAGGAGAGCGCCTCGGTCCCGTCTCCCTTGTGCCAGGGGGAGTAGAGGGTCTTGACCGTTACGGGCCACTTGACGTTGGACACGTCGTTGCAGTCGACGACCAGGCGCCAGGTGTACGAGGAGCCGCTCCAGCAGGTGGCGGTGGCGCTGCCGCCGTCGCTGCCCAGGCCGCACGGGAGGCTCGCGGCCTGGGCAGCGGGAGCGGTGAGGAGGATGCCGACGGCCGAGGCGGAACAGGCGGCGAGCGCCAGCAGGGACTTCACGCGCATGGGGGACCTTTTCTCTGCGAACCGAGTGGGGGACGGCCGGCCGGACCGCCCACCACTATGGCCCAGGATCAAGTCGAGGTCTAGACCATTGGGTGTCAACTCGCCTTCAGGCGGCGGATCTTGAGCGTGTTGTCGGTGCGGTGGGTCGCGTTCCCCTCGGGGTCGTCCTGCATGCGCTCGTGCTCCTCGCTGACCAGGACCTCCCACTCGCCTTCGGCGAGCGAGAGCGAGGCGAGAACCTCTTCGGGTCCGGGCAGGTGCACGCCCGGGTGCGGGTCCTTCTCCCAGTGGGGGAGGCCCGAGTGGCCCTCGACCAGCAGTGTGCCGCCGGGTGCCACGGCCGCTGCGGCCCTGCGCAGGATCTCCTCGCGCGGGAACTCGCCCATGGAGTGCAGGAATTGGGCCGAGACGAGGTCGAAGTCGCCCTCGGGGAACGACTCGGAGAGATCGTGCTGCCGGAAGTCGACGCGGTCCGCGACCCCGGACTCCTCGGCGTGCGCGACCGCGCGCTCCAGGGCGACGGCGGAGATGTCGGTCGCGGTGACCTGCCAGCCCCGCCGGGCCAGCCAGATCGCGTCGGCGCCCTCCCCGCAGCCCAGGTCCAGCGCGCGGCCCGGCTCCAGGTCCGCGACCTCGCGGACCATGGCCACGTTGGGGTTGCCGCTCCAGATGCGCCGGCTCTCGGCGTACCGGGCGTCCCAGAACTCCTTGCCCCCGGCGGCCCTGCGGTGTGCCTCCACGGCCAGCCGGGTCTCCTCCTCGGTCAGGTCGGCGTTGATCGCGGCTCCCGCCCGCACTCCGGCGTTCGCGGCGCCGACCACCTGGTCGAGCAGGCTGGTGACGTTCCCTGCAACCCAGATGCCGGGGATCTCGGTCGCGCCCATCGGGTCGGCCGCGATGTAGCTGCCGATGACATGGCCGTCCCGCTCCAGCGGGGTGGGGCGCAGTCCGAGGCCGGACAGGAGGCCGCCCTCGGCGGTGAAGCGCGGGGCGACGACCAGGGCCTGGACGGGAACGGTCCGGCCGTCGGCCGTCGTCACGCCCGCGAGGCGGCCGTCCGCCGTCTCGACCGCGGTCGCTTTGCCCGTCACGACCGTGATCTTCCGGGCGGCCAGCTGCTCGTACTCCTCGTCGGTGGGTTCGGGCGCGGTGTGCAGGAAGAGGGTGATGTCGCTGCTCCACTGGCGCCACATGAGGGCCTGGTGGACGGCGAGCGGGCCGGTGGCGAGGATGCCGATGGCCTGGTCGCGTACCTCCCAGCCGTGGCAGTACGGGCAGTGCAGCACGCCGCTGCCCCAGTGCTCGGCGAGTCCGGGTACGTCGGGCAGCTCGTCGGTCAGCCCTGTGGTCACCAGGAGGCGCGACGCCGCGTACGACCGCCCGTCGTCCAGAGCGACGCGGAAACCGCCGCCGGGTTCGCGCTCGGCCGAGGTGACCGTGCCGGCGGTGAACTCCCCACCGTAGAGCGCCACTTCCCTGCGGCCCTCGGCGACCAGCTCGGCCGGCGCCATGCCCTCGCGGGTGAGGTAGGCGTGGACGTGACCGGCCGGGGCGTTGCGCGGGTGGCCCGCGTCGACCACCAGGACCGAGCGGCGGGCCCGGCCCAGGGCGAGGGCGCCGCTCAGGCCCGCGGCGCCCCCGCCGACGACCACGACGTCGTACCGCGTCTGCTGCTGCACTGCTTCTGAAGTCATACGGAAAGGGTCGGCCCGCGCCCACCGTTTGACAAAGTTTCTTGCCGGGGCAGCAAATGGAGGCATGGCAGACGACGACCTCGCGCACGTACTGACCGCGGTGGGCCTACGGCTGCGCCTGCTGCGCCGGGATCGCGCGATCACGCTGGCCCAGCTGAGCGAGACCACCGGGATCTCGCTCTCGACGCTGTCGCGGCTGGAGTCCGGGCAGCGCAAGCCGACCCTGGAACTGCTGCTCCCGCTGGCCAAGGCGTACGGCGTACCGCTGGACGAGCTGGTGGACGCGCCGCCCACCGGCGATCCGCGCGTCCATCCCCGGCCCTTCACCCGGTACGGCAGGACCTTCGTGCCGCTCACCCGCCACCTCGGCGGGCTGCAGGCGTACAAGATCGTCCTGCCCGGACGCCGGGACGACGGCGGGGAGTTGGAGCAGCGGACACACGAGGGATACGAGTGGCTGTACGTCCTGGAGGGGCGGATGCGGCTCGTGCTGGGGGAGCACGATGTGGTGCTCGGGCCCGGTGAGGCCGCCGAGTTCGACACCCGTACCCCGCACATCTTCGTCAGTGCGGGCCCCGAGCCGGCCGAGATCCTTTCGATCTTCGGCCGTCAGGGGGAGCGCATGCACGTACGGGCCAGGCCTGCGGGCAAGAAGTAGCCCGGCGCCGCAGCGGGATCAGGCCAGCCGGAAGGTGTCGGCCAGCATGTTCATCTGGCTCGTGAGCTGCGTCTTCGCGCTGTGCCCCATTCCCGTGTACTGACCGGAGACCTCCAGGCTGACGGTGCCGTGCAGAGCGGACCAGGCGAGCACCGTGCCGGCCAGCGCGGTGCCCGCGCGGGCGTCGTCGGGGGCCAGGTCCGCGTACTCCCGCAGCCAGCCGGCGACCGCCTCGTCCTGGGCGGCCCAGGTGCTCATCTCCCCGGCCAACGGACTTACGGAATCGGTGAGTTCACCGGCGGAGAAGATTTTCACGAAGGGGCCGAGGACGGCGCGGGCGCGCCCCACCGTGTCCGGCGGTGCCGCGTATCCGGGCACCGGGCTGCCCTGGATCAGCAGATAGCGGTGGGGTGCGGCCGAGGCCCAGTCGAGATAGGCGCCGGCCAGCAGGTGCAGGGCTTCGCGCGGGCTGTCGGGGAGGCGGTCCGCGGTGTGCCCGATGGCCGTCGCGGCGTCGTCGTACGCGTCTCTGACGAGGCTGGTGAGCAGATCGTCGCGATTGCTGAAGTAGCGGTAGAGGGCGGGCCCGGAGAGGCCCACTTCCTTGGCGATACGGGTGAGCGCCACCGCTTCGGGCCCGCCTTCGGCGAGCTGGCGCAGGGCGATCTCCTTGATGTCCGCACGGGTCTGCTCCCGATAGCGGGCCCGCGGGCTCGACGGTGCGGCTGTCATGGAGTCCTCCTGTGCGAATGGGGTCGACGCAGACGATACAGGACCTCCTTATTGCGATCACTACTCGCAAGAGTTACGGTGTCTAACAGAAGCGAATCAATGTAACCTTCATCTTCTGGGGAGATCGCCATGTCCGTCACCGAAACCGACCTCCATGTCGTCCTGGGCTCCGGCCCCGCAGGAACCGCCCTCGCCGCGGAACTGGCCCGCCGGGGTCACCCGGTCCGCCTCGTCGACCGCTCGGGCGCGGGAGATGCCATCGAAGGCGTACGGCGCAGGAAGGCGGACGTGGGCACAGTCGAAGGGGCTCTCGACGCCATCGAAGGTGCCGAGGTCGTCTACCACTGCGTGAACGTCGCCTACCACCTGCAGATCGACGTGATGCCCGGCATCCAGCAGGCCATCCTGGGCGCGGTGGAGATCACCGGTGCCCGGCTGGTGGTCCTCGACACGCTCTACCCGTACGGCGAGACGCACGGCGAGGTCATGACCGAAGAGACGCCGTGGCGGGCCACCACCCGCAAGGGCAGGATGCGCGCGGAGCTCGACACGATCTATCTGGCCGCACATCGCGAGGGCAGGGCCAGGGTCGTCCTCGGGCGGTCGGCCGACTTCACCGGGCCCGGGGTGCTCAACTCGACGCTGGGCGGGGCGGTTTTCCCCGGCGCGCTGACCGGCACCGATGTCGCGGCCCTCGGCGACATCGACCTGCCGCACAGCTACACGAACATCCTCGACGTGGCGGCAGGGCTCGCCACGCTGGGCGAACACCCGGAGGGCGACGGCCGCGTGTGGCACCTGCCGACCGCCCCGGCCGTCACCACCCGCGAGGTCTTCCGGATGATCGAGGAGCGGGTCGGGCAGCCGCTCCGAACCGTCGTGCTCGACGCGCCGCGCGCCTTCGGCCCGTTCGACCAGACCTTCATGGACTCCTACGGCGAGCTCTTCTACCAGCACACCGAGCCGCAGGTCATGGACTCCTCCGCCTTCGAGGAGACCTTCGGCGTCCGGCCCGTGCCGCTGGCCGACACCCTGGACATGGCGATCGACTGGTACCGGACGCTGCTCGCCGCGCCGCGCGGCTGACCGCTCCGCTCAGCCGGCGAACGCCGGCTGGGGCAGGCCCTGACCGGCGTCCGGGAGCACCAGCAGGGAGCCCGACAGCGGGTGCGGGGCGTCCTGCCCCACGCGGGCGGTCGTGATGTAGAGGTCGCGCAGGTCCCGGCCGCCGAACGCGCAGGCCGTCGGGCGGCGTACAGGAAGCGCGACCGTACGGTCCAGAAGCCCGTCCGGGGTGTACCGGCGGATCTGCGCCCCGTCCCACAGCGCGACCCAGACGCAGCCCTCCGCGTCCACCGTCAGCCCGTCCGGGAAGCCGGCGCCCTCCTCGATGGAGGCGAACTCCCGTCGCCCTGAGGGGTGTTGGCCGTCGTAGTCGAAGACGTCCACCCGGCGGGTCGGGCTGTCGACGTAGTACAGGCGCGAGCCGTCCGGGCTCCAGCCCGTGCCGTTGGAGACGGCGGCGGTGAGCAGCTGCGAGGCCTCCCCGTCCCCCGTCACCCGGGCCAGCGTCCCTCCGCCGGCCGCCTCGTCGTAGCGCATCGTCCCGGCCCAGAGCGAACCGTCGGGCGCGACCGCCGCGTCATTGCCGCGGCGGCCCGGGACGGGGTCGCGGCGGAGCCAGCTGAAAGCGCCGTCCGGGTCGTAGAGGCCGATGCCGTCACGGAGGTTGACCACCAGTCCGCCGCCGGTCCGCGGTTTGGCCGCGCCCACGTGCTGGGGGGTCGTCATGACGGTGCGGCGGCCGCTGCCGGGGGCGTAGGTGTGGACGCGTGAGGAGAGGATGTCCACCCAGATCAGCCGGCCGGCCGCCGCGTCCCAGGTCGGGCCCTCGCCGAGCTCGGCGAACTCCCTTACCGCCACCTCGAATCGGCTCACGGCTGCCCCCGGTGGCCGAGGCGGGTGGAGAGCTCCGTGGCGCCCTTGAGTGCCAGGTCCGCGAGCTCCGCCTCGCGCTCCTCGTTCCACCGGATCATCGGTACGGAGATCGAGAGCGCGGCCACCACCCGGCCCGCCCGGTTGCGTACCGGAGCCGCCACACAGCTCACGTCCGGGTTCGACTCGCGGTGCTCGGCGGCGATACCCCGCTCGCGGATCCCGGCGAGGGCGGTGCGCAACGCGTCGGGATCCGTAATGCTGTTGGGTGTCATCGGGGCGAAGTCGCGCCCCGCGAGCCGGGCCTCGAGCTCGGTCTGGGGGAGCGAGGCGAGCAGCATCTTGCCGACCGAGGTGCAGTGCGCGGGCAGCCTGCGGCCCGCGGCCGAGACCATCCGGACCGCGTGCGTGGAGTCCACCTTCGCGATGTAGATGACATCGGTGTCCTCGAGGATGGCGACATGGACGGTCTCGTCACAGGTCTCGGCGACCTCGCGGGCGATCTGCTGTCCCTCGGCGGCGAGGTCGAGCTTTTCCGCGTACCGGCTGCCGAGCTGGTACGTCCGCACGCCGAGCCGGTAGCGTCCGGCCTGCTCGGGGATGGGGTTGAGATAGCCGCGGGCGGCCAGTGTGGTGAGCAGTTCGTGCACGGTCGTGCGCGGCAGCTCCAGTTTGCGGGTCACATCGGGCGCGGACAGGGCCCCGTCTCCTTCGAGGAAGAGCTCGAGTATGTCCAGCGCCCTGGTCACCGCGGGGACCAGTCGTCCCATGATCGTCCACCCACCCCATCTGTTCGAAACTCCGGCCAATGACCGGAATGACGAACACAGGCTATCCGTAGCGCAGTTCGCGGGGCAATGCTTCTGCGTACGGCAAAGGGCCGCGCTCCGTACGCGCGAACGCGACGGAGCGCGGCCCCGGGGCCGGAGTGCGGGTCAGGCGACCGCGAGCTCGACCTTGATGTTGCCGCGGGTGGCGTTCGAGTACGGGCACACCTGGTGCGCCTTCTCGATCAGCTCCTGGGCGGTGGCCGCGTCCACGTTCGGGATGGAGGCGGTGATCGCGACCTCCAGGCCGAAGCCACCCGCCTCGGTCTTGCCGATGGAGACGGCGGCCGTCACCGTCGAGCCCGAGATGTCGGCCTTCGCCGCACGCGCGACGACACCGAGCGCACCCTGGAAGCAGGCGCTGTAACCCGCGGCGAAGAGCTGCTCCGGGTTGGTGCCTGCGCCGCTGCCGCCCATCTCCTTCGGCGGGTTGACGACGACGTCGAGCTGCCCGTCGCTGGAGGAGACCCGGCCGTCACGGCCGTTCTCGGCGGTGGCGACAGCGGTGTACGCGACGTCGATCTTCTGGACAGTCATGGTGGAACCGTTCCTTTTCTGCTGGTACGCCGCGACTCGCGCCCACGATCACGGCGGCTGGGAGCGAGCTTACTTGCCCAGCGAGACGAGCATCTTGCCGGTGTTCTCGCCGCGCAGCAGACCGAGGAACGCCTCGACGCCGTTCTCGATGCCCTCGAGAGCCGTCTCGCCGTACTTGAGCTCGCCCGAGGCGATCCAGCCCGCGACCTCTTCGACGAACTGCGGCTGGAGCGCCGCGTGGTCGTTGACGAGCATGCCCTGCAGGCGCAGCCGCTTGCCGATGATCAGCGCCATGTTGCGCGGACCCGGCGTCGGCTCGGTGGCGTTGTACTGGGCGATCATTCCGCAGATGGTGGCGCGGCCGTTCACGTTGAAGGAGGTGATTGCCGCCTCCAGGTGGTCGCCGCCGACGTTGTCGAAGTAGACGTCGATGCCGTCGGGGGCCGCCTCGCGCAGCTGCTGGGACACGGGGCCGTTCTTGTAGTTGAAGGCGGCGTCGAAGCCGAGCTCCTCGACGAGGTACTTGACCTTCTCGTCCGAACCGGCCGAGCCGATGACCCGGGCCGCGCCCTTGAGCCTGGCCATCTGGCCGACCTGGTTGCCGACCGCACCCGCGGCGCCGGAGACGAAGACGGTGTCGCCCTCCTTGAAGGAGGCGACGTCGAAGAGGCCCGCGTAGGCGGTCAGGCCGGTCATGCCGAGCACCCCGAGGTACGCGGAGAGCGGGGCGAGCGAGGCGTCGACCTTGGTGGCGTGCTTGGCCGGCAGGTCGGCGATCTCGCGCCAGCCCAGACCGTGCACGACGTGGTCGCCGACCGCGAAGCCCTCGGCGTTCGAGGCGATGACCTCGCCGACCGCGCCGCCGTCCATGGGCTGGTCGAGCTGGTACGGCGGGACGTAGGACTTCACGTCGTTCATACGGCCGCGCATGTACGGGTCGACGGAGAAGTGGAGGTTGCGGACCAGGATCCGGCCCTCGCCGGGCGCGGCCACCGGCGTCTCGACCAGCGCGAAGTCCTCGGGAACGGGCCAGCCGCTGGGTCGGCGGACGAGGTGCCATTCGCGGCTGACCGTGGGGAGTGCGGACATGGTGAAGCGACCTCCTAGAAAAGCTTTAGATGCTCAAACAACCATGCTCCCAGATATTTGAGATTGTCAAGTATGTGTGGGGGCGAGCCGCCGGGCGGGCGGGCTCACGTGCAGAACCACAGCCAGTGGGTGCAGGTCTCCGTCGGCGAGGGTGTCGGGGACGGCTGCGACGCGGGCGCGGACGAGCTCGGCTGCGCGGTCGAGGGTGCGGTCGGCGTACCGCTGCCGTTCCCGTCCGGGGTCGGCGAGGCCGACGCGTGGGGCGTGGCGTGCGCGGACTTCGACGGGGCGGGTCCGCCGGGGGCGGAGTGCCGGGACGGGGCAGGCGCGGTGGACTCCCCGTCGGCGTTGCGCGTGTTCGGGGCGCCCGAGGGCTGCGCCGGGTCGGCGGGCTCCGAGGCGGTCGCGGTGGTGGGCTCCTCCGTGGGCAGCGCGTCCACGCGCAGGGCATCCGCGGCCTTGTCCTGGGGCTCCTCCGTGGCGAGCTGGGCCAGGCTCAGCGCGCCCGCCGCCAGCACTACGCCCAGCACGGCGACCAGTACGGTCCGGCGGCCGCGGCGGCGCTTGCGCGCCCTGCCCCTGGCACGCGAACGGGCTCCGGCGCGGGTCGAGCGGCGCCGGTCGTGGGACAAGTGCTCGGCGTCCGAGGGCTCGGCGGTGATGTCGTACGCCGTGGACTCGACGGGCGCCGGTGCTCCGAGCCGGTCCGCGGGGGTGCCGCACCCCGCACAGGCGAGCGCGCCGTTGAGGTGCCTACGGCACGAGTAGCAGTAGTCCATGGCGCCCGAACGCTATCCGCACAGCCACGAACATCGGGAGCACATCCTGTGTGGATCTTGTGTGGAATCCCTGCTTCCGGGGCGTGTCGATGGGCCGGGGGAGGATGGGTGCATGTCGCCCGACCGGTCCACCGCCCTGCCCTTCTCGCCGCTCGACTTCCAGCTCGTCCTCCTGCGCCGGATGGCCGACCACCGGCCGGATCTGGTCGAGAGCGCCCGCCATGCGCTCGGCGCCTCGATCGCCGACATGCGCGAGGCCAACCGCCGCTGGCAGGCGATGGTCCGCTCGCCGCGCTCGCGCGGGGCGGTCCAGCGCTACCGGTCGGTGCTCGGAGCGCCCGAGACGGTCCAGCGGCGGACCATCGGCGACCTGGAGTGCGAGGCGCTCCTGTGGCTGGTACCGCTCTGGCCCGATCTGCGCTTCGAGGTGCTCACCGCGCCCGGGGGAGCCGTGTGGAACGAGTGGCTGGTGCGTGCGCCGGGGGCGCCGGGGCCCGTGCTGCGTACGGCCGACGACCTGCTCCCCTGGTCGTGCACGGTGGACGAGGTGGCCCGCGCCTTCGCTCCGGTACGGCCGATGGAGGGGACCGCCCCGACGCGGTGGCGGCTCGCCTTTACCCCACCCGGCGGGCGGCCGCACATCGCGGAGTTCACCTGGGGACTGCTGCAGGAGGTGCAACTCCCCGACACGTACACGTAAAAGCTTGCTTTCTGGTGATCCGTCAGAAACACACCCTTCCGGCTCATCCCAGCGCGCGCACGGCCCCGGGCCCCCACACGATGCGAAGAGGACCGGCTGCCGCCGGAGATCCGCTCCATCACCTCAGCGCTCTCGGGAGAACCTGCCGTGACCGTCAGTCTTGAGCAGTTGCGCCGTTGCCATGTAGCCGTCGACCTCGGGGCCGCCAGAACCCGTGTCTATGTGAAGGGCAGCGGGCTCGTCGTCGACGAGCCGAGCGTCGCCGCCGTCAACGTCCGTACCGGCTCGCTCATCGCGGTCGGTTCCTTCGCCGAGCAGATGACCGGGCGAACCCCCGACCACATCCGCGTGGTGCGGCCCGTCTCGGGCGGCACGGTCATCGACATCGAGATGGCCCAGCGGATGCTGCGCCAGCTCCTGGGCACCACACTCCGCCGCCGGCTCCGCCGCAAGCTGCGGCTGCGCGCCGCCGCCTGCATCCCGCACGACGCCGACCCGCTCGCCCAGCGTGCGGCCGTCGAGACCCTGGTGGGCATGGGGGCCAGCCGGGTCGAACTCGTCGACACCCTCATCGCCGCGGCCGTCGGCTGTGGCCTGCCCGTGGAGCAGCCCACCGCCACCATGATCATGGTGTGCGGGGCCGCTTCCACCCAGGTCGCCGTGCTCTCGCTCGGCTCGATCGTCACCGCCCAGCGCATCCCGGTCGGCGGCGACGCTGTCGACCGCGCGGTCATCGAGCACCTGCGCCACCGGCACGAGCTGATGCTGCCGAGCCAGTCGGTGCGCCCGCTGCAGCTCGCGCTCAGCGGCAACGGCCTCATGCTCAAGGGCCCGGACTCCACCGAGATCCACGGGCGCGACGTGGCGACCGGTCTGGCCCGCTCGGTGCAGGTCGAGACGGCTGCCGTACGCAGTGCCATCCACACGCCGCTCACCGCGGTGCTCGACGGCATCGGCCGGGTGCTGCGCGACTGCCCGCCCGATCTCGTCGCCGACCTGGTGGACCGCGGGATCATGATGGTCGGCGGAAGTGCGCTGCTGCCCGGACTCGACCAGATGCTGCGCGACGCGACCGGAATGCCGGTGCACATCGCGGAGCGGCCCGACATCTGCGCGGTGCTCGGGCTCGGGGCGATGCTCGACGGCAAGATCGAGCCGATGGTCCTCAACCCGCTCGCCGGATGACCGGAGAGGTGGAGGGCACCGCCCGGCTGCCGATGCTCCTGGAAGCTGTGCTGAGCGTCGGCACCGATCTCGAACTGCACTCCACGCTCCAGCACTTGGTGGACTCCGCCACCGAGCTCACCGGGTCGTGTTACGGCGTGCTCGGGGTCCAGGACCCCGAGTCCGCCCGGCTCACCGAGCTCTTCACCTCGGGCCGGGCCGGTGAGCCGCCGGTCACCGCCCCGGTCGACGGCGACCCCGAGGTGGTCCAGGTCCCGATCCGTGTCCACACCGAGGTGTTCGGCACGCTGCGTCTCTCGGAGAAGCGGGGCGGTTGCTACACCGAGGACGACGAGGCGCTTCTGCGGGTCCTCGCCTCGCAGGCGGGCATCGCGATCGGCAATGCCCGGCTGTTCGAGACGGCCCGCCTGCGGGAGCGCTGGATCGAGGGTGCCGCGGCCGTCACCACCGCACTCCTCACCGGCAAGAGCGCCGAGGACGCCCTGATGACCGTGGCCGAACGGGCCAGGATGCTGGCCGACGCGGCGGCGGGTGTGGTGCTGCAGCCCACCGCGGAGGGCGGCATGGAGATCGTCGCCGCCTCCACGCTCGACGACCCGGGTGACCTCGTCGGCACCACGATCGCCCCCGGCTCCCCGGTCCTGGTCCAACTCCTCGGCGGGGAGCCGGTGTTCATCGACGACTCGTCGACGGACCCCCGGATGACCACGCAGGTCAGAGCGCGGTTCGGCCCGAGCATGATGCTGCCGCTGCAGAGCGGCGGCCGGCTGATCGGCACCCTCGCCCTGCCGCGGCGGCGCGGCGAGCGCCCGTACACCGCCGTGGACCGGCTGCTGGCCTCGCAGTTCGCCTCGCAGGCCGCGCTCGCCCTCGTACTGGCGGACGCGCAGCACAACCGTGAGCAGCTCGCGGTGTACGAGGACCGCGACCGCATCGCCCGCGATCTGCACGATCTGGTCGTCCAGCGGCTCTTCGCCACCGGCATGATGCTGGAATCGACACAACGGCGGGCGGGCACACCGGACATGGTCGAGCTGCTCGACCGGGCGGTGGACGAGCTGCACGCCACGATCCACGAGGTGCGGACGGCGATCGTCACGCTGCAGCAGCCGCCTCCCGATCCACCGCACGGGATCGACTCGCCCTGATTCGGGCTGTGTTGACCCCATCCTGTTCGAAATACCGTAACGCGTCCGAAATCCTGGCGTGACGGTAAACGGCGGTGCTCCTGCCGGTCAACGGGCGACACGAATATCGGCCCGACCCATTGACGCGGAAGCGCTTCGAACCTAGGTTCCGTTCGAAGTTACGGGCATCATCCGATATTTCGAACAGTAAGGGCAGGGCATGGGACGACCTGGCCTGAACCGCAGGCAACTTCTCGCCGGACTCGGCGGGTTGACTGTGGCGGGCAGCTTCGGCTTTGCGGCACTCGGGACCGGCGCCGACGCGCTCGCCTCCGGCGCGGACACCCGGGTGCGCTACTGGAACCTCTTCAGCGGCGGCGACGGCGCCAACATGATCGCGATGCTGGACGCCTACCGGAAGGAACATCCGGGCGTCGACGTCAAGGACTCCACGCTCCAGTGGGGCAACCCGTACTACACGAAGCTCGCCATGGCCGCCGCGGGCAACCGCGCGCCGGACCTCGCCGTCTCTCACCTGGGCCGCGTCACCGGATTCGCGCCGGGCCGCCTCCTGGACGCCTGGGACGTCGACCTGCTCGCCAAGTACGGCGTACGGGAAGCCGACTTCAACCCCGCGCTGTGGAAGCGCGCCGTCATCGACGGCAAGCTCTACGCCCTGCCGCTCGACATCCACGTCCAGCTCTGCTTCTACCGCAAGGACGTGCTGAAGAAGGCCGGCCTGCTCGGCGACGACGGCCGGATGATCCCGGTGACCTCCACCGACGAGTGGTTCGACGTCCTGAAGAAGGCCAAGGCCGTCCAGAAGAAGGGGCTGCAGACCATCGGTCTGTGGACCAACGACCAGAACTTCCAGTGGTGGTTCTTCGTCGCCTTCTACACCCAGCTCGGCGGCACCTGGTTCAACGACGCCGACACCGAGGTCCTCTTCGACGTCGACAAGGCCACCCAGGTCCTGGAGTTCCTGCGCCGGCACGTCACCGACGGCTACGTCATACCCGGCGCCCCCACCGGCGAGCAGTTCATCAACGGCGCCCCCTTCACCTGGGAGGGCAACTGGTCGGTGCCCGTCTTCTCCGGCGCGAAGCTGGAGTACGGCGCGACCCCGCTGCCGCCCGTCTTCGGCAAGGCGGCCACCCACGCGGAGTCGCACTCCTTCGTACTGCCCCACCAGGAGAACCGCGGCGGCGCCACCGACGAGGCCGCGCACCAACTGGCCGCGTACGTCGTCAAGCACGCCCAGCAGTGGGCGGCCGGCGGGCACATCCCCGCGTACACGCCGACCCTGTCCACGGACGCGTACAAGAAGCTCCAGCCGCAGAACGAGTACGCCTCCGCCATGGACCACCAGGCCACCGAGCCGAAGGTGTGGTTCGCGGGCTCCACCGGCATCCTCGCCCAGGACCTCGGCCCGATCGTCGTCTCCTCGACCATGGGCTCCGCCAAGCCGGCCGCGGTCGCCAAGACGATGAAGAGCCGTCTCACCAAGCTCCTCGCTTCCAAGAACCCGATGGACGGCAGGACTGCCGCGCAAGGAGGTGCGGTCGCATGACGACGACGAGTGCGACAGGTCTGCTCGCTCCGGCGGCGCAGCCGAGGACCGCCGTGGCCGGTGCCACCGTCCGCCGCAAGCAGGGATTCCAGCACGGGGGCTGGTTCGTCGCCCCCTTCGTGGCCCTGTTCGCCCTGTTCGTGATCTGGCCGCTGCTGCGCGGCATCTATCTCAGCTTCACCGACGCCAACATCACCGGCGCAGGGGCGAGTTTCATCGGCTTCGACAACTACCGCGAGGCACTGCACGACCAGGCGATGTGGGACGCGCTCGGCCACAGCGCGTACTTCACGCTTCTCGTCGTCCCCTGCATCACGCTCCTCGCCTTCCTGCTCGCGATGCTCGCGCACCACATCGAGCGGGGAAAGTGGCTGTGGCGGCTCTGCTTCTTCGCGCCGTTCCTGCTGCCCTCGACGGTCGCGGGCAACATCTGGCAGTGGCTGTTCACCCAGGGCATCGGCCTCTTCAACGAGACCTTCGGGATCGACACCCCCTGGCTGACCGACAAGGCGTACGCCATGCTCGCCATCGTCATCACCACCCTGTGGTGGACGGTCGGCTTCAGCTTCCTGCTCTATCTCGCCGCCCTGCAGGGCATCCCCGACCACCTCTACGAGGCCGCGAGGCTCGACGGGGCGAACGCCTGGCACCGCATGGTGCACATCACTCTGCCGATGATGCGCAACATCACCGGTCTGGTGATCGCGCTGCAGGCCCTCGCCTCGCTCCAACTCTTCGACCAGGCCGTCGTGATGATGGACTTCAGCCCGGGCCCCGAGCTCAGCACCAGGTCGTTCGTGCAGTACACCCTCGAACAGGGCTTCACCAGCTACCGCGTGGGCTATGCCTCCGCGATGTCCATCATCTTCTTCGTGATCATCGCATGTGTCGCCGTGGGCCGGATGTGGCTGCTGCGCAACCGTGAGGAGGGCGGCCGATGACCACCGCCGCGAGTACGCCGATACCTGCCAAATCCCGCAAGGCCAGGCGCCCTTGGACGCCCAGCCAGATCGTCCTCACCCTGCTCGGGGTCGCCGTCTCCGCCCTCTTCGTGGCGCCGATCGCCGCGGCCCTGCTCACCTCGCTCAAGTCCGAGACCGAAGCGGCCGCGATCCCGGCGCACTGGATGCCGCAGCACTGGACGGGCCAGGCCTGGAAGTCGCTCTTCCAGTCCGGCAACATCACCAACTGGTTCGTGAACTCCCTCGTGGTCTCCCTGTGCGTCACCACCCTCGTGCTCGTGGTGAGCGCCCTGGCCGCGTACGGCTTCGCCCGCTCGGAGTTCAGGGGCAAGAACGTCCTGATGGGCGTCGTCATGGCGGGCCTGATGGTCTCCCCGGCCGTCCTCGGCGTCCCGCTGTTCACGACCGTCCAGCAGATGGGGATGGTCGACACGTACTGGGGGATGATCCTGCCGCAGTGTGCGCCCGCGGCCATGGTCTACATCCTCTACAAGTTCTTCCAGGGCATTCCCAAGGAGCTGGAGGAGGCCGCGTACATCGACGGCGCGGGACGCTGGCGGGTCTTCTTCACCATCGTCGTGCCGTTGTCGCGCCCCTCGCTCGCGGCGGTCGGGATCTTCACCTTCATCGCCTCCTGGAACAACTTCCTGTGGCCGTACATGGTGACCAACAACCCCGACCTGATGACCATGCCCAACGGCATCGCGACGGTCATGAACTCCTACGGCATCCAGTGGGCCCAGCTCATGGCCGGCGGACTGATGGCGGGCCTCCCGCTCATCATCGTCTTCGTCTTCTTCCAGCGGCAGATCGTGGCGGGCGTCGCCCACACGGGATTGGCGGGGCAGTGACCGCGCGCAGAGCACTCACTGCGGTGGTGGCCGCGGCCTTCCTGGCGCTGCTCCCCAACACGGCCCAGGCGGCGGTGAGTTATCCCGACCCGCAGCCGATCACCGGCCAGCAGATCATCCACGACCCGACGGTCATCCCGCTCAAGGGCGGCGGTTACGTCGCCTACTCGACGGGCGGGATCATCGGCGCCCGCCTCTCGAAGGACCGCAAGCAGTGGGACGACGCGGGCAACGCCTTCGCCGCCCCGCCCGCCTGGTGGTACGAGTACAACGCCACCGGCGACCCCTGGGCACCCGACATCTCCTACCGGGACGGCCGGTACTGGCTGTACTACGCGGTCTCCTCCTGGGGTACGAACCACTCCGCGATCGGCGTCGCGACCTCCACGTCCGGCCTCCCCGGCACCTGGACCGACCACGGCAAGGCCTTCTCCTCCGAGACGACCGACACCTGGAACGCCATCGACCCGGCGCTCATCAAGGCCGACGGCAGGCTCTGGATGGCGTTCGGCTCGTACTGGTCGGGCATCCGCATGGTCGAACTCGACCCGCGTACGGGCAAGGCCCGCGCCGGCGCGGAGGTCGGCCAGCTGGCGACGCGCCCCGATCTCCCGTACGCGGTCGAGGGCCCGTACATCGTCAAGCACGGCCGTTACTTCTACCTCTTCGCCTCCTACGACGCGTGCTGCGCGGGCACCTCGTCGACGTACAAGATCAAGGTCGGCCGCTCTACGTCCGTCACCGGGCCGTACGCCGACTCCACCGGCACGCCGATGCTCCAGGGCGGCGGCGACCTGCTCCTGGCCGGCCACGGCAGGTACTACGGCCCCGGCGGAGAGTCCGTCTTCCGCGACCACGGCCAGGACGTCCTCGCGTACCACTACTACGACGGCGACGACAACGGCACACCCAAGCTCGGCCTCAACACGCTGCAATGGCGCGGCGGTTGGCCCAAGGTCTCCTGACTCCTGACCACCTGGACCACCCCCACCACGTCCGTACCACTGAAAGGCAGCCATGCCGCTCCGCACCTCCCGCTTCACCCTCGACCCCGCCTTCTCCGTCGGTGAGGTCGACCCGCGCCTCTTCGGATCCTTCGTCGAGCACCTCGGCCGCTGCGTCTACGACGGCATCCACGAGCCCGGCCACCCCGCCGCCGACGAGGCGGGCCTGCGCACCGACGTCCTCGACCTCATCCGCGAGCTCGGCGTCACCGCCATCCGCTACCCCGGCGGCAACTTCGTCTCCGGCTACAAATGGGAGGACTCCGTCGGCCCCGCCGAGGAGCGCCCGCGCAGGCTCGACCTGGCCTGGCGCTCCACCGAGACCAACCGTTTCGGCCTCTCCGAGTACATCGCGTTCCTGAAGAAGATCGGCCCACAGGCCGAGCCGATGATGGCCGTCAACCTCGGCACCCGGGGCGTCGCGGAAGCGCTCGAACTCCAGGAGTACGCCAACCACCCGGCCGGCACCGAACTCTCCGACCGCCGTATCTCCCACGGCGACAAGGACCCCTTCGGCATCAAACTGTGGTGCCTGGGCAACGAGATGGACGGCCCCTGGCAGACCGGCCACAAGACGGCGGAGGAGTACGGCCGCCTCGCCGCCGAGACCGCGCGCGCGATGCGCCAGATCGACCCGACGGTCGAGCTCGTCGCCTGCGGCTCCTCCAGCCAGGCGATGGAGACCTTCGCCGACTGGGAGGCCAAGGTCCTGGCCGAGACGTACGACCTCGTCGACTACATCTCCCTGCACGCCTACTACGAGGAAAAGGACGGCGACCGCGACTCCTTCCTGGCCTCGGCGGTCGACATGGAGTCCTTCATCGAGAACGTGGTCGCCACCTGCGACCACATAGGCGCCCGCCTCAAGTCGAAGAAGAAGATCAACCTCTCCTTCGACGAGTGGAACGTCTGGTACCAGAGCCGCACCGAGGCCGAAGTCGGCGCCCTGGACTGGCCGGTGGCCCCCCGCCTCCTGGAGGACAACTACAGCCTCACCGACGCCGTCGTCTTCGGCTCGCTCCTCATCGCGCTGCTGCGCCACGCGGACCGGGTGACGGTCGCCTGCCTCGCGCAGCTGGTCAACGTCATCGCGCCGATCATGACGGAGCCGGGCGGCCCGGCCTGGCGGCAGACGACGTTCTTCCCGTTCGCGCAGGCGGCGCGGTACGGGCGCGGCCGGGTCCTCGACGTACGTGTGGACTCGCCGACGCACCCGACGGCGAAGTACGGCGAGACGGACCTGCTGCACGCGACGGCGGTACGGGCCGAGGACGGCACGGTCACGGTGTTCGCGGTGAACCGCAGCCAGACCGAAGCACTCCCGCTCGAAGTGGCCCTGGGTGCGCTGGACTTGACGGCGGTCGTCGAGCACAGCGTCCTGGCCGACGCCGACCCCGAGGCCCGCAACACCCTCGCGGAACCGGAGCGGATCGCCCCGCACGAGGTGGCAGGCACGACGCTGGCGGACGGCACGCTCAGCGCGACGCTCGAACCGCTCTCCTGGAACGTCATCCGCCTGGCCTGACCCTCCGCACCCCCCACCCCGCAACACCCCGGGCGGCGGAGGCCACCTCCCCGCGGCTCCGCCGCCCGGGCGCCCGCACGACCCGACCCGAACGGCCTGACCCTTCAGAGCGCGGTGGCGGCCTTCACCACCGCGCCGATCAGCCGCTCGTTCTCCGGAGCCGCGCCGCCGGGGAAGGCGAACCGGCGGCGCGTGTAGGCGTACGAGATGCCGTTGCGCGGGTCGGCGAGCGCGAGGGCGCCGGCCGCGCCGCTGTGGCCGATGGCGTCGGCGCCCAGGGCGCGGTACTTCTGGCCCAGCGCCTGGAAGCCGAGACCGAAGGTCTGGTCGAGCTCGCCGGTGACCAGGTCGCGGCCCGTGGAGTGGATCCGGGAGAACTGGGAGTACGTACCGGGGTCCAGCAGCGCGGCCCTGCCCCCGATCTCGCCGAAGACCGCGGCGTACAGGCCGGCGAGCCCGCGGGCGTTGCCGACGCCGGCGGCGGAGGTCTGGCCCTTGGCGCGTACGGCACGGGTGTTGATGAAATCGACGCTGTCCAGCGGCGCCTTGCCGTTCAACCCGAAGGCGATACCGAGCAGGCTCTGCGGGGACGACGCCTTCGCGGCGATCTCGGCCCGCTGCCCGGGTGTCGGCAGCATGGGGAGGATGGGGAGGTAGCGCGGCTCCAGCTGCTCGGGCAGCCCCAGATACAGGTCGAGCCCGTACGGCGCCCGTACGCGCTCCTCGAAGATCTCCTGGATGGTCCGCCCGGTGACCCGGCGTACGACCTCACCGGTCAGCGCGCCGATCACCAGCGCGTGATAGCCGAAGCCGGTCCCCGGCTGCCAGAACGGCCGCTGCCCGGCGAGGCGGGCGGCGAGCACCTGCTCGTCGGCGTACTCCTCCGGGCTGAACCCGTCGTCCGCGCCGACGACCCCGGCACGGTGGGCGAGCAGCTCGCGCAGGGTGAGGGCGCCCTTGCCCTCGGCGGCGAACTCGGGCCAGTAGGCGGCCACTTCACGGTCGAGGTCCAGCGTGCCGTCCTGCACGAGCAGCGCCACGATGAGATGGGCTGCGCCCTTGGTGGCGGAGTACACGCCGGTGAGGGAGTCGCCGGTGACGCTGTCCCCGCCCCACAGGTCCACGACGAGCTGCCCGTGGTGATAGGCGGCGAGCTGCGCGCCCGGGTCGTGGGCCTCGCCTGCGACGAAGGCGGCGAACTCTTCCCGTACGCCTTCGAAGCCTGCGGCGACGGTGCCCTGGACGGTGGTGGTGCTGCTCGTGGTCTGTGACATGTGCGGTGCCCTCCCCGGCGACTCTGCTCTGCAGAGATGACCAAGCGGGGGAGCCGCCCCAAAATTCCCCGGGACCGGGCCCCGAGCGGTGGGCGGGGTCTGCCCGGGGCGGCCTAGTAGGGAACCGTGTCGCATGTGGTCTTCGCCCAGGCCGAGGCGCCGTATTTGTTGGCCGCGCGCACCGTCCAACAGATCTCGTCACCGGAGTAGGGGTCCGGAATGGTGTAACTGGTGTTGCTCGTGGAGTAGATGGTGTCGATGTTCTTCTTGGTGAAGTTGCTGCCCTTGTTGGTGAAGTGGATGTCGTACCGGGTGGCCCGTGACACCGCCGGCCAACTGCCCTTGATCGGCATGGTGCAGGCACCGACGCAGGAGTTCGTGTAGACGAGGGTGTACGAGGTCATGGCGGGCGGCCGGGTCCCGGTGGACGAACCGCCGGAGCTGGACGAACCTCCGCCGCTCGAACTGGTCGCGCCCGAGGATCCGCCCGACGAACCCGAGCCGCCGGAGGTCGTGGTCGTGCCTCCCGCGGCCGATCCTGAGGACCCGCCCGATGATCCACCGGTGACAGTCGAACTGCCGCCGTCGGCCTGCTCCTTGGGCTTGTCCTTGCCTGCCGAGCCACCCTTGCCCTTTGGCTTCTTCGACGGCGAACTACTCGGCGCTGTCGGCGAGTTGCTGCTTGCGGGAGATGCGGGTGAGGTGCCCTCGGGTGTCTGGGCCTGCACCTTGTCGCTGCTGCTGCTCCACGGCTGGAGTACGGCCATCGTGCCTCCGCCGACGGTGAGCACGAAGACGAAGGGCAGCGCGATGATCGTGCGACGGCGGCGGGGCCGCCGACCGCGCCGATCCGCCTCCGCCACGGCCACCGCCTCCGGACCGGCACCCGCCTGTACGACGACGGGCAACTCGCCCGCCGGGCGCAGCCCGGCGGTGGTCCAGTCCGCGGGCTCCTCGCGCAGCGGCCGCACCTCGGCGTCGAGCAGCCGGGCGGCCTGCTGGGCGAGGCGCGTGACGACGTCGCCGGGCAGCCATGCCCGCCCCTCGGCGGCAGGAGGGACCCGCTCGGGATCGGCCAGCATCGTGTCGACACCGGGCCGTTGCCCGGCGTCCTTGGTCAGGCACTGTGCGATGAGCGACCGGAGGGCGAGATCCTCGATCTCCTCCAGATCCGGCTCCTCCTGCACGATCTGATACATGACGGCGTGCTGGTTGCTGGCCCGGTTCCCGAAGGGCAGCCGCCCGGTCGCCGCATAGGTGAGGACGCACCCGAGCGTGAAGACGTCGCTCTTGGGCCCCGCGCTCTCCCCGCGTATCTGCTCGGGCGACATGAAGCCGGGGGACCCGATGACCATCCCCGTGCTGCTCAGCAGCGACTCGACGGAGGTCTCGAGCGCCCGCGCGATCCCGAAGTCGATGACTTTGGTGCCATCCACGGTGAGCATGACGTTCGAGGGCTTCAGGTCGCGGTGCACGATGCCCGCGTCATGAATGTCCTTCAGGGCGCGCAGCAACCCGTCCGCGAGGGTGTGCACCGAGGCGACGGGCAACGGCCCGTGCCGCCGTACGATCTGCTCCAGCGAGAGCCCCGGCACATATCCGGTCGCCACCCATGGCGGCGTCTCGTCGGGCCCGGAGTCGAGCACCGGCGCGGTGTACCGCTCGGCGACGCGCCCCGCAGCCTCGATCTCGCGCCGGAACCGGGCCCGGAACCGCTGGTCGGAGACATGCTCCTCGTGCACGACCTTCACGGCGACGGTGCGCCCGCTGTCGGCCCGCGCGAGGAACACCCGCCCCATGCCCCCGGCCCCGAGCCGGCCGAGCAGCAGATAGGGCCCGATACGCGCAGGGTCGAAGGCGGTGAGCGGCTTGATCCCCCCGTCGACGTAATCCTCCTGCTTGCCCTGCTCGTCCCCGTCCCCGTTCGCACCGTTCATGGTGGTAAAGCTCCCCCGATATGGTCCTGCCTGGCCATCCGTGCAACGCCGCTGAGAATAGAGGTCGTTGATGTACGGGGTGAAGGCGGGGACGGCATGGTGCGGCGTGGAATTCGGGACAACGCGTGGATCGGCCTGCCAGGGGTGACGCTGGCGATCGTCGCATCGGTCGGCGGCTGCGCAGCCCTGCCTGAAACGCAACAAGCAGGCAGTACGCCACGCGTGGGCGCGGTCCGGCATGAGGAGGAGCCCGTCGAGCGAAGGTTTCCGGAGTTCGGCGAGGTGGTCGCCACGGTCTGGGTGGCTGAGGAACTGGGTGTGCGGAGGTCGTCCGTTCCCGGCCCGACGGACATTCGCCTCGTGGGCAGCGCTTCGTTGCTGAAGCCAACGGTCAGGAGAATCCTGCGCGACTTCGTCTGGCGGGAGACCTCGATGGACGTTGCCCTCCCCGACGGCGGTATCGCCAAGGAGCTGAGGACCGAGGGCGAGTGGGTCACCAGCCCGGATTTCGACCAGTCGGTGACTCGGGGTTCCTATACCGGCAGGTTCTATCTGAACGCGAAGGACGGCGTGATGCTCTTTGACGCCGTGAACCCGACTCCCCCTGCAGAATCCTGAGTTGCCTGCCGACGGGCAAGGAGGCGCGCCCGCACGAGGCCCCGGCGCAGAGCTGTGCGCCCCCGCGGCGTCAGGGCCTGCGGGGGCGCACAGCGGTCCGGTGCGGGGTCAGCGGGTGGAGAAGGTGTGGAGCGTTGTCGTGCGGTACGTCTGGCCCGGGCGCAGCACCGTCGACGGGAACGACGGGTGGTTCGGGGAGTCCGGGTAGTGCTGGGTCTCCAGGCAGAGGGCGTCGCCCTGGCGGTAGATGTGGCCGGACGTGCCGACCAGCGTGCCGTCCAGGAAGTTGCCCGAGTAGAACTGCAGGCCCGGCTCAGTGGTGTGGATCTTCATCACCCGGCCCGATGACGGGTCCGAGAGGGTCGCCGCGTAGGCGGGGGTCGATGTGATCCCCTTGTCCAGCGCCCAGTTGTGGTCGATTCCCTTTCCGTAGAGGAGCTGCTGGTTCGCCGTACGGATGTCCTTGCCGATCGCCTTCGTGCGGCGGAAGTCGAACGGCGTGCCCGCCACCTTCGCCAGTTCGCCCGTGGGGATCAGCGTCGAGTCGACGGGGGTGTAGCGGGAGGCGGCCAGCTCCAGGGTGTGGTCGTAGATCGAGCCCGTGCCCTCGCCGGCCAGGTTGAAGTACGTGTGGTTGGTGAGGTTCACGACCGTGGGCTTGTCCGTCGTCGCCTCGTAGTCGATGCGCCAGTCGCCTGCCGCGGTGAGCGCGTAGGTGACCTTGACCTTGAGGTTGCCGGGGTAGCCCATCTCGCCGTCGGGCGACGTGCGGGTCAGGACCAGGCCGACCTCCGAGCCCTTCGTGTACGGGGCCACGTTCCAGAGCTGCTTGTCGAAGCCCTTCGTGCCGCCGTGCAGGGTGTTCACGCCGTCGTTCAGGGGCAGTTGGTACGTCGTCCCGTCCAGCGTGAACTTGCCGCCCGCGATCCTGTTGCCGTACCGGCCGATCAGGCCCCCGAAGAACGGGGACTTGGCCACGTAGTCCGCCAGGTTGTCGAAGCCGAGCGCGACGTTCGCCTTGCGGCCGTGGCGGTCCGCCGTCTCCAGGCGGTGGATGATCCCGCCGTAGGAGAGGAGCTGGAGCTTCGTGCCGCCGTTCTCGATCGTCCAGACGTACACCTTGGTGCCGTCCTCGAGCGTGCCGAAGTACTCCTTCGCCGGGGTGTGCGACCGGTGCGCCCCGCCGCGCGACGCCGCGTCCGCCTGAGTCGTGCCGAGTGCCGTCGCAGCCACGCCTGCGGCTGCCGTCGCTGCCAGAACTGTGCGTCTGCTGGTGTCCATGTACGGCTCCAATGAAGGGAGTTGCGTTACGAACCGACCTTGCGCTTGTTGTAGACGTCGAAGCCGACCGCAGCGAGGAGCACGAGCCCCTTGATGACCTGCTGGTAGTCGGTGCCGATGCCCACCAGAGACATGCCGTTGTTCAGCACGCCCAGGACCAGACCGCCGATGATCGCGCCGAAGACCGTCCCGACTCCGCCGCTCATCGAGGCGCCGCCGATGAACGAGGCGGCGATGGCTTCGAGTTCGAAGTTCACGCCGGCGTTGGGGGTGCCCGCGTTGAGGCGGGCGGCGAAGACGATGCCCGCCAGGGCGGCGAGGACGCCCATGTTCACGAAGACCAGGAAGGTGACGCGCTTGTCCTTGACGCCCGAGAGCTTCGCCGCGGGCTGGTTGCCGCCGAGTGCGTACACATGGCGGCCGACGACCGCGTTGCGCATCACGAAGCCCAGGCCGATGAGGAGCGCGGCGAGCACCAGGAGGACCACCGGGACGCCCCGGTAGCTCGCGAGGGTCATCGTGAAGGCGAAGACCGCGGCGATCATCGCCACCAGCTTGGTGATGAAGATGCCCTGGGGCAGGACCTCCAGGTCGTACTGCTGCTGGCGGCGGCGCGAGCGGAACTCCTGGACCAGGACCACCGCGACCAGCACGATCCCCAACAGCACCGTCAGGTTGTGGTAGTTGGTGTTGGGGCCGAACGCCGGGAGATATCCGGTGGAGATCTTCTGGAAGCCCTCGGGGAAGGGGCCGAGCGACCGCGAGCCGAGCAGGATCTGCGTGGCACCGCGGAAGATCAGCATTCCCGCCAGCGTGACGATGAAGGATGGAATGCCCACATAGGCGATCCAGAAGCCCTGCCAGGCGCCCGCCACCGCGCCGATCGCCAGCGCGATGACCATGGCGAGGACCCAGGGGACCTTGTGCTCGACCATCATCACGGCGCACGCCGCCGACACGAAGGCGGCCAGCGAGCCGACCGACAGGTCGATGTGGCCCGCGATGATGACGATCATCATGCCGATGGCCAGGACCAGGATGTAGCTGTTCTGGAGGACCAGGTTGGTGACGTTGTTCGGCTTGAGCAGGACGCCGTCGGTCCATATCTCGAACAGGATGACGATCAGGCCGAGCGCGATCAGCATCCCGTACTGGCGCATGTTGCGGCGCGCCGATTCCAGGAGCAGGGCACCGGCGGTGGCGCTCGGGGGGCGGGGCGCCGGCGGGGCGCTCTTCTTGACGTCGGTGGGGACCGGGCCCATGTCGACTACCTCTTGTCCATGGTCATGTGGCGCATCAGAACTTCCTGCGTCGCTTCGGCTCGTGCGATCTCACCCGTGAGCCGGCCGGCGGACATCGTGTAGATGCGGTCGCACATGCCGAGCAGTTCGGGGAGTTCGGAGGAGATGAAGACGACGGCTTTGCCTTCGGCCGCGAGCTGGTCGATGACGGTGTAGATCTCGTACTTGGCCCCTACGTCGATGCCGCGGGTCGGTTCGTCCAGGATCAGGACGTCGGGACCCGCGAAGATCCACTTGGAGAGGACGACCTTCTGCTGGTTGCCGCCCGAGAGGCGTCCGACCTGCTCGAAGACCGTCGGGGCCTTGATGTTCATGGTTTTACGGAAGGACTCGGCGACCCGGGTCTCCTCGTGTTCGTCGACCACCCCGCGCTTCGACACCTTGTCCAGCGCGCTCATGGTGATGTTGCGGCTGATGGTGTCGATGAGGTTGAGGCCGTACTGCTTGCGGTCCTCGGTGACATACGCGATGCCGTGACCGACCGCCTCGGGGACGGTCTTGGTCCGGATCTCCTTGCCGTCCTTGAAGACCGTGCCGCTGATGTTGCGGCCGTACGACCGCCCGAAGACGCTCATCGCGAGCTCGGTGCGTCCCGCGCCCATCAGCCCCGCGATGCCGACGATCTCGCCCCGCCGCACGTGCACGGAGACGTTGTCGACGACCTTGCGCTGCTGGTCGATGGGGTGGTGGACGGTCCAGTCGCGGACCTCGAGCGCCGGGTGGGCGTCCGCCGTCCCGTCGTAGTGCGTCCGCTCGGGGAAGCGGTGGTCGAGGTCGCGGCCGACCATGGAGCGGATGATCCGGTCCTCGGTCGTCTCGGCCGCGCCCACGTCGAGCGTCTCGATCGTCCGGCCGTCGCGCAGGACCGTGACGGAGTCGGCGACCGCCGCGATCTCGTTCAGCTTGTGCGAGATGATGATCGAGGTGATGCCCTGCTCCTTCAACTCACGGATGAGCTTCAGGAGTTGGGCGCTGTCCTCGTCGTTCAGGGCGGCCGTCGGCTCGTCCAGGATGAGCAGCTTGACCTCCTTGGAGAGCGCCTTCGCGATCTCCACGAGCTGCTGCTTGCCGACCCCGATGTCCGCGACCCGCGTCTGCGGATGCTCGCTCAGACCGACCCGCTTGAGCAGCCGCGAGGCGTGCCGAAGCGTCTCGTTCCAGCTGATGAACCCGCGCGTCGCGTGCTCGTTGCCGAGGAAGATGTTCTCGGCGATCGAGAGGTACGGGATGAGCGCCAGCTCCTGGTGGATGATGACGATCCCGCGCGCCTCGCTCGCCCGGATGTCCTTGAAGGAGCAGCCCTCGCCCTGGAAACGGATCTCGCCGTCGTAACTCCCGTGCGGATGCACTCCGCTGAGGACTTTCATCAGGGTCGACTTGCCCGCGCCGTTCTCCCCGCAGATCGCGTGGACCTCGCCGGCGGCGACGGTCAGTGTGACGTCGGAGAGCGCCTTGACCCCGGGGAAGGTCTTGACGATCGAGCGCATCTCCAGGACGGGGGCTCCGGTCACTTCAGGTCACTCGCCTTGATGTAGCCCGAGTCCACCACGGCCGACTGGTAGTTGGACTTGTCGACGCTGACCGGGTTCAGGAGGTACGCCGGGACGACCTTGACATCGTTGTTGTACGTCTTGGTGTCGTTCGTCTCCGGGGTCTTGCCGGTGAGCACCGCGTCCGCCATCTGCACGGCGACCTTGGCGAGCGCCCGGGTGTCCTTGTAGACGGTCATGGTCTGCTGGCCCGCGATGATCGACTTCACCGAGGCGACCTCGGCGTCCTGGCCGGTGACCAGCGGGTAGGCCTTGGCGGCCGTTCCGTAGCCGTCCGACTTCAGCGAGGAGAGGATGCCGATCGATATGCCGTCGTACGGCGAGAGAACCGCGTCGACATGGGCGGAGGAGTACGCCTTGGTCAGCAGGTCGTCCATGCGCTTCTGCGCGGTCGCGCCGTCCCAGCGCAGGGTGGTGACCTGGTTGAGGGCGGTCTGGCCGCTCTTGACGACCAGCTGCTTCTTGTCGATGTACGGCTTCAGGGTCTTCATCGCGCCCTGGAAGAAGTAGCGCGTGTTGTTGTCGTCCGGGGAGCCGGCGAAGAGCTCGATGTTGAACGGGCCCTTCTTGGCGCCGCTTTTGAGGCCGAGCTTGTCGACGAGGTAGCTGGCCTGCAGGACGCCGACCTTCTCGTTGTCGAACGAGGCGTAGTAGTCGACATTCTTGGAGCCGAGGATCAGGCGGTCGTAGGAGATGACCTTGATCTTCTGGTCGGCGGCCTGCTGCAGGACGTCGGAGAGCGCCTTGCCGTCGATCGCCGCGACCACCAGGACGTCCACGCCCTTGGTGATCATGTTCTCGATCTGGTTGACCTGCTGGTCGACGCTGTCCTCGCCGTACTGAAGATCGGTCTTGTAGCCCAGGGCCTGGAACTGCTTGACCATGTTGTTGCCGTCGGCGATCCACCGCTCGGAGGACTTGGTCGGCATGGCGATCCCGATCGTGGACCCCTTGCCGCCCGACTTGGTCTCTTTGCTGCCGCCCGAACTGCTCTGGCCACAGGCGGCAAGCGCGAGAGTGAGCGATCCGGCGATCAGGGTGAGTGCTGCTCTGCGGGTACGCATGGTCATCAGTCCTCTGCGGGGGCGGGTGTCGGTACGGGGAAGCGGTTGAGCTTGCCGGGCAGGCGTGAGCCGAGCGGGGACATGCCGCCGTCGGCGCCGTGTCTGGCCAGCAGATCCAGGGCGAGACGGCCGCGGCGGACGCGTTCGCGTGCGGTGTTGAGGGTGTGGTCGCGCAGCTGGGCGCCGTAGGGATAGATCCCGGGGGACTTCGAAAGGCCGAACTTCAGATAGATCGGGGCACCGCGCCGGATCAGCTCGGCGGCCTCGTACATCCGGACGTAGCCGCCCAGGTCGTCGGGGGCCTCGATGTAGAGGTCCATGGGGGTGGCGGAGACCCGGCGGATCTCCGTGAAGTGGGCGAGCGTGAGGTCGGAGGGGATGTTGATGGAGTCCGCGCCGAGCTGCTCGTAGACGGCGTACGAAGCCGGGTTGACCGGTCCGATGAGCGCCGAGACCTTGAAGGTGGTGTCCGCGGGCAGGACGCCCTGGGCGCGCAGCTGGTGCAGCGACCAGAGCACGCCCTCGTCGGCGACGAGCAGGCACTTGACGCCCAACTCCGTTGCCCGCAGGGCGTCTTCGACGCACCCGGCGAGCGCGTCATGGCCGCGGGCGCGCAGCCCCGCGCCGCCCGAGTCCGTACGCGTCGACCCGCCGATGTCCCAGGTGCCGCGCGGTCCGGTGAAGAGGCAGAGCTCGATGTCGCGCTCGGCGCAGGCCTCGACCATGTCGGTGATCTCGGAGTCGGTGAGCATCCAGACGCCGCTGCCCTGGCTGATCCGGTGGATCGGCACGTCGAGGCGCGAGGACTCCTTCAGTACGACGGCGAGCGCCTCCGGGCCTTCGACCGAGGGGATCTCGGTGCGCCAGGTGCCACCGTCGGGGAAGGCGTGCGGGGAGGAGTCGGCGGGGTTGTCGGCGGGCGCGGCGAGGCCGAGCGCGGCGAGGGCCTGTTCGCCGGGGCGGCGGGCTCCTGAGGGGGTGGTCACGTGACTCCTCGGTGTTCGAAATTTCGTACGCGGTTCGGATCGTTGGGCAGCGGAGAACTACTCCGGGCGCAGCAGAACCTTGCCGACCTTCGGGTCGCCGCTGCCCACCAGGTCGATGGCGCGCGGGAATTCGGTGAGCGCGAGCTCGTGGGTGATCAGGGGCACGGGGTCCAGGAGGCCTGCGCCGAAGACTCGTACGGTGTGCGCCCAGGCGGCCGGACTGGCGCCGAACACGGTCTGCACCTCCAGCTGCCGTACGACCAGATCCGTCGGGTCGAGCCCCTGCGCACCGGCCGCCGGGAGCCCGGTGAGGACCAGGCGGCCGCCCCGGCGCAGGAGGGCTGCGGCGGTGGTGGCGGCGGAGGCGGAGCCCGCGGTCTCGATGACGACGTCGAAGTCGGCGGCGGGGAGGTCGTGCCGGGTGCGGAAGGACGTCGCGCCGAAGGTACGGGCGAGCTCCTCGCGGTCGGTGCTGCTGCCCACGGTGAGCAGCTCGCCCGGGGAACCGGCGGCCAGGAACTGCACGGCGAACATCCCGAGCGTCCCGGTGCCGACGACGGCGACGCGCTCGCCGGGCACGGCGTTCGCCTTGAGCGCGGCGGCCGCGATGCAGGCGGCGGGCTCCAGGAGGGCGGCGGCGTTGAGATCGGCGTCGTCGGGCAGGACGTGGAGGAGGCGGGCGGGGAGGGTCAGGGTGGGGGCCATGGCGCCGGGCTGGGTGAACCCGGTCTCCTCGTACCCCGCGGTGCAGAGGGTGGTGTCGCCGGCGTGGCACCGGTCGCACACCTGGCAGTTGCGGAAGCCCTCGCCGACGACCTTGCGCCCCACGAGGGCGGCGGGCGCGCCGGGGCCCACGGCCTCGACGGTTCCTGACCACTCGTGGCCCGGGGTGACGGGGTAACGGACGTACTCCGCAGGCCTGTTGCCCTGCCACAGCTCGCGGTCGCTGCCGCAGATGCCGGAGGCGTGAACCCGGACGCGGGCTTCGCCGGGGGCGGGCGGGGTGGGCTCGTGAGGTACGAGGCGGTAGGTGCCGGGGGCGTCGAGGACGACGTGGGTGGCGGTCATGCGGGGCTCCCGTCGGGGTGGGTGGTGCGGTGCGGGTCCAGACGGAGATCTTCCCCGACCCCGCCCCTTCCCGAAGCCTTGGCTGCGCCCCGGACCCCGCTGTACGCGACCTTCGGCCGCGTGTCCTCAAGCGCCGGACGGGCTGACTTTTGCTGGACTTCGCTCGCACCCGCGCGGTCAAAGCGAAGGTGGCCAAAATCGAGCCCCTGCGGCGATTGAGCAGCGGGGGTCCGGGGGCGGAGCACCCGAAACGGGGCCCGGGGCGGAGCCCCGGTTCGGGAAGGGGCGGAGTGGGGGAGAGGCCCGCCGCAGGCGAACCGGCCCCCACTTCGCGCGCGGCCCGGTCTCACTCGCCGCCCCCCGCCTTAGGTGCCCGCTTCTCCCAGCCCTCCGACCACAGGTCGAACTTCGCCTGCTGCTGCGGGAATTCCGCCGCCGCGTCCACATCGAGCTCCACCCCGAGCCCCGGCGCGTCCGAGATCTCGAAGTATCCGTCGACCACCTTCGGCGCCCCCTTCACGACCTTCTTGATCTCCGCGTCCGCGAAGTCGTTGAAGTGCTCCAGGATCTTGAAGTTCGGTGTGGAGAAGCCCACTTGGAGCGAGGCGGCCGTCAGTACGGACCCGCCCACGTTGTGCGGCGCGACCAGCATGTAGTGCGTCTCGGCCGCGGCCGCCAGCTTCCGCGTCTCCCAGATGCCGCCGATGTGCCCGACGTCCGGCTGGATGATGTCGACGGCCTGGGACTCGAAGAGCTCCCGGAACTCGATCCGGTCGTGGATGCGTTCCCCGGTCGCGACCGGGATGTCCACCTTCGCGGCGACCTTCTCCAGTGCCTTCAGGTTCTCCGGCGGCACCGGCTCCTCCAGCCACGCCGGCTTGAAGGGCGCCAGATCGCGCGCGAGGCGCACCGCCGTGGACGGCGAGAACCGCCCGTGCATCTCCAGCATCAGCTCCGCGTCGGGCCCGATCGCATCGCGCACCGCCTCGATGAGCGACACCGAGTAGTTGGTCTGCGCCTGGTCGAGCTCGAAGTGCCCGGTCCCGAACGGGTCGATCTTCAGGGCGCGGTAGCCGCGCTCCATGACCGCCTGCGCCGCCTTGTGATAGGCCTCCGGCGTCCGCTCCGTCGTGTACCAGCCGTTGGCGTACGCCTTGACCTTGTCGGTCACCTTGCCGCCGAGCAGCTGCCAGACGGGCACGCCGAGCGCCTTGCCCTTGATGTCCCAGCAGGCCATCTCGATGACGGCGATCCCGGACATGACGATCTCGCCGGCCCGCCCGTAGTCGCCGTACTTCATCCGCCGCACGAGGTCCTCGACCGCGAACGGGTCGGACCCGGCGATGTGGTTCGCGGTGGCTTCGTGCAGGTAGCCGAGCAGTGCGTCGGTCCTGCCCAGCATGCGGGTCTCGCCGACGCCGGTGATGCCCTCGTCGGTGTGGACCTGGACATAGGTCAGGTTGCGCCAGGGCGTCCCGACGACGTGGGTGCTGATTCCCGTAATGCGCACGGCAGTTGCCCCTCGGAGGTTGTTCGGTATTTCGTCACACGTTCGAAATGCTGGCGTGACGGTAATCGCGACCGGTGGCCAGCGTCAATGGTCCTGCGCAGGTCGGTTTCGGCGGCGTGACGGGGGTGTTGACGGAGGGGCGCGAGGGGCGGCATGCTCCCGGCTGCCGAAATATCGTAAAGCGTCCGAAATCTCGAACCCCGCGCCTCGAGCTTAAGGAGCCCCACATATGACCCGGATCAGCCGCCGTACCCTGATCGCCGCTGCGGGCGCAGCGCCGTTCGCGTACGCACTGAGCCAGTCGACCCCCGCCTCCGCGGCCCCCACCGCCGCCGGGCCCGCCGCCCTCCCCGCCGCCACGGCCCACTGGGCCTTCGACGAGGGCACCGGCACCTCCGCCGCCGACTCCTCCGGCAACGGAAACACCCTCACGCTCACCGGCGAGGCGGCCTGGGGCGCGGCCAGATCGGGCGCGTACAGCCTCGACACCACGTCCACCGGATACGCCGAGCACGCCTCCGCGGTCGTCGACACCTCCGCCGCCTTCTCGGTCTCGGCCTGGGTCCGCCTCGCCCGCAGCGGCGGCTACCAGACCTTCGTCTCCGCCGACGGCACGGCGGTCAGCGCCTTCTTCCTCCAACTCCGCGACGACACCGGCGCGTTCGCCTTCACCCGCATGTCCGCCGACTCCACCGACGCGAACACCGCCACAGCCGTCGCAGGCGCCACCTTCGCCCCCGCCACCGGCACCTGGTACCACCTCCTGGGCGTCGACGACCCGACAGCCAAGACGGTCAGCCTCTACGTCAACGGCGTACTGGAGGGCGAAGCCGCCTACACAGGAGGCTGGAAGAACCCGGCAGGCACCACCGCGATCGGCCGGGGCTTCTACGGCGGCGCGAAGACCGACCAGGCGTACGCGCTGATCGACGAGGTCTCCCTCTACGCCACCGCCCTCACCGCCGACCAGGCCGCAGCCCTCGCAGGAGTGGACCCCGCCGACACCGCGCCCCTGCTCACCGTCGACACGGCGACCGCGGGCCCCACCGTCAGCCCCGACCTCGGCGGCATCTTCTTCGAGGACATCAACCACAGCGGCGAAGGCGGCCTCTACGCCGAACTGGTCAACAACCGCAGCTTCATGGCGGCGGCCACGCCCCTCCACTGGACGGCGACAGGATCGGCCGCGATATCCATCGACACGTCGGCCCCGCTGAACACCGCCCTCACCCAGTCCCTGAAACTCACCGTCACCGCCCCCGGCGACGGCATCTCCAACGAGGGCTTCTGGGGCATCCCCGTCCGCCCCCGCACCACCTACCGCGCCTCCCTCTGGGCCAAGGGCACCTACCGCGGCAAGCTCACCGTCGCGCTGCGCGGCAAGGACGGGACGGTGTACGCGAGCGGCACGACAAAGAAGGTCACCGGCGACTGGACCAAGTACGACCTCACACTCCGCACCGGCGCCACGGCCCCCACCACATCGGCCGCCACCCTCACGGTGACCACGGACACCTCGGCATCCGACACCCTCTGGTTCAGCAACGTCTCCCTCTTCCCGCCGACGTACAAGAACCGCCCCAACGGCCTGCGCGTGGACCTCGCGGAGAAGCTCGCCGCCCTGAACCCCAAGTTCCTGCGCTTCCCCGGCGGCAACTACCTCGAAGGCAGCGTCATCGCCGACCGCTTCGACTGGAAGAAGACGATCGGTGCCGTCGAGGAACGCCCCGGCCACCAGAACTCCGCCTGGGGCTACTGGTCCACCGACGGCCTCGGCCTCCTCGAATACCTTCAGCTCACCGAGGACCTCGGCTGCGCCCCGCTGCTCTGCGTCTTCGCGGGCTACGCCCTGGGCGGCGAGCACGTCACCGGCGACGCGCTCAAGCCCTTCGTCCAGGACGCCCTGGACGAGATCGAGTACCTGACCGGATCCACCAGCACGACCTGGGGAGCGAAGCGCGCGGCCGACGGCCACCCCAAGCCCTTCCCCCTCACCTACGTGGAGATCGGCAACGAGGACTGGTTCGACGTCTCCGGCTCCTACGAGGAGCGCTACGCGGCCTTCTACGACGCGATCAAAGCAGCCCACCCCCACCTCAAGCTGATCGCGACGACCCCCGTCGCCTCCCGCCCGTACGACCTGATCGACGAGCACTACTACCAGTCCCCGTCGGCCTTCCAGCACGGCGCGCACAAGTACGACAACCGCGACCGCACCACCCCCAAGGTCTTCGTCGGCGAATGGGCCTCCCAGGGCGGCCGCCCCACCCCCAACCTCGACTCCGCACTCGGCGACGCCTCCTGGCTGACCGGCCTGATCCGCAACTCCGACCAGGTCCTGATGGAGTCGTACGCCCCGCTCTTCAGCCACGTCAGCAACAACGTCTGGGCCACCAACCTCATCGCCTACGACGCCCTGACGAGCTACAACTCACCCAGTTACTACGCCCAGCAGATGCTCCGCACCCTCCAGGGCACGGTCGTCGCCCCGACGACGGCCCGCGCGCTGCCCGGCCTCAACACGGTCACCACCCGCGACCCGAGGACGGGCCGCCTCTACACGGCGGTGGTCAACTACGACTCCGTACCGCGTACGACGGCAGTGGAGATCAAGGGCGCGCAGAAGGTCCGGTCCGCAGGCCGCGCCACAGTCCTGGCAGGCACGGCGCTCACCGACACGAACACCCTCACCGACCCGGAGAAGCTGACCCCGCGAACCCAAAGGATCACGGGCCTCTCCACCGCCTTCACCTACACCTTCCCCCCGTTCTCGGTCACTGTCCTGGAGGTTGACGCGCCTCGCTAAGCTCCTCCCCATGCGAGATCTTGGGGCGGGCTTCGGTTATCTGATGAAGGGCCAGCGCTGGGTCGGCGGGCACGGGCGGCAGTACGGCTTCGGCCTGCTGCCCGGGCTGCTGACCCTGGTGCTGTACGTGGCCGCGCTGACCGGGCTCGCCTTCTGGGCGGACGACGTGATCGCCTGGGCCACCCCCTTCGCGGACGACTGGAGCTCGCCCTGGGCGGGCCTGTTCCGCGGCTTCCTGACCGCCTTCCTCTGGGCCCTGTCCCTCCTCCTGGCGGTCATCTCCTTCACGGCGGTCACGCTCCTCATCGGCGAACCGTTCTACGAGAAGCTCTCCGAGGAGGTCGACCGCAGCGAGTCCGAGGACGGCTCGGCCCCCGAATCGGGGCTGCCGCTCTGGCGCGAACTGTGGATCTCGGCGCGCGACAGCCTCCGCATCCTCGTCCGGGCCGCGCTCTGGGGCATCCTGCTCTTCGCACTGGGCTTCATCCCGGTGATCGGCCAGACCGTGATCCCCGTGCTCGCGGTCTGCGTCACCGGCTACTTCCTCACCCAGGAGCTGACCGCGGTGGCGATGCAGCGCCGCCGGGTGGAACTCCGCGAACGCCTCACGCTGCTGCGCTCGCGCCGCCTGCTGGCCCTTGGGTTCGGTGCGCCACTGGCGGCGTCGTTCCTGATCCCGTTCGTCGCGGTCTTCCTGATGCCGGGTGCGGTCGCGGGGGCGACGCTGATGACGCGCGACCTGCTCGGCGAGAACCAGCCGGAGCCCGAGCCCGAGCCCGAGCCGGCTCCGGAGCCGCAGCAAGGGGTGCGGCCCCCGGCCCCCTGGTAGGCGACGCACCTTCCGGCCCGCCCGCCATCCGGATACCCCCTTGATCCCCGGCGGCCCCGCCGACACCATCCCCACATGACCGAAGTCATCGCAGTAGCCGTCATCACGATCCTCGCCGTCATCAGCCCCGGCGCGGACTTCGCCATGGTCGTCCGCAACAGCTACCTCTACGGCCGTACGACCGGACTGCTCGCCGCCGCAGGCGTGGCCGCCGGCGTCCTCGTCCACGTCACGTACACCATGCTCGGCGTAGGCCTGCTGATCGCCTCTTCCACCTCCCTCTTCACGGCGATCAAGCTCGTCGGCGCGGCCTACCTCGTCTACATCGGCATCCGCACCTTCCGCACCCGCGGCGACCTCGAACTCGACCTCGAATCGAAGCCCGAACTCTCCCCGCTCGGCGCCCTGCGCACCGGTTTCCTCACCAACGCGCTCAACCCGAAGACGACCCTCTTCGTCGTCTCGACGTTCACCCAGGTCGTGGGCCCCGGCACCCCGGTCGCCCAGCAGCTCGGCTACGGCCTGTTCATGTCCGTGGCCCACTTCGGCTGGTTCGGCCTGGTCGCGCTCCTCTTCTCCAACTCCCGCCTGCGCACCGCCATGCTGCGCAGGCAGAAGGCACTCAACCGCGGCATCGGCTCGGTCCTGGTCGGCCTCGGTGTCACCCTGGGACTCGCGCGCTGACGAGCCCCGGGAGGGTGGCGGACGCTTCGGCGCGCACCGCGCCGTCGGGCCCCCACACCGCGCTCAGCCCGCATCCGTCGTAGGGTCCGGCCCGCCCGACGTGGTTGGCGAGGGCGACGTACAGTCCGTTCGCCTTCGCCAACGCCGGATACACCGTGTCCCGTTCACGCTCCCCGTTGCCCCGCCCGTAGAGCGAACTGGCCATGTACACACCGCATCCATCGGCAGCCGCACGCTCGGCCAGCTCCGGAAAGTGGTTGTCGAAACACGTGGCCAGGGCGACCCGCACCCCACCCACCTCGAACCGCCCGTCGACCGCGCCCGCAGCGAAGAGCCCGCGTTCGCTCTCGTACAGATGCTGCTTGTCGTAGCGCGTCACCAGCGCGCCGTCGCGTCCGTAGACATACGAGGTGATGGCGGGCCGGGAGCCGTCGCCGGCCGGAGACGGCGCCGCGCAGTTGACCACGGCCACCACCCCCGTCTCCCCGCAGGCCTCCCGCACCGGGTCGATCCTCGGATCGTCCGCCTGCGCCCACAGCCCCGGGTCCCCGGCGAGCAGCTCCAACTCGTAACCGGTCAGCGCCAGTTCGGCGAAGCCCAGCAACGCCGATCCCTCACCGGCGGCCTCCCGTACGAACCGGGCCATCACCCGCGCATTGGCGGCGACGCCACCAGGCTCGCAGGTGAACTGTGCGGCAGAGATGATCACGTCCGCTCCGGAGCGAGAAGAGTGACGAAGGCGCGGAACGCCGCGGCCATGTCCACCGACTCCGGGTCCAGGAGCCACTGGTACTGCAGTCCGTCCATGATCGCGACCAGCAGGGGCGCCGTCTCCTCCGGTGTCAGCCCGCCGGGCAGCCGGTCGCCGAACTCCTCGCGCAGGGTGTCCGCCATCGACGTACGGACCTGCTCGTACCGGCGCGTGAAGAAGGAGCGCGCCGGATGGTCCTCGGTGACGCTCTCGCCGAGCAGCGCGGCGAAGGTCTGGACGATCCCCGGCCGCATCGCGTTGTACTCCACCAGGGAGCCGAGCAGTTCGAGACTCCACGGCCCGGCCGAGCGCCCGGACGCGCCGGGATCCCACCGGTCCCTGGCCTCCAGCACGGCGACGAGCAGCGCCTCCTTGGTGGGGAAGTAGTGCAGCAGCCCCTGCTGGGTGAGGCCGACGCGCTCGGCGACCGCGGCCAGGCTCGCGCCCCGGTAGCCGCGTTCGGCGATCACTTCGAGGGCGGCGCGGAGGATCTCCGCACGCCGCTCCTCGTTCCTGGCACTGGGCACGCACCGACTCCTTGATCACGAACGCATAACGAATCCGACCACTCCACAGGAGATGGGGTCAGGATAGAGACACACACCCGACAGGAACACAGCGGAGGTACGGCCGTGTCAGAGACACTCCATCACGAGGCGCAGGCCCGCGAGGCGGTCGTAGAGGCGGCCCTCTCCAAGCTCGACCTCGACACCAAGGCCAGGCTCCTCTCGGGCCAGGACTTCTGGACCCTCCCCGAACTCCCGGAGATCGGGCTGAAGTCCCTGGTGATGTCCGACGGCCCGATCGGCGTCCGCGGAGTGCGCTGGACGGCCGACGACCCCTCGATCGCCCTGCCGTCCCCGACCGCGCTCGCCGCATCCTGGGACCCCGAACTGGCCCGCCGCGCAGGGGTGTTGCTGGCCCAGGAGGCCCGCCGCAAGGGCGTCCACGTCCTCCTCGCGCCGACGGTCAACCTCCACCGCTCGCCCCTGGGTGGCCGCCACTTCGAGTGCTACTCCGAGGACCCGTACCTCACCGGCGAGATCGGCACCGGCTACATCAGGGGCGTCCAGTCCGGCGGCGTGGGCACCACGGTCAAGCACTTCGTCGCCAACGACGCGGAAACCGACCGCTTCACGGTCGACAACATCATCGCCCCGCGCCCGCTGCGCGAGCTCTACCTCGCCCCCTTCGAGGCGATCGTCGCCAACGCCCACCCCTGGGGCATCATGACCGCGTACAACACGGTCAACGGCACGACCATGAGCGAGCACCGCTATCTGGTCAACGAAGTCCTGCGCGGCGAATGGCACTTCGACGGCTTCAACGTCTCGGACTGGACGGCGGCCCGCTCCACCGTCGGCACCATCAAGGGCGGCCTGGACGTCGCGATGCCGGGTCCCGTCACCCCGTACGGCGAACGCCTCGCCGCCGCGGTCCGCGCGGGCGAGGCGGCGGAGGCGGATGTCGACGCGGCCGTACGCAACGTCCTGCGCCTCGCGGCCCGCGTGGGCATCCTGGACGGTGCCGAGCCCGTGGTCCCCGCCGCGGACCTGCCCGCACCCGTGGACGGCGACGCGCTGGCCCGCGAGGTCGCCCGCCGCTCCTTCACGCTCGTACGCAACGAAGCCGGCGCCCTGCCCCTGGACCCCACCGGCCTCCGCTCCCTCGCGCTCATCGGCGCGGCGGCCCGCGACGCCCGGATCCTCGGCGGCGGCTCCGCGACGGTCTTCCCCCACCATGTGACCTCCCCGCTCGACGGGCTGACCGAGTCGCTGGGCGAGGGGGTCGTGACGTACGCCATGGGAGCCGACCCGAGCGGCCAACTGGCAGCGGCGGACAAGGGTTTCACGCTGCACGCGGTCTGCCGTGACGAGACGGGCGCGACGATCGGCGAGTCCTCCGTACCCGGTGGGCGCATCCAGTGGGTCGGCAGCGACCTGCCGGAGGGCGTCACGCACGAGACGCTGCACACCATCGAGATCACGGGCACCTTCACACCGCGCGAGAGCGGCGAGCACACCTTCGGCACGCAGGGCCTGGGCGGCTTCGAACTCGCCGTCGCCGGCAAGGTCCTCTTCACCGGCACGCAGCGCCCTGCCGACGTGTCGGACCCCTTCGCGGCGGTCTTCGGCGCCCCGGTGGAGCGGGCCCGCGTGGTGCTGACGGCGGGCGAACCGGTCGAGGTCACGCTCACCCACACCGTCTACAAGGCGGCGGGCTCGCGCCTCCAGGCCGTCGGCTTCACCTTCATGCACCGCGACCCGCAGCGCGACACGGACGAACTGATCGCCGAGGCGGTGGCGGCGGCGGGCGCGGCGGACGCAGCGGTGGTGGTGGTCGCGACGACGGAGGCGGTGGAGTCGGAGGGCCACGACCGCGCCGACCTGCGGCTGCCGGGCCGCCAGGACGACCTGGTGCGCGCGGTGGCGGCGGCCAACCCGAACACGGTCGTCGTCGTCAACGCGGGCTCCCCGGTGGAGCTTCCGTGGCGCGAGGAGGTGGCGGCGGTGCTGCTGAGCTGGTTCCCCGGCCAGGAGGGCGGGGCCGCGCTGGCGGACGTCCTGCTGGGCACGGAGGAGCCGGGCGGCCGGCTGCCCACGACGTGGCCGGCGGTGTTCGAGGACGCGCCCGTCACCCAGGTGATCCCGACGGACGGAGAACTCCCGTACAACGAGGGCGTGTTCATCGGCTACCGCGCCTGGGACAGGACGGACACGGCACCCGCGTACGGCTTCGGTCATGGCCTGGGCTACACGACCTGGACGTACGAGACGCTGGAGGCGACCGCGACGACGGCGAAGGTCCGCATCCGCAACACGGGTTCGCGACGGGGCCGCGAGGTGGTGCAGGTGTACGTGGCCCCCACCTCCGACACGGCGGAGCGTCCCGCGCGCTGGCTGGCGGGATTCGCGAGCGTGGAGGCGGACCCGGGCGAGTCGGTGGGAACGGAGATCGCGCTGCCGCAGCGGGCGTTCGAGATCTGGGACGAGACGGCCGGCGGCTGGTCGCGGATCGCGGGGGAGTACGAGGTGAGGGTGGCACACGCACTCCACGACGTGCGCCTGACGGCTCGGGTGACGCTCTAACGACCGACCCCCTATCGGGGCTCCGCACCGCCCGCGGCGGAGCCGCGAAGTGTCACAGCGGGAAGGGGCGGGGTGGGGAAGAGCCCCCTTCCCGCCCCTACCGCACCGCGAACCCGTACACCGTCTCCGACCGGAACACCTCACCCACCCGCAGCACCGCACTCGGAAACGCCCCCCGATTCGGCGAATCAGGAAACCGCTGAGTCTCCAGCGCGACACCCGCCCCGGGCCCATACGGCTCACCGTCCAAGTGATCCGCCGTATACACCTGCATCCCCGGCTCACTGGTCGTCACGCTCACCACCCGCCCCGACCCCGCCTCGTACAGCTCGGCAGCAGCCACGCCATCCCCGTCCAGCACAAAGTTGTGGTCGAGCCCGCCCCCCACCTTCCGCGACTCCCGGAAGTCGAACCGCGTCCCCTCCACCGGCGCGAGCTCACCGGTGGGGATCAAGTCCCCGTCCACGGGGGTGACATACGACGCCGCCACCCGCAGCTCGTGCCCGCTCGTGCCCGCCCCGCTCGCCTCGCCCGCCAGGTTCCAGTACGTGTGATTGGTCAGACTCACCACGGTCGCCGCATCGGTCCGCGCCTCGTACGCGATGCGCAGCGCACCGCCCTCATCCACCACATACGTCACCGACACCTCGAGCCGCCCGGGGAAACCCTCCTCCCCGTCAGGGCTGACCCGCGAGAGCCGCACCCCCGCGCCGCCCTCGACCGCCTCCGCGTCCCACACGTACTTGTCGAACCCCCGCACACCCCCGTGCAGACAGTTCGGCCCGTTGTTGCGGGCCAGCGCATACGTCCGCCCGTCCAGCTCGAACTCCCCGCCCGCGATCCGGTTCGCATACCGCCCCACGAGCGCCCCGAAGTACGGCGCGGGGTTGCGCACATACCCCTCCACGTCCGCGAACCCCAGCACCACATTGGCCACCGCCCCGTCCCGGTCGGGCACTTCCACCGACTGGACGATCCCGCCGTACGTCAGGACCCGAACCCGCGTCCCACCGCGCTCCAGCGTCCAGCGGTGGACCGGCGTACCGTCGTCGAGGCGACCAAAATTCTCCATGATCGAACATTACGCGGGCGGTTCGGCCGCCGTGACATTGCGGTAGGCGATCTCGGCCAGCCGTCCCTGTCCGTTCTTGCTCGGATGGAACCAGTCCCAGTGGCTCAACTGGTCACCGCTGAACCGGAACCCGAAGACCGCCCCGCCGTCGTACCGGCACCGCTTGTCCTTCGCGCACACGTCCCGCAGCACCGTGTTGTACGCGACGACCCGGTCCTGCACCTCCGCACGCCGCTGCACCGCGCCCGCGTCCATCGCGTCGGCGTCCCCCAGCATCGACGCGCAGATCCCCAGCTTCCAGATCTGCTTGCCCAGCGGATTGCCGCGCCCCTCCGACCAGAGCCGCTTGAGATCCGGCAGGCTCGCCACGTACACCTGCGTCTTCGGCAGCTCGCGGCGCACCTCGCGCATGGCCGTCTCGAACGAGGCGCGAAATTCCGCCACCGGAGTCATGTACGAAGCCGAGTCCCGGCAGGCGTCGTTGGAGCCCGCGAGCACGGTGATCAACTCGGGCTTCTTCCGCACCGCCTGCCCGACCTGATCGGGCAGATCCTCCATCCGTGCCCCGCTCTTCGCGAAGTTCCAGCTGCCGCGCGCCCCGAGCCGCTCGGCAAGGGAGCGCACATCGGTGTCCGTGCCCGTGGACCACGACACCTCCGGGCAGTCGGAAAGCACCGTGCAGGCGTCAAAACCGCGGGTGATGGAGTCGCCGACCGCCGCGACGGACGTCGGCGAGCGGTCCCAGACGGGGGTGGGTTTCGGTTTCGGACGCGGGGCGGCGGAGGTGTGCTTGGCACCGTCGGAGGGTCCGGAGTCGCAGCCGGCCAGTGCGCCCAGAGGCAGAAGAAGGGCCGCCGTCCATGCGACGGCGGCTCTGCGGCCGTGGCGCCCCCGGGTGCTCTTCCGAAACCTTTCCCGCATCCTTTGACCCCCTCCGAGTGGCGGTATCGCGCGTCCTGTCGAGTGAACGGCGGGTGCTTCCAGGTCCCCTGACCGACAGTACGTCACACCTCGGACGCCGACGCGCGGTAGCTTTTCCCCACCGAAGCAGAGGCATCTTCGTTCACATACTGTCCCATTTCTGGCGCGCTGGAGGTCCCGGTGGCGACACGTGGAGTCCTGTACGTACATTCCGCACCACGCGCACTCTGTCCGCATATCGAGTGGGCCGTGGCCGGAATTCTCGGTGTACGGGCCAATCTCGACTGGGTGCGGCAGCCCGCGTCCCCCGGCACCTGGAGAGCGGAGCTCTCCTGGCAGGGCCAGATCGGCACGGCCTCCAAGATGGCCTCCGCCCTGCGCGGCTGGGATCTCCTGCGCTTCGAGGTGACGTCCGAGCCCTGCCCCACCGCCGAGGGCGAGCGCTACAGTTCCACCCCCGCACTGGGGATCTTCCACGCCGTCACCGGCATCCACGGCGACATCCTGGTCCCCGAGGACCGGCTGCGCGCGGCGATGGCCCGCGCAGGCCGTGGCGAGTCGGAGCTGGAGACGGAGCTCGCCGGACTGCTCGGCAAGCCGTGGGACGACGAGCTGGAACCGTTCAGACACGCGGGCGAGGGCGCCCCGGTCCGCTGGCTCCACCAAGTCGTATGACGTCGGTAGCGGTCCTCGGCACGGGCATCATGGGCGCGGCCATGGCCCGCAACCTCTGCCGCGCCCCCGGCCTGGACGTCACGGTCTGGAACCGCACCCGCGCCAGGGCGGAACCCCTCGCGGCAGAGGGCGCCCGGATCGCCGCGACGCCCGCCGACGCGGTGTCGGGCGCGGACGTGATCCTGACGATGCTGTACGACGGCGACGCGACCCTGGACACGATGCGCGAGGCCGCGCCCTCGGCGTCCCCCGGCGCGGTCTGGCTCCAGTCGACCACCGCAGGTGTGGAACTGCTGCCCGCCCTGGCCGAGTTGGCCGCCGCGCACGGACTCCTCTTCGTGGACGCCCCGGTCCTGGGCACCAGAGCCCCCGCCGAGAACGGACAGCTCACGGTTCTCGCCGCGGGCCCCGAGGAGGCGCGCACGAGCCTGGAGCCGGTGCTCGCCGCGGTCGGACAGCGCACGATGTGGGTCGCCGACGACGGCACGACGGGCGCGGCCACCCGCCTCAAACTGGTCTGCAACAGCTGGGTCCTGACGCTCACGCAGGGCGTGGCGGAGGCGCTGTCCCTGGCCCAGGGCCTGGAGGTGGACGCGGAGTCCTTCCTGTCCGCGGTCGCGGGCGGTCCCCTGGACTGCGGCTATCTGCAAGCGAAGTCGAAGGCGATCCTGACGGACGACTACACGCCCAGCTTCGCGGTCACCACGGCGGCCAAGGACGCGCGCCTGATCGTGGAGGCGGCGGAATCGGCGGGCCTCCGCCTGGACGTGGCGGCGGCGGGCGCGGAGCGCTTCCGCCGGGCGGAGGAACAGGGCCACGGCGAGGACGACATGGCGGCAACGTACTTCGCCAGCTTCCCGGCCTGAACCACGCCCCGCGTGCGAGCTGACGCCGGCACGCGGCGAGGCCCGTCCCTCCTGACCAGGAGGGACGGGCCTCGGCCACGTACAGGCGCGTGATCAGACCGAACGGAACGCCAGCACCACGTTGTGGCCGCCGAATCCGAAGGAGTTGTTGATCGCCGCGATCGTGCCCTCGGGCAGCGGCCGCGGGTCGTTGCGCACGACGTCCGCGTCGACCTCCTCGTCGAGGTCGTCGACGTTGATGGTCGGCGGCGCCGTGCGGTGGTACAGCGCGAGGACCGTCGCGACGGTCTCGATGCCCCCGGCGCCACCCAGCAGGTGACCGGTCATCGACTTCGTCGCGGAGACCGCGACGTGCTCCAGGTCGTCGCCGAGCACCTTGCGCAGAGCCTTGATCTCGGCGACGTCACCCTGCGGGGTGGACGTGGCATGCGCGTTCAGGTGGACGATCTCCGACGGCTTGAGGCCGGTGGAGTCGAGCAGCTGCTGCAGGGCAGCGGCGATGCCGCGACCCGTCGGCTCGGGCTGCGCGATGTGGTGGGCGTCCGAGGACAGGCCCTGGCCCACGGCCTCGCAGTAGACCTTCGCGCCACGAGCCGCGGCGTGCTCCGCCGACTCCAGGACGACGATGCCGGCGCCCTCGCCGAGGACGAAGCCGTCACGGGCCTTGTCGTACGGGCGCGAGGCCTTCGTCGGCTCGTCGTTGTTCTTCGACATCGCCATCATGTTGGCGAAGGCCGCGATGGGCAGCGGGTGGATGGTCGCCTCGGCGCCACCGGCGACGACGACGTCGGCGCGGCCCGAGCGGATCATCTCGATCGCGTACCCGACCGCCTCGGCGCCGGACGCACACGCGCTGACCAGGGAGTGCACGCCCGCCTGGGCGCCCACCTCCAGGCCGACGTTGGCGGACGGGCCGTTGGGCATGAGCATGGGCACGGTGTGCGGGGAGACGCGGCGTACGCCCTTCTCCTTGAGCACGTCGTACTGGTCGAGCAGGGTGGTGATGCCGCCGATGCCGGAGGAGACGACCGCGCCGAGCCGCTCGGGCTCGATCTGCGTCTCGTCCTCGCCGGCCTTGCCGGTGAAGCCGGCGTCCGCCCACGCCTCGCGGGCCGCGATCAGCGCGAACTGCGCCGAGCGGTCCAGCTTGCGGGCGAGCGGGCGGGGCAGCACGTCATTGGGGTCGACTGCGGCGGGGGCGGCGATACGGACCGGGAGTTCGGCGAAGCGCTCGCCCTCGAGGGGCTTCACGCCTGACCGGCCGGCCAGCAGACCTTCCCAGGTCGATGCGCTGTCGCCACCCAGCGGTGTGGTTGCGCCGATACCGGTGACGACCACGGTGCGATTGGTCGAGCTCACTGGAATTTCTTCTCCACGTGTAGAGGGATCGAATTCACGGCGCCACCGCGGGGTGGCGTCAGCCGCGGGGCCTGGATCAGGCCTGGTGGTTGGCGATGTAGCTCGCGGCGTCGCCGACCGTCTTGAGGTTCTTGACGTCCTCGTCGGGGATCTTGACGTCGAAGCGCTCTTCGGCGGCGACGACGACCTCGACCATGGAGAGCGAGTCGACGTCCAGGTCGTCGGTGAAGGACTTGTCCAGCTGGACGTCCTCGACCGGGATACCGGCGATCTCGTTCACGATCTCGGCGAGACCGGCAACGATCTCTTCCTGAGTGGCGGCCATGATGGCGCTCCTTCGATGTTCGTATACGGGGGTGAAACGGGGTCTGGCTGCACCGACCGGAGGTCCGGACGGTGCCTAGGGGAGGGTAACGACCGTCGCGGCGTAGACGAGACCCGCCCCGAAGCCGATGACGAGCGCGGTGTCGCCGCTCTTCGCCTGTCCGGTCGCCAGGAGCCGCTCCATTGCGAGCGGGATCGAGGCGGCCGAGGTGTTGCCGGTGGTCTCCACGTCACGGGCGACCGTGACGTGCTCCGGCAGCTTCAGAGTCTTCACCATCGAGTCGATGATCCGCATGTTGGCCTGGTGCGGAATGAAGACGTCCAGGTCGTCCGCGGTGATTCCGGCCGCGTCCAGCGCCTGCTGGGCGACCTTCGCCATCTCGAACACGGCCCAGCGGAACACCGCCTGGCCCTCCTGCGTGATCGCAGGGAACTTGATGTGGCCCTCGCTGTCGAGCGGCAGCTCGTTGACGTCGCCGATGTGGAAACGGTCCCACGAAACGGTCTGCTTGATCGTCTCGGCCTTGTCGCCCTCGGAACCCCACACGGTGGGGCCTATGCGCGGCTCCTGGGCGGGGCCCACGACGACCGCACCGGCACCGTCGCCGAAGAGGAACGCCGTGGAACGGTCGGAGAGGTCGGTCAGGTCGGAGAGCCGCTCCACGCCGATGACCAGGACGTACTCCGCACTGCCCTCGACGATCATGCCCTTGGCGAGGGTGAGTCCGTAACCGAAGCCCGCGCAGCCCGCCGAGATGTCGAAGGCGGCGGCCTTGGCGGTGCCGAGCTTGTCGGCGATCTCGGTCGCGATGGCCGGGGTCTGCTTGAAGTGCGAGACGGTCGACACGACGACCGCGCCGATCTGCTCGGCGGCGATGCCGGCGTCGGCGATCGCCTTTCCGGACGCCTCGATCGACATCATCGCCACGGTCTCCTCGGGGGAGGCCCAGTGGCGGCTCGCGATGCCGGAGCGGGAGCGGATCCACTCGTCGGAGGAGTCGATCGTCTCGAGGATCACCTCGTTGGGCACCACACGGGTCGGACGGTAACCGCCGACACCCATGATCCGCGCGTACGGGGCGCCCTGGCTGGGCTTGATCTTCGCCATGCTCTTCCTGGCTCCTTAGGCGGCGGCGTGCTCTGCGATGAGCTCGCGAGCAGCGTCCAGATCGTCGGGTGTCTTCAGCGCGAGGGTCTTCACACCGGGCATGGCGCGCTTGGCGAGGCCGGTGAGCGTGCCGCCGGGGCAGACCTCGAGAAGCGCGGTCGCGCCGAGCGACGTGAAGGTCTCCATGCACAGGTCCCAGCGGACCGGATTGGCGACCTGGCCGACCAGGCGCGAGATGACCTCGGCGCCGGTGGGGACCGCCGAGCCGTCCTTGTTCGAGATGTACGTGAGCTTCGGGTCGGCGACGGTGAGGTCCTGCGCCGCCTTGCCGAGCTCCGCCACGGCCGGGGCCATGTGGTGCGTGTGGAAGGCGCCGGCGACCTGCAGCGGGATGACCCGGCGGGTGCCTTCGGGCTTGTCCGCGACCAGAGCCTCGATCTGCTCGATGGTCCCGGCGGCCACGATCTGGCCCGCACCGTTCACATTGGCCGCGGTCAGGCCCAGCTTCTCCAGGTGCGGCAGGACGGACTCGGGGTCGCCGCCGAGCAGCGCCGCCATGCCCGTCTTCGTCACCGCGGCCGCCTCGGCCATCGCCAGGCCGCGACCGCGGACGAGCTTCAGGGCGGCGGTGTCGTCCAGTACGCCTGCGAAGGCGGCGGCGGTGATCTCACCGACGCTGTGGCCCGCGACGGCGCCGGGACGGGCGTCACCGAGGGCGGAGGCCGAGAGGAGACCAGCGGCGACCAGCAGGGGCTGGGCGACGGAGGTGTCGCGGATGGCGTCCGCGTCGGCCTTGGTGCCGTAGTGGGCAAGGTCGAGCCCGATGGCGTCGGACCACGCGGCGATGCGGTCGGCGGCGCCGGGGAGGTCGAGCCAGGGAGTCAGGAAGCCGGGCGTCTGAGCGCCTTGGCCGGGAGCGACGAGTACGAGCACCCTCACACTCTCTCTTGTGGACGGCTCCGGATGCCCGTGGGGACAGGGACGAAGAACCGTCGGGGTAATTGTTGGTGTTCGACAAAAGTCTAGAGCTGCGAATCTCCGTCGGCCAGACGCCCCAGGATGAGAGCGATACGAAGCGTGAAGGCCGAGCGCACATCCGAGGGCGACCAGCCGGTGACGTCTGTCACACGTCGCAGCCGGTAGCGCACGGTGTTGGGGTGGACGAAGAGCATCCTGGCCGCACCTTCGAGGCTGCTCGCCTGCTCCAGATAGACGCTCAGCGTCTCCAGGAGCGCGGAGCCCGCTTCCTCCAGCGGTCTGTAGATCTCCTCCACCAGCTGGTCCCGCGCGGCCGGGTCGGAGGCGATCGCCCGCTCCGGAAGCAGATCGTCCGCGAGAACGGGCCGCGGCGCGTCCTGCCAGGCCGAACACGCCTTGAGTCCGGCGGCCGCGGCCTGCGCGGACTTCGTGGCGGCCAGCAGATCGGGGACGACGGGTCCGGCGACCACCGGACCGGCCGCGTACGGGCCGATGAGGGCCTTGGCGACCTGCAGCGGATTGTCGCTGCCGCCCGCGATGACGACGAGACGGTCGCCCAGGACCCCGGTGAGGACCTGGAGCTTGGCGTGCCGGGCGGCCCGGCGGATCGCCTCGACGGTCAGCTCGCTGTCGCCGTTGGGGGCGGTGCCGAGGATCACGCAGACATGCTCGGGGGAGTTCCACCCCAGAGCCGCCGCGCGCGAGACGGCGCCCTCGTCCGCCTCGCCCGAAAGGACGGCGTTGACCACGAGGGATTCGAGCCGCGCGTCCCAGGCGCCACGGGCCTCGGCGGCCTGGGCGTACACCTGGGCCGTCGCGAAGGCGATCTCCCGTGCGTACACGAGCAGCGCCTCGCGCAGGATCGACTCGTCGCCGGGTGCGGCGACCTCCTCGATCGCGGTCTCCATGACCTCGATGGTGGTGCGCACCATCTCGACGGTCTGGCGCAGCGTGATCGCCCGGGTCAGCTCGCGGGGCGCGGTGCCGAAGACATCGGTGGAGATGGCCTGCGGGGTCTCGGGGTGGCGGAACCACTCGGTGAACGCGGCGATGCCCGCCTGGGCGACCAGACCGATCCAGGAGCGGTTCTCCGGGGGCATGGCCCGGTACCACGGCAGCGTCTCGTCCATGCGGGCGATCGCATGGGCGGCGAGCCGGCCGGAGGACTGCTCCAGCCGCTTCAGGGTCGCGGCATGCGGGTGCGGGGCGGTGGCTGCGGGTTCGGGCACGGGACAAGACTGCCTTATCGGGACGGGGGCGTGCCCGGCCGGGGCTACGGTGGGCTACGTGATTTCAGTTCGGCGCTCCGGCGACCGGTTCATCGGGGGCGACCCCGCGGCCGGTATCGAGTCCCACCACGCCTTCTCCTTCGGCACCTTCTACGACCCCGACAATCTGCGCTTCGGCCCGGTCCTGGCCTGCAACGAGGAGCGCCTGGCGCCCGGTGCGGGCTTCGACGAACACCCGCACAGCCACACCGAGATCATCACGTGGGTCGTCGAGGGCGAGCTCACGCACCGCGACTCGGCGGGCCACGCGACGGTCGTACGGGCCGGAGACGTCCAGCGCCTCTCCTCGGCGGGCGGGGTCCGCCACGAGGAGCGCAACGAGGGCGCGGACCCGCTGACCTTCATCCAGATGTGGCTGACACCGCTGGAGCCCGGCGGCGATCCTTCGTACGAGATCGTCCACGGCATCGCGGACTCCACTCCGTACGCGGTGCTCGCGGCCGGCGCCCTGCTCTACGTACGGCGCCTCGTGGCGGGCGAGCGCACGGCGGTCCCGGACGCCCCGGGGGTGTATCTCCATGTCGTACGGGGCGAAGTGGCGCTCGGCGGCGAGGAGTTGGGCCCGGGCGACTCGGCCCGCATCACCAAGGCGGAGGGCCTCGACCTGGTCGCGTCCTCGCCCGCCGAGGTCCTGATGTGGGACCTCAACTCCGCCTGAGCACCCGGAGGAGCAGAGCGGCACCGATCAGGACCATGCCGAACCAGATGACGCTGGTGACACCGACGTGGTCGACGAGCAGCCCGCCGAAGAGTGCTCCGAGTGCGATCGAGGTGTTGTACGCCATGGTGTTGAGCGACATCGCGGCTTCGAAGGTGTCGGGCGCGGAGGCGAGCGTCATGTTGACCTGGGCCAACTGCACCGTGCCGAAGGAGAGTCCCCAGATGACCAGTGCGACGACCACGCCGACTTCCGCGTCACCGGCCGTACGCAGCAGGAGCAGTGCCACGAGAAGGCCTGCGGCACCGACGGCGAAGGTGCCGCGCAGGCTTTTGTTCACCGTGTAGCCGGCGACGAAGTTCCCGAGGGCGCCGCCCACACCGAAAACGATCAGCACCACGGTGATGAAGCCGGGTGTGGCGGATGCGTGGTCCTCCAGGAAAGGGCGCACGAACGTGTAGGCGCCGAAGTGGCCGAGCACGAAGCAGACGACGACGATCAACACCGTCCGAAGCTTCGCGTTCTTGAGCGGGAGCTCGAAGACCTCCCTGACCGACACCGTGTTCTCGGACGTCAGGGACGGCACGAGGGAGGCGACCGCGAAGAACACCAGCACACTGACCCCGGCCCAGATCGCGAACGTGGTGCGCCAGCTGGTGTGTGCCTCCACGAGGGTCCCCAAGGGAATCCCCACCACGGTGGCGATGGAGATGCCGGACATCACCACGGCGGCCGCCCGGTTCGCGTGATGTTCCGGAACGATGCGCATCGCCATGCTCACGCCGATGGCCCAGAAGGCGCCGCTGGCGAATCCCATGCAGAGCCGGGTCGCCAGGATGAGCGAATAGCTCGGTGATACGGCGGTGAGGAGGTTTCCCAGCGCCAGCACCGCGAGCAGCGCGGACAGCAGGGTTCGGCGGTTGATGCGCCTGGTCCACGCCACGATGAACGGCACGCCGAGGCCGGCCGCGACACCCTGCGCCGTGACCATGAGCCCGGCGACGCCCACGGAGATGTCGAGGCTCCGGCTCAGCGGAGTGAGCAGACCTACAGGCATCAGCTCGGTGGTGAGGAAGATGAACAGACTTGCGGTGATCGCGGCGACGCCCAGCCATGCCTTCAGGGGCGAGGGCACGTGCTTTTCGGGTGGCGCCTGTGTTTCTTGTGCGGTCATTTCTTCGCTCCCCATATTTCGGCCATGGATCTTGTCTCGATTTCGGTGTGCGGTGCGGTTGGTCGGAGTTGCGCGAGGACCACGGAAAGGAGAATCACCAGGACGCCGGTCAGCTGAAGCGCTGAGAATTCCTCGCCCGCGAAAGCGATTCCCAGCACGGATGCGACGACCGGGCTGACCAGCGCGAGAAAGGAGACGGCCAGGGCCGGAAGCTTCTCGATTCCGCGGAACCAGATCGCGTAACTGATGACAGCGCCGAGGGAAATGAGATAGGCGAACCCGAAGAGGTTGGTTGCCGTGAGGGAATCCGGCAGACCTTCGACGGACAGCGTGAAGGGCAGGGAGACGAGTCCGCCCGCCGTCAACTGCCAACCGGTGAAGGCGAGCAGACCCGCCCCCTCGGGGCGCCCCCACCGCTTGGTGAAGGTGATGCCGGTGGCCATGCAGGCCGCGCCGCCCAGCGCCGCGGCCACGCCGACGGGATCCAGCGCCGACGACCCGTTGAGTACGAGCAGGGCGACACCGGCCGCGCCGAGGGCGCACGCCACCACATGGACGGCACGAATCGGATCGCCGATGATCAGCGCCGCCAGAATCAGCACGATCATCGGCTGGACCGTCATGGTCATCGCTGCGACACCGCCCGGCAGGCGATAGGCCGCGACGAACAACAGGAGGTTGAATGCACCGATGTTGAGCATGCCGAGTACAAGCGACCGCCAGATCCATACGCCTCGTGGCAGTACGCGGGAGAAGAGCAGCAGAATCAGGCTGGCGGGAAGTGCCCGGACGGTGGTGGCAAGAAGCGGACGATCCGGTGGCAGGAATTCGGCGGTCACCAGATAGGTGCTTCCCCAGATCGCCGGCGCGAGAGCCGTCACGCCTGAGGCGAGGAGGAGTGGTCGGCCGTCTCTCATGCGCCACTCGGAGAGGAAAGTGAGGGTTCGTCAGAAACCTTCTGTGATACCGGAATTGGCATGTCCGAATTCTTGCCCTGCGGCCATCAATGAGTCCAACGCATATTTGTCATCTCATTAATCGTGATGCACGATGGATCCATGGATCTCCAGCAGATGCGCTACGTCGTCGCCGTTGCCGAGACCAGCAACTTCACCCGCGCCGCCGAACGCTGCCTCGTGGTCCAGTCCGCCCTCAGCCACCAGATCGCCCGTCTGGAACGGGAACTGGGCGCGAAGCTCTTCGAGCGGACCACCCGCCGGGTGCGGCTGACCCCGGCCGGTGCGGCGTTCCTTCCCGCGGCCCGGCAGTGCCTGGAGGCCGCCGAGCGCGCGGTCGTCGATGTCGCCGCCGCCGTCGGCGAGGTGCGGGGACGCCTTTCCGTCGGCCTGATCCCCTCCGTCGCCGCCGTCGACATCCCCGGCGCGCTCCGCGCGTTCCGCGAGAGTCACCCCGAGGTGCGCATCAGCCTGCGGGTCGGCGGGAGCGACGATCTCATCGAGCAGGTCAAGGAAGGGGTCATCGAAGTGGCCTTCCTGGGGCTGCCGACCACGGCACGGCCCGAAGGCGTCGCCGGGCGTGAACTCGCCCGTGACCGACTCGTCGCCGTGGTCGCGCCGGACCATCCGCTGGCCGACGCGTCATCGGTCGACCTGCGCAGGCTCTCCACGGAGGTGTTCGTGGACCTGCCGGCCAAGACCGCCGGACGTGTCCAGTCCGACCTGGCCTTCTCGGCCGCCGGCCTCAGCCGCGACGTGGCCTTCGAGGTGACCAACGCCGACTTCCTGGCCCGCCTGGTCGAACAGGGGCTCGGCGTGGCGATGCTTCCGTCCGCCTATGCGGCTCACCTCGCCGGCGTGACCACCATCGAGGTCACCGACGCGCCGGTCCGCGTCGAGCACATCATCTGGAGCCGCTCAGGCTGTACGCCCGCGGCGGCCGCCTTCCTCGCCCTCCTCGGCATCCCGGGCGCGCGTGCCCCGCAGTAAGGACCGGTACGCCCCGGATCAGTGCGGGGAACGGAGCTCCGCGAGGACCGCGTCCGTCAGCGCCGGCCAGACCTCGACCGCCCACGGGCCGAAGGCGCGGTCGGTCAGTGCGATGCAGGCCGCGCCCGCGTCCGGGTCGACCCACAGGAACGTGCCCGTCTGCCCGAAGTGGCCGAAGGTGCGCGGCGACGATGAACTGCCCGTCCAGTGCGGGGACTTGGCCGAGCGGATCTCGAAGCCCAGGCCCCAGTCGTTGGGATTCTGCAGGCCGTAGCCGGGCAGGACGCCCTTGAGGCCGGGGTAGGCGACGGACGTGGCCTCGGCGACCGTACGAGGGTCGAGCAGCCGGGGGGACTGCAGCTCGGCGGCGAAACGGACCAGGTCGTCCACCGTGGAGACGCCGTCCTTCGCGGGGGATCCGTCCAGCGCCGTCGCCGTCATGCCGAGCGGCTCCAGGACCGCCTGGTGGAGGTAGTCGGCGAAGGGGATGTCGGTGGCCTTGGCGATGTGGTCGCCGAGCGCCTCGAAGCCGGCGTTGGAGTAGATGCGGCGCTCGCCGGGGGCGGCCATCACGCGCGGTTCGTCGAAGGCGAGGCCGCTGGTGTGGGCGAGCAGGTGGCGTACGGTCGCACCCTCGGGTCCGGCCGGCTCGTCGAACTCGATCGCGCCCTCTTCGTACGCCACCAGCGCGGCATAGGCGGCGAGCGGCTTGGTGACCGAGGCGAGGGGGAAGCGGTGCGCGGTGGGGCCGTGCGCGCCCGCGAGGCTCCCGTCCGCTCGTACGACGGCGGCCGCCACGGTCTCGACGGGCCAGTTCTCGATCATCGCCAGGCTCTCCATGCGTACGAGAGTAGGCCGGGGCGAAAGTTCTCTCCGAATTCGCTTGCTTGGAGTGCGCTCTAAGGAATTAGCGTTGGGGGTGTCGCGAGGACGAAGGAGCTGGGACCGCATGACCGTGCTGGAGACCGCACCCGCAGCCGTATCCACCAAGGCGGACACCTGTGCCTCGGCGCCCGACGCGCATCCCCGACCGGAGGGCCAGGACCGGTACACGATCAGCGAGGTCGTCGCCTGGACCGGGCTGACCGCGCACACGCTGCGCTGGTACGAGCGGATCGGGCTGATGTCGGACGTCGACCGCTCGCACACCGGGCAGCGCCGCTTCACCAACCGCGACCTGGACTGGCTCGCCTTCGTCGGCAAGCTGCGGCTGACCGGGATGCCGGTCGCGGACATGGTCCGCTACGCCGAGCTCGTACGGGCGGGCGAGCACACCTTCGAGGCACGCCAGGAGCTCCTGGAGCAGACCCGGCGGGATGTGCGCACGCGCATCGCCGAACTTCAGGACACGCTCGGCGTTCTCGACTTCAAGATCGATTTCTATGCGAGCGCCCACCGGGCGCAAGAGGGGTACTGAACAGCATGGGCACGCAGAGCACGGAGAAGATCGCACGCGTCACGCTCGGCACGGGAGGCCCGGAGGTCGGTGTCCAGGGCTTCGGCGCGATGGGCATCAGCGAGTTCTACGGGGAGACCGACGACGCGACCGCCCGGGACACCCTGGAGGCCACCGTCGAGGCCGGTGTCACGCTCATCGACACCGCCGACGTGTACGGCCGCGGCGCCAACGAGACGTTCCTCGCGCCCTTCGTCGCCGCGCACCGGGACGAGATCACGCTCGCCACCAAGTTCGCCATCGAGCGCACCGACGACCCGCAGTACCGGGGTGTGCGCAACGATCCGGCGTACGTCAGGGAGGCCGTCGAGGGATCGCTGCGGCGGCTCGGCGTCGACGTCATCGACCTGTACTACATGCACCGGCGCGACCCGCAGGTGCCGCTGGCCGAGTCGGTCGGCGCGATGGCCGAGCTCGTGGCGGAGGGCAAGGTCAAGCACCTCGGTCTGAGCGAGGTGACCGGGGCGGAGCTGCGAGAGGCGTACGCGGTGCACCCGATCGCCGCCCTGCAGTCGGAATGGTCGCTGTTCTCGCGTGACGTGGAGGTCAGCGCGGTGGGCGCGGCGGCCGAGCTGGGGGTCGCCTTCGTGCCGTACTCCCCGCTGGGGCGCGGCTTCCTCACGGGCGCCTTCGCGGACGCCGGCAAGGACCTTGCCGGGGGCGACTTCCGGAAGTTCCAGCCGCGCTTCAGCGGCGACAACGCCAAGACGAACGCGGCCCTCCTGGAGCCCGTCCACAAGATCGCCGCCGCGCACGGTGCGACCGCGGCGCAGGTCGCGCTGGCGTGGGTGCAGCAGCGCGCCGAGGTGCACGGGCTGACCGCCGTCGTACCGATCCCCGGGACGCGCAAGCGCAACCGCCTCCTGGAGAACACCGGGGCGACCCGCCTCACGCTCTCCGCCGAGGAGCTGGCGCTCCTGGAGCCGATCGCGGGACAGGTCGCGGGCGACCGCTACCCGGACATGTCGTCGACGTCGGCGGCCCGCGAGTAGAACCTGGGCACTCACGCCAGTCCCAGCGCGAAGACCCCGAAGCCCGCCGCGAGCAGACCCACCACTGCCCGGCGGGCTTTCGACGCCTTCGTCCAGGGGGACTCGAAGACCCGGGTGAAGCGGGCGGTCACGGCCAGGATCACGGCGAAGGCCGGCAGCCAGGCGAGCCGCTCGAGGATCCAGGCGACCGTGTCGGGGGCGGTGGTCAGTCCGGGTACGTGGCCGAGGAACGAGGCGGGGACGGCGGCGGCCAGCATCGCGAGCTGGTGCCAGCACAGGATCGTCATCGCGGAGAGGTTGACGATGACGACGGGCGCCCAGAAGGCGGGCCGCTTCAGGAACGTGGCGATCTTGTCGCGCAGGAGGATCGCCGCTCCGGACTGGGCGGCGGCGAGCGCCAGTACCAGCAGCGACGGCGGGTGGGAGTTGGTGCGGATCTCGCCGGGGACGCCCACCATCGACGCCGGGTAGTGGAAGAGGGTCAGCAGCGCCACGAAGAGCGCGGTGCCGGCTGCGAGCAGGAAGGCCCCGCCACGCCTGGAGATCTTCTTCTCGCCCCAGGAGACGCCGAGTTGGTACGCGAAGAGCCAGCCCGGGAGGATGTTGATCAGCGACAGCCAGGACGGCATCGCGTCGGCGAAGGGCCCGTAGCGGAGGAAGTCGACGCCGGCGACCACCGCGAGGAGCGGTGCGGCGGCCCAGGCGCCGAGCCTGCGGGCGGCGCGGATGCAGTACGGGGTCAGGGCGGTGACGGCCGCGTACACGCCGACGAACCAGAGTGGCTGGACGACCAGGGTCGCCCCGGTGTGCAGGGTGGTGCCGGGCACCCCGAGTGCGTACAGGACCGGGAACATCGCCGCACAGACGGCGGTGACACCGAGGACCGGGCGGCCGAGGCGGGCCAGACGGCCCTTGAGCCACTGGGCTGTGGTGCCGGTGTGGCGGCGGAAGGACAGCACGGAGGCGTAGCCGCCGACCAGGAAGAAGATCCCCAGCATCTGCAGCACCCAGCTGAGCGGTGCGAAGAAGCCGAAGGAGGAGAGCGGGCTGGCGTTGTGGAGCGCGCCGGAGCCGTCGAGGGTGAAGCCGCCGAGCAGCCAGTGGCCGACCGGGACGGCGAGCAGCGCCAGGGCGCGCAGGCCGTCGATGGCGCGGTCGCGGTGGGCGGGGGTGCGGTCCTCGATCTTCTGGACCGTTTTGGTGAGTGCGGCGCGCATCAGATCTCCCCGAGTGCGATGGAGGCGAAGGTGCGCAGGGACTCGGTGCCGGGGGTGTAGTAGCCGGTGTGCCCCTTGGCGTCGCGCGCCGGGACGATACGGGCGCCGAAGGAGGGGTCGGTCGGGTCCTCGCCGTGACCGAGGCCTGCGAAGCGGACGTTCGGTACGTCGTCGATCCAGTCGCCGGGGTCCTTGGCCGCCCAGACGCGGGCGTCGGTGTGCAGGTCGGCGGCGGTGTCGGCGTGCATGCCGGGGGATCCGGTGACGACGAGGTCGGCGGCGTACGGGGTGTCGCGGGCGGCGAGGCCGCAGACGACGGAGCCGTAGCTGTGGCAGAAGAGGACGGGCTCGGCGGCGCCGGTGGCTTCGAGCCCCTCGGTGAGGCGGGTCAGCCGGGGTGCTCCCGCTTCGGCGAGGTCCGAGGTGGCGGCATCGAGGCCGATGCCGACGGGGGTGGTGTAGCCGGCCCAGGCGATGACGGCGGTGCGGTCGTCCGTGGCGGCGCGGAGGTTCTTGGCCATGGTGGCGGTGGCGGCGAAGTGCCCGGCGTCGGTGTCGGAACCGGGGACGACGACGGAGACGTGCTCGGTGGCGGCCAAGTCGCCGTACACCTCGGCGACTTGACCTCGGCCGCGGGGGTCGAAGGCGAGGATCTGGTGACCGGGGGCGGCCAGGTCCTCGTACTCCTTGCCCGCCTGCTGGAGGGCGAGGTGGTTGGCCTCGTAGCGCAGGGATACGGGGGCGCCGTCGAGGTTGCCGACGACGAGGGGGTGGCGGTGGGCGAGCTGCTGCTGCTGTCTTCCGGTCAATGTGCCGAAGAAATGGGCGACTTGGTCGGGTGTGGAGGCGGACGGGTCCGGCAGCTCCCGCCCGAGGGAGTCGTCGGCGAGCCAGGCGGCGGAGCCGGGAGGCGGCCCGGTGACCGCCAGCTGCGTATCGGCCGATGCCCAGCCCGCGGTGCCGGCGACGACGGTGGTGATGAGTGCGGCGGTGAACAGGGTCCGGTGGTAGCGGCTCATGTGCCGTCTCCCTCATCCGTGGCGGTTGCTGACGGAGAGGAAGGTAGGAAGAGGGTGGGGGGCGGGGCGTCACACCGGGGGGCCAAGTCGGGGGTGCTACTGGGGTAGGGGGTGGGGTGGCTTTCCCCGACCCGCCCCTTCCCGAACCGGGGCTGCGCCCCGGACCCCCGGGCCCCGGTGTGCGGGGGCTTCGCCCCCTGCGCCCCCGTACGCGGCCTTCGGCCACGTGTCCTCAATCGCCGGACGGGCTGGATTTTGCTGACACCGGCTCACAGGTGCGAAAAATCAAGCCCCTCCGGCGATTGAGGAGCGGGGCCCGGGGGCTCTGCCCCCGGTTTCGGGAAGGGGCGGGGTGGGGGAAAAAGAGCCCCCGGCTACGAACCCGGGGCCACCAGCCCCGACTCGTACGCGAAGATCACCGCCTGCGCCCGGTCCCGCAGATCCAGCTTCGCCAGCACCCGCCCGATATGCGTCTTCACGGTCTGCTCCGCCAGCACCAGCTCCCCCGCGATCTCCTGATTCGAAAGCCCCTTCGCGATGAGCTCCAAGACCTCCGTCTCGCGCGGCGTCAGCCCGTTCAGCCGCAGCGCGGGCCTGGCTCCGCAGCACCGGCCGCTGCGCCGCGAAGTCCGCGATGAGCCGCCGCGTCACCGACGGCGCGAGCAGCGCGTCGCCCGCCGCCACCACCCGTACCGCCGCGATCAGATCCGCGGGCGGCGCGTCCTTCAGCAGGAAGCCGGACGCGCCCGCGCGCAGCGCCTCGTACACATAGTCGTCCACGTCGAACGTCGTCAGCATCAGCACCTTCGGCCGGTGCACGACCCCCGCCGGCGGGTCCAGGATCGCGCGCGCCGCCGCAAGCCCGTCCATCTCCGGCATGCGTACGTCCATGAGCACCACGTCCGGATGCGTGGACCGCGCCACCGCCACCCCCTCCCGCCCGTCGGGCGCCTCGCCCACCACGTCGATGTCGGCCTGCGCGGCGAGCAGCGCGGCGAAACCGGCGCGCACCATCGCCTGGTCGTCCACGATGATCACGCGGATGGGGGCAGGGGTGGTCACTTCGTGTCCTCCGGAGAAGGGTCGGACGAAGGGGCGAGCGGCATCCGGGCCGCGACCCGGAAGCCGCCGTCGGGCAGTGGGCCCGTGTCCAGGGCGCCGCCGGTCAACCGTACGCGTTCACGCATCCCGATCAGCCCGTGTCCCGTCCCCGTGCCGCTCTCCAGCGGTGAACCGGGCGCATCGGACGGGCCGTTCACCACGACGACCGTCAGATACGCCCCGTCCGAGGCCACCGATACCCGTGTCGGCGCACCCGGCGCGTGCCGCACCACATTGGCCAGCGCCTCCTGCACGATCCGGTACGCGGAGAGGTCCACGGCGGGCGGCAGCGCGCCCGGCGCCGACAGCGCTGCGGGCAGCGACAGCTCGGCCGGGACCCCCGCCCGTACCGTCGCCTCGACCAGCTGCTGCGCCCGCCCGATCCCCGGCTGCGGCGCCCGCTCGCCCTCCGTACCGTCGTTGCGCAGCACCACGAGCAGCCTGCGCATCTCCGACAGCGATTCGCGCGCGCTCGCCGCGATCGACCCGAACTCCTCGGCGGCCTCCGCGGAAAGCCCGGTCAGCCGGTACGGCGCCGAGTCCGCCTGGACGGTGATCACCGACATGTGATGGGCGACCACATCGTGCAGTTCGCGGGCGATACGGGCCCGCTCCTCGAGCAGCGTCCGCTGCGCCCGCTCGGCCTCGCTCAGCGTCTGCGCCTCGGAGAGCCGCCGCTGTGCCTCACCGCGCTCGCGCACCGCGCCGCCGATGACCAGGACCACCGAGGACAGGATGAACAGCAGCGCGTTGGTGCCGTCGTTGCGGTCGGGGAAGGCGAGGCCGAGCCCCAGGCAGGCGGCGCCCGTGATCAGCCAGACCCCGATGAGGGTCCGGCGCTTCTCGCGCAGCGCGATCGCGAGCAGCAGGAAGAGATAGCCGATGAGGACGGGCGCGGGCCAGGGCCAGACGTTGTCCTGGTAGTGGTGGCCGACGAGCACCAGCGCTCCGGCGACATCGGCGGGCAGCACGATCCACCAGGCCTGGAGCGGCCGGTGGGCCAGCATCAGCAGCGGCACGGTCTGCGCGACGGCCAGGGCGCCGGCGAGCGCTCCCGGCACGTCGTACGAACCGGTGAGGACCACGATGGTGATCGGCAGGAAGGCGCCGGTGAGCGAGAGCACGACGACGTACGGCAGGATCCGCTGCCACTGCCTGGGCGAGTCGGCGAACGGCGCCGTCGGTGCGTGCGAGGGGTGGGCGATCCCGTGGGCGAGGGCGCGCAGATTGCGCAGCCCGGCGGTGAGGAGGCCGTCGGTCGGGGGCGGCGGGGGAGAGGGTGGCGTCATGGCGTGATCAGCGTAGGCAGGGATGCGTCGGGGACGCGTCATACCGGGGTATCGGCCGCCGGGTCGTACCTGCGTAGGGGGCCGCTGGAGCTACAGCTCGGCGAGGAGCTCCGCCTTCTTCGCGCCGAACTCCTCGTCCGTCACCAGGCCCGCCCGGTGCAGCTCGCCCAGGTGCCGTATCCGGTCGGCGACGGCGGCGGGGTCGCCCCGCCCCGCGACCGCGGCGGGTGCCGCCGTACCGCCGGCGCCGCGTGCGGCCCACAGCACGGCCGCGGCGAAGGGCAGCGACTCGTGCACCGGGCCGTAGCCGAGGCCGAAGACCACCGCCGAGGGGTCCTGGTCGGCCTGGGCCGGCTGCGGGGTGCCGTTCGTATCGCGCGGCATCAGCCGGAGGAAGCCCTCGAAGAGTTCGGGGGAGCGCCACTCGACCCCGGCGAGGTCGCGCACGGGGAAACTCTGGTCGCCCGCCTTCCACTTGGCCGAGGAAGCACCCGTCCAGAACCACCGGAAGGAGACCTTGGACCCGTCGAAGGAGGCTTTTCCGTCGTACGCCTTGAAGTGCAGGGGGGCCTGCGGAGGCTCCACCAGGAACCGGTCGGCGGGCTGTTTGGCCTCGGGGGTGATGACGGCGGCGAGCTCGTCCGCGTAGTACTCGGCGAGCGTCTCGCGCTCGGCGGGAAGCACCAGCCGGTAGGGGTCGCACGCCTCCTTGAGCTGGCCGGAAGCGGCCTCCATCAGCGGATCGGCGCCCTGGCGCACCACGGCGTGCAGCACCACCGTCCCGCGCTTGCCCGGCGCGAGCGACACCGACTCCAGCGCCTCGTGCGGGATGCGTCGCTCGCCCAGCGCCTGGAAGAGCTTCGGCGTGCGGATACCCCGTTCGAAGCGGATGAGGACGGAGTCGGACTCGAACTCCCAGGAGGCATGAATTCCGGCCAGTACGTCGCCCATGCGCTTCATCGTAGGCGGCGTGCGCCCGCGCGTCGCCCCTGTGAGCCGCCTACGAATTGCAGGCACTCCCGCCGTCCGCACAGCTCACTTCCTGGTACGAACCGACCCCGATGGCGGCGAAGTTGCTGAGACTGGCCGTTCCGGGAGTGAAATATCCGGCGTGCCCGATCGCGCCCTTGGCCGACATCACCCGTGCCCCGAAGGCCGGATCCACCGGGTCCTGCCCGTGCCCGAGGCCGCCGACGTCCAGGTGCGGGACGTCCCCGATCCAGTCGTCGCGGTCCCGCATCGCCCAAACGTTGGCGTCGGTGTGCAGCTGCGAGACCTTCTCGGCGCGCATGCCGGGGCTGCCGGCGACCGCCACATCGCTCACCCGGGAGGGGAGTTGGCGGGCGGCGACACCGCAGACCACGGATCCGTAGCTGTGGCAGAAGAGCTCGACCGGGGCGGCGCCTGGCAGGGCGGAGACGAGGTCGTTGAGGCGTACCGCGCCGTCCTCGGCGAGCCGTCCGATGGCCGCGTCCACGCCGATACCGACGGGCGCGGTGTAGTCGGCCCAGGCGATGACGGCGGTGCGGGTCGTCGGGGACGCGGACTGCTCGGCCGCGTACAGCGACTTGGCCATGCCGACCGGCGCGGAGTACGGGCGCCAGCTCTTCTCGAAGGTGAGCGCCGTCGTGTCGACTCCGGGGACGATGACCGAGACCCGCTGGGCGGTCTTCAGGTCGCCGAAGACCTCGGCGACCTTGCCGCTTCCCGCGGGGTCGAAGGCGAGGACCTGCCGGTCGCCTGAGGCGAGGGCCTCGAAGCGGTGCATACGGTTCGAGGCGTCCTTGCGGCCGTCGGCCGAGAGTTCCGTGTCGTGCGTACGCCGCTCCTCGACGGTGACCGCCTCGTTCAGCGCGAGCCGGTTCGCCTGATAACGCAGGGTCACCGGAGCGCCGTTGAGATTGCCCACGACCAGCGGATAGCGGTCGGCGAGGCGGGTCTGCTCGGCTGCGGTGAGCGAGGCGAAGAAGTGCGCGAGCCGTTGCGGCCGCGCGTCGGCGCCCGGCAGGTCGAGACCGTCGATGGAGCCCCGGCTCCATGCGGCGAGAGCTGCCAGACGTGGCTGGCCGTCGCCCTTGTGCTGGCGTACGGCGGTCCAGCCGGTGGTCGCCAGCATCACGAACACCACCGCGAGCGCGAGCAGTGCGCGCCAGGCGGTGAGGGTGGGGGAGGAGTCGAAGGAAGTCACTGCGGAACACCCTAGGAGACGTAACCGTGACCTAGCCACGAGAGTGAGACAGATCACGTTTCACAGAGGGAATGTGCGCGGGTGATTACGCTCCGCGTGCGCCCGGCGTGGGTGAATTGCCCCAATTTCCCGCCAATGCCGGTCCGATATGGCCGAGATGGGTGACGGTCAGTTGGCGGATCGCGTCCACGCTCAGGTCCTGTCCCTGTCCCCAGATACGCCCGGTCATCCGCATCACGCCGGTGTATGCGGCGACGGCGATGCGCGGCCGCGGGTCGGCGTTCACATCAAGGCCCTCGCGCTCGGCGATGACTTGGGCGACCTCCTCCTCCAACTCGGCGGAGTGGCGCAGGTGGGCGGCGAGCAGCGCCGGGGTCGACTCGATCAGCTGGTACGTACGCATGTGCAGCTCGATTGGGATCAGCGCCTCGATCGCCTCGCCGATCGAGTCCCAGGAGGCGAGCACCGCCCGGTACATCGCCTCGAACGGATTCTCCTGCGGCGGCCGCTCGCGCAGCGCCGCCAGGAACTGCGACTCGGCGAGGAGCTGGACACAGAGGGCGACCTCCTCCTTGTTGGCGAAGTACCGGAAGAAGGTGCGCTGGGAGACCTCGACGGCGTCCGTGATCTCGTCGACCGTCGTCTGCTCGTACCCCTTGGTGGTGAAGAGTTCGAGCGCCGCGCGCAGGAGAGCGTCACGGGTGCGCTGTTTCTTCAGCTCGCGCAGTCCCGTCCGCACCATCTGCTCCACAGGTCCCTCTTTTCTCCGCTTTGTCCAGCTCAGCCTACCTGTGAGCTACGTGACACTTACTGACGTGTGAAGGGCTTTGTCAACTGTCAGCGACTGACACTATTCTCGCGGGCATGACTAGTCAGACCACTGTCGAAAAGACCTCGCGGGACGACGCCGCAGGGCCGCCGGCCAAGGGGCTCCGCGGCCACCCCTGGCTGACGCTGATATCCGTGGCCGTCGGCGTGATGATGGTCGCGCTCGACGGAACGATCGTCGCGATCGCCAATCCCGTCATCAAGGACGACCTGAACGCGACGTTCGCCGACGTCCAGTGGATCACCAACGGATACTTCCTCGCCCTCGCGGTCACCCTGATCACGGCGGGCAAACTCGGCGACCGCTTCGGCCACCGGCAGACCTTCCTCATCGGCGTCACCGGATTCGCCGCCGCCTCGGGCGCCATCGGCTTCTCCGGCACCGTCACCCTGGTCGTCACCTTCCGCGTGCTCCAGGGACTCTTCGGCGCGCTGCTGATGCCGGCCGCGCTCGGACTGCTGCGCGCCACGTTCCCCGCCGAGAAGCTGAACATGGCCATCGGTATCTGGGGCATGGTCATCGGCGCCTCCACCGCGGGCGGACCGATCCTCGGCGGACTGCTCGTCCAGCACGTCAGCTGGCAGTCGGTCTTCTTCATCAACGTGCCCGTCGGCGTGATCGCCCTCATCGTCGGCCTCGTGATCCTGAAGGACCACCGCGCGGAGAACGCGCCCAGGTCCTTCGACCTCCTGGGCATCGCCCTGCTCTCGGCGGCCATGTTCTGTCTGGTCTGGGCGCTCATCAAGGCCCCGGCCTGGGGCTGGGGCGACGCCAAGGTCTGGATCTTCCTGGGCGTCTCCGTCGCCGCCTTCCTCTTCTTCGGCTTCTGGGAGACGAAGGTCAGGGAACCGCTCATCCCGCTGACGCTGTTCCGTTCCGTACCGCTCACCGCCGGCACCGTGCTGATGGTGCTGATGGCCATCGCCTTCATGGGCGGCCTCTTCTTCGTCACCTTCTATCTGCAGAACGTGCACGGCATGAGCCCGGTCAAGGCGGGCATGCACCTCCTGCCCCTGACCGGCATGATGATCGTCGCCTCCCCCCTGGCGGGTGCGATGATCACCAAGGTCGGGCCCCGGATCCCCCTCGCGGGCGGCATGGCGTGCACAGCCCTGGCGATGTACGGGATGTCCACGCTCGACACCGACACCGGCAGCCTCGTCATGTCGATCTGGTTCGGGCTGCTCGGCCTCGGCCTCGCGCCGGTCATGGTCGGCGCCACCGAAGTCATCGTCGGCAATGCCCCGATGGAGCTCTCCGGCGTCGCGGGCGGCCTCCAGCAGGCCGCGATGCAGATCGGCGGATCGCTGGGCACGGCCGTGCTCGGCGCCGTCATGGCCTCCAAGGTCGACAACGACCTCGCGGGCAACTGGGCGGACGCGGGTCTCCCGCCGCTCACGGGTGACCAGCTGGCACAGGCCTCGCAGGCCGTCCAGGGCGGTGCGGGTCCCGTCCCGCCGAACACCCCGGCCGACGTGGCCGAGAAGATCAACGCGGTGGCCCACGACACCTTCATCTCGGGCATGGGCCTGGCCTCGCTCGTCGCCTGCGGCGTCGCGGTGGTCGCGATCTTCGTCGCGCTGCTGACCAAGCGCGGCGACAACGCGGAGGCGGGTGCGGGCGCGGCCCACATCTGACGTCAACTCCGCGCCCCGCACAGCCCCGCCGGACGGTTCCGGCGGGGCTGTCGCCTATCCGGGTGATCCGTGCCGGCAGGCCTTCCCTCGTTGCGTACGCGCAGGTCAGCGTGGTCCCAACTGATCCGCACCACACGGGGGTTGATTCCTATGCGTACGACCGTCATCACCGCGGCCGCCCTGGCCGCCACCTTCCTGGCCCAGCTCGGCGCGTGCGCGCCCGGCGCGCTCTGCCTCTGGGACGCGCCCGGATTCAAGGGCGGGCACCTGACGTACGAGCTCACCGAAACCGGCACCGGCAGCTGCGTCGCGCTGCCCGCTGGGACCACGGCCCAGGCCCTGGCCAACCGCATGGGACGTCCCGTCACCACCTACCAGTCGGCGGAGTGCGAGGAGACCGGCGAGTTCGAGACGTATCCGGGTGGCGGCACCTGGGTCCCCCAATCGCCGTATCTCGTACGGGCCTTCAAGGTCTGGGAGCGCTGAGGGCGGGTACGCGAGGGGTGGGCCCGAATCGACAACCTCAAGGGAGTGATGATGACGGGCTATGGAAACTCCTCGCGTACGCGCAAACACCCCCGCTCACGAGGCCGCATGGGGTCGCGGAGCGGGCCGGACCGCGCGACGCTCGGGATCATCGGGCTGGTCTGCGCGATCGCCGGATTCTTCGTGCTGGGGATCATCCTCGGCCCGGCGGCGGTCGTCGCAGGGTGGCTGAGCATGGGCCGCAGGTGGGCGAGCGACAACATCCCCGCGGTGGTCGCGGTGGCGCTCGGCGCGATCGACATCGTGCTGGCATTCGTCTGGCTGGTCGGCCAGGGGACGCCGGGCAACGGCTTCTTCTAGAGACTCAACGCACCGGTTCGTCGGCGGCGGCATCTGTCTGCGAGGGCAGGGTCGCCGCCGACAGCTGTTTGAGCTCGGCGCGCAGCGAGACGACCTCCGCCGTCAGCGCCTCGATCGCGGCCGTCCGGCGGCGCTCCTGCTCGTCGTCCTTGTTGAACCGCGAGATGAACCAGGCCGCGATGTTGGCGGTCACCACACCCAGCAGCGCTATGCCCGAGAGCATCAGCCCGACCGCGATGATGCGGCCGAGTCCTGTGGTGGGCGCGTGATCCCCGTATCCGACCGTGGTCATGGTGGTGAAGCTCCACCACAGCGCGTCGCCCAGCGTCTTGATGTTGCCGCGGGGAGCGCCTCGTTCGGCCTGCAGCACGGCGAGCGAACCGAACATCAGCAGCCCGACCACCGCGCCCCCGACGTAGGTCGTGAGCTGTATCTGCGGGGCCATCCTGGCCCGCCGTCCCACCAGGGTGAGCGTGGAGACCAGCCGCAGCAGCCGCAGGGGCTGGGCGAGGGGCAGCAGGACCGCGATCAGGTCCAGCCAGTGGGTGCGTACGAAGAACCACCGGTCAGGGGTGAGCGCGAACCGCACCAGATAGTCGACCGCGAAGGACGACCACACCACCCATTCGGTGACCGAACACAGCTCGCGCACCCAGGAGTCGGCGTCGGGCGCGACGATCGGGACCGCGTACGCGAGCGCGAAGGCGATGGCCAGCGCGAGGAGCGGCCACTGGGTGTGCCGCTCCCATCGCATCTGTGCGGGTTGCTGCTTCATGGAGGCCATCGTAGGGACGGCAGGGAACACGTAAAGGCGGCGAGACCCTCGCCGGGTCCCGCCGCCTTTACGTGAAGGTGACTACGCGTCGAAGGTGACTACGCGTCGCCGCCGGCCGCGCCCGGGTCGGCCGAGGCCACGTCCAGGAGTTGGTAGCGGTCCACCGCCTGCTTCAGCAGCGAGCGGTCGATCTTCCCCTCCTTGGCGAGCTCGGTGAGCACCGCCAGGACCACCGACTGGGCGTCGATGTGGAAGAAGCGGCGGGCCGCGCCACGGGTGTCGGCGAAGCCGAAGCCGTCGGCGCCCAGCGACTGGTACGGACCCGGAACCCAGCGCGAGATCTGGTCGGGAACGGACCGCATCCAGTCCGAGACGGCCACGAACGGGCCCTCGGCACCGGCCAGTTTCTGCGTGACGTACGGGACGCGCTGCTCCTCCTCCGGGTGGAGCAGATTGTGCCGCTCGACGTCGACGGCCTCGCGGCGCAGCTCGTTCCAGGAGGTCGCGGACCAGACGTCGGCCTTGACGTTCCACTCCTCGCCGAGGATCCGCTGGGCCTCGACGGCCCACGGGACCGCGACGCCCGACGCCATGATCTGGGCCGAAATGGCGCCCTGCTCACCGGACTTGTAGCGGTGGATGCCCTTGAGGATGCCGTCCACATCGACGTCTGCGGGCTCGGCCGGGTGCTGGATCGGCTCGTTGTAGACGGTGAGGTAGTAGAAGACGTCCTCGCTGTCGGGGCCGTACATCCGGCGCAGACCGTCCTTGACGATGTGCGCGATCTCGTACCCGAAGGCCGGGTCGTAGGCGACACAGCCCGGGTTGGTCGAGGCGAGCAGCTGGGAGTGTCCGTCCGCGTGCTGCAGACCCTCACCGGTCAGAGTCGTACGGCCGGCGGTCGCACCCAGCACAAAACCGCGCGCCAACTGGTCGGCCATCTGCCAGAACTGGTCACCGGTGCGCTGGAAACCGAACATCGAGTAGAAGACATAGACCGGGATCAGCGGTTCGCCATGGGTCGCGTACGCGGATCCGGCCGCGATCAGCGAGGCCGTGCAGCCCGCCTCGGAGATGCCGTCGTGCAGCATCTGACCGGTCGGCGACTCCTTGTAGGCGAGGAGCAGATCGCGGTCCACGGCCTCGTACTGCTGGCCGAGCGGGTTGTAGATCTTCGCGCTCGGGAAGAACGCGTCCATGCCGAAGGTGCGGTACTCGTCGGGCGCGATCAGCACGAACCGCTTGCCGATCTCCTTGTCCCGCATGAGGTCCTTGAGCACGCGGACGAAGGCCATGGTCGTGGCGATCGACTGCTGCCCTGAACCCTTCTTCGCGGTCACGTACGCCTTGTCGTCCGGCAGCGCGAGCGGCTTGGACCGGACGACGCGGGTGGGCACGTACCCGTCGAGCCCGCTGCGCCGGTCGTGCATGTACTGGATCTCTTCGGAGTCGCGACCCGGGTGGTAGTACGGCGGGTAGCCCTCGTCGAGCTGCTTGTCCGTGATCGGGATGTGCAGCCGGTCGCGGAAGCGCTTGAGGTCCTCGGTCGTCAGCTTCTTCATCTGGTGGGTCGCGTTGCGGCCCTCGAAGTTCGGCCCCAGCGTCCAGCCCTTGACGGTCTGGGCGAGGATCACGGTCGGCTGGCCCGTGTGCGCCTTGGCCGCCGCGTAGGCCGCGTAGACCTTCTTGTGGTCGTGACCGCCGCGCCCCAGGTGCAGGATCTGCTCGTCGGTCATGTTCTCGACCATGGCCCGCAGCCGGTGGTCGTCGCCGAAGAAGTGCTCGCGGATGTACGAGCCGGTCTCGGTCGCGTACGTCTGGAACTGGCCGTCCGGGGTCGTGTTGAGCTTGTTCACCAGGATGCCGTCGCGGTCCTGCGCGAGCAGCGGGTCCCAACTCCGGTCCCAGACCAGCTTGATGACGTTCCAGCCGGCGCCGCGGAACTGCGACTCCAGCTCCTGGATGATCTTGCCGTTGCCGCGCACCGGGCCGTCCAGGCGCTGCAGGTTGCAGTTGACGACGAAGGTGAGGTTGTCGAGGCCCTCACGCGCGGCGATGGAGAGCTGGCCGAGCGACTCGGGCTCGTCCATCTCGCCGTCACCGAGATACGCCCAGACGTGCGACTTGGAGGTGTCGGCGATGCCGCGCGCCTCCATGTAGCGGTTCATCCGCGCCTGATAGATCGCACCGAGCGGGCCCAAACCCATCGAGACGGTCGGGAACTCCCAGAAGTCCGGCATGAGGCGCGGGTGCGGGTACGAGGAGAGCCCGTACGGCGCCTTGGACTTCTCCTGGCGGAAAGCGTCCAGCTGCTGCTCGCTGAGGCGGTCCAGGAGGAACGCACGGGCGTAGATGCCGGGCGAGGCATGGCCCTGGAAGAAGATCTGGTCGCCACCGTCTCCCTTGTCCTTGCCGCGGAAGAAGTGGTTGAAGCCGACGTCGTAGAGCGACGCGGAGGACGCGAAGGTGGCGATGTGGCCGCCGACCCCGATCCCCGGGCGCTGGGCGCGCGAGACCATGACGGCCGCGTTCCAGCGGGTCGCGTTGAGGACCTTGCGCTCGATCTCCTCGTTGCCGGGGAAGAACGGCTCGTCCTTGGTGGCGATCGTGTTCACGTAGTCCGTGCTGCGCATCTCGGGCACGGCCACGCGCTTCTCGCGGGCGCGCTCGATCAGACGGAGCATCAAATAGCGGGCACGCTCACGGCCCCGCTCGTCGACGGCGGCGTCGAGGGAGTCCAGCCATTCCTGGGTTTCTTCCGGATCGAAGTCCGGGACCTGGCTGGGAAGGCCGCCAATGATGATCGGGTTGCGATCGGATGCGGAAGCCACGCTGTTCCTTCGCTGTTCGGTGGAGCGTCTACAGGGACGTCTGCGGGACAGAACCGCTTCCATCGTGGACCGCTCCGGCGTAAACGTCATCTCTACCGAGAGGTAACCACTGCACGGGAGGGAGTTCGGCCAAATCGCAATCTTACGCCCATGTCGCGCACCCGTTCCCGACGGCTTTCCGGGCCTGTCGCGGGCCCGGACGACGCACCGAAGCCGCGGATGGTCACAAATGCGGACCAACCGTGTGGGATGAATCACCAAGAGGGGTCCGGACCTGCCAGGAGTTGGGGTGAGGTGCCTGGAAACGTCACCGTTTCGGCGGTCTCGGCGGCCGGGTACTTGCGCGATCCGCCCCGTCCGTGTGGACTACGGCCAACGCCCCGCGCCCGCGCGTGGCTGAAGCATTTCCCGAAAAACGATCAGGAGGCAATCCGTGAGCGCGACCGCGGACCACGCGGAGGAGCGAACCAACCCGGCAGCACGCCTGGGGTTCGAGCCCGGACAAGTGGTCCAGGAGATCGGCTACGACGACGACGTCGAGCAGGAACTCCGTGAGGGCATTGAGGCCATTACCGGCCAGGAACTCGTCGACGAGGAATACGACGACGTCGCTGACGTCGTCGTGCTCTGGTTCAGGGACGAGGACGGCGACCTTACGGACGCGCTGGTTGACGCCATCGGTCTGATCGAAGAGGGCGGCGCGGTCTGGCTGATGACTCCGAAGACAGGCCGAGACAGCTATGTCGAGCCGAGTGACATCAACGAGGCATCGCAGACCGCGGGCCTCGCCCAGACCAAGAGCGTCAGCGCCGGCAAGGACTGGACGGGCAGCCGTCTGGTCACCCCGAAGGCGGTGAGGTCCAAGCGCTGAGCCGTCACCGGCCGCGTAAGGACTCCGCACGGACGAAAGCAGAGGGCCCCCACCGACTCCGGTCGGTGGGGGCCTTCCGCATAGGCTGGGCACCACCTGAACGGCGCAACCGAGGGAAGGCGTTTCCATGGCGATCGAGGTCGGCACCAAGGCCCCGGAATTCGAGCTGAAGGACAACCACGGCCGGACCGTGAAGCTCGCCGACTTCCGCGGTGAGAAGAACGTGGTGCTGCTCTTCTACCCCTTCGCTTTCACGGGTGTGTGCACGGGCGAGCTGTGCGCGCTGCGCGACGAGTTGCCGCAGTTCGTCAACGACGACGTGCAGCTGCTCGCCGTATCGAACGACTCCATTCACACCCTGCGGGTCTTCGCCGAGCAGGAGGGGCTCGAATACCCCCTCGTGTCGGACTTCTGGCCGCACGGCGAGACCTCGCGCGCCTATGGCGTCTTCGACGCGGACAAGGGGTGCGCGGTGCGCGGCACCTTCATCATCGACAAGGAGGGCGTCGTCCGCTGGAGCGTCGTCAACGCTCTGCCGGACGCGCGTGACCTGAACGAGTACGTCAAGGCGCTCGACGCGCTCTGACAAGAGTCTGCCGTGGCCGGGAACCGGTCACTAGGATCTGTTCGTTGATCCGATGCCAATGCAATTGCACCAACTGTGGCAACACATCTAGGGAGGACTCGTGGGAGTCAGCCTCAGCAAGGGCGGCAACGTCTCGCTGACCAAGGCCGCACCCAACCTGACGGCGGTCATCGTCGGTCTCGGCTGGGACGCGCGCACCACCACCGGAGGCGACTTCGACCTCGACGCCAGCGCGCTGCTGACGAACGAAGCGGGCAAGGTCGCCAACGACTCGAACTTCGTCTTCTTCAACAACCTCAAGAGCCCCGACGGCTCGGTGGAGCACACCGGTGACAACCTCACCGGTGAGGGCGAGGGCGACGACGAGGTCATCAAGGTGAACCTCGCCGGGGTGCCCGCCGATGTCGCCAAGATCGTCTTCCCGGTCTCGATCTACGAGGCCGAGAGCCGCCAGCAGAGCTTCGGCCAGGTGCGGAACGCGTACATCCGCGTGGTGAACCAGGCCGACAACACCGAGCTGGCGCGCTACGACCTGAGCGAGGACGCCTCGACGGAGACCGCCATGGTCTTCGGCGAGCTCTACCGCAACGGCGCGGAGTGGAAGTTCCGTGCCATCGGCCAGGGCTACGCCTCGGGTCTGCGCGGTATCGCCCAGGACTTCGGGGTCAACGTCTAGCAGGGCCTGTCACACCGTCCGGCGCCGCACTCGACCAGTGCGGCGCCGGACGCGCTCAACACCTGTCTTCGTACCTCGGGGAGGACCAAAGACCATGGGCGTCACGCTCGCCAAGGGAGGCAATGTCTCCCTCTCCAAGGCCGCACCCAACCTCACGCAAGTACTGGTCGGGCTCGGCTGGGACGCACGCTCCACCACCGGAGCCGACTTCGACCTCGACGCCAGCGCGCTGCTGTGCCAGTCGGGGCGGGTGCTCGGCGACGAGTGGTTCATCTTCTACAACCAACTCACCAGCCCGGACGGCTCGGTGGAGCACACGGGTGACAACCTCACCGGTGAGGGCGACGGCGACGACGAGTCGATCCTGGTGGATCTCTCCAAGGTGCCCGAGCACTGCGACAAGATCGTCTTCCCTGTCTCGATCCATGACGCGGACAACCGTGGCCAGACCTTCGGCCAGGTCAGCAACGCTTTCATCCGCGTCGTGAACCAGGCGGACGGCCAGGAACTCGCCCGTTACGACCTGAGCGAGGACGCTTCCTCGGAGACCGCGATGATCTTCGGCGAGCTCTATCGGTACGGCGGGGAGTGGAAGTTCCGTGCCGTCGGGCAGGGGTACGCGTCAGGACTCCGGGGCATCGCTCTAGACTTCGGGGTCAACGTTTCGTAAAGCCTTATCAATGGGGTAGCCAGTGATTCTGAAAACCTTCGGCTGGTCGTTCGCGATCACCGCGATCGGCCTGGCCTTGGGGGTGCTCTACGACGGCTGGACGGCGTTCGGCGTCGTCGCCATCCTGGCGGTCCTCGAGGTCTCGCTGTCGTTCGACAACGCGGTGATCAACGCCGGCATCCTGAAGAAGATGAATGCCTTCTGGCAGCGCATCTTCCTCACGATCGGCGTGCTGATCGCCGTCTTCGGCATGCGGCTGGTGTTCCCCGTCGTCATCGTCGCCATCAGCGCCAAGCTCGGCCCCATCGAGGCGGTCAGGCTCGCGCTGAACGACAAGGACCGCTACCAGCAGCTCGTCACCGACGCGCACCCGTCCATCGCGGCCTTCGGCGGCATGTTCCTGCTCATGATCTTCCTCGACTTCATCTTCGAGGACCGGGACATCAAGTGGCTCGCGTGGCTGGAGCGCCCGCTCGCCAAGCTCGGCAAGGTCGACATGCTGTCGGTCTGCATCGCGATGATCGTGCTGCTCGTCTCCGCGTTCACCGTCGCCACCCACGCCCACCAGCACGGCGGCGTCCATGTGGACAAGGCGCAGACGGTGCTGATCTCCGGCCTCGCCGGACTGATCACGTATCTCGTCGTCGGCGGGCTCTCCGGATTCTTCGAGAACCGTCTCGAGGAAGAGGAGGAGCGCGAGCACGAGGCCGAGGAAGCGGCCGAGAAGAGCGGCAGCGTCGTTCCCGCGGCCGTCATGGCCGGCAAGGCCGCGTTCTTCATGTTCCTCTACCTCGAGGTCCTCGACGCGTCCTTCTCCTTCGACGGGGTCATCGGCGCCTTCGCCATCACCAACGACATCGTGCTGATGGCGCTGGGCCTGGGCATCGGCGCCATGTACGTACGTTCGCTGACGGTCTACCTGGTCCGCCAGGGCACCCTCGACGACTACGTCTACCTGGAGCACGGCGCGCACTACGCGATCGGCGCGCTCGCCGTCATCCTGCTCGTCACCATCCAGTACGAGATCAACGAGGTCATCACCGGCCTCGTGGGCGTCGTGCTGATCGCCTGGTCGTTCTGGTCGTCGGTGCGCCGCAACAAGCGCATCGAGGCGGAGGGCGGCGGGGATTTTAGCGAAAAGCAAGAAGTCTCCTCCGGGGTGTGACCCGGAGCAGATTGCGGAACGCTCTGAGCGGGGCGGCTTCGAGGCGCACAGTCTCCTGGCCGTCCCGCTGTTCTGTGCGGGACACGAGACATCTGGGGGTGGGCGATGGCCTTCTGGGACAGCTTCAAGAGGGAGAACCATCCGCACTACGAGTCGGGCAGCGCGGCATCCAACTCCATCGAGCTGACGAAGCGCCACCCGTCGGTCTCGCTCACCAAGCAAGGGGCGACCACCGGCAACCTGCGCGTCAACCTGTCCTGGCGGATGCGCAGTTCCGACATCGGCGGCCGCTCGAAGGGGAACGGCAGCCTGCTGCGGCACCCCCTCAAGATGTTCCAGCCCGACGTGGTCCAGGCGCACACCCAGGGTGTCGTCAACGTCGACCTCGACCTGGGCTGCCTCTATGAGCTGGAGGACGGCACCAAGGGCGTGGTGCAGCCGCTGGGCGGCCTGTTCGGCGACCTGAACGCGCCGCCGTACGTCCAGCTGAGCGGTGACGACCGGTTCGGCTCCCCGTCGGGCGAGACGATCTTCGTCAACCTCGACCACCGCGAAGAGATCAAGCGGCTGCTGGTTTTCGTCTACATCTACGACCAGACGCCCGCCTTCGACCGTACGCACGCGGTGGTGACGCTCTACCCGAGCAACGGGCCGCGGATCGAGATCAACCTGGAGGAGCGGGCCCCGGAGGCACGTTCCTGCGCGGTCGTCTCCATCGAGAACGTCAAGGGCGACATGGTCGTGCGCCGCGAGGTGAAGTTCGTGTACGGCTTCCAGGCGGAGCTGGACCGGCTCTACGGATGGGGGCTGCAGTGGGGCCGGGGCTACAAGGCCAAGATCTGAGCTAGCGCGGCAGGAACTGCGGACCCATCGGCGGCAGCCGGAAGTTCGGGTCGGGGGCGAAGGCGGCGGCCGCGGCCGGCTGCGGGTAGCCGTACGCGGGCTGGGTCGTCATCGACTGCGGGTAGCCGTACGCCGGCGGTTCCTGCGGCTGCGGGGGTACGGGCGCGGGGGCCTGGGCCGGCTGGTCCGGCTGCGTCTCCGTCTCGTCGACCGAGATGCCGAAGGCGGTGGCCAGACCGATCAGCCCCGTCGGATACCCCTGCCCCACCGCCCGGAACTTCCAGCCCTCCCCGCGCCGGTAGAGCTCGCCGCAGATGATCGCCGTCTCCTCGCCGGTCTCCGGCTTCACCTCGAAGACCGTCAGCGGCTGGCCCTCGCCGCCGCCCGCCCCCGCGTCGTACAGCAGGATCTGCAGGTCCCGTACGGACTGGAACGGCACGTCACGGTCGGTCGAAGCGGCGAGCACCACCTGGTCGACCGAAGGGTCGAGACGGGCCAGATCGACCTCGACGGTGTCGGTGCGGGCGCCGGTGACGGCCTTCTTGGGCAGCCTGCGGACCAGTCCCGAGGGGTGACGCGGCTGGTTGTAGAAGATGAAGTCCTCGTCGGAGCGCACCCGGCCGTCGGCACCCAGGAGCAGGGCCGAGGCGTCCACGTCGTGGCCGTCGGGGCCCGGAATCCAGCGGATCACGGCGCGCACGGCCGTGGCGTCCAGCGGGACGTTCGAACCCTTCAACATGGCGTGCGTCATGCCGGTCATCCTGCCTCCCGGGCCCGCACCGGTACAACGCGGGGTTTCACATACGTCCAGTACATGGTGCGGAAGCGGGCGAGTTACCTGAATTTCACGTGCTTGAGGAACTCTTGACGTCGCTTATACGTACTATTACCGGCCACACAACCTCAGCGCCACCGTGGCAGTACGGGGGATTTACATGCGTCATTTCGGGCATATCCCGGCCGCTGTCCGGGACGGACTGTTCCACCAGCAGCCGGCAGAGTTCAGCGCCGCCTCACCGGCGCACACGCTTGCCGCCGCACTCGGCGCCACGCTCTACAGCCCTGCCACCCGGCCTCGGCTCGCGGACGACGTGGTGAAGCAGGCCGGGCGCGGCGTCGTCTCCATGGTCCTGTGCCTGGAGGACTCCATCGACGACTCCGAGGTCGCCGGCGGCGAAGCCAATCTCGTGCGCCAGTTCGCCGACCTCGCGGCCCGCGGCAGCTGCGACGTTCCGCTGCTCTTCATCCGGGTGCGCGAGCCCGCCCAGATACCCGACCTGGTGCGCAGGCTCGGCGCCGCGGGCCGGCTGCTCTCGGGATTCGTGCTGCCGAAGTTCACCGAGGAGCGCGGAGTGGCCTTCCTGGAGGCGCTCGCCGCGGCGGAGGCGGCGAGCGGGCAGCGGCTCTTCGCCATGCCGGTCCTCGAATCGCCCGAGCTCCTCCACCTGGAGACCCGCACCGAAGCCCTCGCCGGGATCGCCCGCACCGTCGACAAGTACCGCGAGCGGGTCCTCGCGCTGCGGCTCGGCGTCACCGACTTCTGCTCGGCGTACGGACTGCGCAGGGCGCCCGACATGACCGCGTACGACGTTCAGATCGTGGCCGCCGTCATCGCGGACGTCGTGAACGTCCTGGGGCGCTCGGACGGCACTGGATTCACCATCACCGGGCCAGTCTGGGAGTACTTCCGCGTCCAGGAGCGGATGTTCAAACCGCAGCTGCGCCGCAGCCCCTTCATGGAGGGGCGGGCGGAGGAGCTGCGCACCGCGCTCATCGAGCACGACCTGGACGGACTGCTGCGCGAGATCGAACTCGACCGGGCCAACGGCCTGCTCGGCAAGACCTGCATCCACCCCTCGCACGTCGTCCCCGTCCACGCGCTGTCGGTCGTCAGCCACGAGGAGTTCAGCGACGCGCAGGACATCCTGCGGCCGGACCGGGGCGGCGGCGGAGTGCTGCGTTCCGCGTACACGAACAAGATGAACGAAGTGAAGCCGCACCGGGCCTGGGCCGAGCGGACACTCCAGCGGGCCGAGGCGTTCGGCGTCGCGAAGGAAGACATCGGCTTCGTGGAGCTGCTGACGGCCGGCCTCAACGCGTGACACGACACGCACGACGAACGGAAGAGACACAGCGAGTGGTCTGGTCGGGAACATGGGTCGCGGAGCGGCTCGACGTCCGCCTCGTCGGGGACGAGTCGCTGCCGGGCCTCCTCGGCCTGGCCCTGCGCCGCAACCCCAAGCGGGCGCACCTGCTGGTGTCGAACGTGCTGGGCAAGCACGTGCCGCAGAAGCCCTCGGTGGTGTACGGATCGGGGTTCGCGCTGGGCGAGCGGGTCCTGGAACTGCTCGGCACCGAAGCCGCGGCGCGGTCGGTGGTCCTCGGATACGCCGAGACCGCGACCGCCCTGGGCCATGCGGTGGCCGACGGTGTGGGCCTGGTCCCGTACCTGCATTCGACCCGCCGCCAGGTTCCCGGGGTCGCCACGGCCGGAGGCTTCGAGGAGTCCCACTCCCACGCCACGTCGCACCTGCTGCTCCCGGAGAACCCGCGGCTGCTGGCCGGGGACGGCCCGCTGATCCTCGTGGACGACGAGTTCTCCACCGGCAACACGGTGCTCAACACGATCCGGGACCTGCACGCGCGCTACCCGCGCGGGCGGTACGTGATCGTCGCTCTGGTCGACATGCGCTCGCCGCAGGACCACGGCCGCCTGACGGAGTTCGCCCAGGAGATCGACGCACAGGTCGACCTGGTGGCGATGGCATCGGGGACGGTGCGCCTGCCCGACGGCGTACTGGAAAAGGGCCGGCTCCTGGTCGAGGAGCACGAGGCCGCGCAGCCGGGCACGGACCGCGCCGAGGCCCTGCCCGATCAGCGCGGGACGGCCCCGGCGCCCCGTCCCGGCCGCGGCACCGTCACCCGCGTCGCCCTCGACTGGCCCGCCCGCATACCCGACGGCGGCCGCCACGGCTTCACGCCCGCGCACCGCACGGCCCTGGAGGCCGCGCTGCCGGGCATGGCGGCCCGCATCGCGGCAGAGCTGGCCGCCGCGCCTGCGCCCGCCGCCCCCGCGCCCGGCGCGCCGCGCACCCCCCGCGTGCTCGTCCTCGGCTTCGAGGAGCTCATGTACGCGCCGCTGCGGCTCGGGCTCGCGCTGGAGGAGGGCGGGGCCGACGTCAGGTACTCCACCACCACCCGCTCGCCCGTCCTCGCCGTCGACGACCCCGGGTACGCCATCCGCACCCGCCTCGTCTTCCCCTCCCACGACAACCCCGACGACGGGCCCGGGCCCCGGTTCGCGTACAACGTGGCCGGCGCGGGCTTCGACGCCGTCATAGCCGTCGTCGACTCCACCGCGGACACCCCCGAACTGCACGCCCCCGACGGCCTGTTGGACCGCCTCGCGGCGCACACCCCGCGCGTGCTCCTGGCCGTCGTCCCCAGTTACGCACCCGAACGGCAGGAAACGCCCCCCATGCCCCAGAGCCTGCCCGAGCCCTTGCGCGGCCCCGCCTTCTCCTCGTACGCGCCGGAGGACGTCGGCTGGCTCCTCCAGGACCTCTCCGGCGTGGAGCTCGAGGCGCCCACCGAGGAGCGCGAGGAGGCGATACAGGCGGGCGGCGCCCACTACGCGGAGTCGCTGCCCGTCGAGTACCAGCCCAGCGCGCAGTACCAGCAGCTCTTCCACGCCGCCCTGGAGACCTCGGCGGCCCGCATCGCCCAGGCCGTCGGCACCGTCACCGAGACCGTCCTCGCCGAGCGCTCCCCGCGCCCCGTGCTGGTCTCGCTCGCCCGCGCGGGCACCCCGGTCGGCGTCCTGATGCGACGCTGGGCCCAGCAGCGCCGTGGCCTCGACCTTCCGCACTACGCCGTCTCCATCGTCCGCGGCCGGGGCATCGACACCAATGCCCTGCGCTGGCTCGCCGCGCACCACGACCCCGCCGACGTCGTCTTCGTCGACGGCTGGACGGGCAAGGGTGCCATCACCCGCGAGCTCGCCGAAGCGCTGGAAGCCTTCCCCGGCTTCAATCCGGAGATCGCGGTCCTCGCCGACCCGGGCGGCTGCGTCGGTACGTACGGCACCCGCGAGGACTTCCTGATCCCGTCCGCCTGCCTCAACTCCACGGTATCCGGGCTCATTTCACGCACCGTGCTCCGCGCCGACCTCGTGGGCCCCGACGACTTCCACGGCGGTAAGTTCTACCGCGAACTGATGGACGCGGACGTCTCCACCGACTTCATCGACACGGTCGCCGCCCACTTCGACGAGGTCGCCGACGCCGTCGACACCGAGGTCAAGGAGCTCCTCTCGGCGGACCGCTCGCCGACCTGGGAGGGCTGGGCCGCCGTCGAGCGGATCAGCGAGGAGTACGGCATCCACGACGTCAACCTCGTCAAGCCGGGCGTCGGCGAGACCACCCGCGTCCTGCTGCGCCGCGTCCCCTGGAAGATCCTGGCCCTTCGCGGCGCGGGCCCCGACCTCGATCACGTACGCCTCCTCGCCGAACAGCGCGGCGTCCCCGTCGAGGAGGTCGACGGCCTTCCGTACACCTGCGTGGGTCTGATCCACCCGCGCTTCACGCGCGGCGCGACCGGCGCGGACGGCAAGGCGGTGGCGGCCAAGTGACCACCACACCCACCACACCCGCCAAAGGCCCCGTCCTGGTCGCGAGCGACCTCGACCGCACCCTCATCTACTCCCGGGCCGCACTCGCCCTGACGATGCCCGACGCGGTGGCCCCGCGCCTGCTGTGCGTCGAGATCTACGAAGGCAAACCGCTCTCCTACATGACGGAGACGGCGGCCTCCCTGCTGCCCGAGGTCGCGGCGCGCACGGTCTTCGTGCCCACGACGACCCGCACCCGCAAGCAGTACCAGCGCATCCAACTGCCTTGCCCGCCACCGAAGTTCGCGATCTGCGCCAACGGCGGCCACGTCCTCGTCGACGGCGTGAGCGACCCGGACTGGCACCGCGGCGTCACCCGCCGCCTCGCCGACGAGTGCGCCTCCCTCGCCGAGGTCCGCAGCCACCTCGTCTCCGCCGCCGACCCCTCCTGGCTGCGCAAGGAGCGCGTCGCCGAGGACCTCTTCGCGTATCTGGTCGTCGAGCGCGAGCAGCTGCCGGAGGGCTGGCTGAAGGAACTGTCCGAGTGGACGGAGCCCCGCGGCTGGACCGTCTCGCTGCAGGGCCGCAAGATCTACGCCGTACCGAAGCCCCTCACCAAGAGCGCCGCCATGCGCGAGGTGGCCGACCGCTCCGGAGCCCAACTCACCCTCGCCGCAGGCGATTCGCTCCTCGATGCCGACCTGCTCCTCGCCGCCGACCACGGCTGGCAGCCGGGCCACGGCGAGCTCGCCGACTCCGGCTGGAGCGCCCCGAACGTCACGGCGCTCACCGAGCGCGGCGTGGCCGCAGGCGAGGAGATCCTCCGCCGATTCCTGGAGCCGGGACCTAAAGTCGCAGCATGACCAAGGGAAACAGCACCAAGATCACCGACGAGCTGTACGCGTACATGCTCGACCACAACCCCCCGCTGGATGCCGTCCAGCGCGACCTCGTGGAGACGACGTACGCCACCTTCCCCGACTACGCGGGAATGCAATCGGCCCAGGAACAGGGCCCGTTGCTCGCTTTCCTGGTCCGGCTGACCGGCGCCCGCCACATCGTCGAGGTGGGCACCTTCACCGGTTTCTCCGCGCTCTCCATGGCGCAGGCGCTCCCCGAGGACGGCCGGCTCATCGCCTGCGACGTCTCGGAGGAGTGGACCGCGTACGGCAAGGAGGCCTGGACCAGGGCCGGGGTGGCGAGCCGTATCGACCTGCGGATCGCACCGGCCGTCGACACCCTGCGCGCGATGCCGGCCGAGCCGCACATCGACCTCGCATACGTCGACGCCGACAAGGGCAACTACATCGCGTACTGGGAGGAGTTGGTGCCCCGGATGCGCCAGGGCGGGCTGATCGTCGCCGACAACGTGCTCTTCCACGGCGAGGTCGTCGACCCGAGCGCATCGGGCAGTGCGGCGGCCATCCAGAAGTTCAACGACCATGTGGCCGCCGACCAGCGGATGGAGAGCGTGCTGCTGGCCATCTCGGACGGCCTCACGCTCTCCCGCAAGCGCTGACGGGCAACCGTCCGTACGTCAGCTGCAGCAACCCCCGCCGCAGCACCCGCCACCACCGCCGCCTGCGGACGGCGCGGGCCCTGATCCCTGCGTCCCGCCCACCGCGACAGCGGACAGCAGCTTCACGGTGTCGTCGTGCCCGGCGGGGCACGATGCGGGGTCCGACGACTGGGCCATCGGACGGCTGACCTCAAAGGTGTCGCCACAGCTGCGGCAGCGGTACTCGTAACGGGGCATGCGCCCAGGCTAGCGGTGCCCCGCACCCGCCGACCCGCGCCCACCGCAATCAGTGGGCGCCCGCACCCCGGTCCTCGCGGATCTCCGCCACGACGCGCGCCGTCGCCTGCCGTACGGCCTCGGTCTCGGTCAGGAAGTGCCAGTAGTCGGGATGCCGCCCCTCGAGCCCGGCGACCGCCCGGTCCAGGCGCCCCACCGCGTCGTCCAGCGGCCGGGCATGGCGCGGGTCGGGCGTGTTTCGCCCGGCCATCGCGAGCCGCTGCGCATCGCGCAGCGCGAACCGCGTGCGCTGGATCTCCTGCTGCGGATCCTTGGCGACGGCATTCAGCCGCTCCAGCCGCCCGCCGGCGGCAGACACGGCCTCATCCGTGGTGTTCAGCAGCGCCCGCACCGTGGTCAGCAGCGACGTCGCATCGGGCCACCGCTGCTCGTCCCGCGCCTTGGCGGCGTCCCGCAGCTTCTCCTCCGCCTGGCGCACCGCCAGGGCCGCCTGCTCCGGCACATGCTGCAGGTCCTGCCAGCACGGCGCGGTGAACCTGCGCCGCAACTCGCTCAGCACCGGATCCACCGTGCCCGCCCGGGTCGTCAGCGCCTGCGCACGCGTCCGCAGCGATACGAGCCGACGGTCGATCTCCGCCGCCCGCTCGGGCAGCCGCGCGGCCTCGGTACGTACGGCCTCGGCATCGCGCAGCACCCGGTCCGCACGCTGCAGCGTGTCCGACACACCGTGCTGCCCGGCCCCCTGATTGAGCCTGGTCAGCTCGGGCGCGAGAGCGGCGAGCCGCGCGGCGAGGTCGTCGGCCTTCAGCCCGGCCGCCCGTACGGCATCCAGCGCGTTGCTCGCACCCAGCAGCGCCTGCCGCGCCCGCTCCACGGCGGGCGCCAGCCGAGCAAGCTGGGTCTCGGCCTTCCCGAGGAGCGACCCGAGCCCCTGACCGAACCGGTCGAGCTCGCCCTTCACCCGTACAAGATCGTCCTTGGCCCGCGTCAGCTCGGTGCGCGCCTGCGCGGCGACGGACGCCTCAAGATCGTCCCGGTCGAGATCATGGGCATCGACAGCGGTGATGTAGGCCGTACTGACCTCGTCGATGCGCCGCCCGAGTGCCGCGAAATCGTCCGCGGCCCTGCGTGCGGCGGGCGAGCTGTCCACCGCGGTGATCGTCTCGATCGAGATCTCAAGATCGCGCTGCGCGGTGTCCAGCTCCAGGAAGGCCGCAGCGGCCGCATCCTTCGCGGCCTGCGCATCGGCCCGCACGCTCTCCCCGCGCCCGCCGAACCAGCGCCTGGTCCCGCCCCCGGCAAAGGCCGAGGTCATCGCGGCGGCAAGGAGCGGCAGCGGCAGAACCATGACCGTGAGGATGTCGCGGACGTCCCGGACGGCAGAACTCGATCGCGCGTGCGACTGACCGCTCCTTGCCCGTCCTGCCGTCACAATCCCTCTCCCGTGCTGGTCCGTCCTGCCCGGTACATTCTCCCACCCGGTAAGGACGAACACACGGGCCGGTTAGTTCGCGCTTCGGACGGTGACTTCCCCGTTGTCACTCGTCGCACGCACCACATGGGCACTCGTGTCGCTGCGGGGCACGTCCACATGCACGTCACCGTTGCTGGTCTTGGTGCTCACCTGATAGGTGACCCCCGACCCACCGGGCAGCGCGATCTCCACCGCGCCGTTGTTGCTGCTGGTCTCGACCCGGTCGGGCACCGAGGCGAGCGTGAGCCGCACGGACCCGTTGTTCGAGTCGGCGACGACGCTCTTCGAGGTGATCCCCTCGCCCTCGACCTTCCCGTTGTCGCTGTTGAGGTCGAGCGGCCCACTGGAGTCGCGTACGGTCACCCGCCCGTTGTCGGACCGCAGCTTGAGCGAAGTGCTGAACCCGGTGGCGGTGACGGCCCCGTTGTCGGCCTGCACGGTCACGGTCACCCCGCGCGGCACCTTCACCTCGTGCCGCGCCTCACAACTGCTCGCCACCGCATCGCACTTCACCCGCAGCTTGAGCGTCCCGTCCTTCATCGACCACTTCGCCTCGGGACCGGTGCCCATGAACACCCACCCGTCCACGCGCCGGGTGACCTCGACGTCCTTCACATCGGCGGGCACCAGCTCGATCTGCGAATCGTCCGAGACGATGGTCAGCGTCTTCCCGCTGAACGCGAACGACTTGTGCTCGGCCTTGGCGTCCCCCGCATCCGCACCGCACCCGGTCAGCGCGAAGGACACGAGGACGGCGCCGCCTGCGGCGAGCAGCGTGCGAGTACGGAGTGCCACAGTGATCATTCCCCCAACTAGAACCCGACGATGCGCTCACGGTACGAACCGGCCCCCCGACCCCGCGATCCGGCCGCCCACCGCATCCGAGGTGGGGATAACCCCCGGCACGGCCCGCCCAACGGGTTTGCGAGCAGCCCCCACCAGCCATGTACTCTGTTGCTTCCTCCACGGGTGTGTAGCTCAGGGGTAGAGCGTCGCTCTTACAAAGCGAATGTCGGCGGTTCGAAACCGTCCACGCCCACCAGCACAAAGCCCCCCTGCTGTCATCGGCCGGGGGGCTTTCCCGTTCAGCCGAGCTGCTCCGCCAGTCCGACGACGATGCCCTCGGGCCCGCGGACGTAGCAGAGCAGGTAGATGTCCTCGAACCGCTCCACCTCGCCGACGAGCTCGGCGCCGTGGGTGCGCAGCCGGGCCACGGTGTCTTCGATGTCGTCGACGGCGAACATGATGCGGCGGATGCCCAGCGTGTTCGCCGGCGCGTCCTCGGGCTCGGAGCGGATCGCCTTCGGCGTGTGGAACGAGGCCAGCTCGATACGCCCATGGCCGTCGGGGACCCGCAGCATGGCGACGTCCTGCCGCACGCCGTCGACCCCGATCACCCGCTCCACCCAACGGCCTTCGACCGGCCCCTTGCCCTCCAGCTCCATACCGAGCTCGACGAAGAACGAAATAACCGCATCAAGATCCTCGACAACGATGAGAACGTTGTCCATCCGCTGGATCGTCACGCCGGGTCTCCTTCGCGTAGTACGGCCACGGTGTCCGCAGCGGCAGTATCCAGGACAGGAGCGACATGAATCAGACGATCCGCTGGTCCTACGTCTTCATCGACCGCCCCCAGGACCAGTTCGACGGGAGCTGCGCCTTCTGGACGCAGGTCACGGGCACGCATCTGTCCGAACGCCGGGGAGATCAGGGTGAGTTCGCGACACTCCTGCCCGCAGCCGGCGACGCGTGCGTGAAGATCCAGGGTGTCGGGTCGGGCGGCGGCGCGCATCCGGACCTCGCGGTGGACGACATCGACGCGTTCGTACGTGCGGCCGAGGGGCTGGGTGCCGAGGTCGTGGCAGCCGAGCCGGGACTGGTCGTGATGCGATCGCCGGGCGGCCAGCTCTTCTGCGTGGTCCCCTGGCAGGGCGAGTCCGTACGACCGGACCCGGTCGAGGGACCGGAGGGCGCGTACAGCCGCCTCGACCAGATCTGCATCGACCTGGCACCGGCCGCGTACGACACCGAAGCGGCCTTCTGGGCCGGGCTGACCGGCTGGGAGCGGGGGCAGAGCGCCCTGCCCGAGTTCCAGCGCGTCGCACCCGCCCCCGCCCTCCCTGTGCGCATCCTGTTCCAGCGCCTGGACGAGGACCGCCCGACCACGGCCCATCTCGACCTGGCCTGCTCGGACGTGGAGGCGGTCAGGACCTGGCACGAGAAGCACGGCGCCACGTTCGTCGCCCGCTTCCCGCACTGGACCGTGATGAGGGACCCGGCGGGCCTGCTCTACTGCCTCACCTCCCGCGACCCGCACACGGGGAATCCCACCGGCTGACCCGCATGTCACACATCCGACAGGCGCACCGCTCTCAGGACGCAACCGAACAGGCAAGGTTGCAGAGGAGTACGCAAATGATCCTGATCACCGGTGCGACAGGCCTGGTAGGCCGCCCGCTCGTCGACATTCTCCAGGCAGAGGGAGCCGACGTGCGGGCCGTGAGCCGTACCGCGTCCACGGCCCGCATGCCCGCCGGCGCGGAGGTGGTCGAGGGCGACCCGTCGGACCCCGCCACCCTGGCCGCGGCGATGGACGGCGTGACGAGCCTCTTCCTCCACCCACGCGCGGCCGGCGACCGCGCAACCGAACTGGTCGCGCTCGCCCGCGAGCACGGAGTGCGCCGCGTGGTGGCGATGGCCGCGCTCAACATCGACGAGCCCTTGGCGGACCAGCCGTCCCGCTACCGGGGCGACAGGAACAAGGAAGCCGAGACCGCAGCGGTGGAGAGCGGCCTGGAGTGGGTGAGCCTGCGTCCGGCGACCTTCGCGATGAGCTCCCTGCACGCATGGGGCGGGCAGATCCAGGCAGGGGACGTCGTACGAGGCCCGTACGCCGCCTTCGCCGAATCCCCGCTCCACGAACGTGACCTGGCGGCGGTGGCGGCTAACGCACTGCTGAACGACGACCTGGTGGGAACGCGGCTGGAGCTCACAGGCCCGCAGTCGCTCACACAGGAGGAGATGGTCGCGGTGCTCGGCGAAGCGATCGGCCGCCCACTGCGGTACGAGGAGGTCCCGCCGCACATCGCCGCGAAGGGGATGGTGGAGCGCGGTGTCCCCGAGCCCTTCGTCACCGCCCTGATGGCGCGATACGCCCGAGACCTCGACGGCGCTGTGCCGCGCACCGGCGAGGTGGAGAAGACCCTGGGACGCCCCGCGCTGACGTACCGCGAGTGGGCCGCCGAACACGCTGCCGCCCTGTGCGGGGCCCCGAATTGACGTGGAACCGTACGGTCCGTACTGTCCTCCGAGTTGCCACGGAACCTCACCGGTTCCGAGGCGGCCATCCCGCCGCGAAAGCGGCAACCAAACTCAGCACGACACCCCACCGGGGACAATTTCGGCATGCCGGAATTGATAACCGGGACTCGAT
>NZ_JBFAHN010000022.1:0-104225 GCF_040654175.1 Streptomyces sp. NPDC050738 | reverse complement strand
GTCGCCGTCCTTCCGGACGGCGACCCCGCTCGGTCGTTCAGCGGTTTCCCGCGAGGTGTCAGGCCTCGACGACGCCGGACTCGGCGACGACGATCTTCGACTTCGTGGAACCCGAGCGCGAGCCGAGCTTCTCGATCTGCTGGACCAGGTCCATGCCCTCGACGACCTCGCCGAACACGACGTGCTTGCCGTCGAGCCACGGCGTCACCACGGTGGTGATGAAGAACTGCGAGCCGTTGGTGTTCCGGCCGGCGTTGGCCATCGACAGCAGGCCCGGGCGGGTGTGCTTGTGGGTGAAGTTCTCGTCCGCGAACTTCTCGCCGTAGATGCTCTTGCCGCCCGTGCCGTCGCCGCGGGTGAAGTCGCCGCCCTGGAGCATGAACTCCGGGATGACACGGTGGAAGGGCGAACCGGCGTAGCCGAAGCCGTGCTCGCCGGTGGCGAGCTCACGGAAGTTCTGGGCGGTCTTGGGCACGACGTCGTCGTACAGCTTGAAGACGATCTGCCCGGCGGGCTGGTCGTCGATGCTGATGTTGAAGAAAACATTGCTCGTCATGAGAACCATCTTGCCGGACCCGGAGGCTCTCGTGCGCCACCGGGTCGGCTCGGGGCGCCTCGGTCGGCGTACATCTCCGGTTCCGGAAGCCGCGTTCGCCGCGGTACGAACAGCGCCAACTGTGCACGACGGGCCATTCCACCCCCCTGCTTGGCATGGACTTGGCAATTGCCTGTGCCGCGACAGTAGACCTCTCTACATCTCTCTGCAATATTCCAACAATTGAACGCAAGAACATGAACTCCGAGAGACTAGGGACACTCATGCCACACATCCGGCACAGATGGCGAGCCCTCACGGCCGCTCTCGCGACGACCCTGTTACTGCTAGGCCTCCCCGCGCTCGCCGCGGAAGCCGCCGGGGGCCCCGACCTCGCCGTGGGCAAGCCCACCAGAGCCAGCGAGGCGGGCGCCGGCTACGGCGCGGGGAACATCACCGACGGCAACCAGGCCACCTACTGGGAGAGTTCGTCGGGCAACTTCCCGCAGTGGGTGGAGACGGACCTCGGCTCCACCGCCAAGGTCGACCAGGTCGTGCTGAAGCTCCCCGTCGGCTGGGAGAGCCGCAACGAGACCCTCGCCGTACAGGGCAGCGCGGACGGCACCGGCTACAACACCCTCTCCGCCGCAGCCTCGTACACCTTCGGCCCCGGCAACAGCAACACGGTGACGGTGAACTTCCCGGCCGCCCAGACTCGTTTCGTACGGATCAACATCACCGCCAACACCGGATGGCCCAAGGCCCAGCTCTCCGAGCTGCAGGTGCACGCGGCGGACGCGTCGGGCACCTCGGGCAATCTGGCACTCGGCAAGACCCTGACCGCCAGCAGCTACACCGACGTGTATCCCGCCGGCAACGCCAACGACGGTAACCGCGCCAGCTACTGGGAGAGCAAGAACAACGCGCTCCCGCAGTGGATCCAGGCCGACCTCGGATCCTCGGTACGGGTCGACCAGGTCGTGCTGCGGCTGCCGTCGGGCTGGGGGGCCAGAACCCAGACGCTGAAGATCCAGGGCAGCACCAACAACACGGACTTCACGGACCTCACCGCATCCAAGGGGTACGCGTTCAACGCGGCCGGGGACCAGTCGGCGACGATCGCCTTCGACGCCACCATCACCCGCTACGTACGCGTACTGATCACCGCCAACACCGAACAGCCCGCAGGCCAGCTCTCGGAGCTCGAGGTCTACGGCCCGACGTCCGGCGACGTCACGCCGCCCTCCACCCCGCAGAACCTCGCCTACACCGAACCGGCCACCGGCCAGATCAAGCTCACCTGGTCCGCCTCGACCGACGCGGTCGGCGTGAGCGGCTACGACGTCTACGCCAACGGCGAGCTGCGCACCACCGTCGCGGGCAATGTCACGACGTACACCGACAGCCAGCCGGGCAGCGCCACGGTCGCGTACTACGTACGGGCCCACGACGCCGCGGGCAATCAGTCGGGCAACAGCAACACCGTCACCCGCAAGGGCGACACGGGGGACACGCAGGCACCCACCGCCCCGTCGAACCTCGCGTTCACCCAGCCGTCCGGCACGGACATCAAGCTGACCTGGGGGGCCTCCACCGACAATGTGAAGGTCACCGGCTACGACATCTACGCCAACGGCAGCCTGCGCACCTCCGTCGCCGGCGACGCCACGACCTACACCGACACCCAGCCGGCCGACACCACGGTCTCGTACTACGTACGGGCCAAGGACGCGGCGGGCAACACCTCCGTCAACAGCAACACTGTCACCCGCCCCGGCACGACGGGCCCCGGCTCCAACCTCGCCCAGTCCAAGCCGATCAGCGCCTCCTCCTCGGTCTTCACCTTTCTCGCCGAGAACGCCAACGACGGTCTGACGAGCACCTATTGGGAGGGTGCCGGCGGAAGCTACCCGAACACGCTGACCGTGAAGCTGGGCGCCAACGCCGATGTGAACTCGGTCGTACTGAAACTGAACCCGGACAGCGCCTGGTCCACCCGCACCCAGAACATCCAGGTCCTCGGCCGTGAGCAGTCCGCGACCGCGTTCACCAGCCTGGCGGCGGGCAAGGACTACACCTTCAACCCGGCGAGCCAGAACACCGTCACCATCCCGGTGAGCGGCCGGATCGCCGACGTACAGCTGAAGATCACCTCCAACACCGGTTCGTCCGCGGGCCAGATAGCGGAGTTCCAGGTGATGGGCGTACCGGCCCCCAACCCGGACCTGCAGGTCACCGGGATCACCTCGTCCCCGGCCGCGCCCGTGGAGTCCGACACGATCAGCCTCTCCGCGACCGTCACCAACAGCGGTCCCCAGGCGTCGGCGGCGACCACGCTCGACTTCAGCCTCGCCTCGACCAAGGCAGGCACCGCTCAGGTGCCCGCGCTCGCGGCGGGCGAGACGAAGACCGTCACGGCCTCCATCGGCGCACGCGACGCGGGCAGTTACCCGCTGAGCGCGGTCGTCGACCCGGCGAACACCGTCATCGAGCAGAACGAGGCGAACAACACCTACACCAGCGCCTCACCGCTCGTCGTCAAACCCGTCTCCAGTTCCGACCTCGTGGCGTCCCCCGTCAGCTGGTCGCCTAGTTCGGCGAGCGCGGGCGACACGGTGAAGTTCTCCGTGGCGATCAAGAACCAGGGCTCCGTGGCCTCGGCCGCCGGTGCGCACGCCGTCACCCTGACGGTGACCGACTCCAAGGGCGCCACGCTCACGACCCTGACGGGCGGCTCCAACGGAGCCATCGCGGCGGGCGCCACCGCCTCCCCGGTGGACCTCGGCACCTGGACAGCGGTCAACGGCACCTACCAGGTCAAGACCGTGATCGCGGCCGACGCCAATGAGCTCCCGGTCAAGCGCGACAACAACACCACGACGCAGTCGCTGTTCATCGGGCGCGGCGCGGACATGCCGTACGACACCTACGAGGCCGAGGACGGAGTCGTCGCGGGCGGCGCCAAGGTCATCGGCCCCAACCGCACCGTCGGCGACCTCGCGGGCGAGGCATCGGGCCGCAAGGCCGTCACGCTCGACAACACGGGCGAGTCCGTCGAGTTCACCACCAAGGCCAGCACGAACACCCTGGTCACCCGCTTCTCCATCCCCGACTCCGCGAGCGGCGGCGGCACCACGTCGACGCTGAACATCTACGTCGACGGCACGTTCCTCAAGGCCATCGACCTCACCTCGAAGTACGCCTGGCTGTACGGAGCCGAGACCGGCCCCGGCAACGACCCCGGCTCCGGCGCACCGCGCCACATCTACGACGAGGCGAACGTACTGCTCGGCAAGACGGTCCCCGCGGGCAGCAAGATCAAGCTGCAGAAGGACGCCGCCAACACCTCCAAGTACGCGATCGACTTCGTCGACACCGAGCAGGCCACGGCGATCGACAACCCCGACCCGGCCACCTACACCGTGCCGGCCGGATTTGCCCATCAGGACGTGCAGAACGCCCTGGACAAGGTCCGGATGGACACCACGGGCAAGCTGGTCGGCGTGTACCTGCCGGCCGGTGACTACGAGACGTCCAGCAAGTTCCAGGTCTACGGAAAGGCTGTGAAGGTCGTCGGGGCGGGCCCGTGGTTCACCCGCTTCCACGCCCCGTCCTCGCAGGACAACACCGACAACGGCTTCCGCGCCGAGGCGACGGCCAACGGTTCGACGTTCGCGAACTTCTCGTTCTTCGGCAACTACACCTCGCGCATCGACGGCCCCGGGAAGGTCTTCGACTTCTCCAACGTCGCCAACATCACGATCGACAACGTCTGGAACGAACACACCGTCTGCCTCTACTGGGGCGCGAACACCGACAGCATCACCATCAAGAACTCCCGCATCCGTGACACCTTCGCCGACGGCATCAACATGACGAACGGCAGCACGGACAACCATGTGACCAACAACGAGTCGCGTGCCACGGGCGACGACAGCTTCGCCCTGTTCTCGGCGATCGACGCCGGCGGCGCGGACGAGAAGAACAACGTCTTCGAGAACCTCACCTCACTCCTGACCTGGCGTGCCGCGGGAGTAGCCGTCTACGGCGGCTACAGCAACACCTTCCGCAACATCCGCATCGCGGACACCCTCGTCTACTCCGGGATCACGGTCAGTTCGCTGGACTTCGGTTACCCGATGAACGGCTTCGGCACCGAACCGACGACCCTGGAGAACATCACGATCGAACGCTCCGGCGGACACTTCTGGAACGGGCAGACCTTCCCGGGTATCTGGCTGTTCTCCGCCTCCAAGGTGTTCCAGGGAATCCGGATCAACGACGTGGACATCGTCGATCCGACGTACAGCGGAATCATGTTCCAGACCAACTACGTGGGAGGCCAGCCGCAGTTCCCCATCAAGGACACCATCCTCACCGACATCACGATCACCGGCGCCAAGAAGAGCGGCGACGCGTATGACGCCAAGTCGGGCTTCGGTCTGTGGGCCAACGAGCTGCCCGAGACGGGTCAGGGCCCGGCGGTCGGCGAGGTGACGTTCCACAACCTGAAGATGAGCGGCAACGCTCAGGACATCAAGAACACCACCTCCACCTTCAAGATCAACAACCTGCCGTAGCGGCGGGCGCACCGAAGAGCGGTGGCAGCCGGGGTACGACACCGGCTGCCACCGCTCCCCGCGACCGGGATGATGGCTGGCATGCACATCCGAATCGACGCCGTCGACCTGCCCGGACTGATCTGCACGGCCACCTCCGACGCAGACGCCCCCACGTACCGCAATGTGCACGTCGCCGTGCAGCGCCGCGACCGCCCCGCCGAACTCCTGGCACCGCATCCCGGCGACGCGACGTCCGCGACCTGGACTCTGGAGTGCACGACGACCACCTCGCCGGAAGGCACCGAGGTCAAGGGGCCTTACGTACAGGACCGCCTGGGCCGCCGTTTCATCTACCTGTCGTGGGGCACGGTCGACGCCTCAGGCGTCTTCACCATGTTCCGCCGCGCCAAGCTCATGATCGACTCCATCCCCGCGGAAACCCTCGCAGCCGCCGCCCGCGACGGCCTGCTGGTCGGGCGCCTCGGCCTCACCGACGGGAGCGGGAATCCCCTGTGCGCGCGGGTGGAGCCCCCGCGCATCGTCTGGACGGCCGAGCCCGCCGCATAGCGCCTCGAAAGGCGAGGATTCCCCCTCCGTACGACCATGGAGCGGTGGACACTACGCCGATGGCCTCAGAAAGCGGCGGCCTCGTGGCCCGGCCGCTCAGCCCGGACGACGCCCCTGCCTGGCTGAACCTGCGCCAGGCCGTGGAAAGCGTCGACCGCACCGGACACCACGTCGACGCGGCCGATCTCGCCCAGGAACTGGAGGATCCCAAGCTCGACCTCGGCCAGGACACGCTCACGCTCTGGGACGGCCCGCACATGGTGGCGTACGCCGTGGTGCACGCGCCCGACGGCGCCGTCGACGCGGCCCGGTTCGGCGGCGAAGGCGCGGTCCACCCCGACTGGCGGCGCCGCGGCGTCGGGGACCGTCTCGTCGCGTGGATGGACCCGCGCGCCCGGGCCCTGCACGCAGCGCGCTTCTCCCACCTGCCCGGCGAGCTGACGGTCACCGGGAAATCCGGTGACAAGGACCTGCTCGCGCTCACCGGGAACCTGGGCTTCGCACCCACCCGCTGGTGGTTCGAGATGACGCACCCCCTGCACAGCGACCGGCCGACGCCCGGTGTCGTCCCCGACGGACTGCGACTGGTCGCACTGGACGAGGCCTACGACGAGGCGACCCGGCTCGCGCACAACGACGCGTTCCGCGACCACTGGAACTTCACGGAGATGGACCGGACCGACTGGCAGACCGTAGTGACGGGGGCGCGCTCGCTGCGCCGGTCCATGTCCCGTCTGCTGCTCGACGGCGACATCGTCGCCGCGTATCTCATCGCTGAGGAGTACGTGGCCGAGACCGCGGCGGACGGCACCAGGGACTGCCATGTCGGATACCTCGCCACCCGCCGCTCGCACCGCGGCATCGGTGCGGCCCCCGCGCTGATGGCCGCCACGCTGGATGCGGCACTGGCCGAGGGGTACGACACCGCCTCGCTCACCGTCGACGCCGACAATCCGTCGGGCGCCCTGGGTCTGTACGAGCGCCTCGGCTTCACCGCGGACCGGGAGTTCGTCACGTACTCCCGGCCGATCACCGACGCCTGACGCCCCCGCCCGAGGTCCTCCGTCAGCTCTTGGGGCGGCGCCGCAGCAGCCACAGCGATGCGATCAGCGGAACCAGGAGCGCGCCGGCGATGGCGATGCCCGGCACCGGATTGTCCTTCTCCGCAGGCCGTTGAGCCGGCGGGCCGGCCGGCGCGACCGCAGGCGCGACTGCCGGTGCGACCGCACGCGCGGCCGCGGGACGGTGGGCGGCACCGGCGGCCGAGATACTCCTCGTCCTCGACCGGGGCAGGAAGCCGACCGGCTTCACATGGCCCACGGCGGAGAATCCCCAGTCGAGCAGCGCCCGCGACTCCTCGTACACGCTGCCCGCCTGAGGGTTCATCACGGAGACGATCAGCGTGTGCCGCTTCCGGTGCGCGGCGGTGACCAGGGTGTTCCCGGCATTCGTGGTGTAGCCGTTCTTCACCCCGATCAGCCCGGGGTAGGGCGCGACGTCCGGGGTGCCGGTCAGGAGGCGGTTCGTGTTCTGGATCTCGAACGGTGCTCCGGAGCGGCCGTGGCTGTCCATGCCGGCGGGGAACTTCGCCACCGCGGTGGAGCAGTATCGGGCGAAGGCCCGGTTGGTCAGTCCCGCACGGGCGAAGAGCACCAGGTCCTGGGCCGAGGAGACCTGGCCCTCGGCGTCGTAGCCGTCGGGCGAGACCACATGGGTGTCCCGTGCGCCCAGCCGCTTCGCGGTGGCCTGCATCTGCCGGGTGGTGTGCTGCCAGCCGCCGTTCATCGCGGCCAGGACGTGCACCGCGTCGTTGCCGGAGCGCAGGAAGACGCCGCGCCACAGATCGTCCGCGGCGTACCGCAGACCGGGGACCACGCCGACCTGGCTGCTGCCTTCCCCCATCCCGTACAGGTCGCTTTCCTTGACCAGGTGGACCTTGTGCGCGGAGAGGTGGGGGAGCACGGTCACCGCGAAGAGCGTCTTGAGCGTGCTGGCCGGCGGCAGTCTGCGGTGCGCGTCGTGCTCGGCGAGGATCTGTCCCGTGGACGCGTCGGCCACCATCCATGAGAGAGCTGACAGACCGCTCGGCGGGCGCATGACGGTCGGCGGTGAGTCGGCCCACGCGACGCCGGGCGCCGGCAGGGCCAGAGCAACCGTCAGCGCAGCTGCGATGGGGCAGATATGACGAAGTGTCGGCACATGTCGCATGACGTCACGCTAAGAGGCAACGCCCGCGCCTGCAGGTCTACGTATGCCAAACGGATCGCCGCCGCCCGCGCATGAGGATCCGTCAGTTCCGGACGGCCTTCGGCTCCGCGCGGTCGGCCACCGGCACATCGAGCGGACGGGCGAGCCCGACCACCCCCTCGTCGAGCCGCTGCAGATGGCGCAGCACACGGGAGGCGACCGTCCGGGTGGGCTGCATTCCGGCCCCGTCGGCCTTCAGCAGGGAGGCGATGCTCGCCCCGGACTCGATCTCGCCGGTCCTCTCGTCCTGGACGTACGACGAGAGGACGGCGAGATTGCGGGCGATCCGCAGACCGGCACGCTCCAGCCGGGGATCGGCCGCGACGTTCTTGCTGTACGGCACGAGCTCGGCGGTCGCCGCCAGGGACCGTGCGTGGTACGCACAGGTCTCCAGCAGCGCCACGAGATAGCGGGCCGTCTGCCTGCGTCCCCGCAGCGGGGTGATGGGATGCGTCAGCGGCTGGACCGAGGCGCGCAGGTCGTCCAGGGCCGTGTCCAAGTCCCGTGCCCTGCTCAGCAGATCGGACGCGGGACCGCCGCTGAGCTGTTCCACCGCGGCGGACACGACGTCGCCCAGCTTGTCCAGGACCGTGCCGAGCAGTTCGTCGGTACGCCGGTCGGTGTGCACCGGCAGGACCAGCACGGCCGCGATGATCCCGCAGGCCGCGCCGAGCGCCGTCTCCTCTATGCGCAGCACCAGGACAGAGACGCTGTAGGTGTTGAGCAGGGTGTAGAGCAGTCCCAGCATCGCGGTGACGAAGAACGACATCAGCGCATACGACAGCGGGGCGCTGAAGAACATGGCGAAGATGAAGAAGAGCACGAGAGCGAAGGCCAGCCAGGTGTGGTTGCCCACCGCCCCGGCCAGCAGCACACCGGCGAACACACCCAGCACCGTCCCGACCAGCCGGCGATAGCCCTTGACGAGGATCTCGCCCGTCGACGAGGTGTTGAGGAAGACCACCCAGCAGGTCAGGACCGCCCAGTACCAGCGTTGCGAGGAGAGGAACTCCCCGCCGATGATGGCCAGGACCGAGCCGGCCGCGACCTGGAAGGCGGCCCGGGTGGTGGGGCGGTCCAGCCCCGCGGGGTCCGCCTCGTCGTCCGTATCGGCCGTGGCGAGTGCGATGTCCTCGGCGTCGAACTCCTCGCGCGAACGGGTCGTGGCCGGCGAGTCGTTGGACTCGTCCTGCGGTCCGTCGAGGGCGAGCCGCAGACCCAGCACCGCGCGGGCCGCCTCGCCGATTCCGCGGAAGACGTCCTGCACGGGCTCGGAGGCGCGCGGCAGCTTCTCCTCGTCGCGGTAGCCGAGGAGCCGGTTGCGTACGTGCGCCACCGCCGTGCGGTCGTCCGTCCCGGTCCTCGTGACCAGCAGGTGCAGTGCGTTCAGCTCTCTGCGCAGGGTCGCGGTCGCGGGGTCCTCCGCCGGGATCAGGTTTCCCGTGGACGGCAGGGGAGCGTGCGGCAGATGGAGCGTCAGGGTGTTGGCGCCCTCGGCGCTGCGGGCGTTCAGCAGCAGCATGCCCAGGCGTTCGGTGGCGATCTCCGCATCCGCGACGCGGCGCTGCAGCAGGGCGCCGGTGGCCTCGTCGGGGGTGCCCTCCTCCAGCCGGCCCTGGATCATCAGCGCCGCCTCGTGCAGCCTGGCGGTACCCCGACGCAGCTCGTCGAGCACCTTCTCCAACTGCTGCCCAGGAGTGTCCAGAAGGGCGATCTGGCTGGTGAGGAGCTGCGCGAGCCGCGCCCGGAAAGCGTCACGCAGGCGCGTCAGAATGCGCTGCGGCGTCTCCGGCACGACGGCGAACCGTACGACCGCGCTGCACGCGAACGCGACGGCGAGCGCCAGATACAGCCGGGGCAGCCCCGACGTCGTGGCGTGCACGAACAGCGAGACGAAATAGATCTGGAAGCCGATCAGCCCCAGGGCCGTACCGCGTTCGCCGAACCGGCGGCTGTAGACGGCGCCGAAGATGAGCACGACGAAGAAGGCGTCCCCCAGCACCACCCTGGAGTTGAGGAGCGCTCCGAGGGAGATCGCCGTCAGAGCGACCGGCAGGCCCAGCGCGAGCGTCACCGCCTGCCCCCGGACCTGCTTCTCCTTGATCGCGAAGGTGGAGACCATCGCGGCCATCGCGCCCGTCACCAAGTGTGTGACGTCCGTGCCCAGGAGGGCCAGGACGAGGAGCGTCAGCGCGATCGACGCCACCGTCCGCAGCCCCGCCATCAGCCGCAGGAGTCCCGGGTCGGACGCTGCGAACCGATCCCAGACGCCGGGTCCGCCGTGCCGTGCAACTGCCCTCACGCTGCCGTACTCTCCTGCCGCCCGTCATGATCCGGATCGACTCAGCATGGCACGGCCGGCAACCGGCAGGGGAGTACGGGGGCGTCGCGACAGGGCGGATCACATGGGAAGCGAGCGCAGGTGAACCGCCCCCTGAGGCCACTGCGCGCCGTCGTGCAGCGGCGTCCACATCGTGCGCAGCGGCATCACCACGGGCCCGGCAGGCTGTTCGACGCGTACGTCCACGTCGAGAGCGTGCCAGCCGAGTCGTTCGTAGAGGGACACAAGCGGAGGGCGGCAGAAGAGAATCCCGTACGAAGGCCCCAATGTCCGAGCGTGCTCGATCGCGGCCTCCACGACCCGGCGCGCGAGTCCGCGACCGCGTACATCGGGGGCGACGGCCACCCCGCCCATGCCCACCACGGGAATATCGACGCCATCGATCGTCAACGGCAGCCGCAGCAGCCCGGCATGGGCGACGAGACGGCTCTCCAGGCGGATCCCGAAATGGTCCTCCTTGGGCAGCCACGTCATTCCGGCTTCCGCGACACCGAAAGGATCGGCGCCGGCGCCCAGGATTTCACTCTGATCGGCCGCCGTGTACTCGGCGAGCCGCACCGCGACCGGCAAGGGGGAAGAGAGGTGATCAGTCATTGCAACAGGATCACCCCCCGGTCCGGACCGCCGGACAGGGGGTCAGCCCGCGATGTGCAGAGCGGTCATCGCACTGCTCACCACGGAGTGGACCGAAGCAGAGGCCGAGGTGTCGGCGAGGAAGAAACCGAAGGCCGCGCAGATGAGGACGTGGGAGATTTTCACGCCCCCCTTGCGGCCCAGAAACCAGATACCGCAGCCGAGTATCAGCAACAGCGGAAGGTGCAGGGGCATGGTCGCCTCGATCCCCTTGAAGGGTGTGCTGGCGGCGGTGTCGTACGCCGGCCCGTCAGGGACGGAGAGCGGCACCGCCGACAACAATAGGCCCGCCCGTCACTCCACGCGCGCTGAAGAGTCACGCACAGCTACCGCTGCGGCTCTGCTCCAGCCGCACCGGGCCTGCCAGGGGGTTGAACACCCGCACCGTGCTTCGTACGGTCATCGGGTGACGCCCGAAGGATCAACTTCCGCGCTCCACGAGGGAGGGCGCACGGGGCTGTGGCCGGCGTTCGACACGCATCTGCGCGCGGGCCTGGAAGCCCTGGAGCACCACCACGGCGTGCTCGTCGACGGAGTATGGGGCAGCGGGCGCACCACTCTCCTTCGCGCGCTGGCGCACACGCTCGCAGGGCAGGGTGCGTCGGTCATCCGGCTGTCGCCCGGCCCGGGGGACGAGCGACGAGCCATGAGCGGACTGGCCCACATGCTGGCCACCCTGCCGCGGAACCTGCCGGCGTCCCTGCACCCGGCGCAGCAGTCGGTGCTGCACCACGTCATGCAAGGGGACCTGGCACCGGCATTCCCGCACGACGTCCTGGCCGTACGGCTGGCCACCACCGCGCTGCTGGCCTCCGACGACGACACCCGGTGGCTGCTCGCCGTGGACGACGCGCAGTGGCTGGACGCCGCGAGCGCCGACGTCGTCCAGCATCTCGCGGGCGCGCTCGCGCCGGGCCGGTTCCGTACTGCCGTCACCGTACGGACAGCCCACCAACCGGCGTCCGGCCACCGGGCCATGACCGAACACGCGCCGCGGATCGGCATCGGCATGCTCACCCTGGAGGAAACGGTCCACTATCTGGAGAGCATGGGAGAGCGGGCCGCCACCGCCGTGCCCGTACACCGCGACAGCGGTGGACATCCCCTGCTCGTCCAGGCGTTGGCCGCCCCGCCGACACCTGATGCGCCGGGCCGTACGGCACGGGAACTCGCCGCTTCCTGGCTCGCCACCGTGGACGAGGAGGTACGGGAGACCCTGGCGCTACTCGCGCTCGCGCACGACCCCACCCGACTCCAGGTGCGCCGAACGTGGCCGGACCGCACCGACGCGCACCTGGCGGCGGCTCTGGAGGCAGGGATCCTCAAGCCGCTCGCCGGCGACCGCATCGTCTTCGCCGCCCGGGCGCTCCAGTCCGAAGCGGCCGGCAGCGGAACAGCTTTCCGCATCGCTGCCGCACACCGGGCACTCGCCGGGACCACCCCCGACCCTGTCCGCGCCGCTCGCCACCAACTCCTCGGCGAGGACCGGCCTTCACCGGACGTACTCGACCGGGCCGACGAGGCGGCCGCGCAGGCGCGGGCCGGGGGTGACCGGGCCCTGGCCGCCGACATCCTGCTCGCAGCGGCGGCTCGCACCTCGAACGGCCAACGCCCCACCCGGTTGCGCCGCCTGGTCGCCGCAGCCGAGGACGCGGGCGCGGCGGGCCGCGCCGATCTGGCCCTGCGGGCGGCCGACGCACTGTCCGCGACCCGTGCCGGGGCGGCCGAGGCTGTCGCGCTCCTGGCCGTTGTCGACGCCAGCGGACAGGAACTGGCCGACCTGGACCAACTCCTGCTGCGCGCCCGTCGGCTCGCCCGGGGCGATGCCGCACTGCTCGCGGCCGTCGACATGCGCAGCGCCATCCGCCACAACCTCGGCGGCCGCCCGGGCGAGGCACGTCAGGCGGCCCTGAGCGCGGTCCGGGAGGCGTCCACCGCACGACTGCCCGCCTTGAAGGCCGCAGCGCTGACGATGCAGGCGCGCATCGAGCGGATCACCGCGCACCCCGGCGCGGGACGTACGCTCCAACTCGCCCTCGCCGTACCCCAGTCGGGCCTCCCGCTGCCCTTGCGCGACACCCCGCAGTACCTGGCCGTCCGGCACGCGCTGTTCGACGACCGCCTCGACGAAGCGCGCACGGCTCTGACAGGCCTGCTTCCCCTGGCCGAGGCGTCCGGCTCGGCCGAGGACCTTCAAGAGATACTGCGCAGCCTGGCGGAGCTGGAGATACGCAGCGGAAACTGCGCCCGCGCCCTGCAGTGGAGCGAGCGCGCCCTCTCCGTGGGCCGCGCCGCGGGCCTGTCGCTCGGCCCTGCCTGGTACACGTGCGCGATGACGGCGATGGCCGGCAGCTCCTTCGACGAAGCCGCTCGCTTCGCACGCCTGGGCGTGCTGGTCTCCCGTGAAGCGCGGGACCTGGTCTTCACCTCGCGCAATCTGCTGGCCCTGGGCACCGTCGAACTGGTCACGGGCGAGCCCGGCCGGGCGGCGGCGAACCTCGGCAAGGTGGCGGACCTCGAACAGCTGCAGCACGTACGCGATGTGACGATGCTGCGCTGGCAGCCCGAGCGCGTGGAGGCGCTTGCGGCCACCGGCCAACAGGAGCCGGCCGCGCACCTGCTGAACGCACTGCGCCGCACCGCCTCCGCCCAGGCCCTGGCGACCGGATGGGGTGCGGGCCTGGACCGGTCCGAGGCCGTCCTTCTCGCGCACCTGAACAGGAGACAGGAGGCGGTCGTACTCCTTGAACGCGCGGGAGAGCACTTCCATGAACTCGGGCTGCGCCTCGAAGAGGGTCGCACCCATCTGACGCGCGGGCGCATCGAGCGCGGCCGTCGCAGAGGTGCGGCGGCGCGCAGTGCCGGGGAACGGGCGATGACCCTGTTCGAGGACGCGGGTGCCCGTCCCTGGACCGCCCTGGTCCACACGTTTCTGTACGCCGCCGAGGAGATCGGCGCCCCGCAGGGCGGGCCTGCCGCGCTCACGGTCACGGAACGCAGAGTCGCGGACGTGGTCATCTCCGGCGCCTCCAACAAGGAAGCCGCGCAACGCCTCTTCCTGTCGGTCAAGACCGTCGAGGCCACCCTCAGCCGCGTCTACCGCAAACTCGACGTGCGCTCCAGGAGCCAGTTGGCCGCGGTGCTCCGTCCCGCCTGAGCCGGTTCTGCACCCCTTCAACCGCTGATCCGTCCCACGCCGGCGGCCGGTAGGGTAGGAATCTTCGGGCAGCCCGCTTCCCGGAGTCCCAAAGGCGACTGCCGATGAATCCCCGCTCCGCGACTGCTCGTTCCGACTCCGCGATACATCACGTGTGGCGGCTTCCCGCTGTCGACTCCGTGCGGGGGTATCGAGCTCTGTGGTGGAGCGTCGGCCCCGCCGGGGAGCTCGCGGTACTGCTGGTCCACCGGCGTTACCTGGACCGCCAGCGTTATCCCAGGGGGTGGGTCGGGCCGCGGCCGGGCATCCCTTTCACCGGTGAGTGGCCGCACGTTCCGAAACGGTGCCGAGGACCTCTGGACGGACAACGCTGTGGTGTTCTCCGCATCGGGCGTACCGGAAGCCGAGTTCTGTATCGGCGACGACATCCCTGCATTGATCACCGACGTCGACGGAAACATCTGGACCGCTTACGGAGATGAAGGGATCTACGGCGGCCACCCCGAGTCGGCAGCGGGTATCGCGGGCTGGAACACCCGGGGTGAACCGATCTGGACGCCCGAGGGGCGGCTGCCCGACCACCCGCTGCACGGCTGTACCGCCGCGACCGAGAACGACCGGACCTGGTTCGCCTGGTCCTCGGGCGGCAGCGGAGGCGCCACCTTCCTGACCCGGATCACCCCCTCCACCGGCGATGTGACCAGCTACCCCAGTCCCGTCCCCGGACCGGACGGACTCGCGGTCCGCGACAACCGGGCCGTCCTCACCCGCCGGCACCACAACCAGCGGTCCGTCGAGCTCATACGTGCCGAACTCACCGGCACCACCTGGGCGGTGACGAGCCGACGCCGCCTCCGGGTGCCCGGCCGCGTCGTCCTGCGCTGCGGCCAAGGACGCGACGGCTCCCTCTGGCTCCGTACAGGCGACACATGGCTGCGCGTACAGGCCTGATCCGCGTCAACAGCCCAGCCGGCCCCGCTTCTCCGCAACCGCATCGTCGAGCACGGCTTCGACGGCCGATGGGGGAGGACGCCGTCCTGCGGCTGCCTCCCCCATCGCCCCCGTCATGCCGCCCGGGGCGTCAGCTGAACACGCTCCAGGAGAGGGAAATCGAGGTGCTCTTGCCGGCACCGTCGGTCACGGTGATGCGGCTGTTGGCCAGACCCCAGGTGGTGGGAGTGCCGGCGATCACGCCCGTGGTCCGGTCGACGGACAGTCCGGCGGGCAGCCCTGTGGCGGTGAATGTACGGGCGCCGGTTCCGCCGGTCGCCTTCAGCGCCAGGGTGAAGGGGCGACCGGTGTAGACGGTCTGCCCGCCGGGGTTGGCCAGGGACAGCGTTCCGCCGCCGCTGTCACCGACGGTCCAGGCGAAGGTGGTGGAGCCGGTCTTGCCGGCGGCGTCGGTGGCCGTGACGGTCACCGAGTTGGCGCCCCCGGTGGTGGTCGTGCCGCTGACGGTGCCCGAGGCGCTGTCGATGGTGAGCCCCGAAGGCAGGCCTGTCGCACTCCACTTGTAGGGGGCCGTGCCGCCTTGGGCGCTGTTGGCGAGCGTGACCTTCTGGCCCACGGTGCTGCTCTGCGCGGCGACGGCGGTGACCGTCACCTCACCCGGCTGCGGGGAGCTCGTCGCCAGACTCAGACCCCACTTCTGGAGCGCTTCGCCGACGGGCTGGAAGATGGTGTTGGTCTCGCCGCTCTGTCCGCAGACGACACTGCCGCCCCCGGAGTGGACGCCCACCGCTTTGCCGCCGGTCGCGGAGACGTAGGAGCCGCCCGAATCCCCGCCGGACGAACAGGTGTTGGTCCACGAGAGTCCGTCGATGACCACATTGCCGTAGTCGACGCTCTGGTCGACCTTGGTGATCTCACCGCAGTGCCAGCCGCTGGTCTGGCCGGAACGGCAGACCGTCTGGCCGACGAGACCGTCCGCCGAGCCGGTCACGGTCACATCGCCGCTGCCGTAGCCGGAGACCCTGGGAGCCACGTTCCAGCCGGCCTGGTCGACGGAGACGAGCCCGAAGTCGCCCTCACGGGCGTTGATGCTGTGCGTACCACCCTGGTTGGAGGTGCCCAGGCGGGTTCCGTCCTTCCCGTACGCGGGCTGGTTCACGTCATTGGTGCAGTGCCCGGCGGTGAGGAAACCCTTCGCCCCGCCTGCCGCGTTGACCGAGAAGCCCACGGAGCAGGGGCTCTCGCTGCCCGGTGTCCACTTCTCGCCGCCGACCACATCGCCCTGCTGCTGCACCGGCGCGTCGGACGTGCTCGTGATGGTCACACGGTCGCCCAACTCGCGGATGCGGCGTATGAATTCGTCGGTGGCTCCGGTGCGCCGCGCCTGGTCGATGACCACTTCCACGCGGCTCGTACGCGCCTGGACGCCCCAGCCGACCACCCCCGGCACGGTGTGCGCCTGCACGCCCACGGTCCGGGCGACCGCCTCGAGATCGGATCTGCTGTACGGCACCCGGTGGGCTTCGGCGCCCGCCTTCTCGGCCGCGCGGGCGTCGGCCGCGGTGGTCACCGCGGCGTTGAGCTTTCCGCTGCCGGCGTCGAACCACATGCTGGTGACGCGGTGGCCGAGGGACCCGTCCAGCGCGGCGGCGACCCGCGTCGCCCGGTCTTCGAGCGCGAGCCTGGCCTGCGCCTGCTTGTGGGTCAGGTGCATGTCAATCTGCATGGCGGCGACGAGCGGGGCAGGCCCAGGGGAGGAGCCATCGCTCTGTGAGGCACCGGCAACGGACGTGGCGGGCCCGCCGAGCACCAGCGCTGCGGCAGCACCTGCGGCCAACGGGCGCCAGCGCATCCAGGGGAGCCGGGAGCCGACTGTACGGATCATGGGGAGGAGACCCTTTCGCGGGGGTGCGCCGGAGAAGCACCGGCGTGCCCGACAGAGTGGCCCTCACCCGTCATGCACGGCATCGGGGAAAACCCTTGTTCCGTGAGCGCCTACGGGGACGCACACAGCGAGACCAACCTCTGTTCCTGCAAGGAAAGGCGCGGCGCGGCCGTGCCGTCGCCCTCCGTCGATCTGCGCTGCTCGGCCTTCTTGCAGGCCGACGCCTGCGCGCCGAGCAGCTCGATCTTCGACTGTGCCTCGCCGAGGCCGTCCGAGGCGATGGTCGCCCTGACCTGCTTCTGCTGGTACGGCGGCAGGTACTTGAGCTCGATCTCGGGGTGGTCCCTCCGCACCTTCGAGAGCGAGATCCCGAGGGGTTTCTGCTTCACACCCCCGTACAGGGCGACATGCGCACCGCTGGCTCCGACGTAGTACTGCGTCTGGGTCCACCGGTAGCCGCCGTACAAGCCGCCGGCGACCACGAAGGCCAGCACGGCGGCGACCACCACCGCCACGGCGGGCCTCGGGCGGCGGCGTCCGCCGGCGGTCGCGGGCGGTAGTGGCACGGGGGCCGTGGTGGCCGGCCCGGCGGCAGGAGCGGGTTGCACGGTGCTCGGCTCCGGTGCGAACCGGGGCATCGGCGGAGGGGATACGGGCACGAGCAGGCCCAGGGCCCGGGGGATCGTCGGGCGGTCGCCCGGCTCCTTGCTCAGCAATTCGGCGATCAGGGGCGCGAGCCGGCCCGCGTGGCGCACCGGAGGGGCGGGCTCGTGCACCACGGCGTACTGCGAACCTGCCTGCGTCGCCCGGCGGAAGGGGGAGACGCCTTCCACGGCCTCGTACAACGTCGTTCCCAGGGAGAACAGATCGCTCGACGCGTCGCCCTTCCCGCCACGTGCCCGCTCCGGTGCCAGATACGACGGCGACCCGATGACGACCCCCGCACCTGTCAGTCCCGCATCGGCCTCGTTGACCGCGATCCCGAAGTCGGTGAGCAGGATTCTGTGGTCCTCGGTCACCATCACATTGGCCGGTTTGACGTCGCGGTGCACGATGCCTTCCCGGTGGGCGGCCTGAAGTGCCCGCAGGAGCGCGTCGGCGACCTCCGCGGTGGCGTCCACGGACAGCCTGCCGTGCTTGCGCAGATGTTCCTGCAGCGTGACTCCGGTGACGAGCTGCATCACGATCCACGGCATCCCGTCGACGGTGAGGACGTCATGGACGGTGACGATGTTCGGGTGGTCGCGCAGCCGCGCCGCGTTGCGGGCCTCCCGTAAGGCGCGCTCCAGCCGGTCGGAGCGGTCGGCGGACGACATCACCGGTGGCAGAAACAGCTCCTTGATGGCGACCTGGGTGTCGAGCTGTTCGTCGTGCGCCCTCCAGACGCGTCCCATGCCGCCGGTCCCCAGCGTGCGGACGAGGCGGTAGCGGCCTCCGATGAGCTGCCCGTGCTGCGCTTCCTGCGCCATGGCGCCCCCGCCCAACGTCTGGTGCCACCTCAAGTAGCAAGCAGAATAGTCGGGTTGCCGGCATTCATGTGCGTACGATGCGTGCTTCCCAGCGCCCCGGGCCCAGCTCCACGGTGAACGAGACGTGCTGCCCCTCGGAGAGGGTTTTCGTGGACCCTTCGATGTCCTCGCGTCTCACATACAGCGCGTCCTCGCGCTCGAAGGGGACGATGAATCCGTAGCCCTCTTCACGGTTGAAGTACTCCACGACGCCTTCGCATCGCTCGCTCATGGTTCAGCTCCTTGCCACGTTCCTGAGGGACGTGTGACCGGCCGGGTGGCGTGCATGGGTCAAACCACCTTTTCGTGTCGACCGGGAGCACGCATCTGGACGTGGCTGCGCGGGCGTGCGCACGGAGCTACGGGCGCGGCCAGGGCCGGCCGCCGAGCCGTTCGATGTCGGTGTTGAAGCGCCTCAGGTAGGAGGCGAAGCCGGCGATGTCCTCGTCCGACCAGTGGGCCATGACGTCCTCCAGGGAGCGGACGAGGCCCTCGCGCTCCTCGTCGAGCATCCGCGCACCCTCGCCGGTGATCCGGAACTTCCGTGCCATGCCGCCTTCCGGGTCGGGGATGCGCTCCACGAGCCCGGCGCGCATGGCCGCCGCGGTCTGCCGGTTGAGGGTGGAGGCGTCCAGGCCGAAAGCGTCGCTGAGTTCGCCGATCGACATCGGCCCCTGGACGCGTACGCGGCTCAGCAGGATGTAGGCGCTGCGGTCCATCAGGCCGTCCTTGCGGCGCCCGCCCTTGTTCTGCAGCAGGCCGTGGCGGCTGAGGAGCATCTGTTCGTACTCGACCTCATGCGTGGGCCTGATCATGCGCCTGCCGTCTCCTGCCGTCCGTTCGGTCCTTCGCCCTGCATCGCTCCGGCCTGGCCTGATCCTCTCACAAGGTTGTGTAACGGACATGTGATGTGCGCTATGCACACGACATGTACGATGCATGAGCTTGTTCCGACGAACACCCGAGGAGTCCCGGATGGGAACCCCCCAGCTATCAGCCAGTTCAGGACGCATAGTCGCGGTGCTGGCATTCGCCGGCACCACGGCGGCGATCATGCAGACCCTGGTCACCCCGCTCATCGCGGAGCTGCCACAGCTCCTGAACACCTCGTCCTCGAACGCGGCGTGGGTGATCACCGCGACGCTGCTGGTGTCGGCCGTCTGCGTGCCCGTCTCCGGACGGCTCGGCGACATGCTCGGCAAGCGCCGCATGCTTCTGGTGTGCGCCGTCCCGCTGGTGGCCGGTTCTGTGGTGTGTGCGCTCTCCTCCTCGGTCGTCCCCATGATCGTCGGGCGCGGCCTGCAGGGGATGGGCATGGGGATGGTTCCCCTGGGCATCGCCCTGCTGCGCGACGTGGTCCCGGCGGAGAAGCTCAGCTCTTCCATCGCACTGGTCAGCGCCTCCATGGGCATCGGGGGCGCGCTCGGCCTGCCGATCGCCGCGGCGGTCGCCCAGTACGCGAGCTGGCGGGTGCTGTTCTGGGGCTCGGCGGGTCTGGCGGTGGTGGTCGCGCTGCTGATCTGGTTCGTGGTCCCCGACGTGCCGGCCGGTGCCAAGGGGCAGCGCTTCGACCTGCTCGGGGCGCTCGGCCTCGGCGCGGGTCTGGTCTGTCTGCTGCTCGCGGTCTCCAAGGGCGCCGACTGGGGCTGGGGTTCGGCCACCACGCTCGGTCTCTTCGCCGCCGCGGTCCTGGTGCTGGCCGCCTGGGGCGTGTGGGAACTGCGGACCCGTGACCCCCTGGTGGACCTGCGCACCACCGCCCGCCCCCGCGTACTGATGACCAACCTCGCCTCGGTCTTCGTCGGCTTCGGTATGTACGCCAGCATGCTGATCACGCCTCAGCTGCTGCAGTTCCCCGCCGCGACCGGCTACGGCCTGGGCCAGTCGATGCTCGCGGCCGGCCTCTGGATGGCGCCCGGCGGGCTCATGATGATGATCATCTCCCCGCTCGGCGGGAAGCTCACCGACGCCCGCGGCCCGAAGTTCACCCTGATCGCAGGCGTCCTCGTCATCGCGGGCGGCTACGGCCTGTCGCTGGGGCTGATGGGTTCGGCGTGGGGCCTGATGCTGGTCACCATGGTGATCAGCGGCGGTGTCGGGCTGGCCTACGGCGCGATGCCCGCACTCATCATGAGCGCGGTCCCGATCTCGGAGACCGCCGCGGCCAACGGCTTCAACACCCTGATGCGTGCGCTCGGTACGTCGATCGGCGCCGCGGTGATCGGGGTGGTCCTCTCCCATATGAACACCACCGTCGGCGGATTCAGCTTCACCTCCGAGAAGGGCTTCCGAACGGGACTGATGATCGGCTGCGGCGTCGCCCTGGTCGCCGCGGCGATCGCGGCCGGCATTCCGGCCGTGCGCCGCGCCGCGGCCGCCGGCGAGAAGGGGGACACCAGCCCCGCCCCCGAGCAGGCCACGGTCGAGGCCTGACCGCCTGCGCGGGTACGGAGCCGTCGCCGCCGGGCGACGGCTCCGTCTGCGCACCGGAGGTCCGGTGCGTCAGCTGTAGACACCGAACTGATAGAGCGAATAGCCCCATGCGGTGCCGCGTGCTGTGAGGTTCAGCCGTACATACCGTCCCGTGGCGTTGACGGCGAGCGAGTCGACGTCACCGTTGCCGGTCGTGGTGGTGTAGGCGGAGCGCCAGGTGGTTCCGTCGTCCGAGACCTGCACTTCGTACGACTTGGCGTAGGCCGGATCCCAGACCAGTTGGAGCTGTCTGATCGGCTTGGAGGAGCCGAGGTCGACCTGGATCCACTGCGGGTCGCTCCAGTCGCTGGCCCAGCGGGTGGAGCCGCTGCCGTCCGTGGCCATCGCCGGAGTGCACGGGCAGCCGCCCGTGGGATCCGTCTGGTACGAGGACGCGGTGGTCGGGCGGCCGAGCGCGAGATCGGTGCCCGACACGGGAGGTGCGACGACCTTCACCGACTTCGTCTCGATGCCGGCGTTGCCGTGTCCGTCCTCCGACTGGATGTAGACCTTCCAGACGCCCAGCTTCTCCGGTGCGGTCACCGCGAAGGTGCCGTTGCCGGTGGAGCGGTAGGTGGCGGGAACCAGTGCCTTGTCGCCGGTGGCGTAGTTGCCGCTGAGGAAGATCTTGTTGGTGATCGTGTCGTTGTTGGGGTCGCTGATGTTCGCCTGGACCGTGAACTCCTTGCCGGCCGGGGCCGAAGTGGCGGGCGAGACCGTCATGTTGGAGATCACCGGCGGGGTGTTGTCGCCGGCGTTCGAGCCCGTGTAGGCCTTCTTCACCGCGTAGTACGACAGCCGGCGCACGTTGCCGGAGACGAGGTTGAACCAGACGCCGCCGAAGTCGTGCTCGGTGCCGTAGTGGAAGAGCGTCCCGCCCAGTGCGACACCGGCATGAGCGGTGATGCAGTTCCACGCCTTGGTGTAGCCGGCGGCCTTCTGGACGTCGGTCGGCTCGTCGGGGATGCCGTTGACGTCGTTGGGCACCTCCCACTCACCGGGAGGACCGGTCTCGGTGATGATGTACGGCTTGGTGTAGCCGCCCGCCTTCCAGTCGTTCTGGACGTCGCAGACCTTGTTGTAGGAGTTCATCGAGTACAGGTCGAGGTCCGGGGCGTTGCGCTTGTAGTACGGCCAGGCGCCCGTCCAGGCGTCGGTCGAGGTGACCGGGTGGTCGGGGTCGATCGAGTGGATCTTCTTCGCGACGTCGTTGACGAAGGAGGTGTAGGCGTTGCGCTGGTTCTCCAGCTCGGTTCCGCTGTAGCAGTTCTGGAGGCCGAGGACCGACTCGTTGCCGACGTTCCACATCAGCGTCGCGGTGTGGCTCTTGTAGGCGTCGACCCACTTGGCGAACTCGGTCAGCGAGTTGTTCTTGTACGTGGTGTCCGTGACGTAGTTGACGCAGCCGCCGCTGCCGGGGCCGCCGCCGGGCTGCAGCCAGAAGCCGTTGATGACCTTGATGCCGTTGGCGGCCGCCGTGTCGAGCAGGGGCTTGGTGGAACCGTCGGTGCCCCAGGTGCGGATGGTGTTGGCGCCCATCGACTTCACGTCAGGCATGTAGTTCGGGGCGTCGTAGACCGAGGGACCCCAGGTGAGGCCCTTGACGGTGTACGGCTGTCCGCCCACCTTGAGCTGCCAGTTGCCCTGGGTGCCGGTGACGGCGACCGCGCCGGTGGGCGGGGGAGTGGTGCCGCCGGCGGAGCCGTAGACCTGGAACTCCCAGAGGGAGTAGCCGTATCCGCCGGGGCGGGCGGTCCCGTACATCCGCACATAGCGTCCGGAGCCGGAGAGGGCGAGGTCGTCGGTGCCGCCGTCGCCGTTGGTCACGGTGGTCAGCGTGCGCCAGTCCGTGCCGTTGTCGGAGGCCTGGATCTGGTAGCCCTTGCCGTAGGCGCCCTCCCAAGTGAGCACGGTACGGCTGAGATTGAAGCTCTGGCCGAGGTCGATCTGGATCCACTGCGGGTCCGACCAGGCGCTGGCCCAGCGGGTGCCGGTGAGATTGCCGTCGACGGCGGCCGACGCCGCGTAGCCCGCGCCTTCCGTCGAGGAGGCGGTGGCGGGCCTGCCCTGGGAGATCAGCGCGTCGGCCGCTGCCGCGCGGGGAGCGGCCATGAACGTGAGCATCGATGCCAGCAGGGCGCCGAGGGCGAGCATCAGAGGGACGGTCCGTGGACGTGCGGAAAGCAGTGCGGGTGGTCTGTACACAAGGACTCCTGGCGGAGAAGCGGGGGAGAGGCACCCTCGCGCCGAGCGGCGGGAGAGCGCTCTCCCCCGTGGGGAGACGAAGGTGTTCCGTGGATGTGCGGAAGGGCGTGGTGCGCCGTCAGCGGCGGGCGGTCAGGGGAAAGAGACCACGTTCGACGGGGTCGTCCCGGTGCCCGAGGTGGGCGCACCGGTGTTGTTGATGACGTGCGCGTACTGTCCGTTGCCGCCGAGCGAGACCACGAGCAGGTCGTGGAACTTCACCCCGGCCTTGACCGGCGCCTCGAAGCCGTGGTCCTGGATGATGCCGGGGGCCACGTTGTAGTAGCAGTAACTGCCAAGGCCCCAGCCCTCATGGGTGGTGACCGAGTCGGCGACCTTGTAGGCGGCGAAGCCACGGGTGCCGCCGTTCTGGACGGCCGCCTGGTTCGGGGCGTCGTACGACTTCTCGTTCTGGAAGAAGATCGTGCGGCCGCGCTCACCGTTCCACTGGACGTCGTACTTGTTGAAGTGCTCGACGAACAGGCCGGTGGCCAGGACGTCGTTGCCGTTCACGGTGAGTCCGTAGTCCGCGCGGTTGGTGTCCCAGCCGACGCCGGTGCCGTGGTCGGCGCGCCACAGCCAGGTGTGGTCGATGATCGTGTTGTTGCTGTTGATCTCCATGCTCGTGGTGGCCTTGCCCGCGCCCGCGCCGCCGATGCGGACGAAGACGTCCTGCACGGTGGTCGGGTTGTCGGCGTGGCTTGCGGACGAACCCGCGGGGCCGACCTGGAGCAGGGTGGTGGAGTTGACCGGGCCGGCGTCGATGAGGAAACCGGCCAGCTTCACACCGTCGACGTCGGCGACCTTCATGGCCGTCACGCCATTGTCCGGGACGATCGTCGCGAGGCCGAGGCCCAGGACGACGGTGTTGGCGCGGTTCACATTGATCGTCTGGTCGACGTGGTAGACACCGGGCGTGAAGAGCAGGTTGAGGCCCTGGGCCAGTGCGGCGTTGATGGTGGCCGCGGTGGCGCCCGCCTTGACGACGTAGAACTGGCTCAGCGGGATCGACGTGCCCTGCGGTGTGCCGCCCCACGAGACGCCGCGCGCGTTCGTGCGCTTGGCGGGGACGAACACCTTGTAGTCGTTGCCGTCCAGGTACAGGAACGGCTTCTCGCGGGAGACCGGGGTGGAGTCGAGTGTCGTGTAAGGCGGGTTCGGGAAGGCCTGGGCGGGTGCGCCCTGGACGCCGGAGAACACCTGGTTCCAGACGCCGTTGGAGAAGCCGCCGATCGAGCTGTCGCGGGTGTACCACTGCTGCTGCGAGTAGTTGCCGACGTAGCCGTCGATCTTGCTGTCGGCGATGTAGCCGCCGCTCGCCCAGCCGTATCCGTCGGGCGCCAGGTTCAGTCCGCCCTTGACGTGCATACGGCGGAAGGGGGCGGCCTGGGAGACGGCCCAGCGGTCGGTCCCGCTGACCGGGTTGAGCGCCAGGTTCTCGGCGGAGCGCCAGAAGTTCTGGGTGGCGTTGCCGTTGAACCAGCCCGCGTCGACGGTCACATCACCGTTGAAGGTCGTGTCGTCGGGGTTGAGGCCGAGACCGGCGATGGAGGTGTAGAAGCCGATCTGGGCATTGATGTTGTTGTACGTGCCCGGCTTGAAGAGCAGCGCCTTGCGGGCTGTGCCGAACTGGGCCGACTCCTGCTGGTGGAAGACGTCGTCCACGGTGGCCTGGATGTTGGGCGTCGAGGGATCGAAGACCAGGACGTTCGGGCCGAGGTCGCCGCCGCCGGGAATGGTCGGTCCGCCGCCGTCGCCGGCGGTGCCGTACACCTGGAACTCCCACAGGGAGTACCCGTATCCGGTCGCGCGCGCCGTGCCGTACATGCGGACGTAGCGGGCGGAGCCCGAGACGTTCAGGGTCTCGGTGCCGCCGGCGCCTGTGGTCGTCGAGTACGCGGTGGTCCAGGAGGTGCCGTTGGCGGAGAACTCGATGCGGTAGGCCTTCGCGTAGGCGGCCTCCCAGCGGAGCACGATCTGGCTCACGTCGGCAGAGGCGCCGAGGTCGATCTGGATCCACTGCGGGTCGGAGAAGGCGCTGGCCCAGCGGGTGCCCGTGAGGTTGCCGTCGACGGCCGCGGAGGCGGGGTAGCCCGCGCCCTCCAGGGACGAGGCGGTGGCGGTCTTGCCCTGGGAGAGGAGGGCGGGAGCCGCCGCGTGCGACGCGGCGGCGGGGACGAAGAGCAGGAGTGCGGCGACCAGTGCGGTGACCATGGCGCCGGCGATGCCCCGGCGCGGGGTGGGGGAGGGTCTGTGGCGTCCGTGGGGCGAGGGCGCGAGCTGTGCGGGAGCGGGGCGCATGGGCCTGTTCTCCTCAGTTGGGGGAGGAACATACCTGGAGAGCGCTCTCCAGTGGCCAGATGCTGACGCGCGCGGACTGCCGGGGTCAAGGGTCGTGCAGGGAATGCTTAAAGGTCCTGTAGGGGTTTGTGGCCGGATCTCGACGCCCTACCTCGTCCGATCACTCATGGCTTCAACTCTTCAAGAGACAAGCGGAGTTGACGCCCACCTGTAGAGATGCCCGTTCATGAGGTGTGGCTGAGGGTGTCTCAGATCGACGTGACTTCCGGGACTGCGGCAGCGCTCTCCTCGTGGTCACGGGGCGCAGGGGCGGTGACCAGCAGCATGGCGACCACCGAGGCGGCGAGCATGATCAGTGCGGCCCAGCCCGTGGCGACCGTGAAACCGTGCACCACGCCGGTGTCGGTGATCGCGGCCTTGCTCGCCGGGGTGAGCTCCCCGGTGCGCGCCGCGGCTCCGAGGTGGCTGGTGAGGTAGGTGGCGGTGGTCGTCGTCGCGATGGTGTTGAGCAGCGCCGTACCGACGGAACCGCCCACCTGCTGGGCGGTGTTGACGGTCGCCGAAGTGACGCCCGCGTCCTGCGGGGCGACGCCTGCCGTCGCCGTCGCCATCACCGGCATGAAGGTGAGACCCATGCCCAGGCCCAGCATCAGCATCCCCGGCATGACATGCGCGGCGTAACTGGAGTGCGTGTCGAGGAAGGTCAGTGTGAAGAGCCCGGCCGCACCGAGCAGCAGCCCGGGACCCATCAGGAGCCGCGGCGGTACGTGGTGGAGCAGCCGGGCGGAGATCTGTGTGGAGCCGATGATGATCGCCACGGACATCGGGAGGAACGCGAATCCGGTCTTCAGGGGGGTGTAGCCCAGGATGTTCTGGAGGTAGTACGTCATGAACAGGAAAAGACCGAACATGCCGATGGTCGCCAGCCCCATGGTGAGCATCGAGCCGCCGCGATTGCGGTTCTTGACGATGTGCAGGGGCAGCAGAGGGTTCGCCGCCCGGGACTGCCACCAGGTGAACGCGGCCAGCAGGACCAGTCCGCCGATGAGCAGACCGAGCACCATGGGCGATGTCCAGCCCCTCGACTCGGCCTCGCTGAGTCCGTACACGACGGCGACGAGCCCGCCGCAGCCGAGGAGCACGCCGGGAATGTCCAGACGGGCCTCCTTGTGGCCGGCGCGGTCGTGGAGCAGCGAGACGGCGCCGAAGACGGCGATCACCGCGATGGGCACGTTGACGTAGAGGCACCAGCGCCAGTCGAGGTACTGGGTGAGGATTCCGCCGAGCAGCAGGCCGAGCGCGCCGCCCGCGCCCGCGATGGCCCCGTAGATGCCGAAAGCCTTCGCACGTTCCTTGCCGATGGTGAAGGTGGTGGTGAGGAGCGACAGCGCGGAGGGCGCGAGTACGGCGGCGAAGACGCCTTGCAGGGCGCGGGACGCGAAGAGCATTTCGGGGCCGGTGGCGGCGCCGCCGATCGCGGAGGCGCCCGCGAAGCCGATGAGCCCGATGATGAAGGTCCGCTTGCGTCCGACCATGTCGGCGATGCGGCCGCCCAGCAGCAGGAGCCCGCCGAAGGCCAGGGTGTAGGCGGTGATGACCCACTGGCGGTTGCCGTCGGTGAGGCCCAGATCCTTCTGCGCGGACGGCAGGGCGATGTTCACGATGGTCGCGTCGAGGACCACCATGAGCTGGGCGAGTGCGATGACGGCGAGGCCCCACCACCGTCGGCTGTCCGGCTCCCCTGCCTGACCTGCGGGAATGGCGGCAGCGGCGGGCTCTCGGGCTTCACTCATAAGTAACAGAAGACCATGAACAGGGCTATATCGCCCTTCCGTGGTCAGGCGGGAGGGCGCGCCTGGAAGGGGACGGCAGCCCTGACCTCACTGGTAAATTTTCGACGTGAGCACGGAAGCCGACATCACCGATTCCTTCGTCCGGATCTGCCTGGACGAGCCGCCCCGGGTGGCGAGCGTGGGCATCGGCGTGCACGGGACCTCGCGTCTGCGCGAGGAGTTCTGCCTGCCGGATCTGTGGCAGCTGCATCTGTACCGGTACGAGGGCGAGCTCACCGTCGACGGAACGGTGCACGCGATCAGACCGGGGCACGTGAGCCTGGCTCCACCCGGAGCGCGGGTGCAATACCGCTACCGCGGCCGCTCCGAGCATCTCTACGCGCACCTCGACCTTCCGCGCTCCGGCGAGCAGCTGAACGTCCCCGTCATGCAGAACGCGGGCGCCCGGGAGCCGATGCTGACCGAGCTGCTGCGGCGGGCCGTCGCGGCGGCGCCACGCAGCCACGCCCAGGCATCGGCGGAGGTCTGGGCCGCGCTGTGGCGGGTGGCCGAGCTGTCGGTGCCCGGTGAGGACGCCGATCGCGGCGCCGGTCCCGTCGCCGCAGCCGTGGCGCACGTCGAAGGGCATCTGGCGGAGCAGCTGTCGGTCCCCGAGGTGGCTCGTGCCGCGGGGGTTTCGCACAACCACCTCATCCGGCTGTTCCGGGCGGAGCAGGGGGTCACGGTGGTCGCGTACATCCGGCGTCGCAGGATGGAGCAGGCCCGCCACCTGCTCCGCGAGTCGACGCTGTCGATCCCGGCCGTCGCGGCCTCGGTCGGCATCGCCGATCTGCAGGCGTTCAACAAGGCGTGCCGACGCGAGCTGGGTGCGTCCCCGCGAGCGATCCGCTCCGCCCGCTGATCGCTGGTCCGTTTTCCCCGGCGAGCGGGGCGCAGGTCATACGGTGAGGACCTCGATCCCCAGCGCGCGTACGGCAGCGAGCTCCGCCTCGTCCGCGCCAATGTCGGTCACCACCGCGCTGATCTCCGCGAGCGGGCAGATCTTGGCGAACGTGACCTTGCCGATCTTGGTGCCGTCCGCGACCACGACGGTCCGGGTGCTGTTGCGGAGGAAGGCCCGGTCGGTGTGCGCCTCCATCTGGTCGTGCGTACTGCAGCCGTGCCCGACCATGAGGCCGTCGACGCCGATGAAGCTGATGTCCAGGTGGTACTCGTCCAGCATCCGCTCGGCGCCAGGACCGACCAGTTCGTAGCTCTCGGAGCGGGCGTTGCCCCCGATGACGACGAGCTGGACGGCGGGCCGTACGACCAGATCCGCCGCGATGTTGACCGCGTTGGTCACCACCGTGAGGCCGCCGCGCCCCGCGAGCACCCGGGCGACCTCGGTGACCGTGGTGCCACCCGTCATTCCCACCACGGCGCCGTCGGGCACCAGTGCCGCCGCCGCGGCGGCGATGCGCCGCTTCTGGTCCTGCTGCCTGCCGGCCCGGTGGCGCAGCGGCAGTTCCCGCTCGGCCGTCACCGCGCCGCCGTGGGTGCGCTGCAAGAGCCCTTGTTCATGCAGGAGTTGCAGGTCACGGCGTACGGTGGCGCCGGATACGCCGAGCAGTTCCACCAGTGCGTGGATGTCCGCGCTGCCCGCGGCGGAGACGTGATCGATGATGCGGTTCAGCCGGTCCGACTTGAGCATAAGTCCAGCGTATATCTGAGCAGTTCTGCGCAGAACTGCAATTTCAGCGCAGCTCGTGCCCTTGACGCGAGCATTCTCACGCGATTTGATCCTGCCAAGTGCCCCGGGCGTGCAGCCCGGCACCCAGAGGTGCGCCCAGCCGGTAGCGGATGCGAGTCCGAAGCCCGGCCAAAGTCGCCAGGATCGCTGAAGCGTCCGAGGCGGGGTCGTACCCGCGATTGATGGAGCTCCCCATGCCCGTCAATACCGTTTCCCGTATCCGCCTCCGGTGGGCGGCCGCCGCCCTGGCCACCGTGAGCGCGGCCGCCGCGCTCACGGCAGGCGCCGCCCCGCAGGCCGGTGCCGCCACCGTGAACCTGCCCCCGGCCCACGCGGGCTTCGACTACCAGATCGGCGGCGCCTACACCCCGCCCTCCGGCGTCAAGGTCGTCAGCCGTGACCGCACTGCCTCCCCTGCGGCAGGCCTGTACAACATCTGTTACGTCAACGCCTTCCAGGTCCAGCCCGGCGAGCAGAGTCAGTGGCCCTCCGACCTCCTGCTGCGGGACGCCAACGGCGACGTCGTGATGGACCCGGACTGGGGCGAGGCGCTGCTCGACATCCGTACGTCGGCCAAGCGCGACCGGGTCGCCGCCCAGGTCAACCAGTGGACCGACGGCTGCGCCGACAAGGGCTTCAACGCCATCGAGCCCGACAACTACGACAGTTACACCCGCTCGAAGGGCCTGCTCACCGCGAGCAACGCCAAAGCCTTCATCACGCTCCTCTCCGCGCACGCACACTCCAGGAACCTGGCCATCGGCCAGAAGAACACCTCGGAACTCGCGGGCAGCAGAACCCAGACGGGCCTCGACTTCGCGGTCGCCGAGGAATGCGGGCAGTACGACGAGTGCGGCGACTACACCGCCGCCTTCGGCGATCACGTCATCGTCATCGAGTACACGGCCGGCGGTCTGAAGAAGGCCTGCGCGGGCTGGGGCAGCAAGCTCAGCATCGTGCGCCGCGACGTGGACGTGACCACCCCGGGCAGCTCCGGATACGTCCGCAAGACCTGCTGACGCTCCACTCCCTCCGGCACCCGCGCCGCTGTTCGTCCGCTCCCTTTCCCGCACGTCTGCAAGGAGTACGTCATGACCCGTATCCGCGGTGCCCCCACACCACTGGCCCGCCGCAGGCTGCTGCGCGGCGGGGCGGCGTTGGCCGCAGGCACCGCGGGTGCGGCCCTCGTCGGAGGCTGCGCGGACTCCGAAGCCGGCGGCGTGAGCGCCGACGGCACGGTCACGGTCGAGCTCTGGCACGGCCAGAGCGACACCGGCAGGAAGGCGATCGAGGCGCTGGTCGCGGAGTTCAACCGCACCCATCCGAAGATACGGGTGGACGCGGGCGGCGGCGGGGTGCTCGCGGACGCCATGCTGCAGAAGGTGACGGCCGCGCTGGCCTCGGGCTCCTACCCGGACATCGCCTACATCTTCGGCTCCGACCTGGCCAGCGTCGCCCGCAGTCCCCGCGTCGTCGACCTGACGTCGCAACTGCGCGGCGGCGCGACACCGTGGACGAACTACTGGGCTCCGGTGCGCCAGGCACTCACCCTCAACGGCAAGGTGCGAGCCGCCCCTGCGGTGCTCGACTCGCTGGCCGTCGTCTACAACAAGGAGTTGTTCCGCCGGGCCGGCATCCCGTTTCCCGAGGCGGGCTGGAGCTGGGACGAATTCCTGGACACCGCGGCCAAGTTGACCGACAAGGGCCGTGGGGTCTTCGGGACGGGCTGGCCCGGAGTCGGCGACGAGGACACCACCTGGCGGCTGTGGCCGATGATCTGGGACCTGGGCGGCGATGTCGTCGCCGACAACGGGCACAGCATCGGCTTCGCGGACCAGGGCGAGCAGGCGCTGGGCACCCTCGCGCAACTGGCCGAGGACAAGAGCGTCTACATCGACTTCAAGCCAGGCAGCGAGCAGCTCTACAAGGTCTTTCTGAGCGGCCGGATGGGCATGGTGGCCACCGGACCCTGGCAGCTCCCCGACGTCATCGACGCGAAGATCGACTACGGCGTGGTGCCGCTGCCCACCTACCACGGGCACCCCGTCACCATCTCAGGCCCCGATACCTGGACGGTCTTCGACAACGGCTCGGCACGCTCCCGCGCCGCCGTCGAGTTCGTCAGCTGGATGATCCAGCCCGAACACGACGTGCGCTGGGACATCCAGGCCGGCAGCCTCCCGCTGAGCTCCGCCACCGCGCAGCGCCCGGAATGGAAGCAGCACTCGGCGGCGACGGCCGGACTCAAGGTGTTCACCGACGCGCTCGACTCCGCCCGGGTCAGACCCATCCACGCGGCGTACCCGCAGATCTCGATGGCGCTGGGCGAGGCCATCGTCTCCGTACTCCTGGGCCGCCGATCCCCGGCGCAAGCCCTGCGCACCTGTGCCGACAAGGCCAACGCGGCCCTGCTGATACCCAGATGAGGAAGGCCGACATGTCGCAGACCCCGCGAGCGCTCACCCTCGCTCCGGCCGACCGCATCAAGGTGGCCCGCCCCAGGGCGAGCCGCCGCCGGGCGCGCCGGGAATCCGCCACCGCCTGGGCCTTCATCAGCCCGTCGGTGATCGTCATCCTCGGACTGAGCATCGTCCCCGTCATCTGGTCCCTGCTGCTGTCGTTCCGGGCCGACGACCTGGTCACCCCGGGCCGCTGGGTCGGCCTGGACAACTACCGCGCACTCGCGCAGGACCCCAACTTCCATACCGCCGTGGGCAATACGCTCCTGTACGCGGCGCTCTATGTGCCGCTGAGCCTGGTGGGCGGACTGGCCCTGGCACTGGCGCTGAACCGCCGGATCAAATTCATCGGCATCTACCGCACCCTGATCTTCATCCCGTTCGTGGTCTCGGCCGCGGCCCAGGGCGTGCTCTTCTCCTTCATCCTCGACCCCGAATTCGGCGTCGCCAACTCGCTGTTGCACAAGCTCGGCATCTCCCCGCAGGGCTTTCTGTCCGACCCTGGCCAGGCGCTCTACCTGCTCGTGATCATCTCGCTGTGGAGCGGCGTCGGCTTCTGCGTCATCGTCTATCTCGCCGCGCTGCAGGACGTACCGCCCGAACTCGTCGAGTCCGCCCGCCTCGACGGCGCGGGCCGCTGGATGGTGCTGCGCCACATCACCCTGCCGACGCTCACCCCGGTCACGGTCTTTCTGCTGCTGTGGCAGCTGATCGCCGCCCTGCAGGTCTTCGACCTGGTCTACGTCACCACAAAGGGCGGTCCGCTCGGATCGACCACCGTCATCGTCTACTTCGTCTGGGAACAGGCCTTCCAGATGTTCACCGCCGGATACGGGGCATCGGCCGCCTACGTGCTCGCGCTCGCCCTGCTCCTGGCCGGCGCCGTGCTCCACCTGTACCGGCGCAGCCACAACCGTACGGAAGGAGTCGCCCGATGACCGCGACCACATCCACGGCTGCGCGCGAGGTGCACCGGACCGCCGCCCCCGCCGCGGCGGGCCGACTGCGACGCCGGCGGCTGCCCTTCAGCGCCTGGCACCTGCTGCTCGCGCCCCTGTCGCTGGGCTTCGCGCTGCCCCTGCTGTGGCTGGTGCTCAGCTCGGTGATGAGCAATGCCGAGATCAACCGGTTCCCGCCCGCGCTGTGGCCGCACGGCATCGACCTCGGGGGATACCGATACGTCCTGGGCAACGCCATGTTCCCGCGCTGGTTCGCCAACTCCCTCATCGTGGCGGGCGTATCGGTGCTCTCGAACCTGCTGCTCGGGGCGCTGGGCGGCTACGCCTTCGCCCGCATGCGCTTCGCCGGGTCGCGGCTGCTGCTCGCGCTGATGCTGGCGACGATGGTCATCCCGTTCCAACTGACCATGATCCCGACGTTCCTGGTGATGAAGGAGCTCGGGCTCATCGACACGCTGGGCGCGCTGATCGTGCCCTCGCTGGTCACACCGTTCGCCGTCTTCCTGTTCCGGCAGTTCTTTCTCGCACTGCCCAGGGAGATCGAGGAGGCGGCCTGGATCGACGGCTGTTCACGGCTGCGGGTGCTGTTCTCCATCGTCATGCCGCTGGCGCGACCCGCGCTCGCCACCGTGGCCGTCCTGACGTTCCTGGCCACCTGGAACGACCTGTCGTGGCCGCTCATCGCGATCAACCACGACACCCAGTACACGCTGCAGCTGGGGCTGACCACCTTCCAGGGCCTGCATCACACCAGGTGGTCGGCGGTGATGGCGGGCAATCTCATCACCGTCCTGCCGGTCCTGTTGGCCTTCCTCTTCGCCCAGAAGACCTTCATCCAGTCGCTGACTTCGAGCGGACTCAAGGGCTAGATCCGTTCTTCCCGTACGCATCCGAATGCAAGGAACCACCATGTCTCCCCCCTTCGACCTGCTCGTGATCGGCGACGCCAATCCCGATGTGGTCCTCGGCCCCGTGCCGCACCGCCTCGCCTTCGGCCAGCGCGAACAACTCGTCGGCCACGCAGGGCTGGTACTCGGCGGCTCCGCCGCGATCATGGCCTGCGGGGCCGCGCGCCTGGGACTGCGCGTGGCCTTCGCCGGCCGGGTCGGCGACGATCCTGCGGGCGACTTCGTACGCTCCGCACTGGCCGGGCGCGGTGTCGATCTCACCGCCCTGGTCACCGATCCCCACCTGCCCACACCCCTCACGGCGATCCTCACGACCGACGACGGGGACCGGACCATCCTCACCGCGCCCGGATGCCTTGCCGCGACCGGCCTCGACGATGTGCCCGAAGCGCTGCTCGCCTCGGTACGGCACGTACACGCGGCCTCCTTCTTCCTGATGCCTCAGCTGGCCCGGTCGCTTCCCCGGATATTCGCCGCGGCGCGCTCCCATGGCGCGAGCACCTCGCTCGACACGAATGACGATCCGAGCGGGCGGTGGGACCGCGGACTGCTCGACCCGGCCCTGCGGGGCACCGACATTCTGCTGCCGAACGCGTCCGAGGCCCGCGCACTCGCAGGCACGGCCGAACTGCTGGACGCGGCCGCCGAGTTGGCCCGACGCGGCCCGCTCGTCGTCGTCAAGGACGGGGCCGAAGGCGCCCTCGCCCACGACGGCGCCCACCCGCCCCTGCGCACCGCGGCAGTGCCGGTCGAGCCGCTCGACACCGTTGGCGCGGGCGACAGCTTCGACGCCGGATTCATCACCGCGATCCTGCGCGGCCTGGACACCGAGGCCGCCCTGGCCGTCGCCGCGACCTGCGGCTCGCTGTCCACCCGCGGCCACGGCGGCACCGCGACCCAGCCCACCTGGGACGAGGCCCGAGCCGCCACCTTGAACCAGGAGGTTTCCTCATGACCCTTACGAAGATCGTGTTCGTCGGCGCAGGCAGCGTCGTCTTCACCCAGGGACTCCTGGCCGACCTGTTCGCCTTCCCCGAGCTCACCCGCGTACATATCGCCCTGCACGACATCGACGCCGAACGGCTGGCCACCGCCGAAGGCGCTGCCCGCCGGATCGCGGCCGAGCGCGGAGCAGAACCGACGATCACGGCGCACCCCGACCGGCGCAGCGCACTGGAGGGCGCCACCTTCGTCATCAACATGGTCCAGGTCGGCATGAACGAGGCCACCCGTACGGACTTCGCCGTCCCCGCCCGCTACGGCCTGCGCCAGACCATTGGCGACACCCTGGGAATCGGCGGCATCTTCCGCGCACTGCGCACCTTCCCGCTGCTGCGGTCCCTCGCCGACGACATGACCGAACTCTGCCCGGACGCCTGGCTGTTGAACTACACCAACCCCATGGCGATGAACGTCCTCTACCTGAGCCGCATCGCACCCCAGCTGCGCACCGTCGGCCTGTGCCACTCGGTCTACTGGACCATGCACGACCTCGCCGAGCTGGTCGGCGTCCCCTTCGACGAGGTCTCCTACCTCGCCGCGGGCGTCAACCACCAGGCCTGGGTCCTGCGCTTCGAACGCGCCGGCAAAAGCCTCTATCCGCTCCTCGACGAGGCCATCGCCAAGGACCCCGAACTGCTGCGCCGCGTACGCGTGGACATGTACCGCAGGCTCGGGCACTACCCCACCGAGACCAGCGAGCACTCCTCCGAATACGTCCCCTGGTATCTGCACCACGACAGCGAGATCGAGCGGCTGCGCCTGCCGGTCGGGGCGTACCTGGACATCATCGAGGAGAACGTGGCCAGTTACGAGAAGACCCGCGAGGCCCTGACAGCGGGCGCCCCGCTGCCCGTCGACGCCAGCATGGAATACGCCCCGCAGATCATCCACAGCATCGTCACGGGCACCCCGCGCACGGTCTACGGCAACGTCCCCAACCGGGGCCTGATCGACAACCTGCCCGCCGACGCGGTCGTCGAAGTGCCCTGCCTGGCCGACTCCCTGGGCGTCCAGCCCACCCGCGTCGGGGCGCTCCCGCCGCAGTGCGCCGCCCTCAACCGTACGTACACCAGCGTGAACGACCTGGTCGTACGCGCGGCCACGGACGGCGAGCCGCGCCACATCCGGCACGCCGCCATGACCGACCCCGCGACGGCCGCGGCCCTGCCGGTGGAGCGGATCTGGGACCTGTGCGACGACCTCGTACGCGCCCACGGCGACCTCCTGCCGCCTGAACTGCGGGCGGAACTGGGCCACTGAGCGGGTTGGCACCCAACTCCCCGGCGCACAGCGCCGGATAGGATCCGGTCCATGCCCCTGACCATGGACGACGTGGACCTGTTCGAGGCCTCCAGGCCCCGCCTGGAGGCCATCGCCTATCGCCTCCTCGGCTCGGCGAGCGAGGCCGAGGACGCGGTGCAGGACACGTACCTGCGCTGGCAGGCCGCGGATGTGGACGGCATCGAGGTCCCGGTGGCCTGGCTGACGAAGGTCCTCACGAACCTGTGCCTCAACCAGCTCACCTCGGCCCGCGCCCGGCGCGAGACGTATGTGGGGCAGTGGCTCCCGGAACCGCTGCTCGCCGGGGATCCGATGCTCGGCCCCGCCGGCACAGCCGAGCAGCGCGAATCGGTCTCGTACGCGGTCCTCACCCTCATGGAGCGGCTGTCCCCCAACGAGCGGGCGGTGTACGTCCTGCGGGAGGCCTTCGCCTACGGGCACCGGGAGATCGCCGAGATCCTCGACATCACCGAGTCGGCCTGCCAGCAGATCTTCCACCGCGCCAAGAAGCACATCGCGGACGGCAAGGCACGCACCGAGATCGACGAGGCCGAGGCCAAGCGGATCGTCGAGGAGTTCCTGGCGGCCGCCACCACGGGCCGAACCGAGCCGCTCGTACGGCTGCTCACCGCGGACGCCACGGCGATCGGCGACGGAGGTGGGAAGATCCCGGCCCGGACGAAGGCGTTCGAGGGCGCCGTCGCGGTGGCGAAGTTCATGCGGGGTCTGTTCAAGCCCAGCCAGGCCAAGCGCGTGCTGGTCGGCGGTTCACCCGGGGTCTACGCAACGACCGCCAACGGCGACCCCGCCATCGTTGCGGTCCTCGACGGCCATGTCATCGGCATCCTGTGCCTGGAAGTCACCGCCGAGGGCATCGCCTCGTTCCGTAACCAGGTCAATCCCGACAAATTGGAGCGTGCAACGCAGCAGTGGGCGGCCTCGGACCACGGAGAACCCCTGCTCATCGCCTTCTGATGCCTATGTGACGTGCATCACACCCCACCCCTGTCAGGAAACGCCGGGCTGCCCGGTTCAAGTAGCGAAACCGCAGACCAGCGAGACAGGAGCAAGGACATGCAGCACCGAATCGTCGTCCTCGGAGCCGGCTACGCAGGCGCCATCGCCGCCGGACGCCTCGCCAAGCGGCTGCGCCGCGAAGACGTCACCATCACCCTCGTCAACGCCGAGCCCGACTTCGTCGAGCGCGTCCGGATGCACCAGCTGGCGGTCGGCCAGGAGCTCAGGCCCCGCCCGTTCCGCGAGATGTTCGCGGGCACCGGCGTGGAGCTGAAGCTGGGGAAGGTCACCGGCATCGACGTCGACCGCAAGACCGTCGCCGTCCTGGACGCGAACGGTGCCGCGGAGCTGGAGTACGACAGCCTGGTCTACGCCCTCGGCAGCGCCTGGAACGACCAGGGTGTCGCCGGCACCGCCGAGCACGCCCACGAGATCGCAAGCCGTCCCGGAGCGCTCCGGCTGCGCGAGCGGCTGGCCGGCCTCGACGCCGGTGAGTCCGTGGTGATCGTCGGAGGCGGCCTGACCGGCGTCGAGGCCGCGACCGAGATCGCCGAAGCCCGCCCGGACCTCGACGTGGCGCTCGCCGCCCGCGGCGGGCTCGGCGACTGGCTCTCGGACAAGGGCGGCAGCCACCTGAGGAAGGTCTTCGGCAACCTGGGCATCACCGTGCATGAAGGTGCCGCGATCACCGGCGTGGAGGCGGACCACGTCATCACCGCCGAGGGCGTGCGCATCCCGGCGGCGGTCACCGTGTGGACCACAGGCTTCGCGGTCCACCCGATCGCGGAGGCCACCGGCCTGGAGGTCACGGGGGCCGGGCAGATCGTGGTCGACAAGACGATGTGCTCGCTCTCGCACCCCGACGTGTACGCGATCGGTGACGCGGCCATGGTGATGGGCCCCGGCGACAAGCCGCTTCGTATGTCGTGCGCCTCGGGCACCCCCACCGCCTGGCAGGCCGCCGACTCGATCGCGGCACGCCTGACCGGCGGCAAGCTCCCCGCGGTGTCGATCCGCTACTTCAACCAGTGCATCTCGCTGGGCCGCAAGGAGGGTGTGATCCAGTACGTGACCGCCGACGACCGAGCCGTCAGCGCGGCGCTGACCGGCAGGTGCGCCGCGCTCTACAAGGAGCTGGTCTGCAAGGGCGCGGCCTGGGCCGTCGCCAACCCGATGCTCGCGATGCCGACCCGGCGCCGCCGCGTCGTGGGAGAGCAGGCGCCGGCGGGCGTGCCCGTCAAGGCTGGGGCGTGAGGGACGGCGGGGACGGGCGCGCGACGACAGCGCCCGTCCCCGCAGGGCGACTTCGACCGATTTTTGTCAGTTTGGTTCCAGTCCGATGCCCCAGATCGACTGAAGGTGCCAGTTCGACGGCGGCCTCCTATAACATGATCGAACCCATGGGGGTCGTTCCGATCGCCATCCTTCACTAGAAATTAATCTCATCTAGTGCGAAGGGGGAGGTGCTTAATCAAAAACTAACAAATCGGTCAGAAAATTGATATCTGTAATGTCGCGAATATTTCCCCGAATACGCCACAGGCTCACGTCCGTTGCGCGCCGGCCGCGCGCGATGCTGTGGGCCACGGCCGGTGTGGCGACACTCGGATTCCTCATCGCGCTGGAGATCTCCGCACGCCACTACGGCCTGCCGGGACCGATCGTCAACCAGGCGCGCGAGGTCATCTTCGCCCCGCGCACAGGACCGCTGCTCTACGCCGGCCTGGCGCTGATGATGGTGGTGCTCACCTGGCGCCAGCGGTTCATCGCGCTCGGTACCGCGATCGGCATCGACCTCGTCTTCCTGTTCTTCCGCTGGTTGGCCGACGCCAGGCTGACCTTCGGCAACGGCGCACTGTGGGTCATGATCGGCTGCACGGTCATTGCCCTCACGCGCCGCGTCGGCAAGGAGCGCATGCTCCTGCTGAAGGGCGTCGGGCTCGGCCTGCTCCTGGTGGCCGGCCACAAGACCGGCGACACCTGGCTGCTCATCACGTCCAAGACCCGCCCAATGGTCTACGACCAGTACGTGGCGACCGCCGACCACGCCCTGGGCAACCCGTCATGGCTCGTAGGCCAGGTCGTCAACGCCACCGGCGCGACCGGCTCCCACATACTCCACTTCGTCTACGGCCAGCTCCCGCTGGCGGCCGCCCTCGTCGCGCTCTACCAGCTCCGTAACGTCGCCATCGAGCGCCGCTTCCCCGGCCACCACCTGGTGCGCACTTTCCTGGTCATCGGTCTGCTGGGACCGGCCATCTACATGATCTTCCCGGTGGTCGGACCGATCTTCGCCTACGGAGCCGACGGCAGTCACTGGGCGGTGGCCAACCTGTGGCCGGAGACGTTCACCCCGGTCAACTCCCCGCACACCATGCCGTTCGACGTGATCACCCCGCGCAACTGCATGCCCAGCCTGCACACGGCGTGGGCTACCACGATCTTCATCCACTCCCGCAAGGGTTCACGGGTGCTGCGCTTCGCCGGCACGTTCTGGCTCGTCGCCACCCTCGTCGCCACGCTGGGATTCGGCTACCACTACGGGGCGGATCTCGTCGCCGGTGTGGTGTTCGCGGTCACCATCGAGGCAGGGATGCGCGCGCTGGACCGCGGCTGGGACGCGTCGGCGACCCGGCTGGTCGTCTACGGCACGACGGTCTTCACCCTGCTCCTGCTGATGTACCGCTACCTCTCGGTGGAGATGGCCGGCCACCCGTGGATATTCGGGCCCCTGCTCATCCTGGCGTTGGCCTCGGTGATCCAGGGTTACGTATGGACCACCAAGTCGTGGGACCCGAAACTCGCACCGGTGCGGCAACCTGAACCGGCCCTGGCCACCCCCTGATGCCGCATCGGGCAACGTTCGCCCTGTCGTGACGTGTCGCCCAGTTGCTGTGCTGGGCGACACCGGACGGTCTGATCAGAGCGATCCAGAAGCGGCAGCCTCCGCACTGCGCGTCGTACCAGTCGTCCTGGTAGTCGTGCTGCGCGGTGGAGCGATGCAATGACGCGTGCCACCGCGCATGGCAGTCATCGTTGTGCTCTCGATCATCGCCGGTCCAAGGCCCACCAGCGGTCATCTCGGTACCTCCCCGTCCGGTCCGAAACCATCAGCCCACCGACGACCGAGTGAGCATCTCATCCGGAGCAAGGCCAAAGTTTCCTGATCCGGCACTAGATCCCGCTGAAATTCCACGCGTCGATGTCGCGATAGCGGATCGGCCCCGGCCCGCGGCCGAAGTTGCTGCCGACCAGATGAAGACGCTCCGCCCGCCAGCGGCGGCCGGTGAACCCCGCCAGCCCGGCGGCCACGTCGACCGCCGATGCGGGGGCGTCCCGGCGGGCGCGGGCCAGCGTCAGATGGGGCCGCAACGGCCGGTCCTCGAACGGGACACCGCAGGCCCTGACCACGGTACGTACCTCGGCGGCCAGCAGCTGCAGACCTTCCAGCTCGCCGTCGACCCCGCTCCACACCACCCGCTCGTCGAAGTGCCCGCCGCCGCGCAACTCCAGCGCCAGGGGCCGACGGGCGGAGGCGAGGTCCGCCAGCGGCGGACACAGCAGCGGAACGGTTGCGACGGGGAGCTCCCCGAGGAACGCCAGCGTGATGTGCCAGTCCTCGATGCGATTCCACCGCATACGCGGGTACGTGTCGTAGGCCGGTCTCAGCGCCTGCGCCAGTTCTTCCTTCGCGTCGTCGGGCGGGGCCAGCGCGATGAACACGCGAGTGGTCGCAGGCCGAATCTGTTCGTTCACAAAGTACTTCGTACCGTATCCGGACGCTTCGGTGATCACGAGGTACGGCAAGCGCATCCTCCTATTTCGAACCGCAGCGTCTCGGATTGAGCTAGCCTGCATCGTCATGGACAGGCAACCGCGTTCTCACCAGGACGAGTTGGTGCGCCCGGGACGCAAACGCAGCGAGGAGAGCCGCGCCGCGATCCTGGCCGCTGCATTCGAGCTGATCGGCGAAGTCGGCTACGCGGCCCTGACGATCGAAGGAATCGCCCACCGTGCCCGATGCGGCAAGCAGACGATCTACCGCTGGTGGCCCTCCAAGGCTCACGTCCTCCTCGAGGCGCTCGCGCTCAAAGCCGAGCTGAACGTCACGAACGCCGACCACGGCTCCTACGCGCACGACCTACGGGCATTCCTCGAAGACACCTTCCGCCTCGGCCGGCGGCCGCTCATCGCCGAGATCCTGTGCGCGCTTATGGCAGAGGCTCAGATCAACACCGACTTCGGACAGCTCTTCCGCACCGCGTTCCTGCAGGGCCGGCGCGATGCGCTCCACGTCGTACTCGACCGGGCCCGGAGCCGGGGCGACCTACCGCGCCACCCCACCGCGGCCACCGTCCTGGACATCGTGTTCGGCACACTTTGGTACCGCCTCCTGGCCACCCGGCAACCCGTCGACGCCGAGCTCGTCGACGAGCTCACGACGACCCTCACCCGGACCCCGCCCCCTGCACCCGACACTTCGAGCGACTCAGGAGACCAGCGATGACCAGCCACCGCACCATCCTCATCACCGGCGCCACGGACGGCCTCGGCCGGGCGCTCGCCGAACGCCTGGCGGCCGAAGGCGCCGACGTGATCCTGCACGGCCGCGACCAGGCCAAACTCGACCGTCTCGCGGACGATCTCGCGGCCCGGGGCGCCACCAAGCCCCGCACCGTGACGGCGGACCTCGCCGACCTCGACCAGGTCCGCCGCATGGCCGACGACCTTCGCACGGCGACCGACAGCCTGGACGTACTGGTGAACAACGCGGGCATCGGCGCCGGCGAACCGGACGGCCGCAGCCGCCGTACCAGCGCGCAGGGCCACGAGCTGCGCTTTGCCGTCAACTACCTCGCCGGCTTCCTGCTCACCCTCGAACTGCTGCCCCTGCTGCGTGCGTCGGCTCCGGCCCGCATCGTGAACGTCGCCTCCATCGGCCAGCACCCGCTCGACTTCGACGACCTGATGATCGAGCGCGGCTACACCGGTGTCCGGGCGTACGGCCAGAGCAAACTCGCCCAGATCACATCCGGCTTCGAACTCGCCGCACGCCTTCCCGCCGACGAGATCACGGTCAACAGCCTGCACCCCGCCACCTACATGCCCACCAAGATCGTCCTCGCCGAGGTCGGGCACAGCATCGACACCCTGGAGGAAGGAGTGGCCGCCACCCACCGGCTGATCACCGCTCCGGAACTCGCCCGCACCACCGGACGCTTCTACGACCGGACGCGCGAGACGCGCGCCCACTCCCAGGCGTACGAGGACGAAGCCCGGCTGCATCTGTGGCGCATGAGCCTGGAACTCACCGGAGCCACAAGCCCCGACAGGACAGACGTAGGCCGCAGGTCCTAGATCAAGAGTCGCTGTCCGGCGGCGCCCGCGCGAACGACAATCGCTGCATGACCTCGCCTGCCTTCGACATCGACGCCTTCCTCGCCGAGCCGCTCACCGCCCGCATCGCGACGGCCGGGCCGACCGTGCGCCCGGTCTGGTTCCTGTGGGAGGAGGGAGCCTTCTGGATCCTGACCGGGCCGTGGGCCAAACTCTTCGACCGGGTCACAGCCGATCCGCAGGTGGCGGTCGTGGTCGACGTGTGCGACATCGCAACAGGCGTGGTCCAACAGGTCATCGCGCGTGGACGCGCCGAGCTCGTCACCTTCGACGTCCCCCGTGGCCGACGCAAGCTCGCCCGATACCTGGGCCCGGACGAGAGCCACTGGGATGCGCGCTTCACCCACTATCTGCACGACGACGCGACCGAACGCGGCACGACCTGGCTGCGGCTGACCCCGGACTCGCTGATCGCGAACGACCTGAGTTACACCACCGCCCCTGTCAGATCTGAGCGGTGACCGCCCGGCCGAAGTGCCGGGCGAAGAACAGAACCGCACTGTCGGCTTCGAACCTGGGCAGCTCCTTGTGCCTGCCCGAGTTCGCATGCAACGTCTTCTCCTTCGAGGCGAAGGCGTCGAACAGCGCGAGACCGGACGCGCGCGGGATGTGCTCGTCGTCCCACTGCATGTCGAACTCGATCGGGATGGTGATCCGGCTCGCCTGCCCGGCCAGGACCTCCGGCCAGTGCTGGCCGAAGACCGCGGCGGCGATCCTGGGCTCGCCCGCCACGAACGGCACACCGATCGCAGTGCCCATGTTGATGCCGTAGTAACCGACCGGACCGTCGGCGCCGATCTGCGGGAGCCGCTGGAGCGCGTCCAGGGTCGCCCGCCACTCGGGGACGGCAAGCTCGGCCAGGTGCGCGTTGTAGCGGACGACGATCGGGCCCTCCGGCTCACCCGCCGCTCTCGCCCGGAACAACTCGGCGATCTCCTGCTCGTCATACGGGGAGCGAGGCCGGTCGCCGTGACCGGGCGCGTCGATGACGGCGACATGGAAGCCGCAGCCGTTCACGAGCAGGCGGGCGCGGCCGGCCATCGCGGGATGTTTCTTGTGGTTGCCGCCACCGTGGCCCATCAGGATCAGAGGTGCACGGCCGGCGCCGGAAGCCGGTGACCAGAGAACTCCGGGGACGTCGCCGACGGTGAAGTCGCGCTCGGTGATGCCATGCGACGACGACTCGGAGGTGAAATTCAAGGAATGCATGATGGTGCCCTTCGGGAGTGCCTTGTGGTCGAGGCGCCCCCGGCGACGCTTACATCAGTCGCCCGGCCGTGACGGCGAGGGGGAGCACCCACATCGATACAGCGTTCATGGGTCTCACCTCCTCGGACGGTGTCACGGCGAACTGGAAGCTATCAGCGGGGGCTTGAGCCGCTCAAGCTCTTTTCGCACCTGCACCGACGGGCCCACGGAGCGCCTCCCTCCGTGTCACAACGGTGACGACGCACAGGGGACGCCCCGTCGGGGTGGGGCCCGTCACCATTACCGCCGCCGGACGGTCGCACGAAACTTCCCCGTAACTCCCGGGCCATGCATCGGTGCTGGTGCGAAGCGTGCCGGGTGCGATCTCTTCCCCCACCCCTCGCGATCGCCAAGGTGGCACGATGCATCCTGCTTCTTCCCTCTCCCCAAGGCGCCGTTCCGGGGCCTCCATAGCGCTGGTCCTGTCGCTGATCGCCCTGGCTCTGGGGCTGCTGACCCCGACCCCGGCGTCGGCCGCGACCCTGCAGGAGGTGACAGGCTTCGGCTCGAACCCGGGCAACCTCCAGATGTTCCGCTACGTTCCCGACGGACTGCCCACCGGGCGCCCCCTTGTCGTCGCGCTGCACGGATGCACCCAGTCGGCGTCCGCGTTCGACGACGAGACCGGCTGGACCAAGTGGGCATCCGCCTGGGGCTTCGCCCTGGTGCTGCCCCAGCAGAAGAGCGCCAACAACGCGAACGCGTGCTTCAACTGGTTCCAGGCGTCCGACTTCTCGCGCGGACAGGGCGAGGCGCTGTCCATCAAACAGATGGTCGACAAGATGGCGGCGGACTACGGAACGGCCCCCTCGCGCGTCTACGTCACCGGCCTGTCCGCCGGCGGTGCGATGACCTCCGCGATGGCCGCCGCCTATCCGGAGGTGTTCTCCGGGGCCGCGGTCGTCGCGGGCCTTCCCTTCGACTGCGCGCGCTCCGTCACCGACGCGCTCAGCTGTATGAGCCCCGGCAAGGACCTCACCCCCAAGCAGTGGGGCGACAAGGTCCGCGCGGCCGACTCGGGCTACAGCGGCTCGTATCCGACCGTGTCCGTGTGGCAGGGCTCGCAGGACACCACGGTGGCCCCGATGAACATGACCGAGCTCGTACAGCAATGGACCGACGTCCACGGTACGGACGCCGCGGCCGATGTCAGCGACTCCGTGCAGGGCTACCCGCACAAGGTCTACCAGGACTCCGCCGGCCACCCGGCGGTCGAGTCGTACAGCATCACGGGCATGAGCCACGGCCAGCCGGTGGATCCGGGGACAGGCCCGGCCCAGTGCGGCACGGCGAGCCAGTACCTGCCGGACGCGAACATCTGCGCCTCGTACCAGATCGGCCAGGACTGGGGCCTGACCTCCACCGACGGCGGCGGCTCGCTGCCCGCCCCGACCGGCCTCGCCGCCACCGCTTCCACCGGCACATCGGTGTCCCTCTCCTGGAACGCCGTCGCCGGTGCCGCGTCGTACCGGGTCCACCGCGGTGGCACCGAGGTCGGCTCGCCGACCGCGACCACCTTCACCGACAGCGGGCTCGCCTCGGGTACGACCTACAGCTACACCGTTGCCGCCGTGGACGGTTCCGGAGCGGTCGGGGCGCCCTCGGCGGCGGTGCAGGCGGCGACCACAGGCGCCGCCCACCAGTGCTACACCGACAACAACTACAACCAAGTGGCCGCCGGACGAGCCCATCAGAGCCTCGGGACGGTCTACGCCAACGGCTCCAACCAGAACATGGGCCTGTACAACCTCTTCGTCACCCACACCCTGGAGGAAACCTCACCCGGTTACCTCGTGGTCGCCGACTCCGGCTGCCCGTCCTGACCGACGCCACGACACGGTGGTGGCTGCGCCGCACCCGGTGCAGCCACCACTGCACTCGCGTGGAACAAGGGGGCACCTGAGACCGCGAGAAGAGCCCGGTGGGCATGCGGCCGGGAACACGGTCACCTGGCCGGGGCACTGCCCGCGTGACGTGCCGTCCGGCTCGACGTCTCCCGTTCCACCGGCAGCCACAGCTCGGCATCGGCCTCGCTGCCGTCCGCCGACATGCGCATGCGCAAGATCTCCGGCCCGGGGCGGCTTCGGTACGGGTTCGACGGGAACCACTCGGTGAACACATCACGCCACAACACCTGGATCGCCTCCGGCGCAGGTCCCGAGGTGGTGAAGACCGCCCACGTCCCGGCCGGCACGGGCAGCGTGGCCATGTTCTCCGGCGCGGACTCCGAGGTGACGACCCCGTAGTAGTAGTCGAGTTCGGTGCCCTCGGCCCGGCTGGGATCCAGGTCGTCGCAGACCGCGACGATGCCGTGCGGCTCCTGGTCGGACAGCTTCTCCAGCACCTTCCTTGTCCGCTCACCGGTCCCGCGGACGAAATCGATGATCGCCTGGTTCGGCCCCGAGTGCACGAGCGGCACCCGGGCTTTCGCCCCGACGACGCTGAACTCCGGCTTGCGCACGACGCGGTAGCGCATGCTGCTGCTCCCGTCGACGATGAGACGGAAGGTCATCCGGGGCTGGGAATTGAGCGCCGCTCTGGTGCGCCGCGCCTCGCCGGGCCCCACGCCGTGCACCGCGCGGAACGCCCGCGCGAACGCCTCTCCCGAGCCGTATCCGTACCGCACCGCGATCTCCAGCAGCGTCCGCTCGTCGGCCAGTACCTCCGCGCCCGCCACGGTCAGCCGCCGGCGCCTGATGTACTCCGACAGCGGCATCCCTGCGAGCGCCGAGAACATCCGCCGCAGGTGATACTCCGACGTGGCCGCGACCTGCGCCAGCTCGCCCACGTCGACGGAGCTGTCGAGCTGCCGCTCGATGTGCTCCATGGCCAGATTGAGCCGGTCCAGCACGCTCGCCTCCAAGATCCAGTCCATCGATTCAATCAGCTGCGGCCCTGAACACCGCACCCGAGAAAAGCGGTGCGGCAAGTGTCGGGTGACCGGGACGTGCGGCGCCGCACGATGGAGGCATGGACGACACGACCTTGGTTTCCCGCTTCCTCCGCGACGGCTTCGTCAAGCTGGAAGGTGCCGTAGCGCCCCGCGTGGCCGCGAGCTGTGCGCGGTTGCTGTGGCAGGAGACGGGCTGCGACCCGGAGACCTGGACGCAGCCCGTGCACTGGGTCGGCGGGATGGCCCAGGGCCCGTTCGCCGCCGCACCCAACTCCCCGGCCTTGCACAGGGCGTACGACCTGCTGGCCGGCCCTGGACGCTGGGAGCCGCGCTACTCGCTCGGCACCTTCCCGCTGCGCTTTCCGCACGCGGAAGAGCCGGACGACGCGGGCTGGCACATCGAGGGCAGCTATGCGGTGGAGGGCGAGGCCTGGCCCTTCACCAATCTCCGCTCACGCGGCCGGGCCCTGCTGATGCTCTTTCTCTTCAGCGACGTGGGGGAGGAAGACGTCCCGACCCGGATCAGGGTCGGCTCCCACCTCGACGTGCCTAAGGTGCTGGAGCCGTACGGGGAGGAGGGCGCGAGCGGCCTGGCCATCGCGCCGGACCTCGTAGCGGCATCCGCCCACCGGCCGCTCGCCCTCGCCACCGGTTCCCCGGGCGACGTCTTCCTGTGCCATCCGTTCGTGGTGCACGCAGCGCAGCCGCACCACGGGGCGCGCCCGCGCTTCATGGCCCAGCCGCCGCTGATGCCGGCCGCGCCGTACGAACTGGAGCGGGCCGACGGCGTGTACTCACCCGTGGAGATCACGATGCGCCGGGGCCTGGGACAGGCCACATCCGGTCCCGCCAGTCTGCTCGGCTCTGAGAAGTAGCGGGCTCGTCCGCCGACCAACGCATCAATGCCTAGGCGTGCGCCCCCACCGTCACCGTGCCGACCGTCAACTCCGCGACTCCTTCGCCCACTTCACCGATGCGTTCCGCCTGCCGCTCCAGCTCCTTCAGCTGCCCTCCCGACAACTTCTCCAGCGGTTCGACCGTGACCGCGATGCGCTTTCCCGAGCGGCGCTGGTGCCATACCCCGGCCACCACCCCGTCCATGAGCAGCAACGGAAAGTTCCCGGCCTGGCCGCCAGCCAGAGCGCGCTCGAAGGCCCGCCCCGGAAAGAGCAGTTCGCGCGCCTGAGAAGCGATTCCGAACGCGTCGAAGTAGGGAAGGAGCCGCACTCCTTCAGCCTGCGCTCCTGGAGCCGGGAAATCGGTGTCCCCGGCTGCCACCCATGCCGCCCCGACCTCCTCGAATTCGACCTGCTCGATCTCCCCGCCCGCGGCCAGTTCCCCGAACAGTGCGGTCGTCCAACCATTGTTCACCGCAAGCCACTTGGCGAAATGCTGGGGTGTGGCCGGGCCGTAGGCGTAGAGGTAGCGGCGTACGAGTTCGGAGAGCGCCGCGTCCTGCTCCATCGGCACCACACCGGGATTCGTATAGGTCACCTTCTGCCCGCGGTTCGGTCCGAAGGACAGCACACCGCGATGCGCCGCCGTGTGCAGTGCCTGCCGCCAGCGAGGCCACATTCCCTGGAAGGCGGGGACGACGAGGTCGCCGGCCCACGCCCCGGTACGCGCCACGATCGCCTCCGTCAGCTCGTCTGCGGTCAACTCCGCACCGGACAGGGCCTCCCCGGCGGCCGCGACGACCGCGTCCGTCTGTGCGGCGGTGAGTCGGATCTCCTTGGCCTGCTGACCGACTCGTGCCGGCATGGCGGAGAACGCGCCGGTCCACATCGGTACGTCGACAGCAGCCAGCAGGTGTACCGTGCCGCGCGGGCCGAACGTCTTGACCAGCGACCGTTCCTCCCACAGCGCACGACGCACGTCGACACGCGTCCCTCCCTCGGTACGCAGCCCGAGGGAGAGTTCGGCCGCCGACAGCACCTGGGCGTGCGCGCCCAGCATGACGCCGGCGAGTTCAGGGACAGCAGAAGGAGAGAGGGCGACAGGTGTGGCCAGACCCTGGCGCTCGATACGGCGGGCGTTCGCCCCGGACCAGCTCACGATGCGTGTCGGCATGCCACGACGCTAACTCGCATCGAGGTCAGAACCTGTCCGCCTTGGTCACCGGGCAATATCAGGAGGGGCGGAACCCACATGCCAGGCGGCGGACGAAGCTTGAGCCAGGTCTACTGGATCGCCGGGGGGAGCGGGGGCGGCAAGTCCACCATCGCCCGCCACCTGCATCACCGCTACGGGCTGCGGATCTACGACACCGATGCCGCCATGTCCGACCACACCAGGCGCAGCACACCGCAGGACAGCCCGTTCCTGCACCGGTTCATGGCGATGGACATGGACGAGCGGTGGCTCGACCGCGACCCACGGACCATGCTCGAGACCTTCCACTGGTTTCGCGGCGAGGGGTTCCACCTCATCGCGGACGACCTGCTGCAGCCGGATCCGAGGCCGCCGCTGGTGGCCGAAGGGTTCCGGCTGCTGCCGCACCTGGTCAAGCCGCTGCTGGACGCCCCCGGCCATGCCGTATGGCTGTTGCCCACACCCGAGTTCCGCGTCGCCGCCCTTGAGAGCCGCGGATCGACCTGGAGCATCGCTCAGCACACCAGTGATCCACAGCGGGCCCTGGCCAATCTGCTGGAGCGCGATCGGCTGTTCACCGAGCGAGTGGCCGAGGAGGTCGAGCAACTCGGGCTCCAGGGCATCGAGGTCGACGGGTCGCTCAGCGAGGACGAACTGACCGAGCGGGTCGCCGCGCTCTTCGGTCTGAAGCCGTGAGAGGTGGCGGGGCGGCCGACGTGCGCGCGACAGCGATAGTGTCCTGCGGTCCCCTCGATGAGGGGACCGCAGGACAACAACCTCAGCCCTGGTTCATCGCGGGCGGGGCAGCGTCGACGCCCCAACTCGTCGGCTGATCAGAGAGCTTGATGTTGATCGTGTCGGCGTGGAGGAGGTCCTTGTGGGACAGCCAGCTCTGGCGCAGCGCGCCCTTCCCCGTGCGCACGGAAGCCACGTACTGGAGCTTCGACGCGTCGGCGCCGGGAGCCTCGATGGCGATCCTGCGCCCATGCTCGGGCCGGATCTCGACCTTCTCGAACATGGGGGAGGTGATCACGTACTTGGCGGAACCGGGCTGGGCCTCGAAGATGCCGGCCATGGCGAAGACGAGCAGCGACGAGGTCGCACCGAGGTCGTCATTGCCGGGCATGCCGTACACGCTGTCGGTGAAGAGCGTCCGCATGGCGCGCAGCACCGCCGAGGTCTTCCAGGGCGCGCCGGTCCACGCGTACATCCACGGCGTGTGGAAGTCGGGCTCGTTGTTGGGGTTGAAGGCGAAGTTGTTGTGGTAGTCGTAGGCGCCGGTCACCCACGACTCCGAGGCGGCCTTGGCCGGGTCGGTGAGCACGGTGGGCATGTCGAAGAACTTGTCCAGCCGCTGCTCGGCAGCGCCCTGACCGCCCATCAGGCCGTACAGCGTCTGCGGGTCCTGCTGGGCGAGCCACTGGTACTGCCAAGCGGTGCCCTCGTGGAAGGCGCCGGCCTGACTGGGGTCGGGATCGCCGGCGACGCTGCCGTCCGCGTTCTTCGTGACCGGGAACCCGGAGAAGCCCTGTGAGGTGACACTCGGATCCCAGAGCTTGGCGAAGTTGTCGCAGCGCGAGGCGAGCGTGGAGGCCTTGTCCTTGTAGCCGAGACCGCCGGCCATCGTGGACAGCGCGCAGTCGGCGAGTGAGTACTCGAGTGTGGCCGAGCCCGCCTGGCGGCTGTCCCCGTACGTGTACCCGGGCAGATTCTGGTAGCCGACCCAACCGTTCTTGACGTACGTGGAGTTGCCGTCACGGCCACGGAAGAGGGACTGGTCCGTGGGGACCTCGTTGACGTTCTTCCAGAGCGCGTCGAAGAGCTGGCGCGACGTGCGGTTGTCGAGCAGGCCGCGGTTGTAGATGTCGACGATCCACGGGGTGATGGGGTCGCCGCTCATCACATTGGTCTCGCCGTTGCCCAGCCCCCAGCGCGGCAGCCAGCCGCCGTCCTGGTAGATGTGCAGCACGGACTTGGCCATGTCGGCGGCCTTGTCCGGATGCAGCAGGGCGACCAGTTGGTTCTGCGATCGGTAGGTGTCCCAGAGCGAGAACATCTGGTAGTACGTGGAATCCGCGCGATGCACCTGGTCGTCGAAGCCGCGATAGCGGTTGTCGACGTCGGAGCCGACCGACGGGTGCAGCAGCGAGTGATAGAGCGCGCTGTAATACGTGCGCTGGTCGGCGGTGCTGCCACCGGCCACGCGCATACGGTTCAGCTCGGTCCGCCAGGCGTCGTGCGCGCCGGCGCGGGCCTTGTCGAACGACTTCGGCTGTTCAGCGGTGCGGTTGAGACGCGCACCGTCGACCGAGGTGTAGGACAGCCCCACCGATGAGCCGACCTGTCCGCCCTTGGCCGGGTCGAACGACAGCCAGGCACCGGCGCGCTTGGTGCCGCGAGTCGCCTCGCGCTGGTTCGGGGTGAGCGTGCCGTCGGTCCAGGTCCCGAACGTGGAGAAGGTCCGGTCGAACTTGGCGCTGAAGAAGACCCGGTAGCGCTCCTTGCCGGTCTCTCCACAGAAGTTGCCTCCCTGGACCCAGCCCTCCACGGTGTCGTTCCCGACCACCTTGATGTCGCCCGCATAGGTGCTGCCGTTGCTCTGACCGGCTTCGATGAGCACGTTCTCGGCACCCGCACCGGCCGGGTAGGTGTAGCGGTGCTGGCCGGTCCGCTGGGTCGCGCTGAGCTCGGCCTGGATGCCGTTGTCGAACTTCACGCCGTAATAGCCCGGCGCTCGGGTCTCGTTGTCATGACTGAACTTCGCGCCGTACTGAGCGGGGTCGGACGAGGTGACCGCTCCGGTGGTGGGCATGAAGCGGATGTTGCCCATCGTCTGGCACCCGACGCCCGAGAGATGCGTATGGCTGAAACCGAGGATGGTGTCCTGCTGGTAGTCGTAGGACGCGTACTTGTTCAGCTGCGTGTCGGGGCTCAGCTGGACCATGCCGAACGGGGCGGCCGCGCCGGGGAAGGTGGTTCCGTCACCGTTGTTGCCGATCGACGTGTCGACCAGCGTGGTGGGATCCGCGGCGAACTGCGGTCCGCGGTCTCTGGCGTTGGCTACGCCGGAGGTGACGGAAGCCGCGGCCATGGTGCTGACGACCAACAAGGCGGTGAATACGCGTCTCAACGCTCGCATCGCGTTCCTCTCGTACGACAACGTTGTCATCCTGATGCCTGTCGATCTTGTCCCCTCTGGTGTGGTCCCGTCAATCCACGGCCGCCCGTGGACGGTTGGCCGTGGATTGACGACCGGCCGGGCCGGACTGCTCAGGCTGCGGCATGCTCTGCTGTTGCGAGTGACTCCGCCACCTCGTCGAGGACGGCCTCGGCCTGCGCCGTCATCTCGGGTGTGGCCATGAACCCTTGCCCCTCACGGATGTGCTCCTCGATGCCGGGAACCGAAAGGCTCTTCGCGGTGGGGCGCAGGCCGACCCGGCCGAGTACCGGCCGGATCATCTCGATCGCCGGGGCGCCGCCCGATGTGCCCGCGCTGTAGCTGATCAGGCCCACCGGCTTGCCCTGCCACTCCTGGTAGAGGAAGTCGATGGCGTTCTTGAGGGGTGCGCTGAAGCCGCCGTTGTACATCGGCATGACAAAGACGAAGCAGTCGGCGGAGCTGACTTTCGCACTCCACTGCCTGGTGTGCTGATGCGCGTATCGGCCACCGGAGGGATGTTCGGGCTCATCGAAGAACGGCAGGGCGAGCTCCCCGAGATCGATCAGTGTGGTGTCGAACTCCGGTCGGGAGACGGCGAGTTCGGCGATCCAGGCGGCCAGCGGGCGCCCCGCCGACGTGGGGCGCGTGCTGGCGGAGACGACGTAGAGACGAGGCATCGTGCCGATCCTTCAAGTGGTCGAGGTGGTGGTGGAGGCGGTGGTCGGTGCCATGGTGAAGCGGCGGATGGCCTGCTGGGCGAGGGGGCCGATCGTCACGGCGAACAGGAGCGTGCCGACGCCGACCGTGCCACCGAGCAGCCAGCCTGCGAGCAGCACGCCGACCTCGATCACCGTGCGCGCGGCGCGGATCGAGATCCCGTGCTGCGCCAGGCCGGTCATCAGGCCGTCGCGCGGTCCGGGGCCGAGACCGGCTCCGATGTAGAGCCCGGTGGCCACGGCGTTCAGCCCGATTCCTACGAGGAGGAACGGGATGCGTACGGCCAGGAGACCGGTCTCCGGGAGGAGGGCGAGCGTGACATCGGCTGCGACGCCGATGACGAGGATGTTGCAGAGGGTGCCGATGCCGGGGCGGACCCGCAGCGGTATCCAGGCGAGGAGCACCAGGACGCCGACCAGGTTCACGACCCACCCGAAGGACAGCCCGGTACTGCGCGAAATTCCTTGGTGCAGGGCGTCCCAGGAGGGGAGGCCGAGCCCCGCGGCGACCATGAGCGCGACGCTCACGCCGAACAGGACGAGCCCCGACATGAGACTCAGCGAGCGCGCCACGGCGGCCTCCATATGGTTGACGTGTCACGCACCACCGTAGAGCGGGGTGTGTGACACGTCAACCACATGCCGGTACGGTGGCCGTATGACCCAGGAATCCCGCTGGCTGTCCGATCGCGAGCAGCGCGCATGGCAGGCGTACCGCCGCATGTTCCTGCTGCTCAATGCCCAGGTGTCACGCGACCTTGCCCAGCAGAGCGGGCTCTCGGACCCTGACTACGACGTGCTGTCCAATCTGGGGAGCAGCCCGGATCGCCGGTGTCGGGTCAGTGAGCTGGCGGAGCGCATGCTCTGGTCCCGCAGCCGCCTCTCCCATCACCTGGCCCGGATGGAACAGCGCGGTCTCGTCGTGCGCGAGGAGTGCGAGACGGACGGCAGGGGTGCGGTCGTGGTCCTCACCGATCTGGGGCTGCGGACCATCGGGGCTGCGGCCCCTCTGCACGTCGAGTCCGTCCGCAGGCACTTCGTCGATCTGCTGACTCCCGAGCAGATCGAGGTGTTCGCCGATATCGGCGAGACGGTCGTGGAGCGCCTCACCGACGCCGAAGGCCGTCGGCCCGGACGTTGATCCGGTGGCATTCAGCGGTGGGGCCGAATTGTGTGGTGAAGCGGTGGGTGAACAGGTCGGCGCCTTTGTACTCGGAGACCATGGCGGCGGAGGCGAGGGTGGGGCCCTCGGGGGAGGGGAGTTGTCCGACGCCGCCGGTGGAGCCGAGGGGGAGGAGGATGATGGGGTGGGGCATCGGCTGGTAAGTGGCGGTGGGTTGTTCGCCCTTCAGCTGGGCGCTGATGTTCTGGGCGACGACCTCGGCATGCCGCATGGCGAAGCCGGCCATCTTGGCCTCGGCGACGTCGGTGATGTCGCCGACCGCGTAGATGTGGTGGTGGCCTGCGACGTGGAGGGACGGGGTCACCGGGACCTGGCCGGCCGGGTTGCGGGTGGTGAGTCGGCCGTCGGCGAGGTAGTCGCTGTTGGTGGTGGGTCCGTAGGCGCGGAACCAGATGTCGGCGCTCACGGTGCTGCCCGCGGTGGTGGCGAGGGTGAAGGTGCCGAACCGGCCTGCCTCGGTCTCTGGATGTGCGGTCAAGCCGGTGGCGAGGAGCAACTCGATTCCACGGGCGTCGAGTTGACTGTGCAGGTCCTTCACGAGCCCGGGTTCGAAGCCGGGAAGAAGTTCTGTGGCCGGGTCGGCGATGATCACGTGCTTGTCCGGCCAGACCTCCTTGATCTCGCCGGCCAGTTCAAGACCGACCGGGCCGGCGCCGAGGATCAGGACCCGCTGGGCGGGGAGCAGTTCCTTGTGGGTGCGGCGCAGGTCCGCCAGCGCCTCGAAGGTGGAATCGGAGGCGGGCTTGGCCGGGTAGGGATAGCTGGAGCCGGACGCCAACACCACGTAGTCCGCCGGGACATACGCGCCCGAGGCCAGAGTCACACCGCCGGGATCGACCGAGAGCGCGCGCTCGCGCAGCACCCTGCCGGTGGTGAGCATGGTGTCGAAGGGGAAGAACATGTTCCCCGCCCAGTCGGGTCGGGTCAGCGCCCGCAGTGAGGCGGCCGCATTCACGAAGGCGTCCCGTGGGTCGATGAGGACGACGTCGGCCTCGGCTTCCAGTGCCTTGGCGACCGCGGCGCCCCCGTAACCTCCGCCGATGACTGCAACTGTACGGGTCATGGACAACACGCTCCCAAAGACAAAGAGTTGAGTTCGTGTCACGAACAATATTAGTTCGCACCACGAAGTTCAACCCTGTCGGAGGGCTGCTCCCGCCCGCAGCGGGTCGCCGGCGCGATCTCCTTCACGTTTCGGACAGGAGCGGGACCGGTCCAACTGAGCCTGACCCGACGGCATATGACGAAATGCCGAGTGCCATCCGCCCTCTTGTCGGAGCGAATCGCTCCGCAGCACGATGACCGCATGACTGACGGACTGGTAGTCCCGCCCGGTGCGGGCCGCACCATCGGTGGCACCGGAATGACGCTCAAGGTGGGGGTCGGACAGACCGAACGCTGGTCCCTCTTCGAGGTCGAGGTCGCCCCTGGATTCGACGTGGGCGCTCATGCCCACGCCGAGGCCGAGGAGCTTTTCTACGTACTCGACGGAGAGCTCGACCTGCTGGCTTTCGAGCCCAGCGTCCGGACGGCCGGCGACTGGCAGACGTGGGAGTCGGACTCGGGCCGCAAGGTCGCGCGGGGCGGCCCGGGCTCCCTGATGTTCGTACCCCCGGGCTGCCCGCACGCCTTCGCCAACCCGGGCCTGACGGCCGCCCGGATGCTGTTCCTGGTGGCGCCCGCCGGGCACGAGGAGTATCTGGAGGGAATCGGCGAACTCCTGGTCCGGCAGGGACCGCCGGACCAGGATGCGATACGGGAGCTGCGGCTGCGCTACGACATCCAGCAGATCACGCCGATGGTGCCCGGCGGCCTGCGGGCGGCGCCGGGAGGAGGCCCGGCCAACACGCCCTGAGCGCTCAGGCGTTGTTGACCAGGCGCAGGTACTTCGTCCAGTCCCAGTACGGTCCCGGATCCGTGTGGTCCGTGCCCGGGACCTCGACATGGCCCAGGATGTGCGTGCGCGTCTTCGGGATGCCGTAGCGGTCGCAGACTGCTGCGGTGAGCTTCGCCGACTGCTGGTACATCACATCGGTGAACCACGACGGCTGGTCGACCCAGCCTTCGTGCTCGATGCCGATGGAGCGCGTGTTGTAGTCCCAGTTCCCGGCGTGCCAGGCGATGTCCTTCTCGCGCACGAACTGTCCGATGTATCCGTCGCCGGAGGCGACCATGTAGTGCGCGGACACCTTGCGGCTCGGATCCTGGAAGATCCGCATCGCGTCCTGGAAGGTCTCCTGGGTGACGTGGATGACCACATAGTTGAGGGGGTAGCTGCTCGGGCGGTTGGAGACCGTGTAGTTGGAGGTGCTCGCCGGTATCCAGTGCGTCGCGGGATACGAGGCCGCGGCGGCGCGCCCGGCGGTGAGCGGCCCGAGGGCGGCGGCAGCGGCGGTGACCGCGGCGCCCTGCAGCAGGCGCCGGCGCGAGGGTCTGGCGCCGGGGCTGAGTTGATCCATGGGGGTCCCTTGGGGGAGAGGGCGGAGGCACTCGAGTCGCGTCCATGACAAGGGCGCGCCTCATGATGTGCCCATCCCCGCGCCCCTGCCAAGCCCCTTTGAAACATGCCAAAGGGCCGACCAAAGGCGGTACGCGCCCGCCATGGGGGCGCGGTTCAAGGTCTCGGCGTACGCGGCAAGCCGCTGAGCCGCGTCATCCGCTCGCGGCGTCCTCGGCCTCCCAGCGCAGCAGGTCGCCCGGCTGGCACTTGAGTACCTCGCAGAGCGCGGCAAGCGTCGCGAAGCGCACCGCCTTGGCGCGGCCGTTCTTGAGCACCGCCAGGTTGGCCGGCGTGATTCCTACGCGCTCCGCGAGTTCGCCCACGGACATCTTCCGTCTGGCCAGCATCACGTCGATGTCGACGGTGATCGGCATCAGATCACCTCGTCCAGCTCGGCCTGCATCTGCGCCGCTTCGACGTCGCGCGCGACCGCCTGGGCGAGCAGCATCCGCAGTACGAGCACGAGAAGCGCGACCCCCAGGATGGCCACGCCGACCCCGCCCATGATGAGGGTGACGCCCGGGTCGTCCCGCTGGCCCGGCGCGTTGACGGCCGTGATCGCGAACCACATGAGGGCAGCCGCCACGATCGCGCCGATCACGATGTCCACGTACCGGAACGCGGCGTGGGAGAAGACGGTTCCGCGTCGCACCATCGCCACCAGCCGCCAAACGCAGACCAGTGCGGTCTGGGCCGACACCATGCCCAGGAAGGTGATCACGCGCAGCGGGGTCAGCGGGAGCGAGCCGTCCTCGGGGTCGTTCCCGCTGATCAACGCCCACGCCATCGATGCCTGAACGAACACGGTGCCGGCGAGCACCACCACGAGCACGGCGCGCAGAGCACGCACTGTCAGTTTTCCCATGACCCGTCTTCCTATCGAATGACGACGGGAATCTATCGAATTTCGATAGGTGAAGCAAGGTCTGCGACAGAGGGCGGGTGCGACGGCGGGCAGCCATGGAGTTGGCCTGGGATGCGTACCGGCAGGGCGGGACCGCCGTCGGTGCCGTTCTCACCGACGGCAACCAGGGCATTGCCGGACGCGGGCGCAATCAGCGTTTCGACGCGACCTGGCAAGGGATCGAGCAGCTGCCCCGGCTCAACGACGAGGGGCCCTGGTCCGGGCGATGGAGGCGACGGCGCCGCACCGCGCCGCACTCGCCCGCGCCGTCGCGCGGCGGCTGGGCAGCGCGGACCGGCTTCCGGACACCGCCGAGCAAGCCCTGGGGCAGGTCTGGGATCTGCTGACCGTACGCGGGGGCGCTGACGGGACCGGTTGGTGATCCCGCGCGACGGGGTGTTGCGGGCCGGGGCTCGGGGTGCTCCGGCCCGCAACGAGGTCCCGTACAGGATCAGTTGAACGGGTCGAGCGTGATGTAGGCCTGTTGGGGGTTGCTGTCGTTGACGAGGGATTCGTGGGCGCCCACATCGTCGAACGCGAAGCCGTAGGCCTTGCCGTCGACCATCTGGGCGTGGATGTTGCGGGAGTAGTGGTTGGTGACCGCGTCCTTGTAGAAGTTCGTGTCGGAGGCGTCCGGCTGGTTGGGGTTGGTGAGCAGGGTCGAGCGGTTGTAACCGGCGCACAGGGTGCGGGAGATGGGGCCGCGTACGAGGTCGTTGGGCGCGTCGAGGAGCTTGTAGCAGCCGAAGATGCTGTCGGAGTCGGGCTTCTGGAAGGAGGTGACCACGGCGCCCGATGTGTTGGTGAAGTTCATGGTGTTGCCTGACACCCGGCCGAAGTATTTGACCGAAGGCTGGTCGGTGAACGGTGTCACCGTCAGGGTCTGCGAGGAGTACTTGGTCCATACGCGGTTGACGTAGTCGCTCATCACCGTGGCGGGCAGGGCGCCGGCCTCGATGCCGTGGCCGGGTGCGAGGGCCCGCAGGATCGTGCCGTCCGAGCGGGTCTTGATGAGATTCGCCCAGCCGCCGGACTGGCTGCGCAGGGCGTTGAAGAAGCCGTTGTAGCCGCCGGGCTTGAGATGGCCGGTGCTTCTGGTCGTCCCGTTGGGGATCTTCACTCCGACCGCGTAGGGGGCGGAGAACATGTCGACCTGGGTGCTGTTGATCCACAGACCGGAGTCGTTGAGCGTGTACTCCGTCCAGTTGAAGAGGATGTTCGCGTTCGGGTCGCTCGGGTTCTGCACGGCGGGCTGCACCAGGCCGCCGGTGGTCAGCTTGAAGATGAGCTTCTGCCCGTAGGAGAAGTAGACCCGGCCCGAGAACTTCGGCATACGGATCGTCTTCACCTGCCCGTTGGCCGGGCCGGGGATCGACGCGTCGGGGGCCGGGGTCGGCGGATTCCCGCCGGCCGGCCAGGGGTGGAAGGTGCCGTTGACGTCCGCCCAGCCTTGCCGGCCGGTGGCGAGCTCGGTGCCGATGACGTACACGAACACCTGATCGCCGCGCCCCGAGTTGTTGGTGAGGGTCAGGGGGATGGTCGCGGGAACGGCGGCTTCGGCAGCAGGGGCGGACGGTGAGGCGATCAACAGGGCGGCGGCGACGGCCAGGGCGGCGAGCGCCGTCGATGGCTTTCTGCGGGAGCGGTGTGGGGCGCGATGAGCGGACAAGCTCTTCCTCCTCGGTGGAAGTGCCGTGCTGTGTGGGGGTGTTGCGCGGTGCGTCCACTCGCTGAGAGCGCTCTCAGGCGACGCTTGGGAAAGTAGTGAATGTTCAGGGACACGTCAACGCGTTGGCGCGTCGAGGTGTCCCGGTGACCCAAAGAATTCCTTCAAACATTGGCGCGTCAAAGCAACAAACATTGACGCAACCCAACAGCAGGACTACGTTCCGGCTCTGCCATGCAACGTCAAGTCCCCTGCCACACAAGTGACCTGACGCTCCATCACACCCCCATGGGAGCAAGGTATGCGCAGACCGTCCCGCCGAGCCGCCGGCCTCGAAGTGCTGGGGCTCGGCCTGCTCACCCGCACGCACCGCATCGCGCTTTCCGTCCTCGCCACGCTGGCCCTTGTGCTCGGCGCACTGCTGACCACACCCGGCGTGTCGCATGCCGCCGCCGCTCTGCCGTGCGACATCTATGCCGGAGCCGGCACCCCGTGCGTTGCCGCGCACAGCACCACGCGCGCCCTCATCTCCTCCTACAACGGGCCCCTCTACCAGGTGAAACGAGCCTCCGACGGCACCACGAGGGACGTCGGACCGCTCACGCCCGGCGGTTACGCCGATGCGGCCGCCCAGGACAGCTTCTGCCAGAACACCACCTGTTCGATCAACAAGGTCTACGACCAGACCTCACGCCACAACGACCTGTTCCCCGGCCCGGCCGGAACCGCGGGAATGGGCGCAGACCGCGGCGCGAGTGCGAGTGAGATCGCGGTGACGGCCGGCGGGCACAAGGTCTACGGCATCTGGGTCTCTCCCGGTGTCGGCTACCGCTCCAACGGCCAGGCCTCGGGCACGGCCGTCAACGGCCAGGCCGAGGGCGCCTACATGGTGGCCAGCGGCACCCACGTGGGCTCCGCCTGCTGCTTCGACTACGGAAACGCGGAGCGCACCCCCGCCGACACCGGAAACGGCCACATGGACGCCGTCTCCATCGCCACCACCTGCTACTTCGCCCCGTGCACCGGATCGGGCCCGTGGGTCGAGGCCGACCTGGAGAACGGCATGTTCCAGGGAGCCAACGGCTCCAACACGGCCAACCTCGGCAACAGCACCCCGTACGTCACCGCGATGCTGAAGAACGACGGACAGACCAAGTACGCGCTCAAGGGCGGCAACGCGCAGTCGGGCGCCATGTCCACGTGGTGGAACGGCGCCCTGCCCAACCGCGGTGGCTACATCCCCATGCACCAGGAGGGCGGCATCATCCTGGGCACCGGCGGCGACAACAGCAACTGGAACCGCGGCACCTTCTTCGAGGGCGTGATGGTCTCCGGCTATCCGACCGACGCGGCCGAGAACGTCGTACAGGCCAACATCACCTCGGTCGGGTACTCCGGCCAGACCGACGAACCCAACGGCGACCAGCGCAAGTTCACCGGCCCCGGCGGAAAGTGCGTGGACGTCGCCGCCGATGACACAGGGGTCAACGCCGCGGCGGTTCAGCTGTGGGACTGCCAGAAATGGGCCGAGGACCAGCACTGGGCGCACCCTGCGGACACCACGCTGCGTACGCTCGGCCGCTGCCTGGACATCAACGGCAACGGCACGGCCGGCGGCACCAAGGTCGAGCTTTGGGACTGCAACGGCGTGGGAGGGCAGAAGTGGGTCGTCCAGGCGGACGGATCGCTGCTGAATCCGCAGTCCGGCAGGTGCCTCGACTCGCCGAGCGGAGCGACCGCCAACGGCACCCGGCTGCAGATCTGGGACTGCAACGGCTCGGCCGCCCAGAAGTTCCATCTGAACTGAGGTAGTCGAGCAGCGCAACGGCGACGGCCGGGGGCGCAGCTATTTCGCCAAAGCCTCACGGACCTTCCGGATCACCTCGGGCCTCTGCTTGTCGCCGTACTCCTTCTCGACCTCCTCGAAAGTGGCCAGGCCCGCACTGATCTGCCCGACCAGCGCCTCCACCTCCTCGGCCTCGCTGAAACCGAAGGGGCTGTCGTCCTCGTCCGACGCATCGGCGCCGACCGGCGGCTGGACCTGCGGGATCTGCGGCGGCGCGGCCGGATGCGTGGACGGAGCGGGGAGCAGCGGTGTGAACTGCGCGAGGTGATCCGACGCCCTGGCCAGGCGAGCGTAGGTCTGGAGCCAGGTGCAGCCGTCCGTGTCCGTGAGGTCGAGCTCCCCCTGCCAGCTCACGTGCGCGGTGAGCATGGCGTTGAGGAAGGCGACCGTTGCGCCCTTCCGCTGCCAGGAGCAGTAGACGAGGCGGCGCAGGGCTTTCGGGGCGGGGTCGAGCACGATGCCCCGGAGCTCCGCGTTGTGGGCACGGAGATCCACCGGGTCGCTGTCCAGCTTCTCGAGCCCCGCACGGCGCATGTCGTCCCAGTCCTTCTGCAGAGGGACGAACCCGTACCTTGCCCAGGCGAAGACGCCTTCCTGGCTGCCTGCGATCATCGACGCGCACAGGGTGAGCCGGGAGACGCCGATGTGCTGTGCGTGCGCGAAGAGCAGCTGGGTTGCCTGTCGTCCGTGCTGCGGTGCGACGACGGCCTCGATGTGCAGCACAGGCCCGGTCGCGCCGGGCTTGTAGACCTGGTTGAGCGAGAAGGGCCGCTTGAGTTCGTCCGCTGCGGAGAGAGGCACCTTGGCGTTGATGATGAGCCGAACTCCCTTGCTGAGGCCCGCTCTCGGCTCGCCCTCCGGCACGGTGCCCTCGGTGAAGAACTGCACCCGGAGTCCCACGCACTGCTCGTGGCTGAGCAGTCCGAGCAACGAGGAGAGGAGATCGTCGACGGACAGGGGTGTCCCGCCGTGCCGGACGCCCGATGTCCAGAATGCGTCGTCCTGCGTGCTGAGTTTCCCCTCGATGACGATGCCGGGAAACTGCTTCTGCAGCCGTTCCGCGGCCCGCGCCAGATCATCCGCGAGCACCGTCCCCGGGATGGCCGCCTGGCCCTGAGCTCGCTTTTCCTGCGGATTCTTGTCCGATCCCTGTTGATACATGCGCACAGTCTCGGGGGCACCTTCAACGCTGTCCATAAAACGGACAGTTATGGAAATTGAGGGGAAAAAGCGGTGCCGAGTAAGGGGTGTTGCGCGTCGGACGTCAGGTGGCCCGACATGTGGGGAGGGTTACAGCAAGGCATACGTTCGGTGCGGGAGGGGATGCGTAACGTAACGGTTGTGTGCAACTCGAGGAGGCCTGGTTGATGTTCGGATTCGCCAAGCGCAAGCAGCAGCGTGCGACCGCACTGCACGCCGCCCACCAAGGTGCTCAGCTGCGCACTGCCGCTGACATCGTGATTTCGAGAGCCCGGCGCAACCTCCCGCAGGACGCGCGCGGGCATGTGTCCACCGCTGATGTGCTGATTGCCGCGCATGAACACTTCGGCCTGGCCGCGCAGCCTGCGGATGCCCGCAGCGCGTTGCGGGCCCGCTATGAACTGCGCAGCGGGGCAACAGATTTGGATACAGATGTCTACGCACCGGTTTCGGAGAGCACGACGTGATCATCGGACACCGCGACCGGGCCGCCGAGCCGGGGTATCTGGCGGTACTGAGGTGGGCGGTGACGGAGGCCAGGCGCTGCTGCGGTGCCCCCGACGTGGGTGATGTGCAGCGGATCGCGCTGCGACAGTGCGGCGTCTATCTCGATGAGGACGATGCCGCCGCGGCCTTGACCGTCGACAGCTCCCTGCGCTGACCGAGTGAGGGGTGGGGTGTCCCCAAGGCAACCTGCCTTGGGGACACCAGTCATGGGTCGTGCGTTGCGGTACGGGTCAACTCACGGTGATCCTGTCGATGTCCGGCGCCCAGCCGGCGGGATTGGCGACGGTGAGTGTGTTGCCCGTGCCGGCGTTCAGTTTCACGGTCACCGTGGTGGTTCCGGTCGTCGACCAGTCCGGCGTCGGGGCGAAGCTGACGGTCTGGGCGGTGGCCCCGTTGGCTTTGACCGTCGCGGTGCGCGCGACCTGTGTGGCGTAGTGGAGGGTGATGGTGCGGGTGCCTCCGGTGGCGCCCCCGTCCACGTGGTTGAAGGTGAGGGTCGCGCCGTTGCCGATGTAGCCGACCTTGCTGCCGCCGGAGCAGCCGCCGCAGCCTGCTGTGATGGCGCCGCCGGTCAGGGTGTTGCCTGTTGCCTCAGCCTCGTAACTCGCGGGAGTGGGGGTCTGGCCGGAGCCGACGGCCATCGCGCCGAGGCCGAGCCATCCGTCGCTGTTCTGGCCGGCGTTGGCGAAGCGCAGCTTCTTGGCGTTCGAGCTCACCGACTCCAGGGGGTTCTTGACCTTCATCACGAGCTGGTAGCTGCCGGTGTTCATGCCGGAGAGGTCGACGGAGGTGCCGAAGTACTGGGGGTAGCCGTAGTCGAGGTAGGTGGGGTCGGTGCCCGTGCCCCAGTCGGGGAAGGCGCGGATCTTGGCAGGGGCGACCTTGCGGAGGTCCCAGGGGGTGTCCCAGGTGCGTACGACGTTGCCGGCCGAGTCCTTGAGGCCGAGGCTGACGGTCCAGGGGTAGTAGAAGGGTGCGACGCCGGTGTTGGCGATCTGCACTCCCACGGTGGTGGTGCCCTGTGCGGTGTTCTGGAAGTAGGCGTTCTTGACGCTGAGGTTGTAGCCCATCAGCCGTACGGCGGCTGCCACGTTGGGATCGGTGGGCGAGTAGCCGTCGCTGCCCTCATTGATCTTCCATGTGGTGTGTTCCAGCTCGATGCAGGCCTTCATGTTGTCCACGGATCCTGAGCCGCCGGGCCAGCTGTTGAAGGCGGTGGACTGGATCTCGGGGCGTACCTCACCGCCCATCGATGCGGTGGTCCACCGGTTCTCGACCCCGTGCTCGATGGCCTTCTGCAACTGTGCCCAGGGTGCGCCGCCCATGGATGCCGGAAGCGTGACGCCCTGTGCGGGGTCGCCTTCGCGGTAGCAGAAGGAATCGTCGTGGTAGCCGATGGCGGGAAGGCTGTCGGCTGCTCCGCCCGCGGAGTCGGCGTAGCGCAGCTCCAGTCTGGTGTGGGGGAAGGCGCTGTTGTAGGCGTTGATGATTTCGGCGGCGTGCGCGTCGGTCGGCATGTAGTTCGGGTACGCGTCACTCGAGGTGTCCGTGTCGTAGGGCCAGGTGTGCCACTCGCCCCACAGGCCGATCAGGCCCAGGTGGATGTAGCCCAGGCGCGGATCGCCGTCGTAGCGTGCGCCGAAGGCGGCGATGAAGTTCTTGAGGGAGTCCAGCAGATACGGGCTGTTGTAGTCGGGGCTGGTGGTGTTCCAGTACGCGTTGGTGCGGTTGTCGACGTGGCCGGCGAAGCAGGCCGGGATGGCATTGGCGGGGTGGCTGCCCGTCCCGCCCGGATACTCCATGTAGAAGCGGATCGCGGCCTGGTTCCCGGCTGCGGCGATGGCGTTCAGGGTGCTGTCCAGGGCATCCCAGTTGTAGTGACCGCAGTTGGAGGCGTCGTTCATCACCTCTGACAGTCCGAAGTAGCCCCAGGTCAGGGAGTGCGGGTAGCCCGAGTTCTGGTCACTGCCCGGCTGGTAGAAGCGGGCGAAGCCCTTGAGTGGATTGTCCAGTGGTGCGTCCCCGGCGGCCAGGGCGTGCACCGGCAGTGTCGGGTCCGGGCTCGGGCCGGGTGACGGTCGGCTGGGAGCGCCCTGCGCGGAGGCGGTCCGCGCGTTGTCGGCGGGCGGCGGGTCGGCGTGGGCACTTGCGGGGAGTGCTGCCAGGGCGAGCGCGAGGGCTGCGGAGCAGAGAGCGGCGAGCAGCCCTCTGCTGCGTCTGGACGTGTACGTGCGCATGGTCAACCTCCGTGAAAGCGGCGCCAGTTGGATGGCTCGACGGCTTGGCCGAAGTCCGTCCCGCGCCGGGTGGGGGGCGCTTCCGGCTGTGGCCGGATCGCGTGGTGTTGTGCGCCAGCATTGACAAAGTTTCGCTGGTGGCCATCAATATGTGTGCACAGCGCTCCACTGGCAAGAGGTGCGGCGCAGATCTCTTCGGAGGCGTAACCATGGGCGCCAACACGACAGTTGCGCCGCCGGGCCAACGCGCCGGCATCCGCAAGGACGCGAGCGGAGACCCTCGGCGGCCTCGCAAAATGCGTGACGACCGCAAGGCGGCATGGCTGTTCCTCGCTCCGGCCCTGGCCGGATTCGGGTTGTTCTATGCCTATCCGACCGTGCGCGGCATCTACTACTCGCTCACCGACTACAGCCTGCTCGGCGCGCCGAACTTCACCGGCACGGAGAACTACCGCCATCTGATAGGCGACGAGCAGTTCTGGAACGCGCTCAAGGTCACCGGCTACTACGTCGGGCTGAACATCGTCTCGCAGACCGTCCTGGCGCTGGGCCTCGCGACCCTGATGCACCGACTGACCCGCTCCGTCGCGCTGCGCGCCATGCTGCTGATCCCCTGGCTGGTGCCCAACGTCTCCGTGGGCCTGCTGTGGATGTGGATGCTCGATGCCAACCTCGGCTTCGTCAATCACATCACCGACGCACTCGGCATGGGCACCACCGGCTTCCTCACCTCGCCGACCTGGGCCATGCCCACCATCGCCGGCATCAACACCTGGGCCTACACCGGGTACACGGCCCTGCTTCTGTACGCGGGCATGCTGCAGATCCCCCAACACCTCTACGAGAGCGCGACCCTGGACGGTGCGGGGGAGTGGCGCATGTTCACCCGCATCACCCTGCCGCTGCTGCGCCCGGTCCTCGCCCTGGTCCTGGTGGTCTCCCTGATCGGCTCGTTCCAGATCTTCGACACGATCGCCGTCACCACCAAGGGCGGCCCGGTCAGCTCCACGAGGGTCATCTACTTCTACATCTACGAACAGGCCTTCACGAACTTCCACATGGGCTACGCCTCGGCCATCGCCGTGGTCCTCGCGCTGCTGCTCGGCGTACTGACCGCCGTACAGATGCGCCTGCTGCGTGCCTCCCGCTCGGACCTGGCCTGAGGAATGACCATGACACTCACGCGCACTCCTCCCCGTACGCGCTCCCGCGCCCGCACCCGTCTCTCGCCTGGCCGGGTCGCCGCCTGGGCGTTGATGATCGCCGTTCTGGTGGCGACCGTCTTCCCCTTCTACTGGATGATCCGCACCGCCCTGACCCCGGCGGCCGACCTCTACACCGACTCCACCGGCCTCGTCCCGCAGCACCCCACCATGGTCAATTTCCTGCGCGTTCTCGGGCTGAAATCGCAGGCGGAATCGCAGGCCGCCGGCGGATCCGGTGCGCAGGTGGACTTCCTGCGCTACCTCCTCAACTCCGTTGTCTACAGCGGCCTGATCGCCGTACTGCAGACGATGTTCTGCGCGATGGCCGGCTACGCCTTCGCCCGGCTGCGCTTCCCCGGCAGGGATGCCGTCTTCGGGGTGCTCATCGCCGCACTGATGGTGCCGCCGATCTTCACCGTGCTGCCCAACTTCGTGCTGGTGAAGGATCTCGGCTGGCTGAACACCTTCGCCGGCATGGTCGCACCGAGCGTGCTCATGACGCCGTTCGCGGTCTTCTTCCTCCGGCAGTTCTTCCTCTCCATCCCGCGCGAGATCGAAGAGGCGGCCGTACTGGACGGGGTGGGCGCCTGGGGCATCTTCTGGCGGGTCGTGATGCCCATGAGCCGGGGGCCGCTCATCACCATCGGGCTCACCACCACGGTATGGGCCTGGAAGGACTACCTGTGGCCGCTGCTGACCGGCCGTGATGAGCAGACGCGCGTGCTGACCGTCGCACTCGGCGTCTTCCAGCAGCAGTCACCGAACACCATGCCCGACTGGACGGGGCTGATGGCCGGCTCCGCGCTCTCGGTCCTGCCCGTCCTCGTACTGCTGCTCGTGTTCGGCCGACGGCTGGTCGAGTCGCTCAACTTCACCGGCATCAAGTAACTCCCCGTGCTTTCCCGGTCTTTCCGAGTCTTCTTGCGCATTTCCGAAACAGAGAGGTCACTCACGATGAGAAACACCTACCTGCGCGCCGGCGCGGCCCTGCTGTGCCTGGCCGCCACCTCCACCCTCGTCTCCTGCGGAGCCTCCGACGACGCGGCCGGCGGCAGGACGACCGTCAACTACTGGCTGTGGGACGACAAGCAGCTGCCCGCCTACCAGGACTGCGCGACCGCCTTCCAGAAGGCCAACCCCGACATCACCGTCAAGATCACGCAGACCGCCTGGGCCCAGTACTGGCAGAACCTCACCACACAGCTGACCGCCGGGGACGCCCCCGACGTCTGGACCGACCAGAGCTCGTACTATCCGCAGTTCGCCGCCAGCAACCAGCTGACGGATCTGCAACCGCTGGTGGACCGGGACAAGGTCGACCTGTCCGCCTACCAGACCGGCCTCGCCGACACCTGGGTCAAGGACGGGAAGCGGTACGGGCTCCCGAAGGACTGGGACACCATGGCTCTCGTCTACAACACCACCATGCTGGGGCAGCAGGGTGTGGACGCCGCCCAGATGAAGAACCTCACCTGGAACCCCACCGACGGCGGCACCCTCGAGCAGACCATCGCCAAGGCCACCGTCGACTCCAAGGGCCGTAACGGCCTCGACCCCGCCTTCGACAAGAACCATGTGAAGGCCTACGGCTTCCTCGCCGAATGGAACGACGGGTCCCAGGGGCAGAACGGCTGGGGCGAACTCGCCGCCGCCAACGGTTTCTCGTACCTCGACAAGAACCCGTGGGGCACGCACTACAACTACGACGACCCCAAGCTGGTCTCGACGATCGCCTGGTTCAAGCACCTGATCGACAAGGGGTACGCACCCCGCCTCGACAAGCAGTCGACCGTCGCCAACTCCGAGCTGCTCATCGCGGGCAAGGGCGCCGTCATGATCGCGGGGTCCTGGACCATCTCCACCTTCACCGACCCCAAGGTGAAGCAGAAGCTCGCCTTCGCACCGCTGCCCACAGGGCCGGCCGGCCGCAAGAGCGCCATCAACGGACTGTCGGACGCCATCTGGGCCGGCACCAAGCACAAGGAACAGGCCTGGAAGTGGGTCAAGTTCCTCGCATCGCCCGACTGCCAGAACCTGGTCGCCGAGCGGGCCGTCGTCTTCCCCGCGCTCAAGACCGCCACACAGAAGGTGCTCGCCGTCCACCAGGCGAAGGGCCGTGACGTCAGCGCGTTCAGCGATGCCGCCGCAGCGAAGGGCGGCACCTTCATGCTGCCCGTCACCGACCACGGAACCGAGATCAACCCCCTGGTCCAGGACGCCATTCAGTCGGTGATGCTCGGCCGGGCTCAGCCCGACGCGGCGCTCAAGGACGTCAACGACAAGGTCAACGGTCTCTTCAAGTGACCGTCGACACCCAGACCTGCACCCCGACCACCCTGACGCACCACGATGCAAGGAGACCCATGGCCCAGCTCCTGGAACTCGGCGGGCGCACGTTCGCCGTCGAGCTCGAAGGTGACGCCCCGCCGCAAGCCGTCGACGGCGGGCTGCTGCTGCCCGCGGGGCGGGTGGCGCTGCTGCACGGTCTCGGAGAGACAGCGCTCTTCTACCGGCACGGGCACAACTCCTGGAGTCCGTGCGGCTGGCGGCGGCTCTCCGAAGCCCCGCTGCGCATCGAGAGCGCCGAACGCCGCCAGACCGCGGACGACACGGTCTGGGACGACCCCACCCGCCACCACTCCTCCGCCGTCGCCGCCCTGCAGGGAGCCGACGGACAGGTGCTGCTGCTCGGCGCGCTCGGCCTGGACATACCGCGGTTGACGGCGGACGGGGACACGCTCGCAGCGTGGTACGAGGACGGCGGCGCGCCCTGGTTCCTTGCGTACGGCAGCGAGGATGAGGTCTTCGCCGCCTATGCCCGGGAACTGGCCACCCGCCTGGGACACAGCATCAAGCGCGCGGGCAATGTGTGGTGCAGCTGGTACGCGTACTACGAGAACATCACCGAGGAACAGCTCACCAAGGACATCACCGCCCTGCGCGGCCTGCCCTTCGACGTCGTCCAGGTCGACGACGGCTGGGAAGAGCTGGTCGGCGACTGGGAGCCCAACGCCAAATTCCCCTCCGGCATGCGCGCGCTGACCGACCGCATCACGGACGCGGGCCTGCGCCCCGGCCTGTGGATCGCCCCGTTCATCGTCCTCCCGACGTCACGCACCGCCAGAGAGCGGCCCGAACTGCTGCTGCGCGACGACCGGGGCGAGCCGGTGGTCGCCGGCCACAACTGGGGCACCGGCTACTGGGCGCTCGACCTGACCAGGCCGGCGGCGCAGGACCATCTGCGGGAGATGATCCACCGGGTCGTTCACGAGTGGGGCTTCACCTACCTCAAGCTCGACTTCATCGGCGCCGGCGCGGTCCCGGGCGTGCGCTTCGCCGACACCGGTCGCGAGGAGGCGTACCGCCTCGGCCTGCGGATCATCCGGGAGACGGCCGGAGAGGACGCCTATCTGCTCGGCAGCGGCGCCCCGCTGCTGCCGTCCCTCGGCCTCATCGACGGCATCCGCAGCGGCCCCGACGTCGCACCCCTGTGGGAGCACTACGCCACCCAGGACCCCTCCGACGCCCTGGCCCGCAACGCCGTCGTCAACACCCTCCACCGGCTGTGGCAGTCACCGCTCCTCGAGGTCGACCCGGACGTCGTCTACTTCCGCAGCCGCCTCAACCTGCTCACCGAACAGCAGCAGCGATGGCTGCGCGACCTCGCCGACGTGTGCGGCTTCCGGGCGATCTCCGATCCGCCCGGGTGGCTGCACCCCGATGAACTCGAGGCGATGACCGCGTACTTGAGCGCTCGGCCCGAAGTGCGCAGACTCGGCCGCTACCGGTTCTCGCTCGACGGAAACGAGGTCGATTTCACCGCGGCGGTCTCTCCCGAGTCGGAACAGCGCTATCCGATCGCGTGATCTCATCCGCACACGCGGCTCTGCCGTGAGTTAGTAAACTGCTCAGCATTATCTACCGGCGGGTACCGGAACCCCCTCAGGGAGCACCACATGACGACGACCGGAACAGATCTGTCCCGGATGCGTGAGATGAACCAGCTGTTGATCGTGTCGGCGCTCCGCGGGAATCCTCCGTCGACGGTCACGGAGCTCGCGGGCCGGGCAGGCCTCTCCCGGCCTGCGGTGGATGTACTGGTGCAGGCCCTGGTCACCGACGGCTGGGCCGAGGTCGAGGAGCCGGGCGCCAGCAGCGTGGTGGGGCGCCCGGCCCGGCGCTTCCGATTCCGGGCCGATGCCGGCCATGTGCTCGGCATCGACATCGGCGTCCACAAGATCCTGGTCGTACTGAGCGACCTGGAGGGCAATCTGGTGAACACCGTACGGCGCTCGACGGACCCGGAGGCGGCACCCGAAGCGCGCCTGGCAGCCGTCGACAGCGTCATCGACGAGGCTCTTGCGGGTGCCGGCATGGCACCCGCCGACATCTGGGCGGTGACGGTCGGGGTGACGGGTCCGGTCGACGCCAGCGGCCGCACCTCCCTCTCGACCCCCCTGCCCGGCTGGCACGCCGCCGACCCGGCCGCGCACCTCGCGGCCCGCTTCCCCTGCCCGATCCAGGTCGAGAACGACTGCAAACTGGCCGCCGTCGCCGAACGGTGGAAGGGCGTCGCGCAGGACGCCGATGACATCGTCTTCCTCCTCGCCGGACTGCGCACCGGCGCCGGACTCATCCTCGACGGCACCCTGCGCCGCGGCCACGGCGGCGCCGCGGGAGAAATCGGCGCGCTCAAGGCCGTACGGTGGCTCACCGCGCCCAGCCACCTCGAATCCTGCCCGGGCATCCCGGCCACGGCCGCCCCTGGCGAAGCTGCCGCATGGGTGTTCCAGGCGGCCCGGGACGGCGACCGCGACGCGAAGGCCGCCGTACGCCGCTACACCCGCGACCTCGCCGTAGGCCTCGCCGCCCTGGTGCTCGCCCTCGACCCCCAAGTCGTCGTCTACGGCGGCGGGTTCTCCCGCTCCGCCGACGTCGTGATGGAGCCCCTGCGCCGCGAACTCGCCAAGCACTGCCTGCGCCTCCCCGAACTGCGCACCTCCACCCTCGGCGACGAGAGCGTGGCCCTGGGAGGCGTACGCCTGGCACTCGACGAAATCGACAGTCGACTGTTGAGCGATGCGCTGGAAGCGCCGGCCGCCCCGAAGCGATAGCCACCCCACTACGACGACGAAGAAGAAAGAGACCATGAGCAACCGCCCCCGGGCACAGGCTCCGGAACTGCGCATCGGAGTGGTCGGCGTCGGCCAGCGCGCACCCCTGGCCACCCTCGCCAACCGTCCGGGTACGGCACGGATCGTGTCCTGCGCCGATCCGCACCCACGAGGACAGGACGACGCACGACGCCTCTTCGGAGCGGACGTCGCGATCCACGACGGGTACGAGCAGATGCTCGACGACGACCTCGACGCGGTGTTCGTCCTCACCCCCGACCACCTGCACCTGCAGCCGGCACTCTTCTTCCTCGAAGCCGGCGTCGCGGTGTTCGTGGAGAAACCCCTGGCGATCACCGTCGCCGACTGCGATGCCTTGCTGGCAGCCGCACACCGCTCGGGCAGCCGGCTCTACGTCGGCCACAACCTGCGCCACCTCCCGATGCTGCGCCGCATGCGCGAACTCATCGACAGCGGCGCGATCGGCAGCGTGCGCGCGGTGTGGTGCCGCCACTTCGTCGGCCACGGCGGGGACTACTACTTCAAGGACTGGCACGCGGAGCAGGCCAAGACCACCGGACTGCTCCTGCAGAAAGGCGCGCACGACCTCGACGCGATCCACTGGCTCGCCGGAGGATTCACCCGCAGGGTCTCCGCGCACGGAACCCTCGCCGTCTACGGGGACAACCCCCGTCGCACCGCGGCCCATACGGACGATCAGCGGATGCCCGACTGGTTCGACCCCGGAATCTGGCCGCCCTCGGCGCTGCGCGACCTCAACCCCGTCATCGACGTCGAAGACCTCAGCATGATGCTCGGCCGCCTCGACAACGGCGTGCTCACCAGCTACCAGCAGTGCCATTTCACCCCCGACTACTGGCGCAACTACACCGTGATCGGCGACGAGGGCCGCATGGAGAACTTCGGGGACGGCGTCGAAGGCGACCCCGCCGTCATCAACGTCTGGAACAGCCACCGGTCCGGCTATCGGCACGACGCCGACCTCACCGTTCCCGTGCCCGAGACTCCCGACGGGCTGCACGGCGGCGCGGACCAGGCACTCGTCAGCGAGTTTCTCCGCTACGTGACCACCGGAGGTCCGACCGAGACCTCACCCGTGGCCGCCCGCGAAGCAGTCGCCGCCGCGACGGCAGCGACGACATCGCTGCGCTCGAACGGCACAGCGGTCGATGTCCCCGCACCGGACCCGGAACTCATCCGCTACTTCAACGGGCCGCGGACGCCGGCGGGTCAGGCGCTGTAGACCTCAAGTGCGGAGAGCTGGCCCGCGGGCCAACCGGTGTTGGCGGTGAAGGTCAGCCGGATGAAGCGGGCGGAGACCGTCGAAGGCAGAGTGATGGTCACGGTGTTGTCGCTGGAAGGGCTGAACGTGTAGTCCGACGCCGGGAGTTGCGCCGTGGGTGGATTGCTCGGACCGGCCTGGACCGAAAGGGTCTGTGTGCGCGTGTTCCACGCGGTGGCCGGCGGCAGTTTCAGCACCATCCGTTTGACGGCGATCGCGAGACCGAGATCGACCTGGAGCCATTGCGGGAAGGCGTTGTTGCCACTCTCCCAGTAGGTGTTCGGGTCGCCGTCCACTGCGTTCGACGAGCCGTAGACCTGCGTGTGGCTGCTCTCCGAAGTGGGGCGGCCCAGTGCGAGGTCGGCGCCCGGCTGTGTGTCCGTGTCGGTCGTGACGCCGACCTGGCCGGACTGCGGGGAGACGTTGCCGGCAGCGTCCTGCGCCTGGACGTAGAAGCTGTACGCGGTGGATGGACTCAGGCCGCTGAGGGTGACGGTGGTGACGTTGCCCGCCGTGCTGCCGACCTGGGTGCCGGTGGAGCCGGTGAGGCGCATGATCCGGTAGCCGGTGACGCCGACGTTGTCGCTCGACGCGGTCCAGGCCAGGGAGACCGTGGTGGCGCTGTGCCCGCTGGCCTGGAGTCCGCCGGGCGCGGTCGGTGCTGTGGAGTCGCCGCCGCCCACCACCGGCGCCGTGGGGCGCGTCGCCGTCACAGGTGTCTGGCCCTTGAGCATTCTGCCGCCGTCGCCGGTCAGGCGCAGGTAGTAGTCGGAGGAACAGGCGGTGCCGTCCTCGTCGAGCGCCAGGAGCCCGGAACCCACGGGGACGAATGCCTGGGACTCGGCGGTCTTGGCGATCTGGTTGCCCTCGTTGTACTCGTCGAACATCGAGACGTAGATGCCCTGCACCCCGGCACGCGCCATGTTGTAGAACTGCCGCCACATGAAGTCACCGTGCGCGCGCTGGCGCAGAGTGACCGCGCCCGGCAGCACACATGGCTGGTAGTCGATGCCGTGGGCGGCGCATTCGGCGAGGTCGGGGACGGTCGCGACGTTGTAGAAGTTGTCGGCGTCCGCGACATTGCCGATACGGCCGACCATCCACGGCGAGAGCATGTCGAAGGCGTGGTAGACGCCGCTGAAGCCGGGGCGGGAGTCGCGGTCGCCGGTCCGCCACCAGGTGGGCACGCCGCCGATGACGTAACAGCCCTGGGACTTGAACCAGTTGACGACATCCAGGCAGGACGCCGCGTCGAACGGCCGCTGGTTGTCGGCGAAGCCGAATCCCCAGATGCAGACGACCGGCTTGCCGTTCTGCGTCGCGTACGCCGAAGACGCTGTGTGCGCCTTCATTTTGGCGGTCCAGTCGGCCTTGATCTCGGACTGCATGTTCGTCCAGTCGGAGACGTCGTACATGAGGTAGAACTGTCGGCCGTGTGCCTCCGCGGCGCTACGCACCTTGATGGCCATGGCGTCCCGGGTGGGGCCCTCGCTGCCGTTGGGGTTGAAGCGCTGGAGGGCCGCGGTGTCGATGCCGTTCTGCTGCATCCACTGGAAGTGGGTGTCCACGGTCTGCTGGTCGTAGGAGGAGAACAGGTTCGCCGGCTGCCCATTGCCCAGGTTCGCGTAGGCGCTGTGGTACGTGTGGGTGTAGTCGCGGACGTCGGGCCAGGCGACGATGGTGGTGTTGCCGGGTGACGGGGGCTGGCCGCCGTTCGCCGAATAGTGCCACCACGTGTTGATCGGGGCGCCGTCGCCGATGCAGGCGAACCACCCCTGGTAGCCGACCGAGACCTTGCCGACCACGTCCCCCGGCCCGCTCGCGGCCGCTGCCGTACCCGCTGCGGCGCTCAGGCCCAGGGCGGTCAGGCCCACCGCGGCGGAACCGCTCGTTGCCGCTGTCAGAAACCTGCGACGAGACACACTCATGGCGGACTCTTTCCGATCGGCGTCACGGCGTGAACGCTGCATGACGGTGGGGGAGTGACCTGCGGTGCGCTGGTGGTTCGTCGCGCTGGACAGTAACCAAGTGGCCAACAGTGCGCAATACTCTGCGCTCAAGACGCAAGTTGCCCAACATGTACTGCAAAAAGCTTTGCAGGCCAGGAAGTTGGTCCGCCGAACGGCCTGCCGCGAGGCCAACGCCACGACCACGGCCCGGCACCGCTCGCAGCGTGCGTCAGCGGATGCCGGGCGCGAAGTGGCCGACTACTCCAGCCAAGCACCGTCACGCATGATGACCCGGCCGCTCAGCTCCGGCTCACCGCGCCAGGCACGTACCACCTTCGGCGCGATGCGCAGATAGACAAAGGGAGCGTCCTCGGTGCGCGGATCCCAGCCGAACTTGCCGGCGAACGCGTCGGCCGCTTCCGTCGGCACGCCCTGGTCCGCGAAGCATTGCGCCGTGCCTTGAAGCATCACGACATCAAAGGTGTGCGGCAGCGACAGGCGTACCCGCGGATCCTTGCGTACGTTGCGCACCGTCGCGGATCCCGCGCCCGTGCACACCCATACCGCCTGCCCGTCCCACACGAACCACAGCGGCACCTGGTGGGGACCATGATCGGGATGAGCTGTCGCCACCCAGACATCCCGCTCCGCGGCGAGGCGGTCCAAAGTCTCGCGTCTGCGATCGGCTGCCGTGCGATGAACGATCTTCGAGTTCTGCATGGTCGTCGACGCTAGTCAGCAAGATCGGAAACCGCATGGGGCCATGGCCCTACGTCCATCGACCGACCTGCCCAGCGACATCTCCTGGCGCGAGAGCTCAGAGATGCGCGGCCAGGAACTCCCTGAACTCGTCACCGGTCATGGCACCCTCTCTCGTCGCCGTCACCTCTCCCTGCTTGATCAGGAGGAATGACGGCGGCCCGACGACGCCGTAGCGCCGCGTCGGTTCGGGGCAGCGCGTCATGTCGGTCTTGACGGTGATCAGACGGTCGCCGTACTCGTCGGCGATCTCACCCACGATCGCGTCCATGTCCTTGCACACCTTCGCGGCCTTGGGCCAGGTCCCCGAGAAGTACGCGAGCACCGGCACCCGGGACATGGTGAGAATGAAATCGAATTCCTGGCTCTCCATCGGCTGATGGACACGGCTCGTCATCGACTCTCCCTCAATGATCGGCAACACGGCAGCCACCATCATGCCGTGATCGGCTGCGGATCCACTGACAGCGAGGATTGACCCTATCCGAGCGTGAGCATCGCCTCGGCGACCTCGTCGGCCGACGCATCCGGGATCGCGGTGGAGGCCTCCTTGAGGACGAGCAGCCGTGCCCCGGGGATCTCGCGTGCGATCGCCTCGCCGTTTCCGACAGGGAAGAACGGATCGTTGCGGCCGTGGACGACGAGAGTGGGGACCTCGATCTCGGCCAGGCGCTCGCGCCAGCGCGGTGTGCAGTCGAGCCTGGAAAACACCATGCCCAGTTGGTTGGCCATCTGGACCGATGGCGTGGTGCCCGGCGTGCGGTCCCAGATTCGCCCAGCGATGGCGCGCGCGGCGACGGGGTCGTTGCCGAGGATTCCGGCACCGGCGGCGGCGAACTCGGCAACCGACTCGCGGTCGGCCCAATCGGGCATCTGCCGCGCGAACAGCCGGCCCATAGTGGCCTGGTCATGGTCGGGCAGGTCGTCGTCGGCCGGGCCAGGGGCGACCGCGCGGCTGCCGACGAGGGTGAGCGCCGAGAACGCGCCCGGATGGTCGAGCAGGGCCACTTGGGCGACCATCCCGCCGACACCGATCCCCGCGAGGTGCGCAGGCCCCCCGCCGAGCACATCGGCGAGGGCGGCGGCGTCGGCGGCGAGGTCGCGCAGGGTGTAGGCCGGTGCCTCAGGATTCGCCGCCGTTGACTCCCCGCTGTCGCGCAGGTCGTAGCGGACCACACGACGCCCGCCGGCGGCGAGACGCTCGCACAGCGCGTCGGGCCAGGAGAGCATCGTGGTCCCGCCCGCGAGCAGAACGAGTGGTGCGTCCTCGTCACCGAACGACTCGATGCCCAAGGCGATTTCATTGGCGTTGACAGTGGTCATCGGGTCACCAGGAGACGTCGTAGGTCGGATGTGGCGCGATCGATGCCGAGATATCCGTGCTGGTTCGATTCATGTCAGGGTTGACTCGGACCACCGCCCAAACTCATCGCTCACGCGTGAAGTATGTGCCGGGGGACGCACCGCAGTCAGGGCACGACACTGCCGGTGGGGCGAACCCTCAAGAGGTCCCGCCCCACCGGCAGTGTCATGCAGGAAGTATTCAGTGCTTCCCGACGTCCTTGACCTTCTCCTTGGCCTGGCGCGCATCGCCCTTCTTGCGTTCGGCGCTGCCTTCGGCGGTGAGGCGTTCGTTGCCCACGAGACGTCCGGCCGCTTCCTTCGCGGCGCCGCTCGCCTGCTCGGTCTTCGCCTTGGCCTTCTCGTTGGCGGCCATGTCCGCTCACGCTCCTTGGCTTCTCGACATCAGGTGCTGTCGTACGTGTGGCCACTCGCCGCTGACGCAAACATCCCACTGGCAAGAGGATTGCGGAGCACGCGCATATGCCCCCGACGCTTTTGGAGAAACGCAGCTGGGTGCGTTTGTGTGAGCGGTTCCAGAGCATTCGTTGGTCAGGAGGTTGATAACAATGGTTCCCCTGATTCTGGTACTTCTTCTGGCTCTGCTTCTCTTCGGCGCGGGTTTTGCGCTGAAGGCCTTGTGGCTGATCGCGGTCGTCGTGCTGGTGGTGTGGCTGCTCGGCTTCGTGATCCGTCCGGCAGCAAGCGGCGGTCGCAAGGGCCGCTGGTATCGGTGGTGATGCGTGCCGTCGAGTGAAGTCGCATGAAAGCGGCAGACGCAAGCGGGTGGGCCCGGCCGGAGACGGCCGGGCCCACCCGCTTGCGTATCACTCTGCAGGGCATCGCCCGAGTCCATGAACGGAAGTACGCGGGGCAGCGGCCGGGCTCAGGCGGGCTGCTGCCGTTGGTGGACCTCGCCGGTCATCGCCTCGAGCTCCTGACCCGTGGTCTCGGGAACCTTCGCACGTGTGAAGACGAAGGCGACGACCGAGAAGAAGGCGAACCCTCCGTACAGCCAGGACAGACCGACGTGCTTCGTCATCGGTTCGAATGAGAACGTCACGATGAAGTTGAAGATCCAGTTGGATGCCGTGCCGATGGCCAGGGCATAGCCACGCATCTGGTTCGGGAACATCTCGGCGAGCATGATCCACAGGATCGGGCCCCAGGAGAGCGCGAAGAAGACGACGAAGAGATTTGCGCCGACGAGTGCCACCGGGCCCCAGGAGCCCGGAAGTGTCACGTTGTCGCCGCTGCCGTGCTGCTGGGAGAAGGCGACCGCGGCCATGAGCAGACCCACGAACATGCCGACCGAGCCGATCGTGAGCAGGCGGCGTCGGCCGACGCGATCGACGAAGAGCATCGCGACGACCGTCATGATCACGTTGATGCCCGCAGTGATCACGGACGTGATGAACGAGTCGCCGGTACTGAAGCCCACCGAGTGCCAGAGCGTTGTGGAGTAGTAGAAGATCGCGTTGATCCCGATGAGCTGCTGGAGCGCGGCCATGATGATCCCTACCCACACCAGCGGATGCAGGCCGAAGCGGTTGCCTCGGATGTCGGCGAACGACGGGCGGCGCTCGGCGGAGATCGTCTGCTGAATCTCGGCGACCTTGGCCTGCGGGTCGGCTTCTCCGCCGACCCGGCCGAGGACCTTCGCCGCCTCGTCCGTCCTGCCTCGGGAGACCAGATAGCGGGGAGACTCGGGGATCATCAGCGCGAGCACGCCGTACACCAGGGCGGGCACGACGCCGACGAGGAACATCCAGCGCCATGCCTCGATGCCCCACCACAGATCGCGGGACGGGCCGCCTGCCCAGTGCGAGAGCCCCGCGTTGGAGCTGAGCACCACGAGCTGGCCGATGGTGATGGCCAGCTGCTGCAGCGACCCCAGGGCGCCGCGGCCCTTGGCCGGTGCGATCTCCGAGATGTACGCGGGCGCGATCACCGAGGCCACGCCGATGCCCAGGCCGCCGACGACGCGCCAGATCAGCAGCGACGGCACGTTGAACGCTGTCGCCGTGCCGAGCGAGCTGAGGACGAACAGAACCGCGCCGACCACCATCACCATGCGCCGGCCGAAGCGGTCGGCGAGGCGTCCGGCGAACCAGGCGCCCGCCGCGCAGCCGAGCAACGCGATGGAGACGACGAAGCCGGACATGAACGAGCCCAGCGCGAACTGGTCGGTGAGGGAGTCGACCGCACCGTTGATCACGGAGGAGTCGAAGCCGAAGAGGAATCCTCCGACGGCTGCGGCGATGGCGATACCGATCGCTCTACCGCGGTTTCCACGTACGTCTGACAACGTTGTCAACTCAGCTGTACTGGACACTTGGTGCACACCTGTTTCGCTGTATTGCGGTTGGCCGTCCGACGGACCGGGCGCGCAGGGGCTCTGACTGCGCCACCTGCGGGGGAACGCTTCGCACCGGCGGACCACGGATCACGCTAGGCCCCGCCCGTTCGCTCAAGCAATGAGCGATGGTGAATTGCGAGTCTCGCCACAGCGAGGTTCCGCCACGTGTCATCGCGCGACAGTCGGGTACACGCGCGCGCCCGGCGCGCTGCCCGTCCTCACATCTGAGCCGGCTCGACAACGGATTCGTCCTCGACGGCACCCCCAGGAGGCGCTCACCCTTTCCTGATCAAGCGTCGGAGTGCTCGTTTTCGGCGTGCCGATCTGTACGGGTGGTGCTGGCTCCTGGCCGGGAGGTCATGGTCGATCTGGGGTGCGGCGCGGGATCGTGGCGGCCAGGCAGGCTCAGCTTTCCCCGAGGAAGTGGAAGGTCGGCCGCGGGTGCATCAGGAAGTCGTGGTGCGAGATGTTCCACGCATACGCGCCCGCCAGTCCGAAGGCCACACGGTCGCCCGCCCGCAATCCGGCCGCCGGTACCTGCCGGGACAGAACGTCCTTGGGTGTGCACAGCTGCCCGGCGAAGGTCACCCGGTCCCGTCGGGCCACCGAACGCGGCCACGGGTGCGGCCACGGCTGCTCGCTCGTAAGGACCGTGCACGGCTGGTCGTGGCCCTTGGTCGCCGGGGTGCGCAGATGGTGGGTGCCGCCGCGGACCACGGCGAACTCCTCGCCGTGGCTCTCCTTCACATCAAGGACCTCGGTTGCGTACCAGCCGCAGTAGGCGGTCAGCGCCCGCCCCGGCTCGATGCGCAGCGTCAGCTCCGGGTGGGCGTCGAGGATTCGGGCCAGCCCTTGCCCGTACGCCGCCCAGTCGAAGCGGTCCTCGGGGTGGGCGTAGTCCACGCTCATGCCGCCGCCGACATTGATCTCCTTGAAGCGGATGGCGTGCCGCTCGGCCAGGGCGAGCGACCACGCGACGATCGCATGGGACATCGTGAGCAGTTCGGGCGCGCCCGGTCCGCTGGCCAAGTGGGCGTGTACGCCGAGGAGTTCGAGCTGGGGACAGGTGCCGTCGGTCAGCAGGCGTACGACGGAGTCCGCCTCGGAGGGGTCCAGGCCGAACGGTGTCGGGCGGCCGCCCATCGTGAGGGAGCTGCCCTGCAGGGAGTCGTCGGACAGCGGCAGATTGAAGCGCAGCAGCACCCCGGGGCGGGCCCGCGGGGCCAGGCGTGCGGTCAGGTCTGCCAGCATGCGGAGCTCGTACGCGCTCTCCACGTGGAAGCGCCTCACTCCCAGCTCCAGCGCGGTCCTGATCTCCGCCGGGGTCTTGCCGGGTCCGCCGAAGGCCAGCGGACGGCCCGGCGCCGCCTTGGCGACATGGGCGAGTTCGCCGCCTGAGGACACCTCGTAGCCGTCCACGTGGGGGCCGAGGGCTGCCAGGATCTCCGGCTCGGGGTTGGCCTTGGCCGCGTAGTACAGCTCGACGCGCTCGGGCAGGGCCCGGCGGACGGCGGCCGCATGGTCGCGCAGGGCGTCCAGGTCGTAGAGGTAGGCGGGCAGTTCCTCGAAGTCGAGGGCCTGGGCGCGCTCACGTACCCGCTCGGTGGGGGCCGTCATCGGGTGCTCCAGGGGGCATCGGGGCTGCTCGCGCCGGACAGCACGTCCTTGGCGAGGGGAGAGGGCAGGTGGACATAGCCGGCCGCCCGGTCGGCCTTGCGCTCCCAGCGGGTCAGCAGATTGGCCTTCGCGGGCAGGGGCACGCCGGCCAGCAGTGCGGCGAGGCGCGGCGGGCAGGTGTGGGCGTCGGCGTAGCCCTGGATGACGGCACGGACCTCGGCCCACAGAGCGGTCTCGGTCTCGGGGTGCTGGTCGGCGAGGGCCGCCAGCATCTCGGCGACGTGGTTGACCAGGAGGCAGTACACGACGCGGTCCCAGCCGCGTTGGGCGTCGTACGTCATGTGCTCCGCCACCTCCGGCGGCAGAGCGGCGAGCGTGTCGGCATGATGCTCGGGCAGGAGCTTGGTGCCCTCCAGGTCGCGGAAGAGGACCTGGGCGGGCATGCCGTCGCCGTCGACGCAGACGACGACGTTCTGCAGATGGGGTTCGAGGACCAGCCCGTACTCGAAGTACGCGGCGAGCACCGGTGGCACGAGGAGTTGCAGATACGCCCGCCACCAGCCGAGGGCCTGCTCCGGTCCGGCGCCGTCCAGGAGCCGGGTGATATGTCCGGGCCCCGTCGGGTACTCGTCCGCGATCGCGCCGGCGAGCAGCGGTGTGGTGCCCGGAAGGAGGCGCCGGGACAGGCCCTCGCGGACGATCACGCCGAAGCCTTCGAGGAGGGCGCGATCGGGGCGCCCGTCCGGGCCGGGCAGGGCGAGGCTGCGGTAGGCGGGCTCGCGCAGCATCGCGCTGCCGGGGAAGCGGGCGGCGAGATCGGCGAGGGCGCCGTCCAGGAGACGGGTCAGGGCAACGGCGCCGGACAGCTCGTAACTGGCGTTCTTGCGCAGGCAGTTGGTGATGCGCACATTCAGGCTGAACTTCAGGAACGTATCGCCGTCGTACAGTGTGCGCACGGAGGCCGTGGCGGCGAAGGGCGCGGTGCTCGTTCCGAGATCGATGAGGTCGCCGCGGTCCAGGGCGGCTCCCAGCGCGGGGTGGTCCTGGAGCAGGGACAGCTGCCAGGGGTGGGCGGACAGCACCTTGTAGCCGGCGGGGACATCGGGGTGCAGGCGGTCGAGGGCGGCGGTGGCGCCGGGCTCGGCGGTCTCCTCGGCGACGAGGTCCTCGCGTACGGCGAACAGGCGCAGCGGGAAGGTGGCGCCGGCCTCGGGGGCGTACTCGCTCCAGGCGGCGGGGTCTCCGCTGCGGGCCTTGGGCGTGGGATGGAAGCGGTGGCCGAACAGCAGGGACTGCTCGGAGGCCAGATACGTGGCCAGTCGGCCGTCGTCCGAGGCGGCCCGGGTCGAAGCGGTACGGCCGGCAGCCGACGTGGCGCCCAGTGCGGAACGTACGCCCTGATGACTGGAGGCGAGCTGCTCCAGGAACTCCTCGTTGCGCACTCCGGTACGCCGCTCCAGCTCGGCCTGGGTGAACCGGGCCAGGAGCTGCCAGTCGGCCTCGGCCCACTCGCCGTCACGCTGGACCTGCAGGGGCCCGGTGAAGCGGTGCGCGCCGAGCAGCGAGGTGCGGCGCAGGGCGGCGCGCAGCAGTACGCCGGCCCGGGGGAGGCGCAGGAGGAGATGCCCGTCGACGACGGCGGTCTGGTGCTCGGGTCCTGACACCTCGCGCAGCAGACAGTTGAGCAGGGTGTGGGCCACGGCCTGGTCGGCGGTGGGCAGTTCGGTGGGGGCGGTGGGATGAGCGGGGACGGTGCCCGTGGGCAGCGACATCAACGGCTCCAGCGGATGCGGGGCGATCGGGGGATCGGACCGTGAAACAGGGAACGGAGGGCGACGGTGCAGGCCGTGCCCAGGGCGACGGCGGTGCCGATCAGTACGGGGGCGGTGGGGCCGAGCAGGCTGTTGCCGGCGGCGGCGGCCAGTCCGGCGGCGACGGCGCCGCCCTTGGAGACGAGTTCGAGCGAGCCGAACATGCCGCCCGGCGGGCGGCCGTTGGCGCAGTCGGCGGCCAGTACGGACAGAGAGACCAGGCCCAGGGTCAGGCCCACGCCGAGCAGGATGCGCACGGCGGTGAACGCGGCGAGCGAGTCGGAGACGCCGTGGCCGGCCAGGCCCAGCGCGATGAAGCCGAAGCCGATGCCGATGCCCAGGCGCGGCCGCGTGACGAATCGGGCGTGGATCCGCATCGCGAACAGCAGATAGAACAGATGCGGCAGGGCGAACAGCACGCCGGACACGGCCGGTGGGGTGCCCGGTATTCGCTCCTCGACCAGCGAGATGAGATACGGGAAGGAGATGACGGTCGAGAAGACGAAGGCGAACTCGAAGGTGTAGAGCGCGGTCAGGGGCGTTCGGGCGACGGCTCCCGACTGAAGGCACCCGGCCGCACCGTCCTCTTGGGCTTCGCTCCAGCTCCCGGTCGCCTTGGCCGGCTCGGGAAGTGCGTACAGCATCGCCGCCGCGGCCAGCGGCAGCACGGCGAGCAGCGCGTACTGGCGGTGCGGTGACATCCACGGCGACAGCGAGCCGACGAGGATCGGCGCGAAGACCAGGGCGGCACGTGCGCTGCCCTGCATCAAGGTGAGTGCCTTGGACAGGCCGGGACCTTGCAGGGCGGCGGCCAGATAGCCGTTGGACGCGGCGAATGTGCCGCCGAGGATTCCTTGCAGTATCAGTGCCGCCGTGAACGTGGCCAGCGAATCGGCCCATCCGGCGAGCAGGAACGAGACGGCCAGGCCCAGTTGGGCCCGCAGCAGCAGGCGTTTGCGCCCGAACCGGTCGGCCAGACGCCCCCACAGAGGGGCGCCGAGCGCCCCGAACACGGTCGGTACGACGTACAGCAGCCCCGCCCAGCGCGCGGCCGCGTCACCCAGCCCGGGCAGGATCGCCGTCAGATAGGGCGGCAGTCCCAGCGCGGCGAAGGACGCCACGAAATAGCAGGCGGCCACGGCATGCACCTGACGGCGCCCGAAGGCGGGAGCCGGGTCCTGGCCGGCCGCGTGGGGGTGGATCGGGGGAGTGGTCGTCGCCATGGCCTCTCACACTCCGCGCAGCAGATAGTTGGGGCCGGTGGTGTAGTGCTTGTTGATGTCGGCCGCGCCCGAGCGCTCCTTGCTGAGCAGGGTTCCTGCGGTGACCATCGCCTTGACGGGCAGCAGGTCGGCCTGCAGGAGCATGTCCCTCAGTACGGTGCCGGGCTCGCCGGGGCCGGCGCCCAGGCGGTCGACGGCCTCGGTGAGGCGCCCGCGTACGAGGCCGAGCAGCCGGTCCAGGGAACCGCGCCCGTGCCGGGCGAGGCCGAACGCGTAAGAGCCCGCGCACAGATGGACGGTGATGGTGGTGAACAGCGCCACCACCGCGTCGTCGGTGTCGCTGAAGGTCCGGGCGTCGTCGAACGCGTCCAGGGCCGGGGCGTCGTCACCGAGGGCGGCCTTGAGGCGGACGGTGTTGATGCGCGGCCCGTCGTTGTCCTTGAACAGCAGCCGCAGCCGGGTCCGCCCGTGGTGCTCGTCCAGGACGAGGGAGACGTTCTGCTGATGCGACTCGAGTGCGACGCCGTAGCCGAACAAGGTGGTCTGCCAGTCGAAGAGCAGGGTCAGCAGGGCATCGAGGAGGCGGACCGCCTCGCCGTCGTAGAACCGGTCGGCGAGGTGGTCGATCACCAGCCGGCCGCCCGGAGCGCGGCTGAGCAGCGCGGCCAGCGGCAGCACCGTCGCGTCGTCGAGACCGGCGGGGCAGCGGCGGATCAGGACGGCGAGCAGTTCGTGCGCGGCGTGGGCGTAGCGGGTCTCGTCGGCGTGCAGGATCGCGCCCTGGAAGCGCGGTTCGCCGGCGATGAGCGTTTCGATCAGGTGCTGGCCCGCGGCGCCGTCGATCAGGGAGCCGGGCTTGATGGTGCGGCGGTTGCGCAGCCCCAAGGTGGCTGTGGCGAGCGGCAGTTTGAGGTGGACGCCAGGATGCTCGGCGAGTGCGACGGTGCGCATCGACAGCGTGGGGACGACGTCCAGGTACGGCTGCTCGGCGAGCACAGCCGCGTCTTCGAGCCCCAGCGTGCGCAGGGCCTCGCGCAGTGGTTCGCCGACGGTCAGCGGATGCGCGGGGAGGGCCAGGTGCGTCGTGGCCAGTGCGGGCAGACCGAGGTCGGCAGGGGAAGGCCAGAAGCCGGGCAACTCATCGGTCAGGCCTTGGAGGGTGAGGGCACTCTTGGGCAGGGCCAGCCAGCGCAGCCGGAAGCGGGGGTGGAATTCGGGTGCGTAGGAGCGCAGTTGGGTGTCGCTCAGACCGGAGCGGCCGCGGGCGGTCGGGTACACCGGGTGGTCGAGATGGGCCGCGAGGGTGTCGTACGCCAATGAACTGGCAAGGCCCGTCCAGGCCGCCGGGTCCGCGCCGTGGCTGGCGGTGAGCCCGGCGGTGACCTGGGGGTGCACCCGGTGGTGCAGGCGCATGGTGGCCAGGGTCTGGCGGCACTCCTCGGCGAAGGCGTCGAAGCCGCCGCGGTCGACGGGCTCGGCGAGCATGCGCAAGGAGGCCAGGATGGTGTCCAGGTCGGTGAGCCGGGTGCCGTCGGGCTCGTGGCGCAGCAGCGGCAGGCGGGCGGCGTACGCGCATTGGAAGCCGTCGTCGCCGACCGGCAGCAGCAGTGAGGTGCCCTCGCCGGCGGGCAGCCGCAGCCAGTCGCCGTCCGTGCGTCGCTCCAGGGTGCTGTGGGTGCGCAGCCCTACGACGTCCTCGCGCAGCAGCGCGCTGAGCACGCGCAGGACGAGCTCGGACTCCGTTGTGTCGTGCTCGGCGCCGGCGCCGTCCGGCGGTGTGCGCGGAGCGGCCACCTCGCGTACGGCGGCCGGGACCGTCATGAGGTGATCTCCCAGCGCTGTGCGGCGAGGAAGCCCGCCACGACCCGGTCCACCGTCGGCTGGTCGGTGCCGGTGGCCCGCAGCACCCCCAGGTAATCGCGGTTGGTGCGGTACACCTCGTGTCGCTCACCGACCGCGCGCAGCGGCCGATAGGTCAACTGCACGCCGTCCACGGTCAGATCGCAGGCCTCGGGCGCCGAGGTCAAAGTGCCCGCGCGCTCGGCGCACGGGTAGTCCAGGCGGGCCCGGCCGTCCGTGCGCGCGCCGAGCCGCACGGGCAGCGGCTCGCCCAGGTGCGTACGGAGGATGTGCTCGAACAGCGGGATGTCCAGGAGCTGCGCGAGCAGCAGGTCGCACTGGTCGCCGATGGCCCGGTAGTTGACCTCGATGAGGCGGGCGCGGCCTTCGTGCACCACGAACTCGGTGTGGCAGGCGCCGAAACCGACGCCCAGGGCGTCGAGTTGGGCCAGGACCTGTTCGACGACCGGCTCGGGGTGCGCGGGGACGAGGACCAGGCTCTCCTCGATGAAGACCGGGGGAGGCGAAACCGTCGTATGGAAACCGCCCAGCACATGGCGCCGGTGGCGGTCGCCGAGCGTCTCCAGGGTGTAGAGCTCGCCGGGCAGGTACTCCTCGATCACGAGGGCGGCCCAGGGGCGGCGCGCCTGGATCTCCTTGCACCGCAGCAGCAGGTCTTCGATGTCGCCCGCCAGGACGACGTCCTCGCTGGCCACGCCCTCGCGCGGCTTGACCACGCACGGGTAGGGCACGGGGAGTGCGGCGAGCGAGGCCGGGTCCTGGCCTGCGGGCAGTTCGGCCGACCAGACCGTGTCGGCGCCCTCGGCGGCGAGGTGGCGGCGCATGTGCGCCTTGTCCTTGGTACGGAGCGCGGCGCGCCAGTCCTTGCCGGGCAGGCCGAAGTAGTCGGCGGCCAGGGCGGCCTGGGTCTGCAGATGGTCGCTGTTGGTGAAGACGGCGTCGGCGCGGTGGTGGGTCGCGATCCGGGTGATGACCGTACGGAAGTCGCGGACGTCGCACTCCAGGATTTCGACGCTCGCGGCACCGCCGAGATGGCCCAGGTCCTGGTACGCGCGCCGGTGCAGGTCGGGTTGGTCGGTGAGCACGGTGACCGTGAGGCCGAGCCGCGCGGCGGCGGGCAGGAACCCTTCGCTGACCGAGTCGGTGGGATTGAGGGCGAGCAGGTACAGCCGCATGGGCTGAACCCCTTCCGGATCGGGGAGCGGGTGCGGGTGGTGGAGCGGAGAGGGCGGGCGGGGCGGGACCGCGGGCGGGGAAAGTCCTCCCCGCCCGCGTATCGGATCTACTGCTTGGGCAGCTCTACGCCGGTGGCCTTCGCGACGTCCGCGAGCATGTGCTCGGCGGCCTGGACGCCGATGCCCGACATCCAGGTCTCGTCCGGGACGCTGAAGACCTTGCCGTTCTTGACGGCCTTGAGGGACTTCCAGACCGGGTTGGAGGTGACGTCCTTCTGCTTGGTCTTGGAGGGCTCGTCGGCCAGCGTGACGAAGACCAGGTCGGCCTCGGCCTTGTCGATCTGCTCCGGGCTGACGTCCAGCATCGTGACCTCGGGGTCCGTCGAGGACTGCGACTCGGGGCGGGCCAGGCCGATGTCGTCGAGGACGACGCCGCTGTAGGCGGACTTCTGGTAGAGACGGGTCGGGCCGGCTACGAAGCGGACCACGGACGCTGACGGCATCGTGCCGTGGTACTTCGCCTTGATGGCCGCACCCAGCGCCTTGGCGTCGGTCTCGTACTTCGTCAGCGCCTCGGCGGCCTGCTTCTCCAGGCCCAGGGCCTCGGCGTGCACCTTCAGGTTCGCCTTCCACGGACCGCCGGTGGTCTCGGTGAAGACGGTCGGGGCGATGCCCTTGAGCTTGTCGTAGACCTTCTCGTGGCGGACCTTGGAGGACAGGATCAGATCCGGCTTGAGGGAGGCGATCAGCTCCAGGTTCGGCTCCAGCAGCGGGCCGACGTCCTTGGCGCCCTCGACCTTGTCCGCCAGGTAGCCGGGGAAGCCGCCCGCGGTCTTGAAGTGCGGGGAGACCGCGCCGACCGGCTTGATGCCGAGCATCGTCACCGAGTCCAGCTCGCCGGTGTCGAGGACGACGACCCGCTTGGGCTGGGAGGGGATCTCGGTTGCGCCCATGGCGTGCTTGACGGTCCTCGGGAAGGCCCCGGCGGTCGCGGCGGCGTTCTCCTTGCCCGACGCGTCGTCGGCCTTGTCGCTTCCGCAGGCGGTCAGCGCGGTGGCGCCGATGGCGAGAGCGGCGAGGGCGGTGCCGAGGCGGCGCAGGCCGCGCGGCGTGGTTCTGCTGGACATGAGGGTTCTTTCCTGTCGGCGAACGGAGTTGCTAGGCAGGGGAGTTGTGGCGTGATGGTGGGCGCTCAGGCAGAGGGGTTCCGGCGGGCCGTCCTGCTCCTGGGGATGACCAGAGGGGTGCCGGTCTCGGGGTCGGGGATCACCCGGCAGTCGACGTCGAACACGGATTTGACGAGCTCCGCGTCCAGTACGTCGGCCGGGGCGCCGGCAGCGGCCAGCCCGCCGTCCTTGAGGACGACGAGGTGATCGGCGTAGCGGGCGGCCTGCCCGAGGTCGTGCAGCACCATCACCACGGTGCGGCCCGCCTCGGAGTGCAACTCGGCGACCAGGTCCAGGACATCGAGCTGGTGACGTAGATCCAGGAAGGTGGTGGGCTCGTCGAGGAGCAGCAGGTCGGTGTCCTGGGCGAGGGCGAGCGCGATCCAGGCGCGCTGGCGCTGACCGCCGGACAGCTGGTCCACCGGCTGCTCGCGCAGAGCTGCGGTGCCGGTGCGCTCCAGAGCCGCGTCGACGGCGGCCTGGTCGCCGGCCGACCAGGGGCTGAGCAGACGCTGGTGGGGGTAGCGGCCGAGCCGGACCAGCGCCTCCACCGTGATGGCCTCGGGGGTGACCGGCTGCTGGGGGAGCAGGCCCATGCGGCGGGCCAGTGAACGGGCGGACATCCGGTGGATGTCGGTGCCGTCCAGGGCCACGGTGCCGGCGGACGGGGCGAGCAGGCGGGTCAGGCCGCGCAACAGGGTGGACTTGCCGCAGGCGTTGGGGCCGACGATGGCGGTGACCGCGCCGCCGGGGAGCACCAGGTCCAGGCCGCCGACCACGATGCGGTCGCCGTAGCGGAGGTCGAGACCGTGGGTGGACAGCTCGTCGGGCTGTGCGGATGCTCCCGGCAGGGCGTCCTGCTGCGGGGTGAGCTGCTGGGAGGTCATACGGCGCTCCTGTTGACGGGCATGCTCTGACGGATCATCAGCACCAGGAGCCATGGGGCACCCAGCGTGGCGGTGACCACTCCGACGGGGAGCCCCTCGACCGGCAGCAGGTGCTGGACCACCAGGTCGGAGGAGAGCAGCAGGGCGGCGCCCACCAGGCCGCACAGCGCGGTGGTGGCGGCGGTGGGCGGTCCGGCGGCGAAGCGCACCAGGTGCGGCACGGCCAGGGCCACGAAGGCGACCGGGCCGGTCAGCGCCGCGGCGAGGGACGCCAATGTGATCGCGGTGAGCAGCAGTTGGAGCCGGGCGGCGGAGACGTTGATGCCGAGGCCGCCCGCCGACTCGTCGCCGAGATCCATCACCGCGAGGCGTCGGTGCAGTACGAACACGAGGACCAGCGCCGCGGCCATCGCGGCGGCCGCACCGCCCACCTCGGTCCAGGTCCGTCCGTACAGCGAGCCGGTGGTCCACTGCAGGGCGGCGCCGGCGAGCTCGGCGGGGAAGCGTACGACCATGAGATTGACCGCGGCCGCCAGGCCCGCCTGCACGGCGAGGCCGACAAGGACCAGGCGGGTGACGGTCAGTCCGGAGCGCCAGGCGAACACGCCGAGCAACAGCGCGGCGAGCAGCCCGCCGCCGAGTGCGCCCAGCGGGATGAGCGAGGCCGAGGCGCCGGCGGCGAGCAGGACGACCGACCCGAAGGAGGCGCCGCCGGTGATCCCCATGACATCCGGTGAGGCGAGCGGATTACGGAACAGGCGCTGCAGGACGGAGCCGGCGACGCCGAGTCCGGCCCCCGCGATCAGCGCGGCCGCAAGGCGGGGCGCCCGGAACTCCTGGACCACGAACACATCGCCCTGGTCGCCGAATCCGAACAGGCCGCGCAGGGCTGCGGACGGCGCCATGTCCATCTGCCCCTGCGTGAGCGAGATCAGCGACAGGGCGAGCAGCGCCACGGTCGCGATCACGCCGAGCAGCAGGATGCGCCGTCGCCTACGGGCGGGCGCGGTCAAGGCCTGGGGGAGCGCGGCGGCAACGGGGTTGGCGAGGCCGGTCATCGGGCCACTTTCCGGGCGAGCAGTGCGAGCAGGGGCGCACCGAGGAAGGCGCTGACGATGCCGACTTCCAGTTCGGAGGGTCGGATGACGACCCGGCCGAGCACGTCCGCGGAGAGCAGCAGGATCGGGCCGGCCAGCAGGCACCCGGGCACCAGGAAGCGGTGGTCGCCGCCGAGGATCGGGCGGACCAGGTGAGGTGCGGCCAGTCCGATGAAGGCGATGGGCCCGGCGACGGCGACGGCGGATCCCGCGAGGAGGGCGACCGCGACGGCTCCGGCGAGCCGGATGCGGGCGACGGGGACACCGAGGGCCTGGGCCGAATCGTCGCCCAGCGCCAGGGTGTTGAGCGCCGGGGTGACGGCGAAGGCGAGCAGCAGGCCGACGCCCAAGGTCGGCAGCACCGGGTAGAGCACGTGCAGGGAGCGCTCGGAGAGGGAGCCGGCGAGCCAGAAGCGGGCCTCGTCCAGGGTGCGCTGACTGGCGAGCATGACGGCGGAGGTCCAGGACAGCAGCACGAGTTGCAGCACCGTGCCGCCCAGGGCGAGGCGTACGGGGTCGATGTCACCTGCGCGGCGGGCCAGCGCCAGGGCGAAGAGCGTCGCGGCGGCCGCTCCGGCGAAGGCGAACCACACGTACTCGATGGGCCGGGTGAGTCCGAAGGCGTAGATGGCGACGACAACGGCGAAGCCCGCGCCCGCGTTGATGCCCAGGGTGGTCGGTGAGGCGAGCGGATTGCGGGTGATGCCCTGTGCCACCGCCCCGGCCACGCCGAGTGCCGCACCCACGGCGAGTCCGATCACCGTACGCGGCAGCCTGAGCCCCCTGACCACGATGGCGTCCCTTCCGTGCGCGTCGCCGAACAGTGCGTCGACGACGGTGGACGGCGGAATCGACCTGGCCCCCAGGGCGAGGCTCAGCGCGGCGCACAGCGCCAACACGGCCACGCCGAGAAGGAGTAGAGGGACGCGGACGCGGCGGGCGGATACGGAGGAGAAACCGGCGACGACGCCCGGTGCGGTCTTGGACACGGCCAAGATCTTAGGTTAGGCATACCTAAGTCTGTCAACTTGCTGTGAATCCGGCCCGAGGGGCTTGACTGAAAACCCGCGAGCGTGTGGCTAAGGTGAGCCTCACCTAATGATGACGTTGGTGGAGGGGTGTCGGTGAGAACAAGTCCGGCCATGTCGGCTCCTATGCTGGCCGAAAACGGCTCCGGACCGCTGGCGGAGACCTGCCAACTCCTGCTGCGCACCTGCGCATCGCTGCGGGTCGAGATCGTGGAACCGTCCCCGCCGTGCACCGAACGCGACCTGTCCGTGCCGGGGCCGACTCACGCCGACGGACCCGGCGCCTGGGTCAACGGGGCCGAGCTGGCCGCCGACCCCGAACTGCTCGACGCTCTCGTGGAGGGCGAAGCAGCCAGAATCCAGCAGGAGTTCGGAGCTGCGCCGCGCAGGGAGGTCGCCGCCTCCCGGCTGATGCACCACTACCTGTGGTCCGTGAGCCTTCTGATGAGCGGCCCCTGGTACCTGGCCCGCCGCGTCCCACGCATCCGCCCCCGCGACATCCACATCCATCTCGCCACCGCTGACCTCGCGTTCGCGCCAGGCGGCTTTGCCTGCCTGCCCGACGACCCGGCCGCCGCACTGCGCGGTGTCAAGGTCGTCGCCCACGAGGAGGCGCTGCGGGCCGAACTGCGTTCAGCGGTCGCCGACCACATGCGCCCGCTGCTGGCCGCGGCCGGACCCCGGATGCGCCGCGGGCCACGCGCTCAGTGGGGGATGGCCGGCGACGACCTGATCTCCGGCATCTGGTACGTGGGCCGCACGCTCGGCCAGGAAGAGCAGTCCGTGCGCGCCGCGACCGACCTGCTGCCCACCGCGATCGCACCCTTCCCGGCCGGCGCCGACTTCCGCCGACTGCGGGGCAGCGCAGGCCGCACACACCTGACCCGCACCCGGGCCGGATGCTGCCTCTATTACGCCATCCGCACCGCGGCCGAGTCGGACCGGCCGGTGCCACAGGCATGCCTCACCTGCCCACGCACCGAAGACGCGGACCGGGTACGCCGCTTGGAAGAGGAGTGAGCCGCCCGGCTCGACGTCAATCGCGCAGCGGTTCACCGTAGTTGACATGGAAATGCAGATGTTTGGAGTCCTGGTAGTCACCCAGATTCGTCAGCACCCGGCACGCACCATGGTCCGCGGCAACCTGGCGGGCAACGTGTCGGACGACGGAGAGGACGTCGTGCACCGCCGACATGTCGCCACCGCCCAGATCGATCAGTGACGGCACGTGCTGCTTGGGCACCACCACGATATGGACCGGCCAGAACGGGTGTGTGTGGTGAAACGCCAGGACCGTGTCGGTTTCCACGACGACGTCGACGGCGGTCCGACCGCTCAACGCCTCATCGCAGTAGAAGTCCTCGGTCGCAGGCCCGGCTCCGGCCGGGACATCAGGTGAATCGGACATCCACCTACTCTGCGGCCCGGATCCCGGCATTGACCCCGCTGTGCCAACGCGGTTGCATGCTTGTGGCCCTCCGGTGGGGAAATCGGGAGAGAGGGCCAGGTCTGTCCTAGGGGGAAAAATGAGGGGAAACACGCGTCGGAGTGCCACCAGACGTGTTCGCGCCGCCTTAGGCGCCACGGTCGTGGTCTGCGCGGTCACGACGGTGCTGCTGCCCGGAGCCGCTTCGGCCGAGCCGGGTGGCGCGAGCGACAGCGGAGCTGGAGTCGAACGGATCAGCGTCGCGACCGACGGCACCCAGGGAGACGGTGACTCCACCGGCGCCACGATCACGACCGACGGCCGGCGTATCGCCTTCTCGTCGTTGGCGAAGAACCTCACACCCGCCAACCCTGTGGCGTGGAGAAGGGTGTTCGTCCGCGATCAGCGGACGAGCCAGACCATGCTGATGAGTACCTTCACACCCCCGATCGATCGGCCGGTGATCAGCGGTGACGGGCAATACGTTGCCCTGTGGGGGGAAGTGCAGAGGTACACGAAGACCTTCCTGGCCCAGGTGAGTTCGCAAAGCACTATCGGTATCAACTGCTCGTCCCTCGCCTGCAGCCATCCGTCGCTGAGCGCGGACGCCCGCTACATCGTCCAGGTCGCCGCCTTCAATCAACCGCCCTACCACCAGCGCATCGAGATCCAGGACTGGCAGGCCAACACCACGCAGACCGTCGCCGAGTTCGGCCACACCGCATCGGCCCGGCCGTCCATCAGCGGCGACGGACGCTTTGTCGCCTACCAGGACGGCCAGGCGCAGGACGTCTTCGTGTGGGACCGGACCGACGACACCTCTGCCGGGCCGATCGAAGGCCCGTCCAAGGCGGCGACACTCGTCCAGATCAGCAAGGACGGCAGCAAGATCGTCTATCTCTCGGGCTCCGACACCTACGTCCAGGACGAGAGTTCGGGCGCCGACCAACTGGTGGCGAACGTACGAGGCGTGGCCATCGATCCCACCGGACGCTATCTGCTGTACGCCCCGAACGACACGAGCGGACCGTCGCTCATGCTGCGTGACCTGGCGGCGGGCACCGACGAAATCGTCTCGAACCAGCCAGCCTCGGCAGGGACCGACGCGGTCAGCGCCAATGGGCGTGACGTGGTCTTCAGTTCCGCGGCCGACGACATCGTGCCCGGCGACACCAACGGCAAGTCGGACATCTTCGTCCGCAGCTTCTACTGACCGCCCCTCCCGGGAGCCCGGGCGAGTCCGGGTGCCTGGTAGGCATGGTGCGTGGATGAACTTGAACGATCCAGCGATATCGAACAGGCCGCGTCCGGTGACGGGCAACTGATCTGGGCCGCCCAGGGACAACGCGATGGGCAACTGGGGCCGGGGGTGCGCGCGTGGCGCCACGGCGCAGCCCTGGCGGTGGCGAGCCCGAGCCCGCAACAGGACCGCCTTGCGGTCCGGGGCGACAGCGCCGACGCGGCCGTGTTGGTGCGATGGGCGCTCGCTGAAGTCGGGCCGTCCTACCGGCTCTTGGGGGAGGCGGCCCTGATCGATACGTTGGTGCGACGGCTCCCCGGCCTGGCGCCGGTCCACCACTTCTACTGGATGGAGACCACATCACTCTCCGAGGCCGCCGATCGGGGCGTGCGATGGCTCGGCACCGAGGAAGAGAAAGACGCGGCGTCGCTGTTCGACCGCTTCTTCCCCGACTCCTATGCGCAGCCGGGACGTACGGGGGTGCACCGCTGGGCCGGTGCCACCGGCGCAGTGCGTGCAGGCGCCGGGCCGGAGCTCCTGGCGGTGGCGGCGGACGCGTGGTCCGCGGACGGCTGCGGGTTCATGGGCGGGGTGATCACCCATCCCGCCGCCCGCGGCCGCGGCCTCGCGCGGGCGGTCAGCGGCTTCGTACTCGACGACCTCGTCAAACGCCACGGGCGCGCCGCGCTCATGGTCCTCGCCGGCAACGCGCCGGCGATTGCCACGTATGAGCGTCTCGGGATGTCCAAGTGCCTGTTCGGTGCGGCACACATGTCAGCGGGGTGAGCGAGAACCGCACGCCGGGGTCAGTCCGTCAGGCGGGCAAGGGCCAGCGCATGCGCGCGGTCGAGGGAATCCGCTGCGGCGCACAGGACGTCCGGCTGTACACCGGTGCCCTCCCAGTTCGTGCCGGAGACGGGGTTGACGGCGCGGCCGGTGGGGATCGTGGCTTCCAGGTGGGGGTGCACGGTCCAGCCCCTGCACGGGTGCGCGCCGCCGCGCGTGGGTTCGCCGACGACTGTGGCGCGGCCGAGCTGCTGGAGGTCGTACGCGAGTTCCTCCGCGGCGGAGAAGGTGAAGTCACTGGTGAGCATGTACAGCGGCTTGCTGCCACCGAAGCGTGCGCCAGGCACGTGCGGCAGGCTCCAGGACTGCTCGCTGCGCTCGCCGTCGCGCCAGTGCATGGTGTTGAGGTGGGTGCGCTCATCGAGCAGGTAGCTGCAGACGAAGGCGACGGTGTCCGGGTCGCCGCCCCGGTTGGTGCGAAGGTCCACGATCAGTGCCTGGGCGCGGGAGGCAAGGGTGAGTGCGGCGCCGAGCGGTTCGGCGGCCCAGTCCAGCGGAAACAGCATCGGTGCCAGCTCCAGTACGGCGACCCCGCCCTCGAGCAGCTCCAGCCGGGGTGCGCCACCCAGCGAGGTGTCGAAGTCGCGGCGGATGGATTCCAGGGTGGCCGCCCCCTGCTCGGGGGACACCGGGTCGGCGTGGTGCTTGAGTCTCAAGTGGCGGTCGCCGTTGAGGGATTGCAGGTCCGCGGTGACCAGACGGGCGAGTTCCTCGGCATCGTCGACGTCATAGGCGCCCTCGGCGAGGCGCCGGTCCAGCAGGCCGCGCAGCTGCTCGGCTATGTCGGGGAAAACGTAGTGCTCGGTCATCAGCCGGACTGTCTCGTCGATGACAGGGGCCGCCGGAAGCTTCGTAGGAGTCGTCATGGCAGGGAGTAGAGCACCACCCTTGCGAAAGCGTCAATCAAATTGGACACTTTCGGTATGAGCGATCAGTCTTCCTACCAGCCGCCGCCCGACGAGGTGTTGGAGATCGGTGCGCCCGAGCAGTTCGCGGCGCTCGCTCACCCCTTGCGCCAGCGGTTGCTCTTCGCCCTGGGCCACCGGCCTGCCACTCTCAGCCAGCTTGCCGCGCAACTCGACGCGAAGAAGGGCAGCGTGGCCCACCACCTCAAAGTGCTCCGCGAAGCCGGGCTTATCCACATCGCCGAGACCCGCCAGGTTCGCGGCGGCACCGAGCAGTACTACCAGCGCACGGCCCGCCGCATGGTCGTCGCAGAACCTCAACCGGCAGGCACGGCCGCGATGCTCGCCGCAGTCGCCCAGGAACTGGACCGCTCACCCGCCCAGACCTATCTGACACTGCGTCACCTGCGTCTCAGCCCGGCGAAGGCAAGTGAACTCGGCGAGAAGCTGACCGAATTGATCGACGAGGCCGAGGAGAGTGCGGAGGACCAGCCCGTGCACGGGGTGTGGGTAGCGCTCTACGAGCAGGCTCAGCCGTCCAGAAGAGCCCGTCCGGAATAGTCCAACTCCACGTACCGCACCCCATGTTGAGTGCCTACCTCGCCGCACCACAGAGGGCGCGGCCTTAATCGATAGAGCCTGAAAGGGAGTTTGTGTACGGTGCCCGGATGGCTTCTCAGCGTACCCTTCTGCCGCGCTCGACACCGGCCGCCTCGGGGATATCGTCCCGCTCCATCGCCGCGCTGTTGGATCGGCTCGAAGAACGATCCGTGGAATGTCACTCCCTCATGGTCGTGCACCACGGTCACGTCGTCGCCGAAGGCTGGTGGGCGCCGTACGCGGCCGAACGCCCGCACCTTCTCTACTCGCTGACCAAGTCGTTCACCTCGGTCGCCGTGGGGCTCGCGATCGCCGACGGTCTGCTCTCCCTGGACGATCGGGTGGTGGACGTGCTGCCCGACCACGTCCCAGCCGACGTCTCGGAGCAAGGCAGCCGGATCACCGTTCATCACCTGCTGTCCATGACAGCAGGGCACCCTACGGACAGCCTTGCCGAAGCCTGGCAACTGGAACCCGACGACCTGGTGAAGGGCTTCCTGAGCTTGCCGTTCTCCGATGCCGAGGGAACGCGCCACACCTACGACAACTCAACCACCTTCATCTTGGCCCGGATGCTGGAACGCGTCACGGAACGCGGCCTCCCGGAGTTCCTCAACGAGCGCCTCTTCAAGCCGATGGGCGTCGACCACGCCGAATGGGACCGTGTGAAGAGCGGTGCCGCCTTCGGATTCCATGGGCTGCACCTCACGACCGAGGCCGTAGCCGCCTTCGGCGAACTGCTGCTGCGTGGAGGCCGCTGGGGCGACCAACAGCTCGTCCCGAGCCAATGGGTCGAGCTCGCGACACGACGGCACATCGACTGGGAACCGGCCAAGGACGGCGGACCGGAGAACGCCGACTTCTCCCACGGCTACGGCTACCAGTTCTGGATGGCGCGTCACGGATACCACGGTCATGGCTCCGGCGGGCAGCAGTGCGTGGTGGTCCCGTCGCACCATCTCGTGGTCGCCGCGACCGCCCAAACCGAGGCCCAGGACCTGCTCGACGCCCTGTGGGAGTGCCTGCTGCCCGGCGTGGGCCAAGCGGGAAGCGCCCGAGACGACGAGATCCTCGCCGATCGGTTGCAGCAGTTGTCATTGCCGCCGGTGCCGGGCACCGCCGACCCGCAGCGTTCGGTCACCGCGAGAGTGGACGCGTGCGCCGAGGCCTCGGCGCTGCCCGACGGAACGACGGTGACTGTCGATCCCACCGACGGCGGATGGCTCGTCCGATTCGAGTCGCTCCTCGACGTCGAGGTCGGCCACAGCGAATGGCGGGAAAGCTCCCCGCTCGGGCGACCGGTCGTCGCAGCCGGAGGCTGGCAGGGCAGCAAGTTCGTTGCCGATCTTTACGTCATCACCACCCCGCACCGAGTCCGGCTGGTCATCGACGCCAACGCGGCGACCGCGACAGCGACATGGAGCACGGTGCCCCTGACCGGACCCAGCCTCGAGGTGCATGTGCGGTCGCCGCTGATGACACGACCAGACGTCGCGTAGAGGTCAGGGGAGGAAGGTCACTGCGGGGAAGGCCGGGGAAGGCCCGTCGAGCAGGTGCCCCCGCCGGTGGCGCAGGTGCTCGTCGAAGAACGCGAGCGGGTACGCCTGCTGGATCTTCACCGCTTGATCGGGATCGAGGGTGCCGATCACGTCCTGGAGCTGCTGCCTGCTCCAGCCGAGCAGCTTCGCCACCTGTGGGAACAGTGCTTCGTTGTCGCCGTACGAGACGTGGGCGGCGCCCTGGGCCTGGATGTTGAGACGCGGACCCCGCAGGAGCGACCAGAACGCGGCGGCCTCGGGATCCGTGGTCCGCGTGAACTCGGCGGACATCATCATGAACGGCCGGTGCAGGTCGCCGGCCAGCGGCGGGTTCATCTGCATCGGGCCGTCGAGGCTCAGCCCGGCGCGGATGCGCTCGTCCGCGAGCGTGGCGGAGGCGGTGGCCGTCCCACCTTTCGACCAGCCGAACGCGCCCATGCGCCGCGGGTCGAGGGAGCCGAGCAGCCCGGCCGGCAGCCTGCGCTGGTCGGCGTCCGGGTTGCACCCTGCGGCGAGCTGCTCGACGCAATCGAGGACGAACCGTAGATCAGCGGCAAAATCCCCGGGCAGCGTCGGCGCATTCTGACCGGAGAGCGGAACGGTGACCCTGCCGTCGGGGAACTCGGTGTAGGTGTCGTACTGGTGAGCCGCCGTCACCACCGCGTATCCGTGACTGGCAAGCTCCTGGACCACGATGGTGTGGTCGCCCTGGTGGCTGTGCGCCCCGTGCGAGAACACGACGACTGGCAGCTGTCGACCCGATCGCCGCACCGGAGCGCCCACATGGCCGGCCGTGAGAGGCGCCACGGGGGTCAGGGAGCCGAACCCCGTGTCGTCGAGGAACGCTTGCAGGGCGCCGGCCGGCATCCAGGGCGCCACCGGGTACCGCTCGGTGTTCCGGGCCGGATACCAGACGGTGGCCATCAGCTCGCGGAAGTGTCCGGGACCCGCGATGTCGTCCCGTCGCGACCGGTCGACGAGGCGCAGTTGGACCTGGCCCACCGGGTGAGGCCCGGTGGGCACGGGCAGCGTGAGCCGCTTCGGTACGGGCTCAGGCGTGCCGGGCTCCGCCCAGGCGGGACCAGCGATGGCGGCAAGCGGCACTGCGGCTCCGGCCGCCAGCGCGGCCCCCAGCATGCGGCGGCGCGTCGTGCCCTGCCGACTGATGAACGGAGCGGTGGTCATGGGGCCCTCCCGTGGTCACGGATCGTCATTCGTGCCGCGACGGCCGGTCCGTGGGCACAGGCAAACGCTGTCATGTGCCCCTCTCGTGCAGCATCGGCCCACGGGTCTACACCCTGGGGTCGATGTGATTGGTGGTGCGATCCGTAGTGAGCGGCCGCGTGGGCAACACGGGGAGAAGCCTTGGGAGTTGTGCGTCAGGACGTTGTTGACGTGGCGTCGGTCAGTGGCTTCGGCGGGTAGGCGCGGAGCACGAGTGACGTGGTGACAGGGCCGTAACGGGCCAGTGCGTCGACAACTTCTTCGAGTCGCCCTGCCTGCGGGCAGTGGACGTTGAAGATGAGGCAGTCTTCCCCGGTGACCCTCAGAGTGGAGATGATCTCGGGGGTCCGGGAAGCGAAGTCCAGGGCGCGCGAGAGCTGGGCATGCGTGGTGCGCAGGCGGATGACTGCGTGAATGTTCAGGCCGAGTACCGCCGGGTCGACAACGGCCCGGTAGCCGGTGATGACGCCGCTCTTCTCCAGTCGTTGGATGCGCGCGCTGGCCGCGGGCTGCGAGAGTCCGACGCGACGGCCTACCTCGGCGCCGGTCAACCTGCCCTCGGCCTGGAGCAAGCTGAGGATGTCCCGGTCGATCTGGTCGAGTGATTCCATCGTTGTCCGCACCATCTTCTTTGAGATCATTTGCGCCGCTGTCGCTGATCTGTTGCTTCCAACAGAATCTCCGCAGGCTTCCCCAGGATCGCTGGGGGCGGACGAGTGAAACGGTGGCAAGCAGTGGTCGCGTACGTCATCATCCCCGGTATCGACGGCTCCGACGGGCAGCACTGGCAGACCTTGTGGGAGCGAGAGTGGGGCACCTCAGCGGTAAGGATCTCTCCGGCCTCGTGGTCCACCCCCGATCTGGATGACTGGGTCAACGCCGTCCACAAGGCGTACGACGATGCCTGCCGCCAAGACAGTCGCGTTGTGCTGGTAGCCCACAGCCTGGGCTGCTGGGCGGCGTCCTCTTGGCTGAGCAAGAACCCGTCGAGGCCGGTCGCCGGTGCATTCCTGGTCGCGCCCCCCGATCCGCGGGGGCCGGCTTTCCCGAGCCAGGCGGCCGCGACGTTCATCGAGGTGTCCGCACAACCGTTGCCTTGTCCGGCCCTGGTGGTGGGCAGTACGAACGATCCGTACTGCACCCCCGAGGCAGCCGTCGACTTCGCGGCGCGATGGGAGGCGCGATGGCACCTGTCGGGCGCGTTCGGGCACATCAACTCCGCCAGCGGCCTGGGTGCGTGGCCGCATGGCCGCGAACTCCTCGTTTCGCTGAACGAGCAGTGATCAACCACCGCACGGGACGGCGCCGTCCCGCGGTTCCACTTCGCACAGGGAGGGCTGCCTCGCCGAACGGGTCATCTCCAGAGCGTGCGCGTCGAAGGCAGAGTTCAGGTGAGCAGGCCTCTGCAGGCGCGGGCCCATGTCTCCACCGGGTCGAAGGCGTCCGCGTGCCAGGTGCTGGAGGTCAGGACGCCTCTGCCGCGATAGGCATGCATGATCTCGACGTGCGGTGGCCAGGCGATGAATCGGTGCAGGGCGGCTACGTCCCGCCACACGGCCACGGCGCCGCACCGGCCGACGGTGGGCCGCGCCCAGAGCCACATTCCGTATGCCCCGTCGAGTTCAGGCCAGCCGGTCGCGAGCCGTCGGGCGGCACGGTGTACGCCGAGCAGGTCGATCCGCCGGTCGAGTCGGAACTCGGTGACGCTGACCAGGACGGGGCCATCTCGGTCATGGTCCGGCCCAGGCGTCCATGAGGACCTCAACACTTTAGTACGCATGCGCTTACGATCTGCTTGTGCGTATCGTTTGTCAACGGGTACGTTCCTTGATATGGCCGCACCCCGCAGGAACGCACCGCGCCCCGATGTCGCCGCTATGGTCGTCCCGTTGGGGCGCACCCTGATGGCTGCGGAGCAGCCGATCCTCGACGCTCACGGCCTGACCATGTGGGCCTATGCGGTGCTGTCATATCTCGACGAGACACCCCTTCGGACCCAGGCCGCACTGGCCGAAGCCATCCAGGCCGACAAGACCCGCATCATCCCGGTACTGGACGGCCTGGAGTCCCGCGGACTGCTGACCCGCCGCCCCGACCCCAACGACCGTCGAGCGCGGCTGCTTTCGCTCACCTCCGAGGGCCGCCGGTTGCGGGACGCCGCCCAGGCCGCCATCCAGGACGGCGAGCAACTCCTGCTGGGACGGCTTCCAGCCGCGGACCGAGAGGTGTTCCTGCGAAGCCTCCGCACTTTGTACGAGATCAGCCAGGAGCGCTAGCCGACACGACCGGCGCGGGTCGCCTGCCGGCCGCGCAACGACGATGTGGGTGAGTTCCGACTCGGTGCCATCGACACCGTGCGCGGGCCCACCCCGGCCTGCAATCAGGAACCAAAGCGCACGCTATGGGCAGGGTGGCCCTCTACGCCCTCCCAGATGGCGCCGACTTCTGCCAGGGCCAGCAGCTGAGTGCACGCGTCGTCGGCGTAGAGGAAGGCCGTCGCGTCGGTGTCGTTGGCCGCGTGGGTTGCACCGCCGTCCAGGGGCAGACACTGATCGCTGGGCGTAGCGGCCAGAGGCATCGTGGCCTGGGTGTCCGTGCGGGTGTAGGTGAACTGGCCGTCTGCGGCTTCTGCGGAACGCGTGGTGGCGTTCAGCAGCAGGGCGGCGCAGACCGCAGCTGTGGCGATTCGGCAGAGTGCATGGATCTTGTTCATGACCAGCCAACGCCCCGAACCACAGAAGGACACCCGTGGGGCCGGATGTTCGCCTCATTGGCGGGTGCTCTTGCGAAGGCGCTGCGACGGCTGCCGATTGCGCTCCGTGATCCGCACAGGGCCCGGCATAGCCGATAAGTAAATGGCCCCCTTCGAGCCGAAAGGGGCCACCGCTACTTATTTGTCATTTCAGACACGTCGTAGCATACGCCAAGCGTAAGCTCCGTCATTCAACTGATCTCCGTCGATGATTACGTCGAAATTATCATTGAAGGAAATTGACTTCGCCTTCGCCCCGCACTCTACGTGTTCTTTTTTATCTCCCTCTGGGAGATAGATATGCATGGAGATGCCCCCGCTGCCGGAACAGGCAATCTGGAACAGATGATCGCCGGGAAGCGATTCGGAAATCTTCTGACCTGATGCCTTGGACCAGTCGTAACCGGATGCGTCCGCAGAAGCCCGATAGCTGCTTGGTGTGTGCTCGTTCACGAGGGCCACGGCGGGCTTCGCCGTGTCATCAAGACTCTTGCCGGGCGACGACGGAGTGGCCTTTGGGGTGGGTGACGCAGCGTGCACCTGTTCCGGACCGGATTGTCCGGAACAGGCTGCCAAGCCGAGCATGATCACTCCCATGGCGAGTGCGGCGCCAACGGGCCGCTCAGAGACCGACCGGTGCGGGTCGAATCTCAAGAAGATGTCTCCCAGTACTTCCATCCCACGGAGTTGACCGGCAGATAGGCCGTGCCGCGGGCGAGAGTGGTGGTGGTGCAGTTCGGATTGGTCTTGTTCGACTCCCACCCCACCTTGTAACCGCTGGAGCCGTACTGCATGTGCCCGTACTTTTTTGATCCGATGTTGTGTGAGTACGTGTGGCCCACTGTCACGGCCGTGGACGATGCGACGCTGCCGCTTACCTGCGCCTTGGCTGCTGCGAACAGGTATGAGGCGCTGACTTCCAGCGAGGTCGACAGCGTGTAGGTGATGGTGCTGGCTTTGGTGACGCTCACCGTCATGGTCCCGCCGGGCCCGTCCTTGAAAGACTGACCGCTGGCGGGGAGGAAATATCCGCTGTGTGAAGTAATGAGTACCCCGTAGTCGACGGGGCATGACTGCGTCCCCATGTCGCTCGCAATGGCGGGAGCGGTCCCGCCCAGCGTCAGTGCCACTCCCGTTGCCATTGCGGCACCCATTTTCGTGACCCTGCTCATTGTTCCCCCAGGTCGAAGATCTCGCCAGCAATCCGAATGGATGTTGGCAGGTGCAGACCATATTGACCGCAGGAATACCCAGTCAAGAGAACGGCAACGCTCAATTTTCGACCTGGGAGCCGGCCCGAGTAACTCGCGGTCACTCCAAGGGAGTTGGTCGACTCTTGAGGGGAATTTGAGGTTTCGAGTCAAGGTGCGTAATGGTTGGTAAATGGGTGAAATCGTTTTCGCCTGGATTCCCTAAGTCGCGCAGGCCTGTGCGCCGACGTGTGACGGCATGAGTGCCAGTAGTTGTTTTGTGTGGCCGGGCAGCTCTGCCTCGGCGAGGCCGGTGAGGATGTCCCGGAGCGTGATGGGCTGATCGAGCATGAGGGCGTCGTTGGACAGCAGCAGTGCCGGCACGAGGGTGTCGAGTTCGGCCTCGCCGAGCCCAGGTTCACCCCCAAGGGTGCACAGGGCGTCGACCTGGGCACGGATACGTTCCCGGAGTCCGGCGTTGCCGCCGGCGCGTTCGGCGACGCGGGTCAGGGTCCAGGTGTCCTGTGCGTGGCGGTTGTCGTAGGTGGCGTTTGCCCCGGCGGCGACAGTGGCGGCCGTGACGATGGTGGCGGCCGTGACGACGGAGACGTGCGCCAGGATCTGATCGGCGCTCCATTCGCCGTCGGGCGGCGCGGGGTTGTCCGCGCGGGTCGCCACTTCGGTGGCGGCGTCCAGCAGGGAGCGACAGGCGTCGCGCAGCGGGGTGGTGTCCATGGTCGTCGGTGCCTTTCTCACTGGTGGGCGGGGGACATGTCCCAGGGTGCCTGCGGGAGTACGTCGCCGGTTTCGAGGAGTGACTTCAGGTTCGCCAGTACGGCGGGCCAGCCGGCCGAGATGCCGGTGAACATCTCCTGGTTGGGGAGGTTTTCGTGCGTCACGGTGAGGCGCACGATGTCCTGGTGCGGCTCGATGAGGAAGGTGACCACTGACGGTTCCCGGGGCGCTTCGGCGTCCGGAGTGTCCTCGAAGGTGATGACCAGCCGCGTCGGCGGCTCGGCGGCGAGGACGCGGCCGACGACGTCGACGGCGCTGGAGCCATCGGCGCGCCGGTGTTCCCAGTCCGATCCCGGCTGCCAGTCCGAGACGTTGTGGTGCCCCCAGTAACGGGCCGTGAGGTCGGCGTCGGTGAGCGCGCGCCACACCTGTTCGGCGCCTGCGCGGATGTAGGTGACGTAGACGTAGGTTGGCACCGGTGCGGGTGCGGTGTCTGCCATGGCGTACTCCTCTGCCTGGTGCTTGATGGCGCTGATCGCTTGCAGGCGGGGCCGGTCGAACCCGGAGATCCAGCGCTCGTCGATTTCGTGGATGGGGGCCGGATTGAGGTAGTGCAGCCGCTCTCGCCCACGCCTTACCACGGTGACCAGGCCGGCCCGTACGAGAACGTCGAGGTGCTGCGTCACCGACTGCCGCGCCATCTCCAGCCGCTCGCACAGCTCGCCCAGCGTCTGCCCGTTGTGGGCGCGGAGCCGGTCGAGCAGCTGGCGCCGGGTGGGATCGGCAAGGGCCTTGAAGACCGCGTCGATAGCCGTCGGTTCGAAGCTCACGACACTATTATGCAGGTAACTGCCTGCGTAATGTCAACGGCCACAGGGATTCCCCACAGGGCGTGGTCGTAGGCAGGCCTCGGGTCACCTCCCCCGCCCCTTGCGGGCGGCTCGGGCCGCCGGCTCACGCCCGATGGGTGCCGCTCCAAGCTCGCAGGTCAGGGGCCTTCGGTGGCCATGGCATCGAGGGTCTCCCGCATCATCTGGTCGATGGCTCCGGGCTTTTCGATCAGAGAGTCGAAAAGGTCGGCGAGCACCCACAGCACGAAGCTGTGTGCCAGGGCCTCTTGCGCCGGGATCTGTCCGAACCGGTCGCGCCAGGCCACGGTGTCCATGCCCATCGCGGCGGCCATGAGGACACCGGTGACCATCGGCACCTGCTCCGGGTCGGCCTCTTCGAAGGCGGGGAGCCGGCGGATCACAGCAGGAATCAGATCACCGAGCGGATCAAGACGATCCTTGCGGCCACCGGGCTGCTCGGCGATCAGGTACCCGGTCAGGACGCCCACCAGGAACACCGTGCCCCGCGAGACCTCCTCGCGCCCAACGGAGTCCACCGCGGCCTGCACTCGCTGCTGCGCCTGCCGACGCTCCTGATGGGGCGTCCGCTTCTCCAGGACTCGGTAGGAGTCCCATGCCGCACGGACCGCCTCGTTCACCACTGCACCGTCGCTGCTCATGAACCCGACCGTAGGTGACACGGCGCACCGCACGGAGGCCGAGGGCGATGGCGCGTCCCCGGGTTCTCCAGATGCCGCAGAGTGTCTTGTTTCCCCGCTGCGTACGGGCTCGTCTGCATGGGCCGCGAGACGCACATCGGACGCAGCTACATTTAGCGCTTCAGTTGGCACCTACTGGGCTTGAACTCGTGGAGTCGTTGGAGTGAGGGATAGGCCGGTGCCGGCGAGGCATCCGTCGATGAGGTTGCTGCGGTACTGGATCGTGC